>CAJQTG010000015.1 GCA_905618925.1 uncultured Candidatus Thioglobus sp. | reverse complement strand
TGAAATGTCATTTAAAATAATTGCATCACACTTCTTGTTTTTTAATTTAGCTATTGCATTGGCAAGAAAATTTTCAGTTTCAGCTGCAAATCCAATGCAGATTGGTTTGTCTTTAAGCTTGCAAACACTTTCTAAAATATCTTTGTTTTTTGTAAGCTCAATTGATGCTAAATTGCTATCTTTTTTTATTTTATTTAGGCTTATTTTCGTTGGCCTGAAGTCTGCAACAGCAGCACAGCTGATAAATAAATCTTGAGTGTGTATTTTTTTCATGACTGCATCGTACATTTCATCTGCGCTAGAAATATAAGTTATTTCAGCTCTTTTTTCCACTTCAACTGATATCGATCCAACTATTAGTGTTGTTTCTGCCCCAGCATGGATACAGGCATGCGCAAGAGCCATTCCCATTTTTCCGCTACTATAATTTGATATATACCTCACTGGATCTATTGCTTCAATAGTTCCACCTATTGTTATTAGTACTTTTTTTCCACTAAGAGTATTATTTGAAAAAATATTTGCTACTTGTTTTGCAATTTCTATTGGCTCAGCTAACCTGCCTTCACCTACATCTCCACAAGCTTGCTCTCCAAATCCTGGCTCAATGGTAACTACGCCTCTATTATTAAGTATCTTAAGGTTTTCCTTGATTGCTTTTGATGCAAACATTTGTTGGTTCATTGATGGGGCAATTAATACAGAAGCATTTGTTGCAAGAATAACTGTGGCTAGTAAATCATCTGCTTTTCCATGACAAAGTCTGGCTATTGTATTTGCTGATGCTGGAGCTATGATTACAGCATCAGCCCATTTTGCGAGTTCAATGTGGCCCATAGCTAGTTCTGATTCTTTATCCCAGAGGTTATCATGAACTTTATTTTTTGAAACCGTTTGAAGTGATAGCTCACTAACGAATTCTCTGCCTCCACTTGTAATAATGACTCTAACTTCTGCCCCTAAATCTTGCAATCTTCTTACAATGTCAGGTGATTTATAGGCAGCAATAGAGCCGCTAACTCCTAGTAGAATTCTTTTATTTGTTAAGTTGTTCATTTGATAGTGGCTCTAATTTTAATGTCACAATCTATTTGACTAAGCTCAACAATATTAAGTTTGATTTGGTCAGACATTTTTTTTAAAGGAAGTTCTATCATTGGGTTAGCGTCACTTCCAAGTATTAATGGAGCAGTATAGATAATAAACTCATCAATGAGCCCAGCCTCAGTCATTGCTCCATTAAGGCCACTACCTGCTTCTAGAAGTAAATTATTAATACCCATTTTTCCAAGTTTTATAAGCGCAGATTTCAGATCTAACTTTCCATTAGAAAGGATTTCTGAATTATTATTATTTAAAATGAGTGTTTCAGCATCAGATGAAAAAATATTAAGAGATTTATCAGTAATAATGTTATTACTATCAATAACAACGCGTAGTGGTTTTGAATCTGCATTCTCAGCCCTAACAGTCATCATTGGGTTATCACTTTTGATTGTTCCTGAGCCTGTCATGATGGCCTGATTTAAGCTTCGGAGTATTTGAACATCCTTTCGAGAGGCTTCAGAAGTAATCCATTTGCTCTCTCCACTCTTCATTGCCGTTCTTCCATCTATGCTCATTGCAATTTTTGACGTTACAAATGGTAAACCACTCTTCATTCTTTTGATAAATCCGCGATTAATTTCTTTAGCTTCCTTTTCAAGCAACCCAACTTCAACCTCAATGCCACTATCCTGAAGTAACTTAATTCCTTTTCCAGAAACTAATGGATTTGGATCAAGCATTGCAATACAAACTTTCTTCACTCCAGCATTAATAAGTGCTTCAGCGCATGGCGGCGTCTTGCCAAAATGAGAGCATGGCTCAAGAGTAATATATACCTTAGTATTCTCACCTTTGTAATTAATTTTTTCTAAGGCATTCACCTCTGCATGTGCCTTTCCATAAAGGCGATGGTAGTCTTGAGCAATAATTTTGTCATCACGAGAAATCACACACCCCACCATTGGATTTCCGCCAACAGCTTTGCGACCAAACTGAGAAAGTTTGAGTGCAAGAGTCATACATTCTGTATCTTGATGAGTGAAAGCCATTATAATAATTGCATATAAATTTATTATCATTTTACGCGGGAGAACGGAGTGGATGAAAAGAAAAAACAAGCACTACAAGTAGCACTTGGACAAATTGAAAAACAGTTTGGAAAAGGGTCAGTTATGTTTTTGGGTGACGAAGAGGCGAGAAGTGATATTGAAGCTGTTTCAACGGGTAGTTTAAGCCTTGATATAGCTTTAGGAATTGGTGGCTTACCTAGAGGTAGAGTTGTTGAAATTTATGGCCCTGAGTCTTCAGGAAAAACAACTATGACTCTTCATGTTATTGCGGAAATGCAAAAATTAGGTGGAACGGCAGCATTTATAGATGCAGAACACGCTTTAGATCCTTCTTATGCAAGAAAATTGGGCGTAAATACAGATGATCTTCTAATTTCCCAACCTGATACTGGTGAGCAAGCTTTAGAAATTACAGATATGCTAGTTCGCTCTGGAAGTGTTGATATTGTTGTTATTGACTCAGTTGCTGCGTTAACTCCTAAAGCTGAAATTGAAGGTGAAATGGGTGCGTCGCATATGGGCTTACAAGCCAGATTGATGTCTCAAGCATTAAGGAAGCTTACATCCAATATAAAGCGAACCAACACTATGGTAATCTTTATCAACCAACTTAGAATGAAGATTGGCGTGATGTTTGGCAATCCTGAGACTACAACTGGTGGAAATGCCCTTAAATTTTATGCTTCTGTAAGACTCGATATTCGAAGAATTGGCGCTATTAAAAAAGGTGATGAAATTCTTGGTAATGAGACGCGCGTTAAGGTTCTGAAAAATAAGGTTGCCCCACCATTTAAAAAGGCGGAGTTTCAAATTTTATATAATCAAGGCATCTCAAGAGAAAGTGAGATAATTGATTTAGGAGTTGAGCATGGTTTTGTTGAAAAGGCAGGAGCTTGGTATAGTGTTGAAGGGGAAAGAATTGGCCAAGGTAAGGATAATTCTCGCGACTTCTTAATAGAGAATACTAAAATGAGTCAAATGCTTGAGGCGAAAATTCGTGAGAAATTAATGAGTAATGATAATGACAAAATGCAGCCAGTAAAGAGTGATAATGACGAAACAAAGTCAACAAAGTAAATGCTACGCAGTCGCATTAAAGATGTTAATGAGGCGAGAGCACTCCAAATTTGAATTAAGACAAAAATTAAATCTTAAAGAATTTGATGATACTGTCATTAGTGACAGTATCTCTTTATTAGCTGAGCAAAAATATCAAAGTGATGAGAGGTTTTCTGAGGCTTTTATACTTATGCGCTTCAACCAAGGCAAGGGGCCTGTAAAAATTTCTATGGAGCTTAAATCAAGAGGTATTAGTAAGTTTGATTTAACTTTATTTAATTGGTTTGAGCTAGCAAAAGACGTTAAGTATAAAAAATTTGGAGACAGCAAATTTTTAGATTATAAAGAAAAGGCTAAGCAAAAACGTTTTTTACAATCAAGAGGCTTTGGGTTTGATGAAATAAATCAAGCATTCCACCAATACTAAAACAATCATATGCTTTTTATAATTTTGCTATGAAATTTGAACTTAAAAATACAGATAATAAAGCTCGCTTAGGTAAGTTGACTTTTGAGCGTGGTGAGGTTAATACTCCAGCTTTTATGCCCGTAGGTACTTATGGAACAGTTAAAGCAATGACTGTTGATGAGGTAAAGGATTTAGGCGCTGAAATTATCTTAGGAAATACATTTCATTTATCAATAACGCCTACAACGGAAGTTATTGAGGCTCATGGTGATCTCCATGATTTTATGAACTGGTCTGGCCCAATACTAACTGATTCTGGTGGGTTCCAAGTTTTTAGCTTGGGTAAGATGCGGAAAATAACTGAGCAGGGTGTCAAGTTTAGATCACCAAAGGATGGGTCAGCAATTTTTATGGGCCCTGAGGAATCTATGCAAATTCAGCATAAACTGGGCTCAGATATTGTTATGATATTTGATGATTGCACCGCTTATCCTGCTGAAAAAAATGTTGTTGATCAATCTATGCAGCTTTCATTAAGATGGGCAAAAAGATCTTTAGAAGAGCACCAAAGGCTCAAGAATAAAAATGCTCTTTTTGGAATTATTCAGGGAGGAATGCATAAAGAGCTTCGTCTTCAGTCAGCTGAGTCATTAGTTGAGATGGATTTTGATGGTTATGCTATTGGTGGTTTGTCGGTTGGAGAGTCAAAAGAAGAAATGATGGGTGTTCTTAGCTACTTACCTGATCATATGCCTTCAAACAAGCCAAGATATCTCATGGGTGTTGGAACACCTTCAGACTTAGTTGAAGGTGTTGCATGTGGGGTTGATATGTTCGATTGTGTAATGCCATCGCGTAATGCAAGAAATGGGTATTTATTTACCTCAGAGGGCGTTGTAAAAATTCGAAATGCAAAACATAAGAAAGATACAGGCCCTTTAGATCCTCATTGTAATTGCTCAACTTGTAAAAATTATTCAAGGGCATACCTCCACCACCTTCAAAAATCAAATGAAATCCTAGGGTCTCGCCTAAATACTCTTCATAACCTTTTTTATTATCAGCATTTGATGAAGTCAATTAGAGAGGCAATCAAGAGTAATACATTTTCTGACTTTAGAAAAAAATTCTATGCTCAAAAGCTATAAAGAGATTTAATCTAATTTATTGTATTTAGCGCAACTGGATTTTTAATAAAATACTCGTCTAATAATTCTCTAGCCAAAGGCGCTGCTTTTGAGCTTCCACTACCTGCATTTTCAACAATAATAGCAATTGCGACTTGCGGGTCTTCAATAGGCGCAAATCCAGTAAATAGAGCATGATCCCTTAATTTTTCTTCAATATTTTCAGCAATATACTCTTCTTCTGGGTCAAGACCAAAAACCTGCGCAGTACCGGTTTTACCAGCTAGGCTATATTGGAGTTTATTGTTAAGTCTTTTGGCTGTGCCAAATTTGCCATATACCGTTTGCTTCATTGCTTCAATAATTAACTCCCAATTACTGATGTCCTTTATAGGTATTTGATCAGATTTGGAACTTTGCTCTTCAAAAACATCACCATTTTTTGATTGATAATGCATCATTACTTGCGGTGTTAATAACTGGCCTTTATTTGCTATAGCTGCTGTTGCTAAGGCAAGTTGTAGAGGGCTTGCAGTCATAAAGCCTTGGCCAATTCCTGTAATAAGAGTTTCCCCTCTGTACCAAGGTTCGTCCTTGTTAATCTTTTTCCACTCTCTAGAAGGAAGGATTCCGCCAAGTTCTCCTGGCAAGTCAATCCCTGTTTGTTTGCCAAATTGAAAATATGAAAGACTATCATGGATTTGATCAATACCCATATTGAAAGCTAGGTCATAGAAAAATACATCACAGGATTGTGCGATAGCTTCAACAACATTCATATGTCCATGTCCAGTGCGCTTCCAGTCATTAAACTTTCTAGAATAATTATTTAATTTGTAGTAACCAGGGCAGAAAGTGCTGTCTTTAATGGTTATATTACTTAGCTCTAAGCCAGCCAAGGCAACCATTGGCTTGATAGTCGATCCAGGAGGGTAGAGACCCTTAATGCTTCTATCAAAGAGTGGTAAATCTTGGTTGCTACTGAGCTCATTATATCTTTCAACTGATATTCCATTAACAAACCAATTTGGATTAAATGAAGGCGTGCTTACTAGGCTGAGTATTGATCCATCTTTAACATTTATAAGTGCTATAACGCCTCTACTATTTCCAAGAAGTGACTCAGCCTTAAGTTGCAAATCTATATCAATATTTAAGAAAATATCTTTCCCAGCAATAGAAGGAGTAATAATTTTAGTATCTACGATTCGGCCAGCAACATTTCTCTCGATTTGTTTTATCCCAGATTGTCCATGAAGTAGCTTTTCATATTGTTTTTCAATACCTGTCTTGCCAACAAAATTTGTACCATTATAATTTTTTTTATCATAATTACTTTTATCTTTTTTACTTATTGAAGAGACGTACCCAATGATATGTGCACTCGAAACGCCATATGGATAAACACGATGAAAATATGGCTCAATCTCAACTCCAGATTGCTGGTTTTCAACAAGGAATGAAGCGACTGATGACTCAGAGAGGTTGAATTTTAAGGGTATGTTGTGGAAATTTTTATAGCGACTTAAATTTTTATTAAACTTTTTAATATCTTTATAAGTAATTAAATCACTTATTTCTAATCCAATTAATGTTTCGTTTAAGTTAGTTACTTTTTCTGGAGTGATTGTTAATATATAAGAAAATTCATTGGTTGCTAGAATTTTCCCATTTCGATCTAGAATATCTCCTCGAATTGGAGTTATAGGAAGGTTTTGCATTTGATTACCAAGCGCTTCCTCTAAATAATAATCATGCTTAGTTACTTGGAGATTAAAGAGTCTTAGTATTAAGATCAGTGTCATTGAAAGCATTATGATCGCGGAAAAAATTACTCTTGATTTGAATACTATTTTTTCGCGCTTGATGTTTCCAATTTTTTCCATATCTGTAACTTATTTATTGCTTAAGTTTTGCTAATAAGGAGCGAATTAAGGGCCATAAAATTGCACCAGTAAATGGAGAAAGTAATATCAGCCAATCAAAATTTAGGCCTTGAGCTAATTGGTGGACCAATAAAAATACACTCAAATAAATTACAGACCCTAAAAAAATATAAACCTGTTGAGTCGTTAAATTTGAAACAAAAAAAGATTTTTTTACATTCAAAATAAAAGCGGAGCTAAGAACTAGTGCTAGAGCATTTTGACCTAAGACCCCTCCCTGAATGATATCAAGTAATATTCCAAGAATAAATGCAGAGGTAAAGATATTTTTACCATTTGAATAAATAAGCCAGTAGCTAAAAAAAGATAATATCCAAAAAGGAGAGGCAAGCTCTAGAGAAGATGGAAGCGAAATTGCACCAATTATAAATGCAATAATAGATATTTTAACTAGAAGAAAAAAGTGGTTTGAATTAGTCATTTTTTCCTTTAACAATAAGGACCATTTCTAATTTATTCATATTTTGAGCTGGCCGAAGTGTAATTGATAAGAACGAAACATCTAGTGAATCATCAATTGAGGTTACTCTTCCAACAAGATAGCCAGATGGGTATGAATTGCCAATTCCACTAGTAAGAAATAAATCTCCAACTTTAACATCTGAATCTAATGGCACATACTCAACCATCATGCCTTTTTCAGTTGATGCCATTCCCTTAGTAATGCCCCTAATTCCATTTCTTGAGTTTTTAACGGGCATAAACTGGGTTGGGTCAGTGAGAAGTCGAACCGTTGCGAACATAGGAGTTACTTGCGTAACCTGACCAACAGCACCATCTGAGCTAATTATAAGTTGAGATAGGGCTACTCCATAATTTGAACCCTTGTCAATAACTATTTTTTTGGACAGTCTAGACTGAGCGATTGACTTAATACGGGCAAGCAAAACATCATGATTTGGTATTTCATAGCTTGAATCTAAAAGCTTTGAAATTTTTTGATTTTCTAAAGCTAAATTATTGTAGGTTTGAAGTCTTACTTTAAGTTCAATTAATTGGCCTTTTAGATAATCATTTTCACTAATTAAAGCTTCATTATCAGCGCCTTTGTCATTAACCCAGTCAATAACTTGACTGGGCAAATCAACAATTACATAAATTGGACTAAAAAGAGTTAAGGTAATTTTTTTAAAATTATCTAGGTAAGAAAAACGAGTATCTAATACAATTAATATAATTGAAAGAAGTACTGGAACGAGCAGTTTTAAAAGTCGCATTACTAATTCCTCGACTTATCTTTATTCACTCAGCAGCCAAAAACCCCATACCATGTTGATTAATCATTTCTAGGGCAAGCCCTCCGCCTCTTGCAACGCAGGTAAGTGGATCATCTGCAATAGTAACAGGCAGGTTTGTTTGATTATGAATTAGTTTATCAATACCCTCTAAAAGAGCGCCACCACCAGTAATAACTAGACCATTTTGCGCAATATCTGATGATAGTTCGGGAGGCGTTTGCTCAAGAGCGGTTCTTAGTGCGCTTACTATCATTCCTAGTGGTTCGCTCATGGCCTCTAATATTTCAGAATTAGTGATTTCAAAAGCAACAGGAAGGCCAGTAGAAACAGCGCGTCCTCTAAATTCGTTCTTACGAACGATTTTTGATTCAAAAGCACTTCCAACCTCTTCTTTAATTTGCTCAGCAGTGGCTTCACCAATAATAATGCCGTGAACCCTTCTTACAAATTTAACAATAGTATCATCAAAAACATCACCTCCAACTCTCAAAGAGTCAGAATAAACGATTCCATTTAAAGATAGTATTGCGATTTCAGAGGTTCCACCACCAATATCAAGCACCATTGCGCCTGAAGCTTCTTCAATTGCCATGCCAGCCCCAAGAGCTGCCGCCATAGGCTCTTCAATAAGGTAAACATCTCTTGCTCCAGCGCCTACAGCGCTTTCTTTAATTGCACGTCTTTCAACTTGAGTAGCACCACATGGGACACAAATTAGAACTTTAGGGCTTGGTGAGAAAAAGCCAGCTTTTAAAACTTTTTTCATAAAGTATTGAAGCATTTTTTCAGTGACCTTAAAGTCAGCAATTACGCCATCTTTCATTGGCCTAATGGCTTCAATTGAGCCAGGTGTTCTTCCAAGCATATTTTTTGCTTCTTGACCTACTGCTATAACTGTTGACTCTAAAGCGCCCTTTTCATGCCTTAAAGCAACAACTGAGGGTTCATTTAGAACTACTTTACCGTCCATATAGATAAGTGTATTAGCTGTACCAAGATCGATCGATAGATTTTGACCATTGAATAAATTTAACATAAGGGAATCCTAGAAAAAAAATGATTAAAATGAAAAGAGATTATAATATATCCTGCTTTAATATACTAGACATTAGATAAATACAATTCAATATGATTATTAAACAAACCCACTTAGTCGAAAGTATTCATTCTGCATTACAGTATATTTCTTATTATCATTCGCCTGATTTTATTAGTGCAATGGTTTCAGCTTATGAAAGAGAAACCAATCAAAGCGCAAAAAATGCGATATCTCAGATTTTAATAAACTCCAAAATGTGCGCGCTGGGTAAGAGGCCAATTTGTCAAGATACTGGAATTGTTAACGTTTTTGTTGAAGTTGGAATGGACGTACAGTGGGAGTCTAAGCTTTCCCTTGAAGATATGATCAATGAAGGAGTAAGGAGGGCCTACAATGAGCCTGATAACCGCTTAAGGGCATCAATCGTTAGCGATCCATTATTTAGTAGAAAAAATACTCAAGACAATACTCCAGCCGTTATCCATACTAAACTTGTTAAAGGAAGTAAATTAGATATTACGGTTGCTGCTAAGGGAGGTGGCTCTGAAAATAAATCAAAATTTACAGTTCTAAATCCTGATGATAATCTAACAGATTGGGTCCTGAAAACAATTCCAACAATGGGAGCGGGTTGGTGCCCTCCAGGAATGATTGGAATAGGAGTGGGTGGAACTGCTGAAAAAGCAATGCTAATGGCTAAATCAGCGCTAATGGATCCAATTGATATTAATCAAATTAAAGATAAAAGTGAGCCTACTGAAATAGAAGCTCTAAGAATTGATTTATTTAATAAGATTAATGCGCTTGGAATTGGCGCTCAGGGTTTGGGCGGCCTAACAACTGTTCTTGACGTTAAGATTCAGGATTATCCAACTCACGCGGCTTCACTTCCGGTTGCAATGATTCCAAACTGCGCTGCTACGAGGCATGTTCACTTTACATTGGATGGCTCAGGTGTTGCTGAATTACCTGAGGTTGATTTAAGTCTTTATCCAGATTTAGAGATGGACGTTTCTAAGTATACAAAAGTTGATTTAAATAACTTAACTCAATCACAAATGGATCATTGGAATATTGGAGATACGCTGCTCTTGTCTGGAACAATTATTACTGGAAGGGACTCAGCCCATAAACGTCTTAAGTCAATGATTGATAGTGGTGAAGGACTTCCTAAAGGCGTTAATTTTGATAATAAATTTATATATTATGTCGGACCAGTTGATGCTGTTGGTGATGAGGTGATAGGTCCTGCAGGACCAACAACTGCAACCAGGATGGATAAATTTACTGACATGATGCTAGAGAATACAGGAATTTTAGGCATGATTGGTAAAGCAGAGCGCGGTGAATCAACTATAAAAAGTATTAAAAAGCACAAGGCAAGTTATTTGATTGCTGTTGGCGGCGCTGCTTACTTGATTTCTAAATCCATTAAAAAGGCAAAAGTTGTTGCCTTTGAGGAAATGGGAATGGAGGCGATCTATGAGCTTGAAGTTAAAGATATGCCTGTTACTGTTGCGGTTGATACTGACGGTGAAAATATTCACAAAGTGCTGGATAATATTCCTATAACCTTTCAGAGTTAGACAAAGTTTTTACTCGATCTTAGTGCACTGTTTAATCGGTGAATTCCTAGAGTATAATTTTCCCTTGAAGTTGGCCGGATAGTCGCCGAGTGCATTTGTACTGGGAGGAAAGTCCGGGCTCCAAAGAGCAAAGTGCTAGTTAACGGCTAGGCGCAGTGATGCGACGGAAAGTGCAGCAGAAAATAAACCGCCTGTTTCGATAGGTAAGGGTGAAATGGTGAGGTAAGAGCTCACCGCGCACTTAGTGATAAGTGTGGCATGGTAAACCCCATTTGGAGCAAGCTCAAATAGGAAGGCATTGGCGCTGCTCGCGTTGTCTTCGGGTAGAGTGCTAAAGATGCTTGGTAACAAGTATCATAGATGAATGGCTATCATGGCTTCGGTCATACAGAACCCGGCTTATAGGCCAACTTCAATTTTTTTTAGTTTCTTCTTTAATATTTCTTAACATAGGATCGATATTGCATTTGGAACAGTAGGGTTACTTAATTGTGGAACCTTTAATGGCTCGACTTATTGGCGCTCTCCTTTCTATGTGAAAACTAAGATGACAATTACAGAATAGTCGTTTTGAATTTCTGTAATTAATCAGGTTTAAATTTTACATAAAGGTATTTCTTAAGTTTACAATGTGGCTTTTATAGTTAACTCTAAATTTATATGAGCTATTTTTACTTGGCGCTTGCAATTGCAGCTGAAGTAGCTGGAACAAGCCTACTTAAGGCAACTGAAGAGTTTTCAAGGCTCGTTCCAACAACATTTCTTGTAGTTTTCTACCTAATTTCTTTTTGGCTCATGACACTTGCTCTAAGGGACCTTCCTTTAGGTGTGGTTTATGCTGTTTGGTCGGGATTAGGGATTGTTTTAGTTGCATGTGTTGGCGCATTTGTGTATAAAGAAATCCCAGACCTTGGATCACTCATTGGAATGGCTTTAATTATTTCTGGTGTGATTGTAATGCACTTATTTTCTAACTCTATTAAGCATTAATTATGACTATTGAATCAAAAAAATATAATATCTCAGAAACTTTAACTAGAAATACTGAGAGGCCATCGGTTGGTCTGATCGTTTTAAATACAGATTTCACCTTTGAGCGTGACTTTGTCAGAATGTACTCAGAGCAAAAGCCAGACTATGACTTTTATTTCAACCGAATTCATTTTGCAAACCCTATGACTCCAGAATCTTTAGCTGCGATTGGCGATGACTTGTCTGAAGCTGCTGCACTAATACTCCCTAATTATGATCTTGATCTAATTGTTTTTAATTGCACCTCTTCCTCGTCCATTGTTGGTGATGAGGCGATAGAGTTTGCAATTCATGAAAGCAAGCCAACTGCAAAAGTCCTTTCTACTTCTCAAGCGGTTGTTGCAAACTTCAAAGCGCGAGGCTTTAAAAAGATTAGTATTCTAACGCCTTATAGTGAAGAAGTTTCCTCTCTTTTAAGGGGGTACTTAGAGCGAAATGGGGTTGAAATGGTATCTTCAATGCATATGGATATGAGCGATGATAGAGACGTCGCTATGCTTCCTACTGAGGAAATCATTTCAGCTGCGAAGGCGGCAATTCATGAGGATGCTGATGGACTCTTCATATCTTGCACTGCAATGAGATCTGCAGAAATAATTCCTGAAATTGAGGCAGCTATTGGAAAGCCAGTCTTTACTTCAAACCAGGCTACTTTTGATCAAATTTCTAATATCATAGAGAGTCTTAATAGCTAGATAAAACTTATGTGAGTCGTCTAAACTACTGATTATTATCACTAATTCACATATAAGTGAATTTTTTTGCTCAATTAATTGTCATTTAGAGTGATAATGGTTACATGCATAAGCTCGATGAAAGAGATATTCAGATACTGGTAATTCTTCAGGAAGAGGGAAGAATAACCAAAACTGCTCTTGCAGAAAAACTTAATTTATCACTCACTCCTTCATGGGATAGACTTCAAAGATTAGAGGAGGCTGGGATTATTGAAAGTTATGGCGCAAGACTCTCTTCTTCATTTTTAGACAATTTTCACCTTGTGATTACAGAGGTTGAGCTTGAGAGTCATAAACAAGGCCAGTTTGAACGATTTGAAGAAGCTATACTTGGCTTTGATGAAGTTCTATCATGCTGGTCAGTGGGCGGAGGTTTAGACTACATTTTAAAAGTTCTTGTAAAAGACGTCAATGATTACCAAGAATTTATTAAGAGGGTCTTAAGGGCGGATATTGGCATGAGACGCTATTTCAGTTATGCGGTCTTAAATAAAATCAAAGACACGGATATTATTCCAGTAGGCTTAATCAAAAAGTCAGATCTAGTGAAGAAAAATCTTACTTAATTAATAGCTTTCTAGGAACATTGGATAGGCATTCGCCGCCATTTCTTCCAACACGGATACTCTCAGTCATTTCAAAACCCCAGTCATCAAACCAAATAGCGGGCATAAAATGAAATGTCATATTTTCTTCTAAAACTGTTTGATCGGTTCCGCGAAGACTCATTGTGCGCTCACCCCAGTCCGGCGGGTAACTGCAACCAATAGGGTAGCCGCATCGATTATTTTTTTCATAACCATATTTTTTTAGAGTCGCTGTAAAGTTATCTGAAATTTGAGCGCAGGTATTGCCTGGCTTAAACATTTCAATAGCATTTTCAATGCACTCATTAATTACTTTTTCAATATCTAGGTACTGCTGGGGAGGCGTTCCTAGAAATAAAGTTCTTGAGCAAGGGCAGTGGTATCTTGCGTATGCTCCTCCAAGCTCTAAAAACATACCTTCATTATTTTTAAGTGGCTCATCATTCCATGTCATGTGACAGGCAGCAGCCTCTTCTCCTGCTCCAATAAGTGGCACGAATGATGCGTAGTCTCCATAATGGCCTTGATGACCTTGAACGCCTGCGTGATATATTTCTGCTACCAAATCATTTTTCTTCATTCCAGGCTCTGCAACCTTCATGACCCTTTCATAAACTCCTTCGATAACCTTACCCGCACGTTTCATGTAAGTAATTTCAGTAGCCGATTTAACCGCTCTTTGCCAATTAACTAGGCCTGTTTGATCGCTAAAAGTTGCTGAAGGAAGTGAGCTATATAAAGACTCTGCAGCTCTAGCAGAGAAATAGTAGTTATCTTTTTCTAGGCCAATTCTTTTATTATGTAGGCCTTTCTCTTTTAGGATGTTTGCAAGGAACTCCATTGGATGTCTCTCTGGGCTCATGACATAATCATCTGGATATGAGAGGATATTATTTAATTCAAGGTCAGTAGTAAGCTCTGCTCCTTTTGCATCAATCCCTCTGCCATACCAAAAAAGACCACCATCGGTTGTAATAACAACGCACTGGTGAACATAAAATGACCAGCCATCATAACCCGTTAACCAAAACATATTAGCGGGGTCATAAACAATTAAGACCTCTACATTTAAAGTATTCATTGACATTCGAGTCTTTAGTTGTCTATCAAGGTACTCTTGTTGAGCAAATCTCCTTCTCTCTTGTTTCATTATATTCTCCTTAACTTCTTAAGAAATTTCTTTAAATGCCTGCTCTAAATCAGCAATCAGATCCTCTACATCTTCAATTCCAGTTGAGTATCTTACTAAACCTTCAGGTATGCCAGCTGCCATTCGCTCTTCTGCACTGCACTCCACATGACTTGTTGTAAATGGAGGGCCAACAACAGTCTCAACACATCCTAAATTAGCCGCCATATGGGCATATTTAAGTTTTGGTAAAAATTTCTTTATTGACTCCAGGCCGCCTTTAACAGCAAAACTTAACATTCCGCCAAAGCCTCCATTCATTTGCTCTTTAGCGACCTCATGGCCAGGATGAGATGTGAGTCCAGGGTAGTTAACGTGCTCAACTAAAGGATGATTTTGTAGGTACGTTGCGATTAGCATTGCGCTTTCATTTTGTCTTTGAACTCGAAGCTTTAATGTTTTCATGCCTCTTAAGAGGCTATAGGCATCCATTGGAGCAAGGGTAGCACCGTTTATTTCACGGTAATGATAAACTTTCTTAACCAAGTCTTGATTGCCACAAATCACCCCACCAAGAGCATCTGCGTGACCTCCTAGATATTTAGAGGCAGAGTGCAGCGTAATGTCAGCGCCAAGTGCAAGCGGCCTTTGATTAATTGGAGTTGCGAAGGTATTATCAACAACGACTAGGGCGCCTACTTTTTTAGCTGCTGCGCTTAGGCGCTTGATATCTGTAATTTTAATGGTTGGATTGGTTGGTGTTTCTAAATATAACACTTTGCAGCCTTTAGCAATTTCACTTTCTATTTGCGCATAATCTCCTGTTTCACAAAGACTAACATCGATATTAAGTGGCGGTAAAAATTCATTAAAAATGACATTTGTGCCCCCGTAACTATCCTTGATTGAAACAATGCGGTCGCCTGGCTTTAAAAAGGTTGCCAAGGTGTTGCTAATTGCCGCCATTCCAGAGGAAAAGCTAGTCGCCGCTTCAGCGCCTTCAAGTTCTTTTACTTTGTCCTCAAAAGCGCGGACTGTTGGGTTCGTATTTCGAGAGTATATATGGCCTTCAGCCTCCCCTAGGGCGACTTTATGCCAAGTATCAATATCTTTATAAGCAAATGAAACGCTGTGAACGACTGGAACTTGAGTAGAGCGCTCATATAGTTCGTGTTCTTGCTCTCCACCCCAAATACTTTGGGTGGATTGACCAATGTGTTTTTTTTCAAGCATAAGTAACCTCTAATAGTTGCGTTGAGTATAAAAAAAAATGATAATAAATCACTTAAATCCTATTTTCAAGGCAGCGCTTAATAAGCCTTTATCTTGATAAAAATTATTATACATCGACAATGATGCTTTTGACAATCTTGAATTTTCATATTGATCGAGATTTGAATAAATTTAGAGCGGTAAATAAATATTGCTAAATTAATAGTTTCTGTTATATTGCGAGTCTGCAATTCACCCCATTCAACTCTTTAAAACTATGAGTAAAGCTACTTCAAAAGAGTCAACTGCAAACGAAACAACAATTGTTAAATCTAACTTTCTCTGTGTATTTTCTATTCTACTTTTTGCAACAGGCTTTCCTGCTGCTGAATATTTATTAAAGGACTGGGATGTTGTTAGCGTAATCACAGCTCGAAATGTTTTTTCCTTTATTTTAATTTTTATAATTTGGTTATTTATTGAAGGAATACAAAAAGTCAAATCTGCTAAATGGTCAAAGGGTTTTGTAATAGGCGTATCAGGATTTGGAATTGGGGCTTTTTTAATCCTTATGCTTCAGTCATTAACAACACCAGTAATTGCAGCATTAGCAGTAGCCACAATGCCAGTTTTTGCTGTGAGTTTGGAGATGCTACTTGATGGACGCAAAATGACATTATGGTTTTTTATTGGTGTCTTGCTAGTATTACTTGGTGGCTATATTGCTTCAGGCGCCTCATTGAGAGAGGATAATGTTGGCATAGCTGCTCTCATAGGAGTTGTTGGAGTTGCATTATTTGCTTGGGGCTCCAGAGCAACAGTCAAAAGCCTTCCTGGCATGACTAACTTAGGTCAAACAGCAGTCACATCTTTTGGCATGGCCGGGCTATCAATATTCTTATATTTTGTCTGTAGTGCATTTCTTGATTTAACTAATACTACGTCAATTATTACTATTGAACATTTAGGCTTAGTGCTTATCTACGCTTGGCTGGGGTTAGGAATTTCTCAAATTTTCTGGATAAAGGCTGTTAGCCAACTCGGAATTGGTTTGGCGTCATTTCATTTAAATGCCGTTCCATTCTACGTCATGTTTATGCTATTTCTTCTTGGTGATAGTTGGGTATGGCACCAAGCATTTGGAGCTTTAATCGTTATTTCTGGGGTCATATTAGCTCAACAAAAGTCTTCAAAGAAAAAAGCAGAATTTTTTGAGTTACCTTAGTTCTGCAAGGATCGCCCTGTCGACCTTATTCAGATCTTTAAATGTTTTGATATTTGTAAAAGACTCTTCTAATAACTTAACAATTCTATCTTTTTGATCATAACCGTGTTCAAGCAGTAAATACCCACCGATATTAAGAAATTCTGTTGATTTGGCGATGATTTCTCTGATGTCATTAAGTCCATCATCACCTGAGACCAAGGCCTCAATAGGTTCATATTTTAGATCTTCCAAGTGTGGGTCATGCTCAGTAATGTAAGGCGGGTTACTGACAATTAAATCAAATTTTTTAAGAGGTAGTGGATCAAACCAGCTGCCACAATAAAAATCGATATCTTTAGTTGAATTAAGTTTGGCAATATTCAGCGCATCAATTGACTTATCGGTGGCTGAAAACTTCCATTTTGGTCGTTTTTCAGAAAGAGTTATGGCTATTATGCCGCTTCCAGTTCCTAGGTCTAAAACACTTATTTTTTTATTTGTATCAAGCGTATCAAGCGCAATATCGATTAATAGCTCTGTTTCGGGCCTTGGAATGAGAGTTGCAGGCGAGACAATAAAATCAAGATCATAAAATCCTTGAGAGCCTTTGAGATAGGCAAAAGGCTTTCCACTCTCTCTTTGTTTAATTAAATTATCAAGTGCTTTGAGTTCTAAATCATTTAACTCATATTCAGGATTTGAAAACAGCTGCTCTTTAGTTTGATCAAGTGCTAAACATAAGAGTTTTAATATATCTTTGACATCCGTCTTAAGATAGTCTTTAGTCGATTTTCTTATAGACATGGAGTAAATTTAGGTTAATTGGGTTTGTAAAAATCTTCCAATTTTTAAGTGATTTTTCATTTTAATATTATATCAACATGCGAGTTTTGATAATTGGTTTATGTTCTATGGGATGATGATGTTATTTGTGAAAAGTAGCCATATGTTAAATTTAGTTTTATACCAACCTGAGATACCTACTAACACAGGAAGTCTAATACGTTTATCAGCAAATATGGGTGCAAATCTTCACCTTATAAAGCCTTATGGATTTGAGATTAATGATAAACGCTTAAGGCGAGCTGGGCTTGATTACAAAGAGTTAGCTAATGTTTATGAGTATGAAAATTTTGATGATTACTTAGACAAAGCTAGCCCTTCTAAGATTTATTTTGTCAGTACAAAAGTAAGTAGAAGCTATGCTGACGTTAAATATTATGCTGATGATTCTTTTCTATTTGGCTCTGAAACTAAGGGCCTTCCAAAGGAAATAATGGATGAATATGAAGGCATAACACTACCTATGCAAAAAGGCTCAAGAAGCCTAAACCTTTCAAACTGTGTTTCAATTGTGGCTTATGAGGCATGGAGGCAGATTGGGTTTATTAATTAAGGGTGTATTTTTAGCTTAGCTCAAGTAATTGATAGGCATTATTAAAGTCTTTAATTGAAACTTTATTTTTTCCAGCGAGCTGGACTTTCTTGAGGCTTAAAACGCCATTCCCAGTTGCAATATAGCAAGCGTCCTTGCTTTGCTCAATGACTGTTCCTGGGATTTTTGAGGATTCATGTTGAACTTCTTCAGCCTCTATAATTCTAATAACTTTGCTTTCGAATTGTTTAGCTTTTGCATTAGTTTGAGCTATAGGACGGGGATTAAAGGCTCTAACCATTAGGCTTATCTTTTCTGCGCTTTGATGCCAGTTTATTTGAGACTCTCCTTTCACAATCTTTTTTGCATAAATCGCGTCCTTATCATTTTGAGGTATAGCTTTTAATTCTTTTAATCGATTTAAAGCATTAAAGATCAATTCAGCCCCCATAACTGATAAAGAGTTAGTGAGTGATGCAGAAGTATCATCGTTTGTAATTAAATATTTTTGTGCAATTAAAACATCTCCAGTATCCAGACCCTCATTCATTTGCATAATTGAAATTCCAGTTTCTTTATCACCTGCAAGGATTGCTCTTTCGATAGGGGCAGCTCCTCTCCATCGAGGCAGAAGCGATGCATGAATGTTAAGACATCCATGTCTTGGAGTTTTAAGTGCTTTACTTGGAAGAATCTGACCATACGCTGCGACTACCATGATATCTGGGTTTAGTGAGGCAAGTATTTTTTGGTTTTGCTCACTACTGAAATCTTCAGGCTGAATGACTCTCAAATTATTTTCTTCTGCGTATAGCTTGACTGGGCAGGCTGTTAAAACCTTTCCTCTTCCTTTTGGCCTATCGGGCTGACAATATACCCCAATTACCTCATGATCAGATTTATGCAGAATAGCTAGGGATTCGACAGCAAATTTAGGAGTTCCTGCAAAGACTATTTGCATTACTTAATGGATTTACGCCCTGTTTTAATGGCAATTGAAATTTGTTTTGGAGAGGTTCCGCCAAGATGATTTCGAGAATTAATAGAACCCTCTAGAGAGATGACATCAAAAATATCTTGTTCAATTAATGAGTTGAAGTTTTTGAGTTCATTGATTGTAAATTCACCCAAGTCTTTACTTTCTTTGATTCCATAGGCCACAACTTTACCAACGACATCATGCGCATCTCTAAAAGCTAAACCCTTCTTTACAAGATAATCAGCTAAATCAGTTGCAGTGGTATAACCTTTAAGTGCAGATTGATACATGTTTTCTTTATTAGCTTTGATCGTTGGAACCATGTCAGCAAACACACGAAGACAAGAATAAATAGTTTCAACACTATCAAATAGTGGCTCTTTATCCTCTTGGTTGTCCTTATTGTATGCCAATGGCTGACCTTTCATTATTGTCAAAAGTGAAATTAAATTACCAGTAACTCGGCCAGTTTTACCACGCACTAATTCTGGAACATCTGGATTTTTCTTTTGAGGCATAATCGATGAGCCTGTACAAAAGCTATCAGGAAGAGATATGAATTCAAATTGCGCACTTGACCATAAAATGAGCTCTTCAGAAAACCTTGAAAGATGCATCATAATTAGACTCGCATTTGAAGCAAATTCAATCGCAAAGTCACGGTCACTAACCGCGTCAATCGAGTTTAAGCTTATTCGCTCAAATCCTAAAAGTTCAGCAGTACGTTCGCGATTAATTGGATAACTAGTCCCTGCAAGAGCAGCACTTCCTAGTGGCATTGTATTAATTCTTTTAAAGCTCTCTTGAAGACGCTCACGATCTCGCTTGAGCATCTCAAAATAGGCCAATAAATGATGGCCAAAGCTAATTGGTTGAGCAGCTTGGAGATGAGTAAAGCCAGGCATAATTGTTTCTTTTTCTTGCTCTGCAAGATCAAGAAGAGCATTTAAAAGTCTTTCTAGCTCTTTCGTAATAAGGCGAACTTGGTCTCTAAGATAGAGCCTAATATCAGTCGCAACTTGATCATTTCGAGAGCGACCAGTGTGAAGTTTTTTCCCCGAATCCCCGCAAATTTCAGTTAACCTTGATTCAATATTCATGTGAACATCTTCCAGTTCAACTGACCAGCTAAATTGATTATTCACTATCTCATCTTTGACTTTATCAAGACCTTTAAGAATTTCTTTGAGCTCAGCATTAGTTAAGACACTGACTTCACAAAGCATTGTTGCATGAGCGATTGAGCCCTCAATGTCATAGAGTGCTAGAACTTTATCAAAAGTAACAGACGCACCAAAAATTTTGACAAATTCATCTGTTGGCTCATTAAAGCGCCCACCCCATAAATGATTTTTTTCAGACTTCATAGTTCAATTTACTCTGTAATTAATACGAATTTCAATTACTGCACATTATTCCACTATATAGACGATAAGTTACTGAAAATAATATAAAAACCTTTTTTAGATGAGTAATAATTTTTGAAATCATATTTTTATCATCATAATATAATTGTCAAAAGCCAACATTATCAATAAACACCCGATAAAATATTGTTGGTAGTAAATTGAATTGGAGACGTTATCACAGTGCTTAAAATTGCAACACGTAAAAGTCCTTTGGCCCTTTGGCAGGCAGAGTTTGTAAAGTCAAGACTTCAATTTTTTTATCCTGACCTAGAAGTTGAATTGGTAAAAATGACTACTCAGGGTGACAAGATATTAAATTCACCACTTTCAAAAATTGGCGGCAAAAGCCTTTTTATTAAAGAACTCGAAATAGGTATTTTGGAAGGAAGGGCTGATATTGCTGTTCATTCTATGAAAGATGTTCCCTATGAGCTTCCAAAGGAATTTGAGGTTGGTGCAATTTTGGAGCGAGAAAATCCTTTTGACGCATTTGTTTCAAATGATTTTGATAATATTAATGAACTCCCATATGGCGCCAGAGTTGGCTCCTGTAGTTTAAGACGAATAGTTCAATTAAAAGCATTAAGACCTGATTTAGTTATTTTAGATTTAAGAGGAAATGTTAATACTCGATTAAGAAAGCTAGATAATGGTGAGTATGATGCAATTATATTGGCATGCTCAGGTCTTATAAGGCTGGGTTTTGAAGATAGAATTAAACAGCATCTGAGTGCTGAAAAATCCCTTCCTGCAGTTGGTCAGGGCGCTTTAGGTATAGAGATTAGAAAAGGTGATAAAAACATAATTAGCCTTATAAAACCGCTTATAAATACAAAAACCATGAATGAGGTTTGTGCTGAAAGGACAATGAATTCTACTCTTGAGGGTGGATGTTCAGTCGCAATTGGCGGTTATGCAGTAAGTAATAACAATGAGATGAATCTTAAGGGTATGGTAGGTAATGTTGATTCTGGGGTTATTTTAAGGGTAGAAGAAAGTGGTGATATATCAGAACCACGGGCGTTAGGCGAGCTTGTTGCAAATAAGCTATTATCTATGGGAGCAAAAGAGCTCTTAAAGGAGGTTTGATTTGATTTTATCTAATAAACAATTAAATGAATGTCTAAAGGAACTTAATGACTGGAGTATCGTCAATGAAAAGCTATCTAAAACGTTTAAGTTTGCTAACTTTATCCAAGCTTTTGGCTTTATGACTGAAGTTGCAATTACCTCAGAAGCTATGGATCATCATCCAGAATGGTCAAATGTTTATAATAGAGTTGAGATTAATTTGATTACTCATAGTGAGGGCGGAATAACAAAGCTTGACACCGAGCTTGCTAAGAAGATTGATACTATCAGTAGCTCTATAAAATCATAAATAAGTTAACTAATCAAATAAAGCATCAACAAAATCTTTTGCATTAAAAGGTTTTAAATCATCGATTGCTTCACCAACCCCAATAAAACGAATAGGCAGTTTAAGAGAGTCTGAAATTGCAAATAAAACCCCGCCTTTAGCTGTTCCATCAAGTTTAGTGACAGCGAGTCCCGATAGGTTGATGGATTTATGAAATTCATTTGCTTGTTGAATTGCATTTTGTCCTGACCCACCATCAATAACTAAGAGAGTTTCATGTGGCGCATCTTCATTATGCTTTTT
Organism: uncultured Candidatus Thioglobus sp.; assembly: GCA_905618925.1. GTDB lineage: Bacteria > Pseudomonadota > Gammaproteobacteria > PS1 > Pseudothioglobaceae > Pseudothioglobus. The sequence goes on along the minus strand of CAJQTG010000015.1, from coordinate 8,877 downwards.
TAGTACTCTCTTAATTTTTTCAAGTTCTTGCATCAAATTATCTTGCGTATGAAGTCTTCCTGCAGTATCTGCAATTAAGATATCAATATTTTTAGCAATCGCTGACTGGTAGGCATCATATACAACTGAGGCTGCGTCAGCCCCTGTTTTTTGAGCGATGACTGGAATATCATTCCTCTGACCCCAGACTTGAAGCTGCTCCACAGCAGCAGCTCGAAAAGTGTCTCCAGCTGCAAGCATTACAGTTTTTCCTTCACTTTGAAATAGCTTAGCAAGCTTACCAATCGTGGTAGTTTTTCCAGCGCCATTAATACCAACAACAAGAATAACAAAAGTTTTATCAATATTTGTTTGTAGTAAATTTTCTTTAATTAAGAGTGATTCAAGTTCAATTTTTATAAGTTCATAAAGACCATCACTGTCCTTAAGTTCTTTTCTAGATGCTTTTTTTCTCACAGATTCAATAACCTTATCAGTTGTTTGAATACCTATATCTGCACCAATTAAAAGCATTTCTAAATCTTCAAGAAGCTCTTCATCTATTTTCTTTTTACCTATGAGAAGCGATGAAAGGCCATCTCCAAGTTTAGTTTTGGATTTAAATAGCCTTTCTTTTAGTGAAGGTTTTTTTGGCTCACCTTCAGACTCAGGGCTTTGATTTTTTTTAAAAAAGTTTAGCATTTAAGTTTAATTATAAAGACTAGGTAAATTTTACTATGTCAATCATCATAATAACTGTTAATCAATAGATAGTGTTTCATATAACTTCTTTAATTAATCCTATAAATTCATTGCATTCTGACGGTATTATGTAACTATTTTGGAGTTCAAATGCTTTGGATTAAGGCTTTTCACATCTTGACGGTAATAACTTGGTTTGCAGCACTGTTTTATTTGCCGCGACTTTTTGTTTACCATGCTATGTCAACGGATGAAATTAGTATAGAGCGCTTCAAAATAATGGAGCGAAAACTATATAGAGGCATTATGATACCAAGCTTTGTTATTACGACGCTTATGGGCGCTTGGATGCTATATGGTTATGCCTGGGAAGTCTATGCTGATCAATATTGGCTTCAGCTTAAGTTGGTTCTAGTTGTCATTCTAATTGCTTATCAGTTTTATTGCGGTTATTTGGTGAGAGTATTTGCTGAAGATAGAAATACTCGTAGTCATACTTTTTATCGATGGTTTAATGAGGTACCAGTTTTGCTTCTTGCGGGTATTATCATTCTTGTTGTTGTTAAGCCTTTTTAAAATTTTAGTTATATAATTTAAATCTTTATCCCAAATAAAATCTAAATAATGAGCATTGCGCAAGACACAAAAGAGTTAAATTCATATATCAATAAAAAAGTTGATATTGAATCAGTTGCCTCTTTTAAAGGCAATGAGCACATTATCAAATTAAATCTTAAGTTTGATATCAATCAAATGCAAGAGGCGCTTGATGAAGTTAAAGCTAAATCAGAGTTTAAAACTGCTGCATCAGGTTTCCATGCTCTTGCGATGACTCGAAGAAAGAATAGCTCTGTTGAGGCTGATAATAATCTCGTGGGTCGCTACTATACTCGGGTAGATGATAGCTATGAAGAGATCGCAAAGGATGAGCTAGTCAATGAGAGTTCATTTATGGAGCTCGTTGACGTGTTTAAGGGTACTTATTTTGAAACTATTCATAAGGAGCTGTCAGCTCGTTACCCTATTGGAAGGATTCGCATACTAGAAAAAGATAGTTTTAATTGTAATTCATGGCATAGAGATCCTGAGCCACGGATACATATTCCAATTTATACAAACCCAGGTGCTTTATTTATAGTAAATCATCACTGCACCCACCTTCCTGCTGATGGCTCCGTATATTTTACGGATACGCGAGGCTACCATACTGCTCTTAATGGTGGAGAGGACTCTAGAACCCATCTTGTGGCTACTTTAGCCTATCCAGAATACAAACCTTAAGAGAAAATTAGTTATGAGTCAATATAAGAGAAATATCAGTAACCAAGAGAAGTTAGAGAATCCAATAGATTTTCGAAGTGATACAATTACTTTACCCTCTAATGAGATGCTTGCAAGTATTGATAATACAAAGCTTGGAGATGATGTTTATGAAGAGGATATTGAAGTAATTGAGCTACAAGAATATGCAGCAAGTCTCCTGGGAAAAGAAGCAAGCTTATTTTTCCCTAGCGGCACTCAAAGTAATCTAACTGCTATGCTCGCCCATTGCCAAAGAGGTGATGAGGTTTTGATTGGCAGGCATTATCACACTAACGTCTATGAGGCTCGCGGAGTTTCAGTTCTAGGCGGCGTAGGGATTTGTCCTATTGATACTTCAGAATCTGGATCTATGAAAGTAAGCGATATGCTAAGTCAAATTAAAGATAATGACCCCCACTATGCTGTAACAAAACTACTTTGTTTAGAAAATACTTTTTCTGGAAAAGTTCAGCCTCAACAGGAGCTTGATGAGTTAGCAAAAGCGGCGCATAGTAAAGGTTTAAAAGTACACTTAGATGGCGCTCGCTTATTTAATGCGCATATACATTCAGGCTTAACAATGAAGCTCTTAACTAAAAGTTTTGATAGTATTTCAATATGTTTATCAAAAGGCTTAGGCGCTCCAATTGGATCTCTTTTAGTAGGCGATCAAGCCACTATTAATAAAGCTTTGCGTTTACGAAAGATGCTTGGGGGCGGTATGAGGCAAGTTGGCGTTATTGCCTGCTATGGAATGTATGCTTTAAAGAATAATATCAAGAGACTTCAAGAGGACCATGATAATGCTAGATTTCTTGCTAACGGTTTATCATCAATATCAGAATTAACTATAGAGTATGGTGAAAATCAAACAAACATGGTTTTTGTAGATTGCCCAAAAGAGCATAGAGAGAGTTTAGAAAAGCATCTTTTTGATAGAAATATTATAATTTCTAATCTTAATCGAGGAAGACTTGTATGCCATTTAGGTATTAGTAAAAAAGATATCTTGGCAGTTATTGATGCTTTTAAAGACTATTTTAAGAATGTTTAAATTGTTAGATAAGAATTTGGTCTAAAAAAGTCTTAGTTCGATCACTTTTTGGATTATTAAAGAATTCGTCTGGAGTATTTTGCTCCACAATCTCCCCATCTGCCATAAATATTATCCTATCTGCAACTTGCCTAGCAAAGCCCATTTCATGAGTTACGCAAATCATAGTCATGCCGCTATTTGCAAGCTCGACCATGGTATCTAAAACTTCTGAAACCATTTCGGGGTCTAGCGCGGAAGTTGGCTCATCAAATAACATGACCTTAGGCTGCATACATAAACTTCTAGCAATAGCAACTCGCTGCTGCTGACCACCAGATAGTTGATCTGGATATTTGTCTGCCTGCTCTGGAATCTTGACTTGTTCGAGCATTGCAACTGCTCTTTTTTCAGCTTCTTTTTTATCAATTCCTCTTACCCAGTTTGGCCCAGCCATGCAGTTTTCAAGGACAGTTAAATGAGGAAATAAATTAAAATTTTGAAATACCATTCCAATATCTCGTCGAATAATGTCGACATCTTTCATAGTTTCATGAAGTTCAATTCCACTGATATGAATTTTTCCTTCTTGATGCGCCTCAAGTCGATTTAGACATCGAATTAAAGTAGATTTTCCTGATCCAGATGGGCCACAGATAACAATTTTTTCTTTAAGATTTATTTCAAGATTTATATCTTTAAGAGCCTGAAAATCTCCATACCATTTACTGACATCACAAAGTGATATTACTGGATTTTCGCTTTTAGTTTCATTACTTGCATTCATAGTCAGGCCTTTTGTTGATACTTTCTTTCGATGCGAGCCTGGATAATCTCAAGAATGATTGTAAGGGCCCAATAAATCATTGCAGCTGTAAGTAACATTTCTAAATTATTAAAATCTTTCGAACCTATTTTTTTGGCCATGAACATTAACTCCCAAATCCCAAGAACGGAAACTAAAGAACTGTCCTTAAGCATCGCAATAAATTGGTTACCAGTTGGCGGAACTATAATTGGTATTGATTGAGGTAATATAATTTTTCGAAGTATCAATCCAAATTTAAAACCCAATGCTCTTGAAGCTTCCCATTGTCCTTTTGGTATGCTTTGAATACCTGCACGAAAAATCTCCGTCATGTACGCGCCATAACAAAGTGATAGGGCTGCAATACCAGAAGGAATAGCATCAATCATGAATCCTAGTTGAGGAAGGCCCATATAAATTAGATAAATTTGTAAAAGAAGAGGGAGTCCTCTAAATAAAGACGTATAAAAACTTGCTATCGCATAAGCAAATCCATTATTTGAAAGTTTAGCAATAGCTCCAACGATTGCTATAGCAGTAGCAATTGCAATTGAAACTGCTGAAATATAGATCGTAGTAAAAAGACCTTTAGAAATCATAAGCCAAATTTTGCTTGGCTCACCGATAAATATATACGCTAGCTCAAGATCAAAAGAGTAGGCAAAGGCAAGAAAAAGAAAAAATAATTCAATCCAAACAATTAATATTTGAATTTTTAACTTAGCAAAGCTAATTAATAATAAATTTAGGACAAAAATTATTGCAAGTACAAACGAAACAACCAGTCGACCAAAAAATCCACTTTCTTGCGGATTTCCAATAACTGGACTAAGGAATTCACCAAATATGGTGTTGGTAAAATTAAAGGCAAAGAAAAACGCCAATACCGCTATTGATAATCCTAAAAGGAACGCTGGTTTGTGCAGCGACTTATCTTCAATAACGGTATCGACGAACATACCTTTCTCTAAAACCTAATTAAAACTTATATATCTAACTGTTCTAATTAAAACGCAATAGTGTAGTCATTTGAACTACCATCTGCGTTTTTAAACCACTTCATTGACATCATTGTCAATGTGTAATCTTTTTTCATAGCAGCAATAATTCTAACAATCTCTGCATCTAACTCAGGATCATCATTACCTTTATCAGTTGCTACTGAAAGAGGCTCGAAGAAAGCAGGGTCACCTAAGAAACGAATTGGATATCCATCTTCTATAGCACCTTGAATCATCGGAATAGAATCAATAATACCGTCATTACGAACACCAGCACCTAGACGAGTATCATCAAGGCATGTATGACCGTCAGCAAGCGAAGTAATTGTTCCTGGCGTAACTTTATATGTAAATGCCGGAGCATCAATCATATCTAGACTTCCTTCAAGATACATTTCCCAAGTTGAGGCTGCTGTAGTACAAATATTTTTTCCATTTAAACCTGCTAATGTTGTCACAGGTGAATCTGTGTGAACAGCAAAACCAGCTGGAGTGTAATAATAAACTGCAGGGAAATTGAGCACTTCTGAACGAGTTACTGTTGGCGTCATAGAGCCAACTGATACGTCCCAACGCATATTCCAGTTACCTGAAGTAATAATATCCCATGAAGGAGTAATGAAGCGAGCTTCTACGCCCATACGCTTAGCAATTTCTCTACCAACATCAACGTCAAAACCTTCCATTTCGCCGGCATCATTAATGTATGAATATGGCGCCCAGTTTGCATCAGTTGCAATCATTAATTCATTATTTGTTTTAATATAATCATAAACTGCACCTGCTTGAACTGTCATGTTTAATGATAATAGCGCAACTGCAAATGCAATCGACGACTTTGTAAAGCCTAGCTTAATACTCATTTGTCTCTCCTATTTATATTTTAAGATTTACGAATTTACAATTGTACACATATTTTTGAAGAAAATTAGCCTTCAAAACAGATAGAAACATATAAAAATTTAGATTTTAGGCTTTAAAAACACCTGTAGAAAGATAGCGATCACCGCGATCACAAATAATTGTAACAATAACGGCATTATTAACCTGCTTAGAAAGCTCAATTGCAGAAGCTACGGCGCCTCCAGCTGATACACCAGAGAAGATGCCTTCACGAGTTGCAAGATCTCTTGTTGCCTGCTCTGCACTTGATTGAGAAATATCCATAATTTTATCTACTCTGGTTGAGTCAAAGATAGTGGGAAGATACTCTTTAGGCCATCTCCTAATTCCTGGAATGTGCGAGTCATCATCAGGCTGAATACCTACAATTTGTATTGCTGGATTTTTTTCTTTGAGATACCTTGAAACGCCCATAATAGTTCCAGTAGTTCCCATGGAGCTTACAAAATGTGTAATTTCACCATTTGTATCATTCCAAATCTCTCTAGCAGTTGAGGCATAGTGAGCACTTGGATTATCCTGGTTAGAAAATTGGTTAAGCTGAAGGCCTTTATTTTCTGAACTCATTTGATTTGCAAGATCACGCGCCCCTTCCATTCCAAGCTCTTTGGTCACTAAAATCAATTCAGCTCCATATGCAGTCATCGCATCTTTTCTCTCTTGCGATAGATTTTCTTGCATAATTAGAATCATCTTATAGCCCTTGATGGCTGCAACCATTGCTAAGGCAATGCCTGTATTTCCACTAGTTGCTTCGATAAGAGTATCTCCAGGATGAATCTCACCCCTTCTTTCTGCCTCAGTAATCATATTAAGGGCAGCACGATCTTTAACAGATCCAGCTGGATTGTTACCTTCAAGTTTACCAAGAATGATATTAGAGGGATTTGGATTTAACCTTTGCAGTCTAACTAAAGGAGTCTTCCCTATGCATTGATCGATTGTTTTATAGTTTTGATTGCTCATAATTTGATAGTTATTATCATAAATTTAAAGCCTGTAAAACTACATATTATTTAAGATGGCTTTTTTTACTTCCTCAAGTGTTGGGTTAACATTGATCATTGCACTTGGATCGCATTGAGCAATTGCAGTATCTGGATCTTTAAGTCCGTGACCTGTAAGTGTACATACAACGCTTGACCCATCAGGTATCTTTCCTGATTTTATATCTCTTAGAGCACCAGCCACTGATATTGCAGATGCTGGTTCACAGAAAATTCCTTCCTTCTCAGTAAGCATCTTTTGTGTTGCTAAAATTTCTTCATCTGAAAATGCATCAAACCATCCGTTCGATTCTTTACTAAGCTTTAGAGCCTGATTCCAACTTTGAGGATTTCCAATTCTTATTGCAGTGGCAATAGTTTCTGGATTATGAACTCTCGAGCCTTGAATAAACGGAGCAGCCCCTTCAGCTTGATAGCCAAGCATTACAGGCCTTGAGTTTGATATTCCTTTCTCATAGTATTCTGAATAGCCCATCCAGTGCGCAGTAATATTTCCTGCATTACCAACAGGGAGGCAATGATAGTCTGGAGCATGTCCGAGCTCTTCAATAATTTCAAATGCTGCAGTTTTTTGACCTTGAAGCCTAAAAGGATTGATTGAGTTGACTATTGAGACTGGTGCAAATTCAGCAACATCTTTAACGAGCTGCATGCCATCATCAAAGTTACCCTTAATTTGAATAATAGTAGAGCCATGTATCATTGCTTGCGCTAATTTTCCTAACGCAATTTTTCCTTCTGGAATGAGAACAAATGCTTTAATTCCTGCTCTTGCAGCATAAGCTGCAGCTGCAGCTGAAGTATTTCCAGTAGACGCGCAGATAATTGCTTTTGATCCACTTTCTACAGCCTTTGTAACCGCCATAGTCATTCCGCGGTCTTTAAATGAGCCTGTAGGGTTTAACCCTTCATACTTTATATATAATTCAACTTGTGTACCCATTTCACATGGGATATTTTCAAGTCTAATTAATGGCGTATTGCCTTCACCAAGACTTATGATTCGAGTATTGTCGCTGACAGGCAGGGTGTCTCTATATTTATCAATTAATCCTGTATATCTCATAATTATCTCTATTGGGTTAGTCTAGTAATTCAATATGAATAAGTTGAACTTCTGCTTGGTTAAAGTCGCTAGCTTCAATCGATTTTTTAATACTCATGACCGTTTTAGTGCTAACTTTATCAGTTGTTATTGCAATATGAGCATTATTGTTTTCATCAACTTGCTTTTGAATAAGCGCTTCAATACTAACATTATGGTCATTAAATATTCCTGTCACTTTAGCAAGAACCCCTTTAATATCACTTACTAATAATCTTAAAAAGAATTCACTTTGAATATCATCATTTTTAATCACAGGAAGTTTTTGTTGCGACTTCCAGCCCAAGATATGATTACTTGTTTGATTATTAATGATGTCATTTAGATCAGCAATCACTGCAGAAGCAGTAGCCTCATCACCAGCTCCAGCACCATAATATAAGCTAGTTCCTAAAGCATCGCTTTTAACCATAACTGCATTCATTACTCCATCGACTTGTGCAATTAATTGTTTATTTGGCACTAGAGTAGGGTGGACTCGAAGTTCGATTCCATTACCAGTTCTTTTTGCTATTCCAAGATGTTTAATTGTATAACCGAGCTCTGAAGCATGAATGATATCTTCAGTAGTTATATCACTGATACCTTTGGTAGAAACTTTATCAAATTGAAGTTCAGTGCCAAATGCAATTGCAGCTAGAATAGATAACTTATGAGCAGCATCTATACCTTCAACATCAAAAGTTGGATCTTCTTCTGCGTAACCTAATGCTTGGGCTTCTTTAAGAACATCGTCAAAATCTCTTCCTTTTTCCTTCATATCGGTAAGAATAAAGTTGCCCGTACCGTTAATGATTCCAGCAAGCGACTCAATATTATTTGCACTCAGACCCTGTTCAAGAGACTTTATGATTGGAATCCCTCCAGCTACTGAGGCTTCAAATAAAAGCCGTACTTGTTTTTTATTAGCTAGTTTAATTAATTCATTACCATGATTCGCAATCAACGCCTTATTAGCAGTAATGACATGTTTACCATTATTTATGGCTTTTTCAACTAACTCTTTTGTAAGTCCAATTCCACCAATGAGCTCTAAA
>CAJQTG010000014.1 GCA_905618925.1 uncultured Candidatus Thioglobus sp. | reverse complement strand
ATTGCAATTTCAACATTTTTCCTAAACTCAAGACATATGTTCTATGGCCTGGCTTTCCTTGAAAGTTTTGGAAATTGGAATCTTAGAAAGCTATATTTAATATTTGGCCTGACTGATGAGACTTATGCGCTAATGACTACAATTAAGGTTCCTAAAAACTTTACCAAGGAGCGCTATTATTTCTTCATAACTCTATTTGCTCAAATATATTGGGTATTGGGATGTACTATTGGTGCCTTAACAGCAAACGCTTTGTCATTCAATACTAATGGAATGGAGTTTGCAGCGACCGCTTTATTCGTGGTGTTACTCATTGAGCAGTGGATCAAGGTGAGAAGGTTGCTACCATTTATAATTGCATTCATCACATCTTCTATTGCTCTGTTATTTTTTATAAAACATATGCTTTTAGTTGCCATTATTCTCTCAATCGGTTCGATAGTTCTATTGCGTTTAATCAAAATACAATCCAATGAATGAAATAAATTATCTTCTAACTGTAATGCTTGTGATGACAGTATCAACATATATTACAAGGCTGACACCATTTCTACTTTTTGGTAAAGGTCAAGAGAGTTCTTTGCTTAATTACATTTCTAAAAGTACGCCTCCAATGGTAATGACAATACTTGTAATATATATGCTGAAGGAGGTTGAGTACTTAACTTTTGAAATTGTTTATACATTTATTGCATTACTTATAACTACTGGATTTCATATTTATAAGAGAAATGCTCTATTAAGTATTGTGAGCGGAACAATTATTTATATGATTTTTGTTCAAACTTAGTGTGACTGAATATGATTAAATATTTCCTGAGATCTTTGAATACATATGAATTACTATATAATTTGACACCCATTAATAAACGACTCATTTTAAGCTTATAATCTTATGTTTCAATTAGCCAAAATTTTCCCTTTTATAGCATGGTTTAGGCTGACCACTATAGAAACAATTAAGGCTGATTTTTTTGCAGGATTGACAGGCGCTATTATTGTCCTTCCTCAAAGTGTTGCTTTTGCAACGATCGCAGGAATGCCTCCAGAATACGGCCTCTACACAGCGATGGTTATTCCTATAATTGCTGCACTTTTTGGCTCGTCCTTTCATTTAGTTTCTGGCCCAACAACAGCGATTTCAATTGTTGTTTTTGCAGCGGTCAGTAAGTATGCTGAACCTGGAAGCGCAGAATTTGTATCATTAGCTTTGACTCTGACCTTTTTGGCGGGAGTTTACCAACTGGTCTTTGGACTTGCTAAATTTGGTATGTTAGTCAATTTCGTTTCACATAATGTTGTAATTGGTTTTACAGCTGGCGCTGCGCTATTAATTGCGAGTAGTCAAATTCCCTATATTGTAGGTATTGATATTCCCAGGGGAGGGGATTTTCTTAATACCTGGTTTGATATTTATACGGGAGTTGGTGAGTTTAATATTTATCTTTTAATTGTTGGTCTCGGAACTTTATTAACTGCGATTGTTGTTAAAATTTTAAAACCAAAATTTCCTAATTTGCTAATTGGCATGCTTGTTGGTGGATTACTGGCTTTCTACTTAGGCAGCTTCACAGATAGCATAAAAACTGTCGGAGCTATGCCAGCTTATTTCCCACCATTATCAACGCCAGACTTTTCATTAAACTCGCTAAAGTCACTTGCACCAGAGGCATTTGCAATAGCCCTTTTAGGGCTGATTGAGGCTTCATCAATTGGAAGGTCTATTGCTACTAAGTCAAATCAAAGGATTAATGCTAATCAAGAGTTTATTGGTCAGGGGACGTCAAATATTGTAGGAAGCTTTTTCTCAAGTTACGCATCTTCTGGCTCTTTTACAAGGTCAGGTGTTAATTTCGAGTCTGGAGCAAGAACGCCTTTATCTGCAATTCTTGCAGCTCTCTTTCTAATGCTGATTGTGCTTTTAGTTGCTCCACTAATATCTTATTTACCACTTGCAGCTATGGCTGGAGTTATCTTACTTGTTGCATATAATCTTATAGATTTTAAAAATATTAAAAAAACATTTACGTACAGTAAATCTGAGAGTGTTATCTTTACGGCAACATTTCTAGCGACTCTATTATTTGAATTAGAGTTTGCGATATATCTTGGAGTGTTATTATCTTTAATGCTCTTTATTGCCAAGACATCCACTCCAGATGTTCATACGCTAGCGTTTGGAACTCCTCCAGGTGAGGGCGATAGAAGGTTACAAAGTATTAGAAAGGCGCCTTTAGTTCAATGCCCTCAGCTTAAGATAATTCGTATTGATATGTCAATATATTTTGGATCAATAAATCATATTCAAAAACAAATAAGTCAGATTGTTGATAATCAGAGGATTTACCATATTTTAATTGTAGCAAGTGGCGTTAACTTTATTGATCTTGCTGGTATAGAAGCGCTCTTAATTGAAAATAAACGTTTAAAAGCCCAGAATGGCAGCTTATATTTTGTCGCAGTAAAATCTACAGCCTATGAGTTTATGGAGCGAGTGAACTTTATTAATGAGATTGGGCGAGATAACTTTTTTGATTCAAAGGCAGAGGCCATTAATATTTTATATGACCGGCTTGATAAGAGTAAGTGTGAAAAGTGTCAGGCGTTAGTTTTTAAAGAATGTAATTAATAGAATTTTCCAATAAAAAAGCTCGATCAAATCGAGCTTTTTTTTAATTGGAGGCTGGGACCGGAGTCGAACCGGTCTATAAGGCTTTGCAGGCCCCTGCATAACCGCTTTGCTACCCAGCCAATTGAGTTTAAATTTAAAAAAGCCTTTTTATTCAGGCAATTACAAACAGTTAGAATTTGGAGCGGGAAACGAGATTCGAACTCGCGACATTCACGTTGGCAACGTGATGCTCTACCAGCTGAGCTATTCCCGCACAAGGTTGGAAATTATAGTGTTTTTTTTCTAACTGTCAAATGTTTTTAAGCCTGCAATTAGATATTTTATACCAGACCAGAGAGTGAGAATTGTCGCGGCAAAGAGAAGGGCGCGCCCCATTATATTTATCTGATCATATGAAAAAACGAATAGAGGCTGATGAATCAAAAGAAATAGTATGGCGATCATTTGTACAAATGTTTTTGATTTCCCTATCCAGGACACAGCAACATTAGCTCTTTTACCAATTTCGCTCATCCATTCTCTCAGAGCAGAAACAAGAATTTCTCTAGATATGATAATTATTGATGGAATTGTGATATACCAAGTGTGATAAAAATCTATTAATAGAATAAGTGCTGTACAAACCATTAACTTGTCTGCAACGGGATCAAGAAATGCTCCAAGTACAGTTTCTTGATTGAGCCTTCTAGCTAAAAATCCATCTATAAAGTCAGTAGCACTAATAACTATATAAATTGCAATAATAGAATTGTTAATCCAACTAAGGGGTTCTCCATCTAGATAGTTTGGCTGTAAATAAAATAAACCAACAAAGATAGGAATCAGACAAATTCTTGATAGGGTTATTAAATTGGGAAGAGTCATCATAAGGCTAATTCTATCAAAGACTCGAAGTTAGAGCAAACTTGTGTAAATATTGGTGCGCTCGGCAGGATTTGAACCTGCAACCGCTCGGTTCGTAGCCGAGTACTCTATCCAGTTGAGCCACGAGCGCAGCAGCGTAATTATCGCCATGTTTCATGTAAAGGTCAAGAGGAGTTTGAGGTATTTATTAAAATATCAACCAATTTATTAAGCTCCATCATTCTTGAGCCTTTTATTAAAATTGTAGCGCCTTTATATTTATTATTAATCTCATTAAATATTGAATCAATACTCTCAAAATGATTACCTCTAAAGTATTGAGCTTCTTGACCAATTGTTAGAAGCTTGTCAATATTTTGTTCACGCGCGTAATCTCCAATTTCTTGGTGAAGTTTTTTTGAGTCTTTGCCAAGCTCTGCCATTGTGCCAAGGACTAAAACTTTCTTTCCAGAAAATTGTTTCAGTGAGTCAATTGCAACTTTCATTGACTGTGGATTTGCATTATAACTATCATCAAGTATAGTGAAATTTTGAAGTTCAATTAATTCTAGTCGGCCCTTTTCCAAAAGTGACTTCTCAAGACCTTTTTTTATTACCTCAGGACTAATTCCAAGCTTAAGAGCGCAAGCTGTAGCTGCTAAGACGTTTTCAATTTGATGCAAGCCAATCATAGAGAGAGTTACATTGATAGAATTATGATTAAAGTTAAGATTAAAGTTTAGAGTAGATTTTAATTGTTTAATATTACTAGCATAAATGTCGCTTTCATTTCCAAAAAAAGAAAGGCTTTTAGCGCCACACATTTTTTCCCAAGTATCGACATGAGGTGAGGACTTATTAATAATTGCAATACCATCTTTAGATAAAGATTCTAGAATTTCTCCTTTTGCTTTTACTAAGTTTTTCTCGCTACCAAACTCTCCTAGATGGGCGTTATTTGCATTTGTAATGATTGCTATATTTGGCTTAGCTAACTTGCATAATAGCTCAATTTCATTTACATGATTTGCACCCATCTCAATAATGCAGTATTGATGACTTTTTTCAAGCTCTAAGAGTGTTTTTGGAACGCCTAAGTGGTTATTAAGATTGCCTTTAGTTGAAAGTGTTGGTCCGTGTAATGACAAAATTGAGTGAAGCATATTTTTTGTTGAGGTCTTTCCATTACTTCCAGTAATTGCAATTACAATTGGTGAGTGGGATTGACGATGCCAAGCGGCTAATTTTTGATATGCCTTTTCTGAATTATTAACTTCAAGAGTAGGTAGATTTGAGTCAACTTTTTTATGAGTAATTACAGCGCTAGCACCTAAATCTTCTGCTTGTTGAATGAAATTATGACCATCAAAATTAACGCCTTCAAGTGCAATGAAAAGTTTTCCAGAAACTGCATTTCTAGTGTCAGTACAAACGCCCTGAAATTTGACAGCTTTGTTTGAGTTTGATTTACCATTAATGACAGAGCTTATTTTATTTGTATCAGATGAAAGCATCTAATGCTACCTCAATATCACTAAACTGATAAATTTGAGAGCCTATAGTTTGAGTTTTTTCATGGCCCTTTCCTGCAATAAGCAATACTTCTTCTTCACCTAATGTTTTTATTGCCGTTGTTATTGCATGCTTTCGATCTAAGATTACTTGGACATCATTTTCAACTTTGATTCCATCAAGAATATCATCAATAATTTTTTGAGGATTTTCGCTTCTTGGGTTGTCATTAGTTAGAATTATGCTGTCAGCGTTTTCACTTGCAATTTTCCCCATTAACTGCCTTTTAGTTTTATCTCTATCTCCGCCACAACCAAAAAGAACTCGTATCTTAAATTCAGGATAATGCACTTTAAAAGTCTTTAGTGCATTAAATAGTGCATCTGGTGTATGAGCATAATCAATCCAGATGTTGCTTTCATGAAGTTGCTGCATCCTTCCTGGGGGGGTTGAAAGTTTTGCAAGTAAAGGGATTAATAATTCATCACTATGGCCCATGCATCTTAGGCTAGTGTATGCTGCAAGAGCATTTGAAAGATTAAAGTGACCAACTAATGGCAGTTCAAAAACAAAGTTATTTAGCTGACAGATGAATCCTTTTTCACTGCTTTTATAAAAATCTAAATCGCTGATACTAAAAGTTATAGGCTCTTTATCAGAACCAATATTTAAAAAATAGTCATGATGATTATCGTCACCATTAATGATGATTTTTTTTGTTAGAGCATTTTTAAATAATTTGCCTTTAGCATCTCGATAGTTATCCATCGTTTGATGGTAGTCCAGATGATCTTGAGTAAGGTTAGTAAATATGCCTTGAATAAATGAAAGGCCTTCAAGTCTATTTTGAACTAATGCATGAGAAGAAGCTTCAATAATGGCTAACTCAATGCCTTGTTTGCTGTAATCCTGGAGGGCGCTATATATTGTAAAAATATCAGGTGTTGTATTAATGGTCTTTTTATCTATTTTGCTGATGCCAAGAGTTCCAATAACACCATTCTTAATTTTTAACGAACTTAACAGCTGTGAAATGAAATGACTTACAGAGGTTTTACCATTTGTTCCAGTTACTGCAACAAGGCTAACTTCTTTCGCTTGATTGTAAAAGTTCTCAGCGAGAATTGATAGTTTGGCTTCAAGATTATCAACTTCAATAGTTGGGACAGCATAATCTATTTCCTTATTTTCTATTAAAACTGCAATACAGCCGTTTTCAATTGCATTATCAATATACGCAGAGCCATGATTTTTTTCACCTTGGAGCGCAACAAAAATATCTCCCTTTTTAAGGGTTTGTGAATTTAATGATAGTCCAGAAACGTCAAATGAATGAGATGTTGTTTTAATATTGGATAAGAGGTGTTTAATATTCATTTTATTTTTGAATGGCTACCGAAGGGGAAAATAGAGCTCAGATAGCTAGAATAATTTCGCTTGAATCAACGTATGCATATTAATAGCGCCAACTATTCGGTTTTCTGAGTCTACAACAGGGAGTGAATTTAAACTATTGTTTTCCATTAGCTGTATTGCAATTAGAGCATTTTCATCAGGTTCGATTGATTTACAATCTCTTGTCATTACCTGCTGAATAGTGAGTTCCTGAAAATTTACATTGGCTTCAATGGCTCTCCTTAAATCACCATCTGTAAATATACCAATTAATTTTTCATCTTCAGCAATTAGCACCATTCCAAGAGTTTTTTCAGTCATTACTAAAAGGCTATCAATCAGTAATGTCTCTTTTGAAACTATTGGAATGTCTGCTCCTGTCCTCATAATGCTTGAGACTAGAGTTAGTAATCGCCTTCCAAGGGCCCCTGAGGGGTGAGACATTGCAAAATCTTTAGAAGTAAAGCTATTCTCTGACATGAGTGAGACTGCTATAGCATCTCCCATTACTAATGCTACGGTGGTGCTTGATGTTGGAGCAAGGTTATGAGGGCATGCCTCTTTATCAATACTAACATCTAAGTGAAATTCACTTGACATAGCTATAGTAGAATTAATATTACCCGTCATGCTAATAATTGGAGCATTAATTCTTTTGATGCCAGGAAGTAAAGAAATTATTTCATCAGATTCCCCAGAATATGAAATCATAATTACAACATCATTAGAATTAATCATGCCTAAGTCGCCATGACCTGCCTCTCCTGGGTGTAAGTAAAATGAGGGGGTTCCTGTAGAAGCAAAAGTTGAGGCAATTTTTTTTGCTATATGTCCTGATTTCCCCATTCCAATAAGTATTACTTTTCCTTTACAGGATCTAATGAGATGACAAATTTCATCGAATTTTTGATCTATCCTGTCTTTTAATGACAGCACTGAATCAGCTTCAGTTTGGATTACTGCCTTAGCAATTTCTATTAATGATTTACCCACGAGCTATAAAAGATTGGTCATTGTTGTATAGTTAGATTATAAATATTATTTAATTATTTTGGGCCTTATAATTAATGCAATATGGATATTAGAGCTTTATAAGTGAAATTAAAAAACAAAATTCTGTTTGTGTGTATGGGCAATATTTGTCGTTCACCAACTGCTGAAGGGGCATTTCGCTCAATTATTGATAAAAATAATCAATCTAGAAATTTTGATATTGACTCTGCTGGAACCCATGCTTATCACGTTGGAAGTCCACCTGATGAGAGATCCCAAGCATCTGCTAAAACTTATGGATTAGATTTATCAAGCCAGAAGGCAAGACAAGTTCATGAAAGTGATTTTTATTATTATGACTTTATCATTGCTATGGACCAGGATAATCTTGAAAGGTTGAAATTGATCTATCCTATTGGGGGTATTTCTAAGGTTGAGTTATTGCTTAATTATTCTAAAGAGTTCAATGGAGGCAACGTTCCTGATCCTTATTATGAGGGAAAGTTTGATGAAGTCTTTGAGATGGTTTACTCAGCCTGCACATCATTTTTTGAAAGTATAGTAAAAAAAGACTAATATTGATTGACATTCGAGTCAGCACCAAAGTATAATTGCCCGCTTTATTGGCCCTGCTATGTGGGCGAAAAATTAAATATACATTGGAGTATAAACCTTTATGTCAACGATTAACCAATTGGTAAGAAAGCCAAGAAGTAAGAAGATTGTTAAAACTGGTGTCCCAGCGTTGGACAGTTGCCCACAAAAACGGGGAGTATGCACTCGAGTTTATACAACAACACCAAAGAAACCTAACTCTGCTTTAAGAAAAGTCGCCCGTGTCAGACTAACTAATTCTGCTGAAGTTACAACTTATATTGGTGGTGAAGGGCATAACTTACAAGAGCACTCAGTGATTCTTATTCGTGGCGGTCGTGTTAAAGATTTACCTGGTGTTCGTTACCATACTGTTCGTGGAGCATTAGATACAACAGGTGTAGATGGAAGAATGCAAGGCAGATCAAAATACGGTACAAAAAAACCTAAAACATAATTTATTAAGAGAAGACTAATATGAGAAGAAGAGCCGCCCCAAAAAGATTAATATTACCAGATCCTAAGTATCATGATCTTGTGCTAGCTAAGTTTGTAAACATTTTAATGCTTGATGGTAAAAAATCAGTTGCTGAAAAGATTGTTTATGATGCGTTAGATACAATTGAATCCAAAGGAAATGCGGAGCCAGTTGAAACATTTAAAAAAGCTCTCGAAAATATTGGTCCAGCAGTTGAAATCAAATCTCGTCGTGTTGGTGGTTCTACATATCAGGTTCCAGTTGAAGTAAGATCAGATCGTAAAGTTGCTTTGGCGATGCGTTGGATTATCGAAGCATCAAGAAAGCGTGGTGAAAAAGGAATGAAGCTTAGGTTGGCAGGCGAAGTGCTAGATGCAGTTCAAAACCGTGGTACTGCATTTAAGAAGAAAGAAGACACTCATAGAATGGCTGATGCTAATAAAGCATTTGCTCATTTCCGCTGGTAATCTAAGGACTCAATCATGGCAAGAATTACTCCAATTAATCGTTATCGTAACGTTGGTATCATGGCACATATTGATGCTGGAAAGACAACGACTACTGAACGCATACTTCTATATACAGGGCGTACTCACAAAATTGGTGAAGTCCATGATGGAAGTGCAACAATGGACTGGATGGAGCAAGAGCAGGAGCGAGGTATTACAATTACTTCAGCTGCAACTACTTGTTTCTGGAAAGGAATGGATGATCAGTTTGAGGATCACCGAATCAATATTATTGATACTCCAGGTCACGTTGATTTCACAATTGAAGTTGAAAGGTCACTAAAGGTACTAGACGGCGCTTGCGCCGTTTTTTGTGCGGTTGGCGGCGTCGAACCACAATCTGAAACAGTTTGGAGACAAGCAAATAAATATAACGTTCCTAGAATTGGTTTTGTTAATAAGATGGATCGTGCAGGTGCAGATTTTTTACGTGTATGCGATCAAATTAAAACAAGATTAGGTGCTAATCCAGTTCCTATGCAAATTGCTATTGGTGCAGAAGATGCTTTTGAAGGTGTAGTTGATCTTATTCGTATGAAGGCCATTTATTGGAATGAATCTGATCAAGGCGCAACATACGAAGTGAAAGATATTCCTGCTAATTTACAAGATCTTGCAGATGAGAAACGTGAATTCATGATTGAATCTGCAGCAGAGGCTAACGAAGTACTCATGGAGAAATACCTTGATGATGGAGAATTGACTCCTGATGAAATCAAAGAAGGTATCCGTCTTCAAACTATTGCAAATCAAATTATTCCAATGTTTTGTGGAACAGCGTTTAAAAATAAAGGTGTTCAGGCTGTACTAGATGCTATGGTAATGTATATGCCTTCTCCAGAAGATGTAGATCCTATTAAAGGAATATTAGATGATGCTGCTGAATCAGAAGGAGTAAGACCCCCTAAAGATGAAGAGCCTTTTGCAGCGCTAGCTTTTAAAATTGCGACAGACCCCTTTGTTGGTAACCTAACTTTTTTTAGGGTTTACTCTGGTGTTTTGAAATCAGGTGATTTTGTATACAATTCATCTAAAGGCAAGAAAGAACGTATTGGTCGAATTGTGCAAATGCACTCTAATGATCGTGAAGAAATTAAAGAGGTAAGGGCTGGAGATATTGCTGCAGCTATTGGATTAAAAGATGTTACGACTGGTGACACTCTATGCGACATGAAAGATAAAATTATTCTTGAAAGAATGGAGTTCCCTGAGCCAGTAATTGCTGTTGCAGTTGAGCCTAAAACCAAGGTTGATCAGGAAAAAATGGGTATTGCTTTAGGTAAGCTAGCTAATGAAGATCCTTCTTTTAGAGTTTCTACAGACGAAGAATCTGGACAAACAATTATTGCTGGTATGGGCGAGCTTCACTTAGATATTATTGTTGATCGCATGATGCGTGAATTTGATGTTGGGTGTAATGTTGGCAATCCTCAAGTAGCTTATCGTGAAACAATTACTAAACTTGTTGAACACGAACATAAATTTGCTAAACAATCAGGTGGTCGTGGTCAGTATGGGCATGTCTATCTAAGAATAGAGCCACAAGAGCCTGGTGCAGGCTATGAATTTGTTGATGAAATCAAAGGTGGTGTTATTCCTAAAGAATATGTACCTGCAGTTAACAAAGGTGTTCAAGAGCAAATGCAAAATGGCGTTATTGCTGGATTCCCATTAGTTGATGTTAAAGTTACTGTCTATGATGGTTCTTATCATGATGTAGATTCTAACGAAATGGCATTTAAAATTGCAGCCTCTATGTGTGTTAGAGAGGGTGTTAAACTTGCTAATCCTCAATTACTAGAGCCAATGATGAAAGTTGAAGTATCAACGCCTGAAGATTATATGGGTGATGTGATGGGTGACTTAAATCGTAGAAGAGGTATTGTAAGTGCTATGGATGACACTCCAGCTGGTAAACAAATTAAGGCTGAAGTTCCTTTAGCAGAAATGTTTGGATATGCAACGGATCTTCGTTCGATGTCTCAAGGGCGTGCAAATTACTCTATGGAATTTGCTAAATATACTGCTGCTCCAAGAAATGTTGCTGAAGATGTTATTGAAAAATTAAATACTTAATAGGGGATTAGAAATGGCAAAAGAGAAATTTGAAAGAACCAAACCACACGTAAATGTGGGAACAATTGGTCACGTTGACCATGGAAAAACTACTTTAACTGCAGCCCTTACTAAGGTTATGGCTGAAATGAACGGCGGTGAATTCAAGGATTATGCAAATATTGATAATGCTCCTGAAGAAAGAGAACGTGGTATCACGATTTCAACAGCGCACGTAGAATACGAGTCAGCGGCTCGTCACTACGCCCACGTTGATTGTCCAGGACACGCGGACTACGTTAAGAACATGATTACAGGTGCTGCTCAAATGGATGGCGCAATTATTGTAATTGCTGCAACTGATGGACCAATGGCTCAAACGCGTGAGCACATTCTATTGTCTCGTCAAGTTGGTGTTCCTTACATCGTGGTTTACATGAACAAAGCCGATATGGTTGATGATGAAGAATTAGTAGAGCTTGTTGAAATGGAAATCCGTGAACTGTTGACAGAATACGAATTCCCAGGTGATGACACTCCAGTGATCTTTGGTTCAGCTTTGAAAGCATTAGAAGGCGATACATCAGATATTGGTGTTCCTTCAATTATGAAGCTAGTTGAAGCACTAGACACATACATCCCAACTCCAGTTCGTGATACAGATAAGTCATTCCTAATGCCAATTGAGGACGTGTTCTCAATCTCAGGTCGTGGAACGGTTGTAACAGGTCGTATCGAACGTGGTGTTGTTAATGTTGGTGATGAAATTGAAATCGTTGGTATTAAAGACACTCAGCTGACTACTTGTACTGGTGTTGAAATGTTTAGAAAATTGCTTGACTCAGGTGAAGCAGGTGATAACGTTGGTGTTCTTCTTCGCGGAACTAAGCGTGAAGATGTTGAGCGTGGTCAAGTACTCGCTAAGAAGGGTACGATTAACCCGCACACTAAGTTTGAAGCAGAGATTTATGTTTTAAGTAAAGAAGAAGGTGGACGTCATACTCCATTCTTTAACAATTATCGTCCTCAGTTCTACTTTAGAACAACAGACGTTACTGGTGCATGCGAACTGCCAAAAGGCGTTGAAATGGTTATGCCAGGTGACAATGTTAAGATGACAATTGAGTTACTAGCTCCGATTGCAATGGAAGAAGGATTAAGATTTGCAATTAGAGAAGGTGGACGCACAGTAGGTGCTGGAGTCGTCTCGAAAATTACGAGTTGATTAGTTGAATAAG
>CAJQTG010000013.1 GCA_905618925.1 uncultured Candidatus Thioglobus sp. | reverse complement strand
GATACTTGTCTTTGCAAATTTATCAGAAAGGTAGCCTGACAATGTAAATAACAAAATAAATGGAACTAAAATCATTGCATTTACAACGGCAGTTAAAATAATCTGCTGCTGCTCACCATAAATCATAAAGATTGTATTTTGAATTATGATCTTATGCCCTAGGTCTACAAATGCATTGAGAAAGACTGCAACTAGGTAAATGGAAAATATGACTGAACGCCCTTTATCGATCTGTTGATTTTCTTGCATGACCTACCAAACTATAATTTATATAAACAATAGTATAAGAGATTTTTATAGGATTAGGGCTTAATACTTTACTCGCTCTTAGAGCTCAAGACCTTCAACCTCTGCAATGGTCTGCATATCTTTATCTCCTCTACCTGAGAGGTTAATAATAATAGTTTTATCGCTAGGCCATTGTTTTGCGAGTTTAACTGCATACGCTATGGCATGAGATGGTTCAAGGGCTGGAATAATACCTTCAACTTCTGTAAGAAGATGAAAAGCCTCTAAAGCCTCTTTGTCTGTTATTGCAACATACTCTGCCCTTCCAATATCTTTCAGATAGGCGTGTTCTGGACCAACACCAGGATAATCAAGTCCAGCTGAAATGGAGTGACCCTCAATAATTTGGCCATCTTCATTTTCCATTAAATATGTTCTGTTACCATGCAGAACACCGACACTTCCAGCGGTAAGAGGGGCTGCATGAGCATCTGGCCCTAAGTCAATTCCACGGCCTCCTGCCTCAACACCAATAATCTTGACCGAAGTATCCTCAATAAATGGATGAAAAAGCCCAATTGCATTTGAGCCTCCTCCAACACATGCAATTATCGCATCTGGCAAACCACCCGCTTGCTCGTTAAATTGCACTTTTGCCTCTTTACCAATAACGCTTTGAAAGTCTCTTACCATCATAGGGTAGGGGTGAGGACCAGCGACTGTTCCGATAATATAATAAGTATTATCAATATTAGTTACCCAATCACGCATTGCCTCATTAAGGGCGTCTTTTAATGTTTTAGAACCAGAAGAAACTGGTACAACCGTTGCTCCAAGTAACTTCATACGGTAAACATTCTGCGCTTGCCTAACAACATCAACTTCACCCATATATACAACACATTCAAGGCCAAGTCTCGCCGCTATAGTTGCTGATGCAACTCCATGCTGCCCAGCTCCTGTTTCAGCAATAATTCGTGTTTTGCCCATTCTCTGAGCAAGTAAAGCTTGCCCTATAGTATTGTTGATCTTATGAGCACCAGTGTGGTTTAAGTCTTCACGTTTCAAATAAATTTGAGCACCACCAACCTTCTTGGTTAGATTTTTTGCATGATAAAGTGGGGTTTCACGTCCTACATAGTGCTTTAGATCATCCTCAAACTCTTTTAGAAAGTCAGGATCATCTTTAAACTTATTGTAAGCATCTTTTAGCTCAGTTACAGCAGTCATTAGGGTCTCTGCAACAAAGACTCCTCCGTATTGATCAAAATGACCTTTATCATCTGGCAGGTTATAGCTCATGAGTGAACACTTTGGATAAAAGCTAATATTTTATCAATATCCTTAGCCCCTGGTGCACTTTCCACTCCACTTGAGGCGTCTACTGCATATGGATTTACTTGACTAATTGCATCAGAGACATTTTCAGAATTAAGACCACCTGCAAGAATAATTGGCAAACCAATATTTACACGAGCTAATGACCAGTCAAAGATTTCTCCAGTGCCTCCGTAACTATTAGGGTTATAAGAGTCTAGAAGAAGTGCACTTGCCTCTGAAAAACTCTCTGCTATTTGGGCTAAATTAGTCTCAGGAGTTACTCGTAAGGACTTGATAAAAGGCATTTGATATTGAGTACAATCTCCCACCTCCTCATCTCCATGAAACTGTAAAGTATCCAGAGCGACCTCACAAAGAACCTCATCAATAAAGCTCGGATTTGCATTGACAAACAACCCCACTCGATTTACAAACGGAGGAAGAGCTGCAACTATTTCCCGAGCTCTTTGAATATCAACATTACGCGGCGACTTATCATAAAAGACCAGACCAATAGCATCAACTCCTGCAATAGCTGCCTCTCTTGCATTTTCAGAATTAGTGAATCCACAAATCTTAACTTTGGTCATTTGAATTACCATTAACTTTTTGAAGTGCAGATTTTTTCATAGCGTTACCTAGTAATTAATCCAAATAGCTAAAGATTTAGCTAGAGACTTTTTTCTTAGCAGTAGGTTTCTTTTTAGCTTTCTTTGCCTTTGCTTTGGCTTTAATTTTTCCATCTATTGCTTTTTTACACTCTTCTAGAGTTAGATCAATAGGGGCTTTATCACCAAACACTTTTTGAACTGTGACATTTTTTTGACCTTTACCACGCTTTTTTCCATTCCAAACATACGGTCCAAAGCGTCCATTTAAAACTTGAATATCAGAATCCTCAAAGACCTTAATAATACGTTCAGCATCAAGCTTTTCCTTAACAACGATTAGTTCAAGAGCCTCTTCTAAGGTAACTTCCTCTGGCAAGATCTCCTTTAAAGAAACATATTTTTTACCGTATTGAATGTATGGGCCAAAGCGTCCATAATTTGCCTTAATTGTTTCACCATCAGCTGTCTCACCAACTGTTCTTGGCATTTTAAATAACTCAATGGCTTCAGCAAGTGTAATATTCTCTATGTCTTGGCCAGTTCTTAATGATGAGAAGGTTGGCTTTTCCTCGTCGTCTTGATGTCCAATCTGAGCAAAAGCACCATAACGTCCAAAACGAACACTAACAGGTTTTCCAGATACAGGATCTTCACCAAGATCTCTCTTACCATGAGTCTCATCTCGCGAAATATCTTTTGCGAGCTCAATCTGAGCATGAAAAGGCTCATAAAAATCACGAATAACACCTGCCCAAGGCTTTGACTCTTCAGCAATCAAATCAAAATCACTTTCTAAGCTTGCAGTAAACTCATATCCAATAATATTCTTAAAATTTTTGACCAAAAAATCAACTAAAAGATAGGCAACATTTGTAGGGAATAATTTATTTTTTTCGGCACCCGTAGTTTCAGTTTGGATAGACTCTGAAATAACTCCATCTTCGATTTCTATCAACTGATAGTCACGCTGAACTCCTTCTCGAGTTTCTTTCACAACATAGTTTCTATCTTGAACTGTTGTTATCATTGTTGCAAATGTTGAAGGCCTTCCTATTCCCATCTGCTCAATTTCTTTAACCAATGAAGCTTCTGTGAATCTTGGCTTTGCTCTTGAAAAAGACTCCTTTGAAGCTAAGTCTACTAAGGTCAATAAATCACCTTTACTAACTTCGGGAAGAAGTTTATCTTCAGCCGCCATATAGTCATAAACTTCAAGGAATCCAGCAAAAGATAAAACCTCTCCATCAGCAATAAAATGCTCTTTACGGTTTGAAATATTGATATTAATTTTGGTTTTTTGAAGCTGTGCATCACTCATCTGAGAAGCTAAGGTTCTCTTATAAATTAACGAATACAGTTTTGCAGACTGATCATCTAAACCCAAAATAGATGGCTTAGTAAGGTCTGTAGGTCTTATGGCTTCATGAGCCTCTTGAGCGCCTGAAGAATTTGTCTTATACCTTCTTGCTTGGTGAAACTCTGATCCAAACTTTGAAACAATCACCTTTTGAGCGGCAGTTATGGCTGTTTCAGATAAATTGAGTGAATCTGTTCTCATATAAGTAATAGCACCTTCTCGATATAAATTTTGTGCAATCGACATGGTCTGCTTTACAGAAAAACCTAGTTTTTGAGACGCCTCTTGCTGAAGCGTAGAGGTAATAAATGGAGCTTTAGGTGACCTCTTAGAAGGCTTAGTCTCAACTGAATTTACTTTTAGCTCGGCTAATAAAACACTCTCAGCTAATGAAAGTGCTTCTTCTTTAGATTTAAAATCTACACTAAGCTTAACTTCTAGAAACTCATTGGAACTATTAGCTAAATTAGCTTTAACTTTATGAGAGCTTGTAGATCTATGAGCAGAAATTTCACGCTCTCTTTCAACAACTATTCTTACAACGGGTGATTGAACCCTGCCTGCTGAGCGCGCTCCTGAAATCTTACGCCACAATACTGGAGAAATTTCAAAACCTACTAGCCTATCAATAATGCGTCTAGCTTGTTGTGCATTTACAAGGTCAGTATCAATTGTTCTTGGGTTATTAATAGCCTCCGTAATGGCGCCCTTAGTTATCTCATGAAAGACTATCCTGGGAGTATCTTCTGCCAGCGATAATGCTTGCTGTAAATGCCAAGCAATTGCTTCACCCTCTCGATCTTCATCCGTAGCTAGAAAGATTTTTGTAGCAGTTTTGACCGATTTTTTAAGGTCAGCAACAACTTTCTTTTTATCTGCACTGATAGCATATGTTGGTTGAAAGTTATTCTCAATGTCAACGCCCATATCTTTCTTAGGCATATCTCTGATGTGACCTATACTCGACTTTACGACGTAGTCTGGCCCTAAAAACTTTTCAATTGTTTTTGCTTTCGCCGGAGATTCGACAATAACAAGATTCTTAGACATAAAGGTTCCTACTGAAGGGT
Organism: uncultured Candidatus Thioglobus sp.; assembly: GCA_905618925.1. Lineage (GTDB taxonomy): Bacteria > Pseudomonadota > Gammaproteobacteria > PS1 > Pseudothioglobaceae > Pseudothioglobus. The sequence continues at coordinate 2,318 of CAJQTG010000013.1, read as the reverse complement.
AGGGTTATCATCATAAAACACAATAGACTCAATCCATTGTGATGGCACAGTTGATTCAGTGCTATTTCCGATGACCATCATAACTACCCATTTCAAATCATCAATACCCAATTTAGAGTCCTCTAGAGACATAACCTGATCAATTACTATTTCACGTTGACTGGCATTAAGCTGTCCCATATTTTCCATAAACATTATGAAGCCTCTTGCTCTAGAATCTAATTTAGTTTTTTCATGCTCACTATAAATTCGCATGGAATTATGGAAAGTATCAAAACTAGCTATCTTCCCATCTTGAAGTGCTGCGATATTTTCAAGCCAAACTAAAGCCTTCTCAATCCGATCAGCATCAAAGCCAGCCTCTGAAAGATGTGTTTTTAAAAGATCATCATCTAACTCTTGAGACGAATCTTGCTCAGCAGACTCAAATAGGAAATCAAACATAAAGGTGAGTACATCAAGAATATTATTAGTCATAAAGCCTCATCAAATTAATACATGTATTTCAAGCTAACTATTTCGAGATTCCTACAAACAATAAAAGAATCTACTTTGCCTATTATTTGTGGGCAACAATCACTTTTTCAACCTTATATTGAGTTATATAGTGATTTGCTCGAAAAGTAAATTCATAATTTATCCCTCATTATCCACATCTTGATCGAGATTGGGCTTTATTAAAGCAGTATTGTCATATAAACTCTCGTTTAACATACATACCGAACTATTCCAAGTATGGTAAAATTGCAAACTTTTTTATTGGTAGATACATTATGAAAAGAACTTTTCAACCAAGCGTACTAAAACGTAAACGTAACCATGGCTTTAGAGCTAGAATGAAAACTCGTTCTGGGCGTGCTATCTTAAGCGCTCGCAGGAAAAAAGGGCGTAAACGCTTAGCCGCTTAAACTAATGACCAGCTCGCTCGCTCACGGTGTGCGTATTACAGATGCTAAAGATTACGCTCATGTTTTCAAAAAAGGCCTTCATACTCAAAGTAGATTTTGGAAGGTAATAGCTAGTGACTCTGGTAAATCATTTTCAAGGCTTGGTCTTGCGATTTCCAAAAAACAATACAAAAGGGCTGTAGATAGAAACCTTTTTAAGCGCTTAGCACGTGAGACTTTTAGAAATAATCAGGATGATTTAGAATCTATTGACTTTGTCATAATGGTAAAAAAATCAGCTCGCACTGATAATAAAGAAATTACTAAAGACCTTCTTTCACTTTTGAAAAATGCAAAGAATAAGGTGCAATCCAAATGAAATTTCTACTTCTGCCCCTAGTTAAATTATACCAATGGGTAGTTAGCCCTCTTTTAGGAAGTAACTGTCGCCATATTCCAACCTGCTCAGAATATACATATGATGCTATCAAATATCATGGAGCTGTCAAAGGTGTTGCGCTTGGAGCAAAAAGAATTAGTAAGTGCCATCCATGGTCAGAAGCAAGTTATGATCCTGTCCCAAAAAATAATCAATCAATTAAAAATTAAAAATTTATGAACACTCAAAAAATATTTCTTTTTATTGCAATCTTTTTGACAATCTTCCTTCTTTGGGATAAATGGGAACTGACGCAATCAACTGACGAAAATGGAAATATAGTTACGCAAACGGCGATAGTAGGAATTGATTCGCCATCTGAAGAGAATGATGTGCCATTAGCCGCTGAAGTTCCTGCAGCAGAAAACACATTTACTGAAGTTTCAACTCCAATTATAGATGATTCAAATATAACTGGGTCATATACGACAGTTGTTACAGATCTTTTAACGGTGCAAATTTCAAATAAGGGCGGAACAATAATTAGTGCGCTTCTGAATGACTATCCTACGGAATTAAATTCAGATCAAAAATTTCAATTACTAAGCAATTCTCCAGAGAGTATTTTTCATGCTCAAAGTGGACTGATTCCTGCAGATCAAATGCCAACACACCAATCTGAGTTTACTTCTGAGAGACAAGAATACTTCCTACAAAATAATAGTGAGCTAATTGTTCCACTTTCTTGGAAGGGTGATAACGGTATTGAAGTTACTAAATACTTCTACTTTAAGCCTAATAGTTACATCATTGAAGTAGATTATCAGATTAGAAATAACAGCTCTACTGATCAAAATATTAGCAGTTATACGCAGCTAGTTCATGGGGCCACAATTGAATCTAGCGGCATGGCAATGGGCATGCAAAACTTTAGTGGCGGTGCAACTTACAATGATGAAGAAGTTTTTGAGAAAATTGATTTTGAAGATTTTGACTCTACACCAAAAACCTCATCTATTGGTGGCTGGGCTGCAATGATTCAGCACTACTTT
>CAJQTG010000012.1 GCA_905618925.1 uncultured Candidatus Thioglobus sp. | reverse complement strand
AGCAATTTGAGCTTCAAATGCAGCCAACTCTTCATCTAAATTTGCATAGTAAGCATCGTCACGATCATCACCACCGGCAAAAACATTGAATGAAAGTAAAAAGACTATAAAAAATTTAATTGATTTATTAATCACACTAATCTCCAATAAGAGTTAAAAGTAATATATGTATTTATATATAAACTTTATTTTATACTAGATATATTTTATGAACATATTTAATTTATGATTTTATTTACGGATGAATTTAAGCTATTTTTCAATGATTTAGCACTCCAGGAAATTGCAGATAAATGTCTCCACATAAGCCTAGATGCTTTAAACGTTAATAACGGAAACATTCCTAAATGGACTATAGCATTGGATGAGTTAGAAGCAATGCCTAAAGGGAGAATAGAGCTAAATGGACCCTATATTAGTATGGTTGAAAGTAGATTAAACCATGAAATACTTGTAAGTTCATTTAAAAGACTTTTGCCATGGAGAAAAGGTCCATTCATGTTTAATAATTTAAAACTTGAAAGTGAATGGCAAGGTGATCTTAAATGGAAACGCCTACAAAACCACATTACGCCATTAAAAAATAGAAGGGTTCTTGATGTGGGCGCGGGAAATGGCTACTTCACATTAAGAATGGCAATGGAAGGTGCCAAGAAAGTATTAGGAATTGAACCTTTTCTTTTATTTAATTACCAACATGCTGCAATTAAATCTTTAGTTGATAATGAAATTAATGCGATGCTTCTTCCTATTAGACTTGAAGAAATGCCTAAATCAGCAATCTTTGATTCTGTCTTCTCAATGGGCGTTCTATATCATCAGAAAAATCATATGGAACATTTACTACAGTTAAAAGAGATGATGGCGCCTGACGCAGAGCTAATACTAGAGACTTTGGTAGTTGATGGCCCAAAGGGATACTCACTCATACCAGAAGGTCGTTATGCACAAATGCGAAATGTTCATTGCCTGCCGAGTGTAGACACTTTGAAATCATGGCTTGCTGACGCCAATTTCAATAACATTAAAGTTGTTGATATTAGCAAAACCTCTCCACAAGAGCAAAGAAGAACAGAATGGATTGGAGATAATGCAGCTTCATTAGAAGATTTCCTTGACCCATCGGACCCATCCCTCACAAAAGAAGGTCACCCTGCCCCTACTCGAGTAATCATTATTTGCCACAACTAAATCAGAGATGAATTAAACGATTCGCGTATAATTTATCTTCAATTTCAATTTCAATTTCAATTTTAGGCATGCTATGAAATATCGTCTTATACTAAGTTTTATTTTGCTTTTAACTATCAAAAATGTTGCAGCGCAATCAATGCCATCTGTAGTCGTTAGTATTAAGCCAATTCATAGTATCGTAACAGCTCTTATGAGTGGTATTGTAGAGCCACAACTATTACTTAAATCCAATAATTCAGCCCATACTTTTCACTTAAAGCCTTCGCAAATGCGAATGCTTGCAAATGCTGATTTAGTAATAATCGTAAGTGAGGACTTTGAATCTGGGTTAAGAAAAGCCATTAAAAATATAGAAAATGATTCACTATTTCAAATTACTAACTTAAGTAATCTTAATATTCATAAATCTAGATCTGAAATACTTTACTCGGAAGAGCATGAAGAGCATGAAGAGAATATTTATGATTTACATCTATGGTTAGATATTAACAACACAAAGCTTATAGCTAAACATATTAGTGAACTACTAATAAAAATAGACCCAATCAACGAAGCTACATATAACAACAATTTTCTAGAATTAACTCTTGATCTGGAAGAATTGAAAATTGATTTAGAAAAAGAGATGGCTCCTTTTTTAACAAGTCAGTTTGCAGTATTTTCAGACACTACGCAGTACTTTGAAAAAAGTATGGAGCTAATTAGGCCAATTATAATAACCCCTTATCATGGGGCAAGATTGAGCATCAATAGAACTCTTGAAGCTAAAAAAACCATGAGTGATTTAAATGTCTCTTGTCTACTTTATGGACAGGTAGTCAAGCCTAATCAAATAAGTGTTTTATCAGAAGGCCTCAACTTAAAAACATTCGAAATTGATATTTTAGGAACTGAATATCCAGCTGGGCATAGTCAATATTTTAATTTAATGAAAAGTATTTCAAGTCAATTTGCCTCATGTCTAAAATAAGAAATACTTTTAATAGCGCTTCTAGCAATTACGATGATAATGCATTTCTTCAAAATGAAATAGCAAATAGACTTGCTGAAAAATTGAAAGTTATTTCAATTAAGCCTCAAACAATAATTGATCTTGGTTCTGGAACAGGACTTCTTAGTAATAAAACAGCTGAAATATTTCCAAATTCGAATCTAGTGTGTGTTGATTTCGCACAAAAATCACTTTTAAAAAATCCTCAAAACTTAAAAGTTTGTGCAAACGCCTATGAGCTTCCATTTGCTTCTAACAGTGTTGATTTTATTGTTTCTAATTTAATGATGCAGTGGTGTCCAGATTTAAAAACACTTTTTAATGAATGTTTTAGAGTTCTTAAGCCTCAAGGTTTAATTCTTTTCACCACTTTTGGTCCAGATACTCTAAAGGAACTTAAGCGGAGCTGGTCAGCAGTTGATAGTAGCCCACATGTTAATAATTTTATTGACATGCATGATATAGGCGATCAGATGCTTCAGTCAGGCTTTCAGAGCCCAATAATGGAAATGGAGAATATAATCCTTACCTATGAAAAAGTGCTGGATTTAATGCATGACTTAAAATCAATAGGCGCGCAAAATGTAGGCAATCGATCAAAATCACTCACAGGAAAAACTAAATTTAAAAAAATGATAGAGATGTACGAAAGCTATCGCTCTGATGGAAAGCTGCCAGCGACCTACGAAGTAATTTATGGACATGCCTGGAAAAATGAAAAGAAACTTGGCGCTATTTCATTAGAAAATTAATCTAGCTGATAGACAGCTCATCACCTACTTTAAGAGTGTAATTTTTATTCGATAGCAAAATCGCATTTTGTCCAAAAAATGCACCTTTTATCTCATCACTAAATCTCAGAGACGTTAGAGTTGCTAAAGGCTCTTTTGGGTTATCAATTTTTCCATCATCTTGATTGATTGTAATAATTTTACAGCGCTTACAAGGCTTTCTCAGTCCAAAGTTGTATCCACTTTTCTGGCACAAAAGGTTTTGAGTTGTTTTTTTCTCAAGATCATCGATACCTTTAACAACAATATTAGGCCTAAAGCGATCCATTTTGGCCACTTGAGAGCTGTTTTTAATAAGGCCTTCATTCAGCTTATTTAGAGACTCCCATGAAGTTATTAAATAAGGAAATTGATCAGAAAATGCACTCTGAGCCTCCTTTCCATCAAGATACTTAGAGGGAACTAGGCGAAGCCCTTGGCTGGCGTACCTCACAAGTCTTAGAGATTTAGCTTTATAGTGACCTAGTAAGCTAGTTAGCCATAATGAAACGTCATCACCCTCATCATAGGCGTCACATATATCTCCCCAAACAGATGCTTTAATAAGGCCTTTATTACTTGAGAGTAAAGGAACTTTGAATTTGGTATTATTTTTAGAGCTAAGTATCAGATCATCTGAATCAATACTCACTTCAATAGTTGACATCATTGGAATTTCGCGCTGAGTAATAAATTCGTAATCAGAAGTAGTAACCATCCATTCACGATCATACTGAAGACCACGAAGCGCAGTTATTGACTCTTTTAGCGCAATACCTTTGAGTGATTTTACAGGATAGATAAATAGATCAGTAATTTGAACCATAAAGCTCCTGTCAATTAGTTTACTGTTTTAACTTATAACCAGTTTTAAACATCCAAGCTATTATAGCAATACAAATACTTAAGAAAACTAACACCATAAATAAACTCACACCTACTCCAACATCTGAAATTTCAAAGAAACTCCAACGGAATCCACTTACCAAATAAAGAACAGGATTAAATAAAGTGACCTTTTGCCATACAGGTGGGAGCATGCTTATTGAATAAAAACTTCCACCTAGAAAAACTAGTGGGGTGATTATTAGAAGCGGGATTATTTGTAGCTTTTCAAAATTATCAGCCCATAGACCAATAATGAATCCAAACAAGCTAAATGCAACACAAGTCAAAACTAAAAAGCTCACCATCCAGATTGGATGCGCAATATTTAAGTCAACAAAGAGGTTAGCTGTAGCAAGAATAATAGTAGCCAAAATTAATGATTTAGTTGCAGCCGCGCCAACATAACCAATCAGAGTTTCATAGTAGGACACAGGGGCTGACAAGAGCTCATAAATCGTACCTGTAAATTTTGGAAAAAAGATACCAAAAGATGCGTTTGAGATGCTTTGGGTTAATACAGACAGCATTGTCAGGCCTGGAACAATAAATAGCCCATAAGAAATACCATCAATATTTTCAATCCTTGAGCCAATAGCTGAGCCAAAAACTACAAAATATAGTGCTGTTGATATCACCGGAGAGGCAACACTCTGAAAAAGTGTATTCCAGAATCGCATCATCTCGTTTAAATAAATTACTTTGATTGCCATTAAATTCATTATTTTTCCTTAACTAAGTCTACAAATATATCTTCGAGTGAGCTCTGAACAATTTTAAGGTCTTTTATATGCAGCCCAGAATTTGTAATTTCCTGGAGCACTTCAGACATATCAGTCTCCTCATCTTTCACAATATATGTGTATGAAATATGCATGCCATCTTCAGAAATCTCAATATTGTGCTTATCAAGAGAAGAAGGCACTTTAGCAAGTGATTCTTTTAACTCAACAATTAACTGTTTCTTTCCAAGAGTTTCCATCAAATGCACTTTTTTCTCAACGAGTAAAAGCTCACCATTACTAATAACTCCAATCCTATCTGCTAACTCTTCAGCTTCCTCAATATAGTGAGTCGTCAAAATTATGGTGACGCCTTTAGATTTCAATACATTAACAATCTTCCATAAATCCTTACGAAGCTCAACATCAACACCCGCGGTAGGCTCATCAAGAAATAGTATTTTAGGGTTGTGAGAGAGTGCTTTAGCAATTAGAACTCGCCTCTTCATTCCGCCAGAAAGCATTCTAATTTCAGAGTCTTTTTTATCAAAAAGAGATAGGTCTTTTAAGAGCTCTTCAAGATAAGCATCATCTCTCTTTGCTCCAAACAAGCCCCTACTAAACCTAACTGTTCCCCAAACAGTGTCAAATGATCCAAGGGTTAACTCCTGTGGAACAAGGCCAATTATTGATCGCGTTTTTCTAAAATCCTTAATAATATCAAAGCCATCAACAGTGACTTCGCCAGAAGTTGGAGAAACGATTCCACATATTGTTGAAATTAAAGTTGTTTTTCCAGCTCCATTTGGACCCAATAGTCCCAATATCTCGCCTGTATTTATATCCAGATTAATACTTTTCAAAGCATTAAAGCCAGAATCATAGACTTTTGATAAATTTTTAATTGAAATAATTGTTTTCATTGATATGCAATCGAGGAATCGAAAAAAGTATTTTAACCTTTCACTAATAATGTATTACTTTAAATAGTGAAACAGACCCTTGCTAAATTGTCATGAATAGATCCAGCTTACAAAGCTATTTAAATCTCATCAAGCCAAGGTGGATTTGCACCTTTCTTCATAACGGTTAAGCTTGCAACTTGATTTGCAAAAGTGAGTGTTTTTTTAAGAGAGGCCTCATCCATCAAATCCAATTTGTCTCTACTAAGCAATCCTTGTTGCTTCAAGCTAAACAGAAAGCCTCCATTAAAACTGTCACCCGCAGCAATTGTATCGACGACTTCAACCTGGTTACTCTTGACGTATACTTCTTTGCCACCATCAAAAATTACTTTGGAGCCTTCACCGCCCAAAGTCAAGATGACTAATTTAACGCCATTCTTAAGCCACTCTTTGCTAACTTCTTTAAAATCCTGCGCACCATAAAGGTAATGATAATCGTCTTCAGAAATTTTTATTATGTCGACTTTGGAAGTTAATTGTTTGAATCGATTAACATAATCATTCTTAACCTCAATAAAATCAGGCCTGATATTAGCATCAAAATAAATTGGTAAATGGCCTGAGATTTTCTCAACTAACCACTGCCAACTTGATCCACAGGGCTCCGCTTGCAGACTAATCCCTCCAACTAATAATGCTTTTGCCTTCATCACTCTACTCAAAAAAGGCTTTAGACTAGCTTTATCTAGAATTCGTCCGGCTGAATGTTCATCAACAAATGTATATTCAGCAATACCATTAACCACATCTGCATAGGCAAGAGTGGTTGGCCGGTTGGTATTTATAATGAATTCTTCTCTGACATTAGAGTCTTTAAGAGAGTCTTCTATTAGCTTTCCATAGGCATCATTAGATACAGCGCCAAAATAATAACTATCGGCACCTAAACGACCAAGAGCAATTGCAGAATTAAAGTTACTTCCACCGACATGAGGAGTATATTCAGGCTCCCCTCGAAAGGAAACCATATCAATTAAAGACTCGCCAGCACAGATTATCATGGGAAGTTTATTTAAGAAAAAACAAGTCTATTATAGAAGGCGAGATCCATTATTAATAGGTAAATCATTTGTAGCTAAAACAACTGAATTATCTTGGCGATAAAATCCTAACACCAAACATTCACTCATAATCGGCCCAACTTGCTTTGGTTTAAAATTTACAACTGCCATGACTTGTTTGCCATGCAATTGATCTTTAGTATAAAGATCTGTAATTTGAGAGCTGGATTTTTTGATGCCAATTTCTTTTCCAAAATCCACATGCAATATGAAGGCTGGATTTCTTGCCTCAGGAAAATCTTCAACCTCAACAATAGTGCCAATCCGTATGTCAACTTTTTCGAAATCTTGCCATGTAATTGTCATACCAATCTTTATTCTTCAAGTAATTCGTTAATGGCGCGTTCAAGTTCAGCTGTGAAGTCAGGATCATTACCAGGGCTTGCTGCGCAGTGTCCCCATGGAGAATCAAATGGTCTAAAATCAGCACCATTTATATAACCTGCTTCAATTTCATTGTCTTCAGGTGGGAAGTAAAGGTCATGCGCACAGGGCATCAAGATGGTTTTTGCCTTAATAGCGTTTAATGCCATCTCTATATTTCCGTTATATATTGGCCCAATACTGATATCACTAGTCTGCCAAGTATCAAGCTTACAAAGAAGGTTATTGGCGTCCCAATTCTTGGCATGATCCTCCTCCCAATCTACAAGCAAGTCTTCTAAAGAGTCATAACCAATCTCTTTAAATAAGGAGTTACGATAAAAGGTTTGTGAAAAGGCCCATCCTGCATAAACCCTTGCAAATGCCTTGAGGCCTTTAACTGGGGGCAAAGAGTAGTCACCGTTATTCCAATTTTGGTCTGCACAAAGTGCCGCCTTTATTCCTTCAAGGAATACATAATTATGTGGCGATGTTTTAGCTGAAGCGCAAAAAGGTAAAATGGCTTTAACAAAATCAGGGTATTGAGCAGCCCATTGATAAGCCTGACAACCTGCCATTGACCAGCCCGTAATAAGGGCAATTTTTTCGACACCTAAATGCTCTTTTAATAGTTTGTACTGGCAAGCAATATTATCCCATAGTGAAATACGTGGGAATCTTGGGCCATCTTGAGGCGATTTTGAATTGCTCGGCGAAGAAGAGAATCCGTTACCAAATAAGTTAATTGAAACAATAAAATGTTTTGCTGGATCAATAGCCCTGCCTTCACCAAAAAATCCCTCATTTCTTTGATGAGAGCCAGTATAAAAAGTAGGCATAACAACGACATTATCTTTACCTTTATTCAGCTTGCCATAAGTTTTGTAAATTAAAAAGGCTGAATTTAACTCTTCTCCAGACAAAAGAGAAACGTCACCTAGTTCAAACTTTTCATAATCCATTACAAAGTTTCATTTTAGTTATAAGAAAATCATTAAATTTTGTACCTAACAATCTAAAGTATTGTCCCTCTCCCATTGAGTCAGATGAGAGGCATAACCACTCCACTCTGTATGCTTTAATTTTATATAAGCATCAATTATGCTATCTCCAAGTCTTTCTCTAAGAACATCTGAATCTTCAAGCAATCTAAGCGCATCAAGTAAATTACGAGGCAGCTGCTTATAGCCCTCGATGTCTTTACCAAGCTCATACATATTTACATCAAGCGGATCTCCTGGATCACGATTACCAGCAATGCCGTCAAGACCACAAGCAAGTATTGCTGCCTGCATTAAATAAGCATTTGCTGCTCCATCCATTAAGCGTAATTCAAAACGACCTGAGTCTGGAACTCGAATCATATGAGTACGATTATTTCCGCCATAAGTAATTGAGCTAGGAGACCACGTTGCACCAGAAACAGTTCTTGGAGCATTAATGCGTTTGTAGCTATTTACTGTAGGGTTAAAGATAGCAGTTAAGCGATCTGCACTATGCATAATCCCACCTAAAAACTGATAAGCAAGAGGTGACAATCCCAATCCTCGACTATCATTTTCACCATTAAATAAATTTTTAGATCCATCTAGATTCCATATTGATACATGAGAGTGGCAGCCATTACCCGTAAGATGGCTAAAGGGTTTTGGCATAAATGTGGCACGCATTCCATGCATCTCGGCAATTGATTTCACCATAAATTTAAAAAATACTTGGCGATCAGCAGTTTTTAGAGCATCATCAAAATCCCAATTCATTTCAAATTGACCATTGGCATCTTCATGATCATTTTGATATGGACCCCAGCCTAACTCAATCATACTGTCACAAATTTGCTTAATAACTGGATATTGGCGCATTAAGGCCTGTTGATCATAACAAGGTTTACTTTGAGTATCTTTCTCATCAGCAATATCTGTTCCATCTTCATTGATGAGGTGATATTCACACTCAACACCTGTTTTCATACGAAAGCCTTGCTTTTCAGCCTCTGCCAATTGCTTCTTTAATGCAACTCGCGGAGAAGCCTCAACAGGCTTTCCATCCATCCATAAGTCTGAGGCTAACCAAGCAATTTCTGGCTTCCAAGGCAACTGGATAAGACTATCAGGATCTGGAATGGCAAACATATCAGGATGAGCAGGCGTCATGTCTAGCCACGCTGCAAATCCCGCAAAACCAGCACCATCTTTTTGCATGCCATCAATAGCCCTTGCAGGAACCAACTTAGAGCGCAAACTTCCAAAAAGATCCACAAAGCTAATAAGAAAATATTCAATACCTTTATCTGCAGCTACTTTACTAAGTTTAGTGGCCATAATTTCTCCTATTTATTCGTTATTATTTTTATTAAATTAGTAATTATATTCCACCTTTACCTGGAATCCAATCAGTACCAGCTAGGGGAACACCAGCCATCGCAGCTGCCTCTATAGTTAATGCTACCATATCCTCTGGCTCTAAATTATGCACATGACTCTTGCCACATGCCCGGGCCAATGTTTGCAATTCAAGTGTAAGAACATTTATATAATTCGCAAGTCGGCGGCCACCTAAAATTGGATCTAATCTCTTTGCAAGCTCAGGGTCTTGAGTCGTAATACCAGCTGGATCATTTCCCGCCTGATAGTCATCCCAAAAACCTGCAGCTGAACCTATCGCTTTATATTCATCATCAAATTCAGGGCTTTGGTCGCCCAAAGCAATTAATGCAGCAGTCCCTATTGAAACTGCATCCGCGCCCAGAGCTAAGGCCTTTGCAACATCTGCCCCACTTCGAATACCACCAGAAACGATAAGCTGTACCTTACGATGCATATCCATTTCTTGCAGAGCTTCAACAGCCATTCGAACTGCTGGAAGGGTTGGTATTCCAACATGCTCAATAAAGACATCTTGTGTTGCTGCAGTTCCGCCTTGCATTCCATCAACAACTACAACATCTGCGCCAGCTTTAACAGCAAGAGTGACATCATAAAAAACTCGCGTCGCCCCAACTTTGACATAGATTGGCTTTTCCCAGTTTGTTATTTCACGTAATTCTTGTATCTTAATTTCAAGATCATCTGGGCCCGTCCAATCTGGATGGCGGCAAGCAGATCTCTGATCTATTCCTTCTGGAAGATTGCGCATTTGAGCTACCCTAGGAGAAATTTTTTGCCCCAGCAACATACCTCCACCTCCCGGTTTTGCGCCCTGACCTAGAACAATTTCGATTGCATCAGCTTTCCTTAAATCATCCGGATTCATTCCATATCTTGAAGGCAAGTATTGATAAACTAAAGTTTTAGAATGCCCTCTTTCTTCTGGAGTCATTCCGCCATCACCGGTAGTTGTGCTAGTGCCAGCAATAGTTGCGCCTCTTCCAAGTGACTCTTTAGCTTGAGCTGAAAGGGAGCCAAAGCTCATACCTGCAATTGTGATTGGTGTTTTTAAATGAATGGGATTTTTTGCAAACCTATTTCCTAGAACAACCTCTGTTGTGCATTTTTCTCTATAACCCTCTAATGGATAGCGAGAGGTTGAAGCGCCAAGAAATACTAAATCATCAAATGTAGGAATATCTCTTTTAGCACCAAACCCACGAATATCATAAATTCCTGTTTTAGCTGCACGCTGAATTTCCGCAATTACATGACGAGGGAAAGTAGCAGATTCTATTAATGTTGGATTATCTTTGCTCATAATCTTATCTCCTTAGTAGTCATCGACTTGGTCAATGTCAAAATTATATAATTTGCGCGCAGAACCATAGCGTCGAAACTCTTCAACCCCATGACTCATTTTTGATTGGCTTAGCAATTGCTGCAGTTCTTTCTTGTGCTCATCTCGCATTTCTTTTTCGATACAATCTGTACCTAGGCTTTTGACTTTACCTCGTACATAAAGTTTGGCTTCGTAAATAGAATCACCTAAGGCGTCCCCAGCATCTCCGCAAACGACTAGGCATCCAGATTGCGCCATAAATGCACTCATATGTCCAATATTACCACCAACAACAATATTTACGCCTTTCATCGAAATTCCACAACGTGAACTTGAATCTCCCTCAATAACTAGTAGTCCGCCATGCGCTGTTGCAGCAGCATATTGAGAGGCATTACCAGTAACGCGTACCTCACCAGACATCATATTTTCAGCTAAACCAGGCCCAGCATTTCCATTAATTACTATATTGGCCTTTTGATTCATGCCGGCGCAATAGTAGCCAACATGTCCATTAATTTCAACATCAACATCTGTTGTTAGCCCAACTGAAAGGGCATGCTTTCCAACAGTATTATTTATAGAAAATTTATCCCCCACAGAGCCTCCCTGTAATTTTTCATTAAGCTCTCTAACGCTACTTTTATCTAAATTTATTTCAATCATACTTAGCTCCTTTTCCAGCTATAAATCTGAGTTGGCTCAGGCTCCCAAATGCGTGCATTTTCAGCGCCGGGTAAAGTTGCAATAGCGCGGTATTCAGAAGACATCGCAGCCCAATCATCAGTTTCAGCCATTATTGCTGGCTTGCAGCCAATTGGATCTCGCATTACAGCAAAGCCATCTCTAGTTCCAATTGCAAAGGTATAGAATCCATCTAAATCCTCAATTGCATGATTCAGAGCTTGGTCTAAATCATCGCCCTCACTTAGGCGCCAGCTCAAATAACCTGCAGCTACCTCACTATCATTGTCGGTCTTAAACTGAACACCTTTTTTTCGTAAAGTTTCACGTAATCTATTATGGTTTGATAAAGAGCCATTATGCACAAGGCATAAATCTTGGCCTGTAGAAAAGGGGTGAGAGTGTTCAGTTGTAATTGCACTTTCTGTAGCCATTCGCGTATGACCAAGAGCATGAGTACCAGTCATACTTTTAATATCAAATTGATCGATAAACTCAGCTGGATTTCCCTTACCTTTAAAGATCTCAATATTTGTTCCTGCACTTGTGATACTAAGATTACTCCAATTATCCTTCATCCAATCTTGAACCTCATCAATTTCAGAATCTAAACTCAAAACTGCATGATTACGAGTTACCGTAATGTCTCTTAAAGAAAAATTATTACTTATAGCGGCCTCTAAAGCTCCCCAATCAAAGTCTTGCTGTTGAGCAAGGACAGTAATCTTACAACCATCCTCTTGAGGGTTACGATACACAGCAATTCCTGCGCTATCAGGACCTCTCTCTGTCATCTCACTTAGCATTGGCGCTACGAGTGCCCCTAATTGAGACTCAAGAGCGGGATTCTTAATAAAAAGTCCAACAATTCCACACATAAAAACTCCAAAAAAAATGTTATAGTCCTTGAGCTTATGAATCCCACAAACTCAAAGACGTTAGTTTAAATGAAAAAACGATTAACGTTTTTATCTATTATTTTTTGATAAAAAAAGTTAGTTAGTACAGTCTTAAAAACTCCTGCACTTCCCAGTCAGTTACTGCCTGATGGTAACGATCCCACTCATCTTTCTTGTAAGAGAAGAACTGAAGGAGCATGGAATCACCTAAAACTTCTCTTGCAAAATCATCCTCATTTAATGCCTCAATAGCCTCTAAAAGATTGCGTGGGAGCGTTTTAATATTTGCCTCCTTCATATCTTCAGGACTTAGCGTATATAAATTTAAGTTTAAAGGTTTTCCAGGATCTATTTTATTTTCAATTCCATCTAAAACTGATGCTGTAGTTAATGCCAAGGATAGGTATGGATTCATACACATATCTGCAGCACGATTCTCAATACAAAAACGATTCTGAGGAAGACGAATCATGCATGATCGATTATTATCTCCATAGGCCATTGTTGTCGGCGCCCATGTATAAACACCGCCCTCAAACCCACCCACTATTGGAACCAAACCGTTATATGAATTTACTGTTGAGCAAGCAATAGCTGTAATTTCTGTTCCATGTTTAAGTAAACCTCCAACTGCATGGTAAGCTAAATCAGAAAACTTCCCATCTTTGCCTTCAAAGATGTTTATGTTATCTTTATTGCCTGTCATACTAAAATTAATATGGGCACCAGATCTCCAGTCACCAATTGTTGGTTTTGGCATGAAAGTGATAAACATTCCATATTTCTTAGCTACTTCTTTTAGAAGCACTCTTAAGAAAACTAATCGATCAGCCATTTGAAGAATATCTGTGTAAGTAAAGTCAAGTTCAAATTGTGAATAAGCTCCCTCACATACTACATCCTTCATATCCCAGCCTAATTCATTGACGGTATCAATCAGTTCTTTGAGAAACTCCATTGAGTCAATTGAATACTCAACATCGTATCCAAAAGCCTGTCTGCGAGGACGTAAGCCTTCACCTGGTAATGGGTCATCATCGAAAGCTTTAACAGGCTGGCCATCTTGCCATCGCATCGCAATAAATTCAGGCTCAATTCCACAAAAAGCTTTGTATCCAGCATCATCTGCTTTTTGTACCGCTCTTTTAAGTGTTTGGCGAGGGCACAAATTATAAGGCTTACCTTCCCACCATAAATCTGAAAAAACCCATACACAAGTTTTATCCCATGGGCAAATTACCAAGCTATCTAGATCAGGAACAGGGATCTGATCTGAGTCATTAGGTCCTAATTCAGGAACAAAAGAAACTGAATGAACTGCAAATTGAGGACCCTTTCCTGCGCACAACGCCTCAAACTCTTTCATAGGAATTGGCTTTGTTTTAGGAAGGCCAAGCATGTCAATCCAGCACGACAGAATGTATTTTACGCCTGCTTTTTCTAATCGAGCTTTTTCCTTTGCAACACGCTTCTTTGAAGGCAGGGCATCTGCCATTGTTGTGTGATAAATCTTTGCCATATTCTTCTCCTTATTTATTAAATATTTATAATTTTTCGTGCGATTTTAATAAAAATTGATTTTTATATGTTGCCAGGCCTTTCATTACCTCAACATCTTTTATATCGTCGTTATTAAAACAATGTTCATCTAGAAATCTAGTGAGAGTTTCATCACCTTCAGAGGCAATTTCTACTAAAAGATCATATCGACCTGTAACCCAAATAATAAAAACTATCTCATTACAATTTTGAAAGCGTTTAGCAACCTCAGTAGGACTAGAAGTTGATGCAACTTTTATTCCAAGCATTGAATCTGTTGCGTAATTAATAGCAGAGCGATCTACCAATGCTTTGATTTGCAAGACACCCGCTTCTTTCATACGATTAACACGATTTCTAACAGTTCCCTCAGAGATTTCTAGCGATTTAGCAATCTCATTAAATGGCTTTCTTCCATCAATCTCAAGCATGTCAATGATTCGTTGATTCAATTTATCTTTTAGCGTATCCCTTGTTGGGACACGCGGAAGTTGATCGCTATCATTACTCTCATTAGATTGACTTAGGTGCACTATGCGATTGCTTGAATTACTCATTTAAATCCTAGTTTTGAGGCATATCTTCTGGATCTATTCCAGGTACAAAAGTAATTCCTGCTTGTTGCTTCCAATCATGAGGGTAAGCAGCATAGAATATTACGCATTTCTCATCACACTCATAAGCTATAGAGTTATCTTTAGGAATATAAAGGACATCACCTGGGTTGCAGTTATAAGACTCACCATCACACGTTAATCTGAATGTACCTTCCATACAATAAATAATCTCATCGCATGTTAACTCCCATGGCACAGATACTTGGTTTAAGAAATTCAAACCGCCGCACATTGTGTCACTAACTGCACTAGTAACAAAAGGCTTGATATAGCTTTGTCCTGGCTCTAAAGTGTGTAAACGGTGCTCAATGTCACCAAATTTATATAGTTGTGGTTTATTACTCATTTTTATCCCTCTTTAAGTTAAGTTAAGTTTTTCATTAAGTTCGACGACATATCCATCTGGATCTTCAATGAATGCAAGTATACGAGTTCCAGCATTCATAGGTTTAGCTGGGCTAATTATTTTGGCGCCTCCAGCCTCTAGGTCTTCAACAGCTTTGTATACATCTGGTGTTTCAATGCAAATGTGCCCCCATCCATTACCTTTATCATAGAGCTCTTCTTGATCCCAGTTATGGGTTAGCTCCAGTGCAGGAAATTCTATTTCAGGACCATAACCTACAAACGCATTTGTAAATCTTCCTCCTGGGTAATCAGTTTTCCTTAGTACTTTCATACCTAAAATATCGCAATAAAAGTGAAGTGACTTTTCTAAGTCAAGAACTCTCATCATCGTATGTGCTAATCTAAAGTCACTATTAAAACTGGTATCGGTCATTAAATTCTCCTTTAAGTGTTATTTTTTGGTGGATTTGTAACAGCTGCTGCAATCATCTCTTGAAAAGCGCGAACACTGTCTTCCCAGTGAGGAGATAACATACCACCTTCGTTTGAAACTGGGGAGGCCCTGCCAAGTTGCATTCTTTCACAAATTGCGTGATCTTCTTTGTGGACATCCCACCATAGCTTTTTCATTTCATCAACCTCTTTACTTGAAACACTCTCACCCTCTGTGGTGTAGATAACTCTTTTTTGTTGCGTATGACATTCATCAACTGGAACATTCAAATAGACCCCAATTTGATCTGGTGCATATCGCCCAATTATAAAATTTGGAAAGAGCGTTAAGTATCTTGAGCTTACAGACAAGCTCCCCTTTACCTTGTCATCGTCATCAAGATCAATAGCGCTTCCTAGGCAGACACCATCAACAATTGTGTAATGGTCCTCAAGAGGTTGATTTGTTGTTGTTCGATGAACAAATTGAACATGGTAAGGTTCTATAAAATTTTCCATAAGAAATTTCCAGTTCGTAGAAATCTCACCAAAATCCAAAGTAGCTACAGGCTTCACTTTTTGAAAATCTATATCACTAAAATTTTGAATAAGTGGAGCTGCATAATCCTCAAAATTGGCAGCATTGCCACTTAAATTAATAAAAATCCAATCATGCCAAACGGCAATTTTTATTGATTTAAGATTATGATTTGACATTTCAAAGCCTTCTGGCTGATGCTCTTTGCCGCCAAAGAACGGAGTAGCACAAAGATCGCCATCAAGACTATACGTCCACGCATGGTAGGGGCAAGATAACATCTTGCCAACATTCATTGGCTCATCAACTAACTTCAAACATCGATGAGAGCATGCATTATGAAAAGCTGAAATTTTTCCTTCACTATTTTTAATTAAAACTACTGGCTGACCAGCAACCATAATTGGTCTTGCATCCCCTGGCTCATTTAGCTCATGGGCAAAACCTACAAAAACCCAATTATCAGTAAACACAGTATCGCACTCAGTGCGAAAAAAATCAGCGCTGGTATAGGCAGATGAGGGCAGTCCATGCTTAAGCTTACCTTTCTCAAAAAAAGATGACATGTCAAGTTTAGTAATTGTATTACCTCAAAAAATAAATGAAACAAATGATAATGAGAAAAATTATAAACCTAATTATTACATTAAATGTAATAAATTAAAGAATAAGTTACCAATACAGCTATTTATTAGATTAAAAATAATTAATATGTAATAATCACAAATATTATTTACTGTTAACATTCGTATTAATTTGGTATGATTTATAACTTTCATTAACACTTTTAATCAGGGAAGGATGCAATATGGGCATTAAAGGGAGTGACTTCGAGGTTGAATTGAAAGGATATTCAGGGCATGGATTAATCCACTCAAAAGATGTTGATGATGAAATTACACGTATTGGTCCTGGATCGCCAGCAGGTGAATACCTTAGAAGATACTGGCAGCCAGTTTTTATCTCTTCTGAACTCGATGATCTTCCTGTATCAATAAAAATTCTGGATGAAGAACTTGTTCTATTTCGAGACAAAAGCAATCAATTAGGATTGGTTCATAAACAATGCCCTCATAGACAAGCTTCTCTTGAATTTGGTATTTGCCAAGAAACAGGAATTCAATGTTGCTACCATGGATGGCACTTTGACATTGATGGAACATTATTAGATGTTCCTGGCCAGCCTGCACATATAGCTGAAATTATTAAACAGAGGGTTCGACTTGGCGCCTATCCAACTTATGAATTTAAAGGTTTAATTTTCGCCTATCTTGGGCCAATTGATGAAAAACCCGAATTCCCAATGTATGACAGCCTAAATTTTAAAGATATGGAAATGGTGCCCTATAAGGCACCCTTCAATTGCAACTGGCTTCAGGTTTTGGATGCTATAGTTGATCCAATTCACACCTCTTTCCTTCATTCAAATATGAGTCGACAACAGTTTTCAGAAGGCTTTGGAGAGGTTGGGCAGATTGATTTTTTTGAGCGTGATAGTTGGATTTTAGGCTGCAATACCAGGAGAGTTGGTGACAATATTTGGTTTAGGATTAACGAAGTTGTTTTGCCAAACTTTACTCAAGCAGGCGCAGCATTTGCTGCAGATGGAACAAAGCAAATACACTATGGTAGAAGTTCATTTACACGATGGGTTGTTCCAATCGACGATGAAACAACTATCTGCTATGCCTGGGCTAATTTTGGTGAGCGAGGAGATCCACAGGAATTTAACACTCCTGAGGGTCCTGAACTAATTGAACAGGGTGAAATTTTTGATCGCCCCTATAAAGAACGTCAAAGATTTCCTGCAGACCGAGAAGCATGCGAAGGCATGGGTCCAATAAATATCCATAAAAATGAAAATTTATTACTAAGTGATCAAGGAGTTGCAATGATGCGTCAGAGAATTAGAGAGCAAATAAAAACTGTTGCCTCTGGCAAAAAACCATATCTAGCAAGTGGCATTAATGGATTGCCAGTTCCAACTTATGGAGGTGATTCTGTCCTTAATATTCCAGCAAGTAATTTGGAAGACAATTCCTTCTTAAGTAAACTTGCACATGAATTCGTTCAAATTCAATTTGAAGTCGATGGAAAGGTTGAAGAAGAGAGAGTTAAAATAGTTACGAAAAAATTAAAAGAAATACAATCAAGAGAAACTTCAAATACCAATAAATAAATACCTATGGCAAGTGATAATAAAATAAGAGTTCATTTTAAGAGTAATCATGCAGACCCTGATTCATTCCCACCAACTATTGAAGGGGAAAGTGTTTTTGCTATTACCAAAGAAAGATTTGATGATGCAATTGAAAGTTACCCAGATTTAAAAGACAAAATTGAGCCAATTTTTGACTGGGATTTAGAGAACTTTTATGAATCCATGAAGACTGCTGAGGTTCTTGTGTGCTGGGATTTTCCTACTGAGAATCTTTCTGAAATTGCGCCTAAACTTCGATGGATTCATATTATTGGTGCGGGGGTAGAACATTTATGTCCAATGGACTGGTTGCCAGAACATGTTTCAGTTGTTAATAATCGGGGCGTGCACTCAGCAAAAGCAGGGGAGTTTGGTCTAATGAGTGTGCTAATGCTGCATACGCATATCCCTGAAATCATTCAAAATCAACAAAACAAGCATTGGGAATCTCTCTATTCATCTCCAATATTAGGTAAGACATTGCTGGTTATAGGTACAGGCAATATAGGACATGCTGCTGCAAAAAAATGCAAATTATTGGGCATGAAGGTAATTGGGGTAAGTCGTCATGGGAAGCCTTTAGAAGGTGTTGATCAAATGGTTAAGATAGATAAATTAGATGAAGTACTCCCTACAGCTGATTACATTTTTATGTCTACACCGAATACAACTGAAACATTTAATTTATTAGATAAAAGGCGTCAATCATTAATGAAGCCAGGAGTAGGCATTGTTAATGTCGGAAGGGCTGCCACAATGGACTATGATGCTCTTGTAGAGAACTTAAATTCTGGTCACATCAAGGCTGCTATTATTGATGTTTTTGATCCTGAGCCACTCCCTTCAAATTCAATATTATGGGACACACCGAACTTAATGGTGATGCCGCATATATCTGCTGATGATGGTGATACATATATTCCTCTAACACTTGAGCTTGTTCTAATGAATATGCAAAGATACATTGCTGATGAAAAATTAAATAATTTAATAAACCCTGATCTAGGATATTAAAGATTCAAATAATATTTTTTATAGTGCTGGGCTGCTTTTCTTGCAGTAGCTATTAGACTATCATCGGGATTTGCAATTGACTGTTCAAATGATAGGTCATTAGAAATAATACTAAATACCTTGTCGATATCATATTTATTTTCAAGTATTTCATCATCCTCTGCACTACCTGCAATTACAAAGATACTGCATTTATGCTTTCTTGCATAATCAATTACTCCCATTGGAGCTTTACCTCTAAGACTTTGACTATCAAACCTACCTTCGCCTGTTATTAAAAGATCTGTAGTTGATAGATGTTGCTCAAAATTAAGTTTTTCAAGAATAATTTGTACTCCACTTTTTTGATCCGCCTTTAAAAAAGCAAGAAAACCATAACCTATGCCACCTGCTGCACCTGCCCCTGGCTGCATTGAGAGGTTATTATTTAATTTACTGGAAGCGATTGTAGAGTAATGACTCAATAGATTATCTAATTGATTAATCATCTTTTCATCAGCGCCTTTTTGAGATCCAAAAATAACTGATGCACCTTGCTGTCCAATGAGAGGATTGTCCACATCGCATGCAATCTCAAAACTGACTCCTTTGAGGCGTGAGTCGATAGAAGTAATATTAATATCTGAAAGTGTATTTAAACTTTCTACACCTCCAGTGAGTTCCTTACCAAAAGAGTCTAAAAATTGGATTCCAATTGCCTGTAAAAAACCCATTCCTCCATCATTTGTTGCACTTCCTCCTAAACCAATAATAATATGCTCAGCGCCTTCATCAATTGCAGCAAATATGAGCTCACCAACTCCAAAACTAGAGGTATTCATTGGATTTCTTTTTTTAAGTGGAACTAGGTGCAAGCCACAAGCTTCAGCGATTTCGATTACTGCTGTTTTTGAATTACCAAGCATACCCCACTTGGCATTGATATATTCTCCTAGAGGGCCTGACACTTTCGTTGAAAAATACTTACCTTTAGTAGCAGTAACTAAGACATCAACTGTTCCCTCTCCACCATCAGCAATAGGTAATTTTAAAATATTAGCATCTGGAAAAATACCTAAAAAACCTTCCTCAATTGCATTTGCTGCATCAGAAGCTGCTAAGGTTTCTTTAAAAGAATCAGGTGCAATTAATATCTTCATATTTTAATTCTTTAACTTAATTATATTTTTTGCCCCACCTCTCAAGTGAGATTGTTGCAGTAAAAATAATAAACATACCAAGCCACTGATTCATACCCAGCATATCTTGAAGAAGAATTACACCTAAAATAATAGTAAAAATAGGCTCTAAGTACATCACATTTGATGTTCGCACGGGTCCAATAATCGATATTGACCTAAAGAAAAAGTAAATACCTCCAGTCATCCCCATTGCTGAAAGAATACTCCAAAGTAACATCTCTGAAGATACTGAAGCTATAGGCTCTAAAGTGACTATAAAATATATCAACACAAAAACTACTGAGGGCAATACCATAATATATTGAATTAGGCCCCATCCTGATTCTACACTTTTATGACGAGATAAAATATTTACAGTAACCTGGGCAAGAGAAGCAATAAGGCCCCAAAAAACGCCCCATAAATTCCAATTACTTGAATCTCCTTGAACTAAAATCCAAATGCCAAATAATGACACAAGAAGTGCGGCAGCTGATAAAAAATCAATGGATCTGCTCTTAAGTATTGAGTTAACAAAAAAGGTAATAATTGGGAAAGTATAAATCACTACTACGGCTAAACTTAATGGAATCAAGCTTATTGAATACATATACGATGCAATAAAAATCGCTTGAAAAATACTAATTAGTATTAATCTAATGTGTGTTGCCTTGCTTTTAATTTTCTTAGGTGATTTATTTAAAATACTTGCAAAAATAAAAGTACTAACATAGCGAACAGAAAGAAGAAGAAATACGCCTCCTCCAACACCATAGAAATAGGGAGCAGTAGTAGCTGCAAGAGAGAAAAAGAAGGCAGATAAAATTGCTGTAGAAACACTTGAAAATATCTTATTACTCATTTTGGATTTGGCCTGGATTATCTGATGTGATAGATTGTACTCTCCAGCTAATCAATTTATTAGCAATATAAATATCATCAATTGTCCATGAGTGGTATTCAAAACCAGCATCCATAATTCGATCAATTAAAGTTTTTGAGTTTTCATTATCTGAACTGAGACCATCGGCCTTAATATCATTCAGTACATCTAATATTTTATTTAAGTCATAGTTCGGCTCATATGAATATAACCAGTAAGCCTTATAATTA
Organism: uncultured Candidatus Thioglobus sp.; assembly: GCA_905618925.1. Lineage (GTDB taxonomy): Bacteria > Pseudomonadota > Gammaproteobacteria > PS1 > Pseudothioglobaceae > Pseudothioglobus. The sequence continues at coordinate 55,904 of CAJQTG010000012.1, read as the reverse complement.
GGTGCTGCTGATTTAAAAGTCTTAATAACTCTCTCATCAAATGAAATAATCACAGCTTGCTCGGTATGTATTTCAGATTGAGAAAGCTCTTTAATTAGGGGCTTTATAATCTCAATACCACACTTTATCTCTATAAATATTTTCTTACCAGAAGGCAACACGTTAAGCACTTCAGCTAGAGTAGGAATTTTTACTTTTGAATTATTAGAAAGTTTATGAGATAAGTTGAGTTGCTTTAACTCTTCAAGGGTTGAGTCTTTAACAATTAACTTTTTATTGCAGACTCTTTGAGTATCATCATCATGAATACAAACAATGGCACCATCCTTGGTAAGATGAAAATCACCCTCTATCCCATCAACTCCAACATCCCATGAAGCATTGAAGGCTGGCAAAGAATTTTCTGGTAGATCAAATGAAATACCTCGATGTGCAATAATCATTCAGATATTCTACATAGAAGTTTAGCAATCATTTTTTTAAAACTTAGAATAGTGAAACAGATAGCTCCATCCAGAAACTTGGCATCAAGCCAACGACTAAAATAAGAATGCCATTTATAGAAAGTACAACCTTCATATCTAGCGGAGCAGATACAAGTATCTCTTTATCTACATCATCAAAATACATTGTTTTAATAATTTGCAGATAATAGTAAGCACTTATCACAGCAAAAATTACCGCTGCTATAGCAAGAATTACATAACCCTGTGCAACCACTTGCTGAAGAATAAATAACTTAGAATAAAAGCCAATAAATGGAGGCACTCCAGCCATTGAAAGCATAACCACCAACATAATTAATGCAAACCATGGAGAATGCTTGCTCAAACCTTGGAAATCAGAAATTTGATCAGCCTCAAATCCCTTCCTATTTAGAACAATAATTGAACCAAAAGCGGCTAGACTCATCAAGATATAAGCCAGCACATAAAAGACTGCAGCGCCATAACCATCAACCACTCCTGTAACAAAACCTAGCAACACAAAGCCAATATGGGATATTGTTGAGTATGCAAGCATTCGCTTGATATTGGTTTGAGTTAATGCAACTAATGATCCTATTGCAATTGAGAGGACAGCTAAAATCATAAATAAATCTGCCCAGTAATGCTGAAGATCTCCTAACCCATCAATTAGTAATCGAATCAATAATGCGATAGCTGCAATTTTTGGTACGGTTGATAAAAACATGGTAACTGAAGTTGGGGAGCCTTGATATACATCTGGAACCCACATATGAAAAGGTACAGCTCCAAGTTTGAAAGCAATGCCAATGACTAAGAAAACTAAACCAAAATTAAGAATTAATGTTTGCTGAGATCCTAAAGTTGAGGCACTTGCAAAACTTGAGATCTGAGCAATATCAAGGCTCCCACTTATTCCATAAATCATGGACATTCCGTAAAGCAATAATCCCGAAGCAATAGCGCCTAGAACAAAATATTTAAGGGCAGCCTCAATAGCACTGGCTCTGTCTCTTGCTGTAGCAATAAGTGCATACAATGAAAGCGACATTATCTCCAAACCCAAGTACAAAGTAAGAAGACTATGTCCAGAAACCATTACCATCATTCCAAGTATTGACATCATCGCCAAAATAAAATACTCATTTCTTAAGAGGTCATGGGCCTTAAGATAATGACGAGTATAAACAAGGGCAATAATTGCAAAGCCCAGTATGAAAACTTTAAAGGTTGAGCCTAAAGAGTCAAGGACAAAAGTGCCAGAAAAAATTGTTGCATTCTCACCAATTAAATTAAATGCTAAGAAGCCTGTTATTAAAAGTGCTAACTGTGTCAAATAATAAGTAAATTGCTTTAAACGTTGGCTTACAAAAAGGTCAAATAATAAAATAAGTGAAATTGCAAATAATAGAAATAACTCTGGCAAAGCAAAGATTAGTTCTGCAACATTAAAATTAAAGTTCATCATAATAAAACAGGTAGTTTAGTTGTAAGAGCTTGCTCAAGTAGATTAACGATTGAAGCATGCATTACTTCAATTACAGGTTGAGGGTATAAACCCATCCATAATACAGCAATAGCTAAAATAACTAAAATTCCAAATTCTCTAGAATTGATATCGCTCAAAGTGCTTACTTCTGGGTTAGTAATTGCTCCCCAAAAAACACGCTTGACCATCCACAATGTATAAGCTGCACCAATAATCAAAGTCATTGAAGCCAGAAATGCAAACCAAAAATTAGCTTGTAAAGCACCAAGGATAACCATAAATTCACCAACAAAACCTGACGTTCCAGGAAGGCCAGCATTTGCCATTGCAAACAGAACAGCAAAGCCTGTAAATTTAGGCATTGAATTTACAACTCCCCCATAGGTAGAAATTTCTCTGGAATGAAGTCTGTCATAAAGTACGCCAACAACTAAGAACATCGCTGCAGATATAAAACCATGAGAAATCATTTGAACCATTGCACCTTCCAGCCCAAGATAAGCGCTTTCAATACTTCCACCACTAATAGAAATTAGCTCACCATTTACTCCCATTTCCATAATAGAAAATAACGCAAAAACACCTAAAGTGACAAAACCCATATGGGAAATTGATGAGTAAGCGATTAACTTTTTCATGTCTTTTTGAACAAGCGCCACAAAACCAATATAAACAATTGCAATCAACGAAAGAACAATTACTACAGTTGCAAATGATGATGACGCATCAGGCGTGATAGGCAGTGAGAAGCGGAAAAATCCGTAACCACCCATCTTTAACATTATAGCTGCCAAGATAACCGAGCCACCTGTTGGCGCTTGGACGTGAGCATCTGGAAGCCATGTATGGACAGGAAACATAGGCACCTTTACCGCAAAAGCAAGGAAGAAAGCCCAAAAAATCCAACTCTGCTGAACCATAGTAAGTGGCAAGGTGTACATTTCAGAAATTGCGAATGAGCCACTTAAATTGTACATATATATAAGTGAAACCAGCATAAATACTGATCCTAGGAAAGTGTATAAGAAGAATTTAATCGAGGCATAGACACGATTTTGACCACCCCAGACACCAATAATTAAAAGCATTGGTACTAGTGATGACTCCCAAAAAACATAGAATAAGATAGCATCCATTGACGAAAAAACACCAATAATGAGGCCTTCCATAATTAAAAAAGCCGCCATATAATCTGCCACTCTATTATTTATAACTTCCCACCCAGCAACAATTACTAATATGGTTGAAAAAGTAGTGAGAATAATTAGTGGCATTGATATTCCATCAACACCTAGATGGTAAAAAATATTAAATTGAGCAATCCAACTTGCCTTTTCTACAAACTGCATTGAGGAGGTTGAAGTATCAAAATCTAAAAATAAATTTATTGATAAAATGAAAACTAGTACAGAAATACCAACACTTATCCAACGAGCAAGTTGAGCTCTATTGTTTCCTATTAATAGAACTGAACCAGCCCCTAAAATAGGAAGCCAAATCAAAATACTTAGTAATGAATCCATACTATTACCCTAACTAAAAAATGAATAATCTGAGGCAACAAGAACCCAGCCTAGAACAAACATCAAACTAATAATCATAAAAAAAGCATAGTGGTAGACATAACCAGTTTGGACTGGTCGAATAAAAGCGCCTACATAACGAGCAAATCTTGCGCTTCCATTAACCAAAAGCTGATCAATGATTGCCATATCTGAAATTTTCCATAACAGATTACCAATTTTAAGTGCCCCACGAACAAAGACAATTTCGTTAAATCGATCAAAACCATACAAGGAATTTAACACATAATTTATACGTTTGAATTTACTCTGAATGAGGCTTGCCCAATCGGTTCGATATATGCAGAAAACCCACGCTGTTAATCCACCACCAACCATCATCCAGAATGGAAGTGTCATGACAGAATGCGTAATCAAAGAGAACGCTGAATGAAAGTGATCCTCAAGTTTTGAAACGGCATGATGAGAAGGATCAATAAATATTGCATTTTCTAGCCAGCCGCCAAAAAGCATTGGCTCAATTGTAAAATATCCAATTAATACTGATGGTATAGCTAGCAATATTAAAGGTACCGTAATTGATGGAGCTGTCTCATGAACATGCTCTTCGGTATTACTATCAAGCCTTGACTTACCATGAAACACTAAAAATAATAGTCGTAAACTATAAAAAGCAGTAATGAATACGCCCAGAACAACTGCAAAATAAACCCACTCAGCAAACGGTAAATCTGAATAATGAACAGCCTCAATTATCATATCTTTTGAATAAAATCCCGCAAAGCCTGGGAATCCAATCAAAGCTAAGGTACCTAAAAGTGAAGTAACGTACGTTATTGGCATTTTCTTTCTTAAGCCACCCATTTTTCGAATATCTTGCTCGTGATGAAGGGCAACAATTACTGATCCAGCAGCTAAAAAAAGCAAAGCTTTAAAGAAAGCATGCGTCATTAGGTGAAAAATTGCAACCGAGTAGGCACTTACTCCAAGAGCAACAGTCATATAACCTAGCTGTGAGAGCGTGGAATATGCTACAACTTTCTTAATATCATTTTGAACAATACCCAGTAAGCCCATAAATAGAGCTGTTATTGCTCCTATTATCATGACTACTGTTAGTGCAACATCACTCAACTCAAATAAGGGTGACATTCTTGAAACCATAAAGATACCAGCCGTTACCATTGTTGCTGCATGAATCAAAGCAGAAATAGGAGTAGGACCCTCCATAGAACCTGGCAGCCAAACATGCAAAGGAACTTGCGCTGATTTTCCCATTGCTCCAACAAAAAGTAGCAGGCAAACTACCGTTATAGCAGAAACACCGCCATATAAAGTTTGTCCAATAATTTGATCTTTTTGACTGAACGTTTCAGCGTAATCTAAAGTGCCAAAAAACATGAGAACCATTGCAATTCCCAGAAGAAATCCAAAATCACCAACTCGGTTTACAAGAAATGCTTTTAAGTTAGCTTGAACAGCTGATTCCTTATGATGCCAAAATCCAATTAAAAGATATGAAACCAGACCAACCGCTTCCCAGCCAAAGAATAGCTGCATAAAGTTATTTGAGATTACAAGTGTAAACATTGCAAAAGTAAATAGGGATATGTAGCTAAAAAATTTAGTGTATCCCTTATCTTCATGCATATAACCTATAGTGTAGATGTGCACCATTAGTGAAACAAATGAAACCACCACCAACATTAGAGCAGTCAAGTTATCAACTAAAAAGCCAACACTAATATTGAGCCCTCCAATTTGCATCCATGTGTATATGTTCTGATTAAAAATCTCACCATCATTTAAAACATGGTGATTAAAAACATATAGTGATAGTGCAGTAGAGATTGCTACCCCTAATATCGTAATTGAATGTGAAGCTTTTCGTCCAAGTTTATTACCGGCAAGGCCAACTATGATTGATCCAAATAAGGGTGCTAGTACAATTGTAAAATAAATATTAAGCATAACTAACCCTTCAACGTGTTAGTTACATCAATATCAATCGAGCCACGACTTCTAAACATTAGCGTCAGGATTGCAAGCCCTATAGCTACTTCTGCAGCTGCAACTGTCAAAATAAAGAATACAAATATTTGCCCAGCAAGGTCACCGCCATAATATGAAAAGGCAATAAAATTAGTATTAACAGCTGCCAAAATTAACTCAACACACATCAAAAGCATAATGATGTTAGTTCTGTTAATAAAGATTCCAGCAAGACCGATACAAAAGACTATCGAGCTCAGAATTAGGTAATCAGATAGTGCTATCATTTTGACTCCTTAGCCGACTTTGGCTTAATAGAAGCCATCCTCATTCTATCTTTTGCCTGAACATTAATTTGCTCTGAGATATTTTGCTTTTTACTTCTAGATTCATTACGATGAACAAGAGTAATTGCTGCAATAATTGCTATTAAAAGAAGTATTGCTGCTAATTCAAAAGGATAGACATAAAGCGTATAAAGCTGCTCTGCAATAGCAGTAATATTACTATATGAAGCATCATGTTTTTCTGGAACGCCAGTCATTGCTAGATCAAACTGACCGGCATTAAGGACGAGTACCATTTGCGCAATCACAATTATAGAAACAAAAATTCCCAATGGCAGGTAGCGCGTAAACTGCGCTCGAAGTGTTGATTTATCTGTATCAAGCATCTTAATAACGAACATAAATAACACCATAACAGCGCCAACATAAATTAGGATCAATGTAATCGCTAAAAACTCTGCTTCAAGAAGCAGCCATAAGCTAGCGGCACTAAAAAAAGTTAGTATTAAGAATAAAGCAGCCTTTGCAGTATTCCTTGATGTAATCATCATTATCGAACTAACGATAAAGAAGAAAGAGAAAACATAAAATAAAATTGATGAAAATTCCATAGCTACCTATTATTTATATTTAGAGTCTTCAAGCCTGGCTTTACTAATCTCTTTTTCGTTTTCATCACCAATAGCCAAAAGCCCTTTTTTATCAATAATACTGCCCTCTCTTGACTCAAATGCATAGTCAAAAATATGAGTCTCTACAATTGCATCAACAGGGCATGCCTCTTCACAAAAGCCGCAAAAAATACATTTAAAAAGATCAATATCATATTGGGTTGTTCGGCGAGTCCCATCTTCTCTCATTTCCGAATCAATAGTTATCGCATTTGCTGGACAAACTGCCTCACAAAGCTTACAAGCGATACACCTTTCCTCACCATTTGGATAACGACGAAGGGCATGAAGACCTCTGAATCTTGGTGAAATTGGCGTTCGTTCTTCAGGGAATTGAACTGTAATATTTTTATTTAAAAATTCTTTACCAGTAACTTTAAGACCAGTTCGGAGCTCACCTAAACCAAAATCTTTTACTAATTTTTTGACTTTTTTTATCATATTATTTTTCCTTAAAACCAAGGTCCTATATGAAGCTGTGTCATCAATGCAACCACAAAGATCCACACAATCGTTAAGGGTAAGAAAATCTTCCAACATAAACGCATAATTTGGTCGTACCTAAATCTTGGGAAAGAGGCGCGAATCCAAAAATATAAAAATAAAAAGAAGCTCATCTTAAATAGCAGCCAAAATAAATCAGGAACAAATTCAAACCAACCTTCAAGAAGAGGAATGCCTTCAAACGGGGAGTGCCATCCACCAAAAAATAATAAGACTGCCAACATTGCCATAAAAATCATATTGAAATATTCTGCCATAAAGAACAATGCAAAAGGCATTCCAGAATACTCAACATGTGTGCCACCAACAATTTCTGACTCACCTTCAACAACATCAAATGGCGCTCTATTTGTTTCTACCAAGGCTCCAATCCAAAAAACTATCATCATTGGAAATAGTGGAATCCAATACCAATTGAGTATTCCACCAGCTTGCTTTTCTACAACAGTATTTAAATTAACCGAGCTTGCAATCATAACTACAGTAACAATTACAAATCCAATTACAAGCTCATAAGAAATTAGAAGAGCTGTACTTCGTAATGCTCCAAGAAGTGGGTACTTAGAATTAGATGCCCAGCCTGCAAGAACTATTCCATAGACACCAACAGAGCCAATCGCCATAACATAAAGCAAACTCACATCAAGATTAGCAATATAAAAACCTTCTCCAAATGGAACAACTGCCCAAACTGCAACTGCCGGAACGAAAGCCAATATTGGTGCTAAAAGAAAAAGATAAATGTTTGACTTAGTAGGAAAAATTATTTCCTTAAACATCATTTTAAAAACATCGGCAAACGGTTGTAACAATCCCAAAGGTCCCACTCTATTTGGGCCAATTCTAAGCTGCATGAAGCCAATAACTTTACGCTCAGCATAAGTCATATAAGCCATCGCGATTATTAATGGAAATATTAGGGCAAGGCCCTTGATTAAAATAATTACTACGTCTGCTAGTCCACCATCAAACCAAGGAATTAAATTATGAATACTGTCTACTAATGATTGCCACATAGTCAATATACCTAACCTTTTCTCGATTGATAAGTGTGAACAAAGACACATCCTTCAGCTACAGTTTCATTAATAGAAACTGGAACTCCATGATACAAATCACCCTCTGAGAGCTTTAATTCTTTAGCCGTTGCTAGAGAAATAAATGCATCATTCATTTTTCCAATTGGTGTTTCTTGGAGTGCTTTAGCTTTGCGAGTTATTCCATCAATTGCGTAAGGGGAATACTGCCAATGAACTGCAACTTTAGAATCATCAGTTTCCTTAATATTATTTTCAACAAGATCATTATTATTAGCTGAAGACATAGAAAGCGCATCATCAGCGACTTGTGTTGAATCAGTATATTCAAAACCTTTAAGCTCCAATATGTCTGCGAGTACTTTAATAATTTTCCAGCCAGGTTTTGAATCTCCTGGGCCTTTAACTGAAGCACTAAATGATTGGGCAACCCCATCAAAATTTATATGTGTACCTGAACTTTCATAAAAGCCAGCTAGCGGTAATATTACGTCAGAGTTCATAAGAGTTATTTCATCTTCAAAGCTATTAAGTGAAATAACAAAGACATCATCGTTATTAAAAGTATCAGCCGCTAACTTTGGATCAATAAAGTCATAGTTGAAATCAACATCCATTAACAAAAATGCTTTGGTATTTTCAGTAAACATTGAGATTGCATTTTTTCCATTATTGGACGGTTTAAATCCAACTTTTTCAGCAGATAGTGAATTTCCATTCAAACTTAAGTTGGCAATTTTTGCATTAGCAAGGGCTGCAATTTCAGAAATAATACTGGCAATATCTGAAGAAGATATATTACTATTTACGTGCTCTCCTAAGATAATTACTGGCCTTTCAGCGGCAATTAAATCATCAGCAATTTTATTTTGACTATCATCAACTGTGATCTTAGATAAGTACTTTGGAACAGTAGTCTTAGTTCTTTCATGAAGAGACTTGAGGATAGACTGAAGCATTAATAAAGTTTTTTGTGGGGAAGATAAAATCTCCAAATCAGTTTGGTAGTTAAAGTCAAACTTTTTATTATTAATCGTATTAACAGAGGCGCCATTTAAAGTCGCCTTTCTAATACGGTGATTGATCATTGGCTGCTCTAATCGAAGATATGAATTAACAATTAAAGCGTGATCTGTTGACTCCATTTCAGCTAATGTAATATTTGAAAGCATGGTGTTTCCGATGCTAAGATTTGCTTTATCCAAACGATAATCAATATTTTCAGAGCCAAAACCACGGGCTAATTTTTGCATCAAATAATATTCTTCTAGCGTCGAATTTTTTGAAGCTAATACGCCCAATTGATCTGCATTTTGTGCATTTTTTTTCAGGCCACTAATCGCAAAATCAAGAGCAATCTCCCAACTGGTTTCTTGCCACTTATTGTTCTTTTTAATTTTAGGATGCAATGCTCTACTTTCATGATTGAGTCCTTCATAGGAAAAACGATCACGATCAGAAATCCAGGTTTCATTTACTAATTCATTGTCTCTTGCAACAACCCTTTTAACCCTACCTCTATAGGTTTGAGTATAAATATTTGAGCCTACCAAATCATGCCTTGCAATAGTTTCAACTGCATTCATTTGCCAGGTTCTGGCTTCATACCTAAATGGCTTGGAGGTTAGAGCGCCTACAGGGCATACATCAATCATATTTCCAGAAAGCTCTGACTGAATGCCTTCTGTTAAAAATGGTTCGATTTTTACGCCTTCGCCTCTTCCAGTTCCACCCATTTCAACTATACCTGCAACTTCTGCACCAAAACGAACGCAACGTGTACAGTGAATACATCGAGTCATATCAGTTTGAATTAGTGCGCCAATGCCTTTGTCTGCAACTATGCGTTTTCCTAAATTAAACTTTGAAACATCAGTGCCATACTCCATTGCTACATCTTGCAGCTCACACTCACCGCCCTGGTCACAAATTGGACAATCAAGAGGATGATTAATTAGTAAAAACTCCATCACCGCTTTTTGTGCGCTCTTAGCTTTATCATTTCTAGTATGAATTTTCATACCATTTGCAACAGGAGTAGAGCAAGCTGGTTGCGCTTTTGGAACGCCCTCAACATCAACTAAACACATCCTGCAGTTTGCAGCAACTGATAGTTTCTTGTGGTAACAAAAACGAGGAACATCAATGCCCTCTCTATCCGCAATTGAAATAATAGAGTCACCTTGATTAGCAAAAACTAATTTGCCGTCAATTTCAAATTCAATTTCAGACAATTGCCTCTTCCTCAATTAAATGATGCTCACTTTCTACAATACTTCTACCATGCTTAATATAGTATTCAAACTCATGTCTAAAATGTCTTATAAAGCTCTCAACTGGTGTTGCCGCTGCGTCACCAAGGGCGCAAATAGTGTTGCCACTTATTTTCTCTCCAACTGAAACAAGTAAGTCTAAATCTTCATTTTTTCCATCACCATCTAAAATACGTTGCAACACTCTATAAAGCCAACCCGTACCTTCTCGACAAGGAGTGCACTGTCCACAAGACTCATCATAATAAAAATGCGCTAATCGAGTTAGGGTTTTAACCATACACGTAGTGTCGTCCATTATGATTACTGAGCCAGCACCAAGCATTGAGCCAGCATTTGCAATACTGTCATAATCCATTGTCATATTCATTGCAGTATCTGCTGTCAAAAGTGGAGTCGACGAGCCACCTGGAATAACTGCTTTGAGAGTTCTTCCTTCTTTAAGGCCACCAGCTAACTCTAATAACTTACTGAAAGGTGTGCCCATTGGAACTTCAAAATTAGCAGGATTCTTGACATTACCTGTAACTGAAAAACATTTTGTACCACCCGAATTTTCCACCCCTAAATCAGCAAACCACTTTCCGCCTCGAGTCAAAATTTCTGGAACATTAGCAAATGTCTCAGTATTATTAATGGTCGTTGGCTTACCATATAACCCAACATTTGCTGGAAAAGGAGGCTTAAACCTTGGCTGACCCTTCTTTCCTTCAAGAGACTCTAATAAAGCAGTTTCTTCTCCACATATATAAGCTCCTGCACCTAAATGAGTATATAAATCAAAACTAACCGCACTACCCTGAATGTCTTTACCCAGTAATCCTTCATCATAAGCATCTTTTAGAGCTTCTTCAAAACGGTAATAGGGCTCCATGAACTCACCACGAATATAGTTATAGCCTACTGTTGCATTCATAACATACCCAGCAATGGCCATACCCTCTATGACTGAATGAGGGTTATATCTCAAGATATCCCGATCATGACAGGTTCCAGGCTCACCTTCATCAGAATTACAAACTACATATTTTTGTCCTTCTTGATTACGAGGCATAAAACTCCACTTCAAACCAGTTGGAAAACCTGCCCCACCACGCCCTCTTAATCCTGATGTTTTTAATTCAGCAAGAATATCTTCAGGAGTTAACTCTCCATTAAGAATTTTTCTCCAAACTTTATAACCACCTGTTGATTCATAGGTTGCAAAACTTGCTGGGTTTTTTTTATCTAAGTTTTTAAAGCAGACTTCATTCATTTTAAATTATCCAAAATATTATCTAATTTACTCGGCGTTAAATGTTCATGATATTGATCACCGATCTGGCACATAGGGCCACCAACACAGGCACCCAGACATTCAACTTTCTTAACACTTACCAGTCCATCCTTACTTACCTCACCAGTCTTTACTTCTAACTTTTCTTCAAGATATGAGATTAGCTCATCTGAGCCATTGAGCATGCAAGAAATATTGTGGCAAAAACGAATAATATTCTTGCCTACTGGTTTATGGTTATAGTTTTCATAAAAAGTAGCAACTTCTTGCACACTGATTGTAGGCATTTGAAGGTGATCAGCAACTTCTTGCATGAGCTCACCAGTCAAGCTTCCACCATTTTCATTCTGAACAATTGTTAGTGCCTGCATTACGGCTGAACTTTGCCTTCCCTCTGGATATTTTGTTACCCAAAAATCAATTTCTTTTTTTGCTTGATCAGAAATCATCTATCAACCTCTCCAAAAACAATATCTTGAGAACCAATAATGGTCACTACATCTGAAAGCATATGGCCCTTTGACATTTCATCCATTGAAGCAAGATGAGGAAAACCAGGTGCTCTAATTTTTACTCTGTAAGGCTTATTAGCTCCATCTGAGACTAGATAAACTCCAAACTCACCTTTGGGAGCCTCAACAGCAGTATAACTCTCACCTTCGGGAATACAGAATCCTTCTGTAAATAATTTAAAGTGATGGATCAGTGATTCCATATCATCTTTCATAGCTTCACGGTTTGGAGGAGTAACTTTATGATCATCTGACATTACCGGCCCAGGATTAGCTTTAAGCCATAAAACACATTGATTTATAATTCTAGTTGATTGACGCATCTCTTCCATTCGCACAAGATATCGATCATAGCAATCACCAGTTACGCCAACTGGAACATCAAACTCTAATTTTTCATAAACTGAATAGGGCTCATTTTTTCTAATGTCCCATTCAACTCCAGAACCTCTTAGCATAGCTCCAGTAAAACCAAGTTGTTTTGCGCGCTCAGCAGAAATAATAGCAATATTTACAAGCCTCTGTTTCCAAATCCTATTATCAGTCAATAAATCAGAGTATTGCTTAATACTTTTTGGGAAGTTAATTGCAAAATCTTCAATAAAGTCAAGTAATGAGCCTTGACGATTTCTATTAATCTCTTCAAGCTTTTTATCACTTCTTAATTTAGACTTAAGATATTGGGGCATCTTGTCTGGCAAGTCCCTATAGACTCCACCTGGCCTATAATAAGTTGCATGCATTCTTGAGCCACTTACGGCTTCATAACAATCAATTAGAGCCTCGCGCTCTCGAAAAGCATACAAGAAAACACTCATAGCGCCAACATCTAGTGCGTGAGTTCCGATCCACATAAGGTGATTCATGATTCGAGTAATTTCGTCAAACATAACTCTAATATACTCAGCACGCTCAGGAATCTTAAGGCCTAGCATCTTTTCTATTCCCATTACATAAGCATGCTCATTGCACATCATAGAGACGTAATCAAGACGATCCATATATCCAATAGACTGATTATAAGGCTTAGATTCAGCTAGTTTTTCCGTGCCTCTGTGAAGAAGTCCAATATGAGGATCCGCACGCTCTACGACCTCACCATCGAGCTCAAGAATTAATCTAAGAACTCCATGTGCAGCAGGGTGCTGCGGTCCAAAATTAAGTGTGTAATTTTTCATCTCAGACATAGTTATTTCCTTATGACTCGAGGGACATTTATATTTGGCTCAATGCTTACAGGCTCATAGACAACTCTGCCTAGCTCTTCGTCATATCTCATTTCGACTTCCCCAATCATTGGAAAATCTTTCCTTAAGGGATGGCCAACAAAGCCATAGTCTGTCAGTATTCTTCTAAGATCATTATGGTTTTCAAACAAAATTCCAAATAAATCAAATGCTTCCCTTTCATACCAGTCAGCACAGTTCCAAATTTTTGTTACAGATTTAATCATTAGGTTTTCTGAAGAAAGAAGTGCTTTAACCCTTAATCTCTGATTATCTGAAACCGAAAGAAGGTGATAAATAACTCCAAACCTTTGCTCTTTTTTATTTGATGATTTTTGTGCTTGGCGTGCCCTACCAAAACCTGAAGAACTTGCATTTCCATTCCAATCTGATTCACCGTAAGTAAGATAGTCAATTCCGCACAAATCAACCAAAATATCGAAATTAAAATCATCGCGTAATTGCGTGCACACCTCAATAACATCATCACTATTAATTACTAGCGTTAGTTCATCAAAAGATTCACTTAGGTTTTCTTTACCAAAAGCTTTAGCCAGATTTTTCTTAAATTCTTTCATAGCTTAAGTGCGAGCAATAGTGTTAGTTCTTCGAATTTTATCTTGCAATTGAAGAATTCCATAAAGGAGTGCTTCTGCAGTTGGCGGACATCCAGGTACGTAAACATCAACAGGAACAATACGATCACAGCCCCTAACAACAGCATAAGAATAATGGTAATAGCCCCCACCATTTGCACAAGAACCCATTGAAAGAACATATTTTGGATCCGGCATTTGATCATAAACTTTACGCAATGCTGGCGCCATCTTATTCGTTAGAGTTCCAGCAACAATCATGAGATCAGACTGGCGAGGAGTTGGTCGGAAAACTATCCCAAAACGATCAAGATCATAACGTGCTGAACCTGCTTCCATCATTTCAACAGCACAGCATGCAAGACCAAACGTCATAGGCCATAGCGATCCAGTCCTTGCCCAGTTAATAACCTTATCAAGTGACGTGGTAACAAAGCCTTCCTTCATTAAACCTTCAATAGCCATATTTAATCCTCATTATTCCCACTCTAATGCACCTTTCTTCCATTCGAAAATAAAACCAACTACGAGTAGTAGTAAGAAAATAGACATAGCAAAAAATCCAAACCATCCAAGTTTTGCTTGAACTACTGCCCAAGGAATAAAAAATGCAACTTCTAAATCAAACAGAACAAACAAAATAGCAACAAGATAGTAGCGGATATTAAAGTGCATCCGCGAGTCATCAAATGCAGGGAATCCACACTCAAACTGTGAGTTTTTTTCCTCACCAGGGTTGCTTGGACCGAGAAGATAACCAACCAGCGTAAGTCCTACTCCAAAGGCTATCCCAAGGAAAATAAATACGATAATTGGTAGATAATTTTCGAGCATTGTTTATCCTAAATTAAACAACGATATATTATAACAAGATTATTGTAAAACAGCTAGTTATTAGCCTTCAAATAATTGCAAAAAAGACAACGAACTATAACTGTGTTCCGCCAACAGTTAACATGTCAATTTTTAAACTCGGCTGGCCAACACCAACTGGAACACTTTGGCCATCTTTCCCACAAACGCCAACTCCTGGATCAAGTTTTAAGTCATCACCCACCATAGAAATTTGATGGAGAACTTCATCTCCAGCACCAATAAGAGTAGCTCCTTTGATAGGAGTTGTTATTTTTCCATTTTTTATTAAATAGGCCTCATTGGCTGAAAAAACAAATTTTCCAGAAGTAATATCAACTTGGCCACCATCGAAATTCTTCGCATAAATGCCATTCTCAACAGAAGAAATCATGTCATCAAAATGATCCTCTCCATTTAGCATATACGTATTGGTCATTCTTGGCATTGGTATATGCGCATAAGATTCCCGCCTTCCATTTCCAGTACTAGGTTTATTCATGAGACGACCATTCATCTTATCCATCATGTAGCCCTTTAATATTCCATTCTCTATCAATGTCGTTTCTTGAGTTGGAGTTCCTTCATCATCAATTGTGAGGCTACCACGACGATTAGCGATTGTTCCGTTATCTACAATAGTGCATTTATCACTCGCTATCTTTTCACCAATTTTTCCACTAAAAACAGAGCTCCCTTTTCGATTAAAATCTCCTTCTAGGCCATGTCCAATAGCTTCATGCAATAAGACACCAGGCCATCCAGAGCCTAAAATAACAGGCATTTTCCCAGCTGGAGCATCTTTAGATTCAAGCGCGACAAAAGCTAAACGAAGAGCTTCTTTAGTGTAAGTTTCAGCAAGCGAATTACTTGCAAAGTAGCCATAATCATAACGACCACCCCCGCCACTTGAGGCTTGCTCTATCCTTCCATTATCCTCCACAATAACCGTTACGCTTACTCTGACCATTGGTCTGCAATCTATTTGATAAACGCCATCTGTAGAAGCAATTAAAACCTCTGTATAGGCCCCAGATAAAGAAGCGCTCACTTGAACAACTTTGGGCTCTTTCCTTGCAATCGAATTAATTTCTCTAAGTAGGTCAACTTTTTGTTTTGAAGTTAAGCTATCAAGTGGACTTAAGGCGGCATATTTTGAGGGGTAATCTATAGTCTTTAAAATCTCTGGATATTTATTAGACTTACTGTCAGATATGCCTTTTGCAAAATCTACAGCTCCTTGAATAGCCTTAATATTAAGATCATCAGAATATGAAAAGCCAGTTTTATCGCCTGAAACACATCGAGCCCCAACGCCATGACTAATATTATAAGAGCCGTCTTTAACTATCCCTTCATCGAGAACCCAGGACTCTGCAACTGAGTGTTGAAAATATAAATCAGAGTATTCTGAGCCAGTCTCAGATAATGAACTTAGCAAATTAAATACTTCATTCTCATTAATTTTGTGTTCATTAAGTAATTGATTAATCATAAAACCTTAACTCCAACTAGTTTTTCAATAATTGGCTCAGACCATGGGCCAGAAATCAGAAACGTTATCTCAACAGCATTGTCTAATAGTTCGCCTATAACCTTGCCGCCAAAAAGCATTTTATCTGCCGCCCAAACTCCTAGCCCAGCCAATCCACCTCCAGCTAAATAGGTAGCAAGTGGAATCGCATCAGCGATTGAAGGCTGCACATTAGCTGCTAAATTATAGTCTCTTTTAATTAGGTCAATAGAGCCAGTAAGCTCAATATCACTCTCTTCACTTTCTACTAGAAAATAATCTACTTTGGCAACTCCATTATTAAATAATAACTTAGCGTTTATTTGATCATATACATAGCCCTGCTCTCTCAATTCGCCTCTTGAAAGTCTCAACCTATTTGCAATAGATTCAAGGTTAATATATGAAAGAAGCTTAAAAAGATTTGGATCTTGATTAGTAAAAACTCCTTTTTCGACATCTGCCTTCATAAAACCACTAACTTTATTTAAAGAAACCTGCCATGGCTCACATTCGCAATACAATCTCAAATCAACATTAAAACTGCCCCCAATAACAGACTCATCAACTCCAAATTTAGTTAAAAAGTCTGATAAGTTATCATTAGAGGCTTTAGCTCTAAGTAAAGTCTTGCCATTAAGCCAATTTCCATTAAAAATTAAATCTTCATTACTGAGGCCAATATTTTCAAAAATTAAATTTTTAATCTCCATCACACTTCCATTGTTAACTAATTCAGCCTCAAGATTAGGAATGGTTCTGCCATTAAATCTAGCATTCTTAGAGGATAAACGAAAACTAGGAAACATATTTGGTGCTAACTTCCATAAGTCTACATTTTCAAAATTATTAACATTTAAGTCTTTCAATTTAATAAAATAATTACTATTATTATCTATAGTTAAGGTGAGATTAGCTTGCAGGTCATCTGATTCAATTAGGCTTAGCCATTGATTAGGTATATTTTTAGTAATATAGACATCAGTAACGCTAGCCAAATGACTTAACTTAACTCTAAAGTTATTTTTTTGATCATCAATCCAATTTTTAGGGTTTAAAGATATTTGAAAAAGCTCTCCACCAATAATTCCCTTACCTTTAGTTCTTATTACTCCATCACTAAAAGAAAATTGTGAACTAAATTCATCAACTTTTAATTTTCCAGAAAGAAGAATTAATGAGTTTTCAGACGCGAACATATCAAAAGTAATTTTAGTTTTTTGACCACTAGATCTTTGAAGTGGCACTACTAAATTAACGTTGCCCCATAGCTTACCGTTAAGTTCAAACTCATCAAAATAACTTTTAATTTTTAAAGGGACTGGGGACTGCGTTATAAATTTAGCAATTTTTTTGCTTTGTGAGCTAAATCTACCATTTAATGATAGAGCAGCATTAGGCTCATTAAAATCCTTTGTAGTGATGCTTAGGTAACTTAAATCAATCCCATCTATACTTGCTTTATTTCCAACTATTTTTAAATAATCGTTTGAAAAGGTAACTTTTGCATCTAGCTCTTCAATAGAAGGCCAATCAGCACTAAGATTTATTTTAGCGCCATCAAGGTTTGCTGAAAATTTTGTATTTGGCGTTTCAAGATCTCCTGACATATTAAAACGAGTTGTCAGCATAATGTCAGTCAAAATACCTTCCGTTAAAACATCGTTAATCCATCGAGCACCCTCTGTGTTGGCAAGAATTTTAGGTATATTTTGATTAATTTTTGAAACCTCAATCTGATCAATGTAGCTCTCAAACTCAAGATACACCTTGTCTTGTTGAGTAAAAATTTTAAGCTGAGCTGAGAGGTTAAAATCTTCATTTTTTAGTGAAAAAGGAATGACTACAATTCTGTCCTCTCTTGCTTTTGAAACATCAATAGAACTGCTTATATTGACCGTACTCCCAAGCTTAGGAACTTGAGAATCACTAAAGATAGACTGATCTCTCATTGATAAACTTACCTTTTGCTTATTTCTTGTAATTTCAATAGGTGCAAGCTCAATTGGCTGATCTCCAATTAATTTTGTTCGATTGATAGAAAGCGATTTAAGCGCCAAAAGGCCAGATAATCCAAGACTAGACAAAACTGACTCTGTATTTATAATCGAAACATACTGATCAAGCGCAGAAGTGTCGATTAATAGTTCATTTAAGTCAATATGACTAGGTATTTCAATTCCCTTATATAGCGCAATTAAATTAGCATCCCATCTTAAGACATCTATTGAAGCAATTGGTTCTAATCCTTCCGCGCTAATTTCAACATTCCTAACTGCCAATAAGAGCTCATTATCTTGAAACTCTAAAGACACCTTATCAATACTAACATCTAAACCACTGACTTGAGAAAGGCGATCCTCTATTGATCCTTTAATAGTCTGGGGGAATAATATAAAAAAAGCAACAAGCGTTAATAAAGCAAAAGCGATAAGTGTAGATATCCATGTACTAATCTTTAGAACATTGAAGCTTCGTAATAGAGTTTTTTTAAGCATATTTTTGTTGCATTAAACTGCAAGTTATTATAACCAAATGTATAATATTCCGGAATTTAATGTAATCTAAGGAAAGATGCAATGAGTAAGGGTTCTAAAGGTTCTTCAAAACTAATGATTATCGTTTGGGTGCTTGCTATGTTTTTTATTGGCTATAAAGCTCTCAACTCATCAAGTACAGAGTCATCTAGTGATGACATCATGATTGATAGCGCCTTACTTGAAAGAATAAAACCCATAGGCGAAGTTCGAATAGATAGTAGTATTGTTGTTGCTTCATCTGAAAGTTCAGGAAAAGCTGCGCGCTCTGGAGAAAAAATATATAATGCTAACTGCATAAGCTGTCATAGCTCTGGAGTAATGGGTGCACCTAAATACGCCTCACTAGAAGACTGGGCTCCAAGAATTGATTTAGGACTTGAAAAACTTACTTTATCTGCTATTGCAGGTAAGGGCGGCATGCCTGCAAGAGGAACTTGTATGGACTGCTCAGATAATGAAATCAAACTAACAGTTCAATATATGCTTGATAGCTTAAAGTAAAGAGCTATTATGCAAACTTAGGAGTCCAAGGCCTGAAAGACGCCTAAACTCCTATTTTTTTTAACATTACTCCATGGTAAAACCCTTCCATTCATTGCAACATAAACACCAGGCTCTAGTAACTGAAGAGACCCTAAAGCACATCCAAAATTAAATAAAGCATCTGAGTTATTCACAGCATAGGGCACCATTGAGCCAAATAAAACAATTGTTTTGTCAATTGAGGTCTCCCCCAAAATCTTAGCTGTGTCGCACATGGTATCTGTGCCATGAGTAATTAAAACAAATTTTTCCTCACAACTAATGCACCTATCTATTATTAGATCTCGATCTGCGTCAACCATATCCAAACTATCAATTAGAAGAACCTGTTCAAGAGCCAAGTCGACTTCAACTCTTGATCTAGATATCATTTCTGGAAAGTGAGTTTTATCAAACTCAAGCCCACCATTTGACTGGTTATAGACCTTATCAATTGTTCCACCCGTAATAAGTAATCTTGCTTTCATATCATTATCATCCTGAAAAATGCATTAGTAATTAACTTCTTGGCCCAAAAATATCAGTTCCTACTCGCACTAGGGTTGCGCCGTTTTGTATCGCAAGCTCTAAATCAGAAGACATGCCCATCGAAAGTGTATCAAGAAAAGGATATTTTGATATTAAATCTGACATTTCACTAAAACTCTTAGCTGAGTTTTCTGGACTTGGAATACACATAAAACCTCTCAAAGATAAATTAGGCAGATTACTTACTTCTGAAATAATCTCATTTACATCTTTAAGTAACAACCCAGACTTAGTCTGCTCTTCATCAATATTTATCTGAATAAGAATATTGAGTTTACCTAAACTAGGGTCTCTTTGATCACTGAGTCTTTTTGCAATTTTAAGTCTATCAACACTGTGAACCCAATCAAAATTTTCTGCTATTAAGGCTGTTTTATTTGATTGAATTGGACCAATAAAATGCCATATTAACTCCCTTTCTTTAAAAAAAGAAATTTTATCAAGGGATTCTTGTAAATAATTTTCTCCAAAATGAACTTGACCAGCATTTACAGCCTCTTGGATTTCAGAATTAGAACGAGTTTTGCTAACTGCAATTAACTGCACTTCATGATGATGTTCAATAGAATCAATACGTAAATTTACCCGCTTTAAATTAGCAGCAATCATTAAAAAACTGTCTGCGCTTCAAAAACTGGTCCATCAACGCAAACTCTTTTCATAGCTGGGCCGTTCTCAGTTTGGACCTCAACAACGCATCCAGCACAGCCGCCAACTGCACAAGCCATATACTCTTCAAGTGAAACTTGGCAAGGCAAATTGTAGTCTTTAGCTAATTTAGAAACAGCTTCAAGCATAGGGTGTGGACCACACGAAAAAATTTCAACATTTAGTAAGTCATCCTTTGACAAACTATCTAAATATTCTTTTGCTAAGCCAGTTACATATCCCTCATATACTCCTTCAAAGTTTTGTAGGCTTGTTAATCCACCTTGAACACCCCACTCTTCTAGTAAAGGCATAGTATGAATTTTTGAAGAATAAAATCCACCTAGATTACTTACAGTAGTATCGAAAGGAAATGGCACTTCAGAGCCCAGAATAACATACGGGCTAAAATAATCATTATCTTTTATATTTTGAGCAATTGCAATAATTGGGGGCATTCCAACACCACCTCCAATCAAAAGCGGAATTTTTTTATCAGTCATTTTAAACCCGTTACCAATTGGCCCAATAACCGACAATATGTCTCCAATTTTACGGTCTGCTAACTGCCTGGTTCCTTCTCCCACAATTTTGTAAAGAAGGTCAAAGGTTCCATTTTCTTTATCAACAGACATTACAGAAATAGGCCTTCTCATAGCAAGTATTCCCGAAACTGAAAGATGAACAAACTGACCAGGTTGAGTAGTTTCTGCGATCTCATTTGAAGAAAGCGTGACAATATATTGGTCGGCTTCATATTTATAGTGCGCTAATATCTGACAATCATTAACACTAATTGTATCTCGATTACTTTTAACCATTTTTTGTAACTAGCGTTCCAACACCAGAATCAGTGAAGACCTCCAAAAGAACTGCGTGAGAAACTCTGCCATCAATTATATGGCTAGCTTCCACACCGTTTTCAACTGCTGACAAAGCGCACCCAATTTTTGGAAGCATACCGCCATGAATTGTGCCATCATCAATAAGTTTTTTGACTGTTTTTGAGCTCATTCCAGTCATAAGATCTCCATCATCATCTAACAATCCAACAGTATTAGTAAGAAGGATAAGCTTTTCAGCGTTTAATGACTCAGCTATTGCGCCTGCAACTAAATCTGCGTTTATATTGTATGAATAGCCATCTTTACCAACACCAATTGGCGCAATGACGGGAATAAAATCACCTTGCAATAATAAATTGATTACTGAAACATCTATCTGATCAACTTGCCCTACATGACCTAAGTCAATTATTTCTGAAGTAGGCTCAACTTTTGTCTTCAATTTCTTTGCTGTAATAAGTCGGCCATCTTTACCAGTAAGGCCAATCGAATTTCCACCATGTTGATGTATAAGATTAACAATTTCTTTATTAACTAGGCCGCCAAGAACCATCTCAACAACGTCCATAGTTTCACTATCAGTAACTCTCATACCATCTACAAATTTACTATTTTTACCTAGTTTTTCAAGTGTTTTTCCTATTTGAGGGCCGCCGCCATGAACCACAATAGGATTCATACCAACTGACTTCATGAGGACAATATCGCGCGCAAAACTTGATTTAAGGTCCTCATCAACCATGGCATTTCCTCCATATTTAATGACAATTGTCTTTCCTTTAAACTTTTGAATATAAGGTAAAGACTCTATAAGAACGTCAGCAATTGTATGAGATTTCATATTGTTATAAGTTTATAAAAACTAGAAAGTATTTTAACAGTCACAAACCCCAATGGCAGGGTTTACCTAAAAATTTTAATCATAGTAAATAAAAGGGGTTTATAAAAAAATTTCTTGCAGCTCGTTAAGAAAATTAAAACCTTTTGTTGTAGGCTTTATCCAATTATTTTTATTATCCAATAAACCAAGATGTTCTGCCCTTTCTAGCTCAGAGTTCAAAGATTCGACTAATAACCCTGTTCTTGATTCAAATAATGAAGAGCTAAAACCATCTTTTAGCCTAAGACTATTAAGCATAAATTCAAAAGCCACATTACCCACTTCTTTTTTAGTTGAAATAGTTACTCCACTTTGCATTTTAGATAAGTAGTCTTTTGGTGATTTAGGCTTAAGTGTTCTAAATATTTGTTGTGACTCAACATCTGTTATTTTTCCATGCGCACCAGCTCCAATACCAATATAATCTCCAAATTTCCAGTAATTTATATTATGCTCTGAAGGCCTTTCGCTATAAGCTGACACTTCATATTGTCTGAAGCCTTTCTGACTTAAAAGGGCAGCACCTTGCTCACCCATATCCCATATCTTTTCGTCAATTGGAAGCTTTGGTGGGTATTTTGCAAACAATGTATTGGGCTCAAGGGTCAGCTGATAAAAAGAAATATGACTTGGTTTTAATTCAATTGCTTGATTCACATCTTCAAGACACATGCCAATAGTTTGATCTTTTAAACCATACATTAAATCAATATTCAAATTATCAAAACCTACTTTTTTAGCTTCAGAAATTGCCCTCAAGGCATCATCTCCACTATGGATTCTTCCTAAAAATTTAAGCTGATTATCTTTAAATGATTGCACGCCAACGGAAAGGCGATTAATACCTGCCTTTCGAAATTCAGCAAACTTATCTATTTCAAATGTTCCTGGATTCGCCTCTAGAGTGATTTCAATATTTTTTGATATTGATAGTCTTTCATTTAAACCATCAAATAACTCATGAGCATCATCTATACTCATCAAGCTCGGTGTGCCTCCACCAATAAAAATTGAATGAATTTTTCGATTTTGAACAAACTTTAAATCATTATCTAAGTCTTTAAGTAAAGACTTAATATAGCCATTATGAATAACTCCCTCATGAGAGTTAAAATCACAATAAGGGCATTTCTTTACACACCATGGATAGTGAATATAAAGAGCGAGTGGAGGTAATTCTAGCAAATTATTCAAAAGATAATAGTTGTTTCAAAAGATCACTTAAAGCTTGACCTCGATGTGATATCTCATTTTTTATCTCAGGCTCAAGTTGTGCGGAGCTGCATTCATGATCCCGTAAATAAAAAATAGGATCGTAGCCAAAGCCATTAATGCCTATAGGCTCTCTCAATAATTCCCCTTCCCATTGTTTTTCAATGATGATTGGATTAATATCATTCGCACTCTCTACAAATACCATTGCACAGCAAAAATGAGCTTTGCGATTGCTGTGCTGATCCATATTTAAAATAAGTTTTTCAATATTATCTTTATCCGTTGCGCCTTCTCCAGCATACCTTGCAGAATAAATACCTGGAGCACCATTAAGCGCTTCAACTTGAAGCCCAGAATCATCAGCAAGGGTGGGTAATTTTGACTGAAGAGATGCATTTCGAGCTTTTATTAATGCATTTTCAATAAAAGTAGCTCCAGTCTCTGGAACTTCTTCTACCTGCATATCACTCTGAGAAATTACCTTATAGTAGCCCTTAAGCATGGCATTAAGTTCCCTCACTTTGCCTTTATTGCCTGTTGCAAGGATTATTTTTTTCATAGTGTATAATAATTTTGAACAAAAAAATTAAGAGAAAATGACCCAAGACGAATTAAAAAATGAGGTTGCTAAAGCTGCACTTAAGTATGTAACTCCAGGGACTATTATAGGCGTTGGGACAGGCTCAACAGCAAATTTTTTCATTGATCAACTTGCCACAATTAAAGACTCAATTCAAGGAGCTGTAGCCAGCTCAATTGACACTGCAAACCGACTAAGGAGCATTGGAATAAATGTTGTTAACTTAAATGAAATTGAAGAAATTTCAGTATATGTTGATGGCGCTGATGAATCAGATCATCAACTCAATTTATTAAAGGGTGGTGGTGGTGCACTAACACGTGAAAAGATAGTAGCTGCAGTCTCCAAGCAATTTATTTGTATAGCTGATGAATCCAAACTTGTTGATGTAATAGGTAAATTTCCTTTACCAATTGAAGTGATTCCTATGGCTGCAAGCTACGTAAAACGAGAAATTATTAAATCTATTGGTGGTAGTCCAGTCTTAAGAGAAGAATTAACTACAGATAATGGTAACTTAATACTTGATATACACGGCCTAACTATAGATGAACCTAAAGCTCTTGAGAATAGATTAAACAACATTGTTGGAATTGTGACCAATGGACTCTTTGCAAATCGAGGCGCTGATATTCTTCTTTTGGGATCTGAAAGTGGCGTTAAAACAATAGCTTTAGATTAACTTCTGGTGCTTATTTAGGTAATTGAATGAATTACTTTAAGTGAAGCTTCAATTTTAAAATTATTGGCTTTTTTGAAATTCTGATTAAAAATTAACTGATTTACCTTACTTTAAATCAGTTGATAAGTCTGTTATTATTCAAGTAATTAAATTAAATTTTGCTTTAAATTTATAATAATGAACAACTTTACACCTTTTAGTGCTCTTTTAGGAGGCATAGTCATTGGGCTTTCTGTAGTTTTTTATTTCTATATGACCGGCAGGCTAGCGGGAATTAGTGGAATTTTTGAAAATGCCATAACAAATACCTCTCAAAGACTTTCTAATCTTGCTTTTTTACTGGGCTTAGTGATTGGGCCTTTAATCTATTTCAATTTTATTGCGTCCAGTGCTCCAGTAGCATTCAACATAACCCATTCATATCTTTTAATTATCCCAGGTGGTTTTTTAGTTGGCTTTGGAACAAGACTTGGAGGTGGCTGCACTTCTGGACATGGAATTTGTGGAATTGGAAGGCTATCAATAAACTCTATAATTGCAACTGGCGTTTTCGTAGCAATTGGAATGCTTACTGTTACTATTCTTCAGCAGTTTGGGGTTTACTTATGAACGATAAAGCAATTTCTTTAATTTGTGGGATTATATTTGGCATTGGTTTGGTTGTATCTGGAATGACAAATCCTGAAAAAGTCATAGGTTTTTTAAGTATCACACACAACTGGGATGCCTCATTAATATTTGTTATGGGTGGCGCTATTATCACTGCCGGTCCATTCTTTTACTTATTTAAAAATAAAGAATTTTCAGCTTTGGGTGATAAAATTAATTGGCCAAATAAAAAAAATATAGATAAGAAATTAATTATAGGCTCATCTCTATTTGGTATTGGATGGGGGTTTGTTGGCCTATGTCCTGGACCTGCAATCTCAGCATTAGCTACCTTTGATCCAATTATTATAGTTTTCTTAGTATCTATGGCTGCAGGTGTTTTAGTTAAAAAAAATACAATAAAATAGAGTTAATTAACAATTAAAATACTCTTACTTAATTCTTAAGGTACGTTATGGCAGATCAAACTTTAGATATGTGTGGCTATGCATGCCCAATGCCTATTTTAAAAACCAAACAAGCCTTAGCTAAAATGAATAAAAAAGAAGTTATCGAAGTAACTTGTACCGACCAAGGCTCAAAAAAAGACTTCACAGCCTTCTGTAACCAACTTGGTCATAAATTATTATCACAAAAAGATGATGGAAATAAAATCATCTTTAATATTCAAAAAAATTAGGCTCTCAAATAAAAACATGTCTAACTCAAATGAAATGACAGTTATTGCCTCTAAAGGAACTCTTGACTGGGCATACCCTCCTTTTATACTAGCCTCAACAGGTATCGCGATGGGTAAAGAAGTAACAGTTTTTTGTACTTTTTATGGCTTAAATCTCCTACTTAAGGACTTATCACATCTGCGCATATCGCCTCAAGGAAACCCAGATATGCCGATGAAAATGCCATTTGGTCCAAAGTGGTTTCAAGCTATAGATTTTGGCCCAAAAATTCCTAATATTTTTTGGAATATTCCTGGGATGGAGCTATTTGCAACTCGAATGATGTTGAGAACCTTTAAAAATAATGGTATGGCTTCAATTGAAGAGCTAAGATCTATTTGTGTTGAAATGGGTGTTAAATTTATTGCCTGCGAAATGACAATGGGTATGTTTGGGTTTTCAAGAGATGATTTTATTGAAGGGATAGAATTTGCTGGAGCGGCAACTTATCTTGATGTTGCAGATAAATCCAACCAAGATTTATTTATATAGACTATCTCCAATCTAGATTTAACCAGCCTTTTTTCTTAGCCTCTGAAGTTAAGATTTTGTCTGCATTTATGACAACTGGATGATCAACTAATTCTAGGAGCGGAAGATCATTATGAGAATCTGAATAAAAAGAAGAGCCTTCGAGTGTTTCACTATTTTTAGCCATCCATGGCATTAAATTATCTATTTTCCCAGACTGAAAGCAAGGAATTCCAGAAACTTTTCCGGTGTAACGTCCAGACTTTATTTCAGGCTTGGTTGCCAGTAAATTCTCTATGCCATATCTTTGTACAATAGGCGAAGTAACAAAGGTATTTGATGCAGTTATTACAAGAACTGTATCTCCATTTTCTTTATGGCTATTAATGCAATCTTGAGCTTTATCCAAAAGAATTGGTTCAATTTTTTGTACCATAAAATTATGTCTAAGCACTTCAAGCTCTTTAATAGAATATTGCGTAAGAATCTTAAAACTAAACTCTGCCCATGCATAAATATCCAGCAATCCTAGCTCATATTGCCGATAAAAGTATTCGTTCATTTTTTCGAACGCATGTCGATCAGAAATTAATCCCTCATCGCATAAAAACTCCCCCCAAAGGTAATCACTATCGCCACCTATGAGAGTGTTATCAAGATCGAAAATTGCTAAAGACATACTTCTGTTTCCACAATATTTACTATTTCCTCTACAGAGTCAACTACCCTTATTAGTTCAAAATTTTCTCTGCTCACATAGGATTTTTCGACTGACTGCTCAACCCATAGGAGTAATGACTCCCAAAATTTTGAATCGTACAAAATTATTGGAACTTTTTTCATTTTATTAGTTTGTATTAGAGTCAAAACCTCCATTAACTCATCTGCAGTTCCAAAGCCTCCAGGAAAGTACACGCAAGCACTAGAGTATTTGACAAGCATAACCTTTCGAGAGAAGAAGTAGTCAAATGTAATATTTTCATCAAGATAAGGGTTGCTAGATTGCTCTTGAGGGAGGTCAATGTTCAGACCTATACTTTTTGATTTCCCCTCATATGCCCCCTTATTTGCAGCACTCATGATGCCAGGACCACCTCCAGTAAATACGTTATAACCAGTGTTAGATAAACTTTTTCCTAGTTCATAGGCATCATTATACAAAGGATCTGTCGGCTTAATTCTAGCAGAACCAAAAATAGTTACATTATTTTTAAATATCTGAAGTCGCTGTTTTGCGGCCAATAATTCAGCGCCAACGGTTACTAAACTCATATTAAAGAAAACGCAGTTGAAGCCGCATTGATAGTTTTATCAAGGTCATCATCTTTGTGGGCATTTGATAGAAAGCCTGCTTCATATGCAGATGGTGCTAGATAGATCCCTTGCTTAAGCATCGCATTATAAAATTTCTTAAATAACTCTATATTACAGCTTGATGCTTGGGAAAAGTTACTAACGTTTTTCTCAGAACTGAAAAATAAACCAAACATCCCTCCAACACTATTACTTGTCATCGGAATATTTTGTGCTTTAGCTTCAGAAACTATCCCATCAACTAAATACTGAGAGCGCTTGCCAAGGTTTTCATAAAAAGATTTATCAGATTCTAGGGCGCTCAACATGGCAAGTCCAGAAGCCATTGAAAGAGGATTTCCAGAGAGTGTTCCAGCTTGATAAATAGGACCAAGAGGGGCAATTTGATTCATAATCTCTCTCTTTCCTCCAAACGCAGCACAAGGAAGACCGCCTCCAATCACCTTTCCTAAGGCAGTAAGATCAGGCTTAACATTATAAAACTCTTGAGCACCACCTAAAGCTACCCGGAAGCCTGTCATAACCTCATCAAAAATAAGTACAGCGCCATATTCATCGCAAATCTTACGTAGGCCCTGTAAAAATCCCTCTTTTGGAGGAATACAATTCATATTTCCTGCAACTGGCTCAACAATAATGCATCCAATCTCTTCGCCAATTTCAGAAAATAATGCCTCCACAACCTCTAAATTATTATATTCAAGTGTCAGAGTATGTTTTGCTAAGTCTTTAGGCACTCCAGGTGAAGTTGGAACACCTAAAGTTAGTGCACCTGAACCTGCTTTTACCAATAAAGAGTCAGAATGGCCATGATAACAACCCTCAAATTTTAAAATTTTATCTCGCCCTGTGTACCCTCTAGCTAGGCGAATTGCACTCATAGTTGCCTCAGTACCTGAACTCACCATTCGAACTAAATCAATTGAAGGAACAAGCTGACAAACTTTCTTTGCAAGAGATGTCTCAATTTCAGTAGGGGCCCCAAAACCTAACCCTTTTTCTAATATAGCTTTAACTGAATCTATAATAATAGGATTAGCATGCCCTAAAATCATTGGGCCCCAAGACCCTACATAATCAATATAAGAATTGCCATCTACATCATAAAGATAAGCGCCTTCTCCACGCTCGAAAAAAATTGGGGTACCGCCGACACCATTAAATGCACGAACAGGTGAATTAACGCCTCCAGGTATATAGTTTTGAGCCTCTTTAAATAATGTTGACGAACGATTCATTAGTACTCCTGAATATTAGTAATAGCTGGGTATTTTTTTAAATGGGAAATATGTGACCAGACAATTAATACATTATCCAATAATAACTTCATATTGACAGTAGTTTGTGACATAGAAATTGCAGAATTAATATCATCTTGTAGATTGAATAAATAATTACTAGATGTTCTCTCAACAACCTTATTTAGCTCTAAATTAGCCCCTTCATGGTTTAAGATTTTTATTTTTATTCCTTCATTTAGTAGCTGTTGTAAGCATTTCAAAACCTCTATTTCATTACCATTAAATATTTCTGTATCGTATATCTTAGTAGGGCTTGTTGCAATCTCTAATAGTAAATTCTGCCAGTTTTGATACTGAAAAAAGTAGTCTCCCTTTAAATCCTCTAGGGCCTTATAAGGTATTCCATGGGAGCTTTCTAGTAGCTGCAAAGCATCAAAATCATCCCTTGAATCTTTGTCGATATTTTTTGAGAGCCAATCTGCACTTTCTTGTTCATATGTGGGATTGATATGGATAGTCTGGCATCTAGATAAAACAGTTTGTGGAAGGGAGCAAGCATTGTGAGCTAATAAAATAATAAGAGTATTTTTTCTTGGCTCTTCTAGGGTTTTTAAAAGACCATTTGCTGCGTTTACATTCATTTGATCAGCATAAAAAATAATGCCAATTTGGAGTGAGTCAGCTGTTTTGCCAAGTGATTCACAAAAAGCACGAATCTGGTCTACGCGAATATCCTTAGACATAGAGCCTGAGTCATTTAGCTCAGCTCGGCAGTAAATTAAATTTGGATAATGCGATCGACGTATTAATACACTATACTCTAAATTAGCATTTGGCTCATCTTTCGTTAAAGATAAGCAGGCTCCACATTTCCCACATGATGACTCTTTACAAAGGAGTTTTTGGATTAAGGTTTGAGCGAATTCAAATTTTCCAATCTTTTGAACTCCAGTAATAAGTAGCGCATGTGGCAAATGATTTTGATCAATCATTTGATTTATCTTTTTATGGGCGCTTTGATGCCAAGGTAAATTCATAATGTGTCTAAAAATAATTTAATCTTATTATGGATTTCACTAATTGAGCCACTTGCATCAATTAACTTTATTCTCTCTGGGTAGGATTTAGATCTATCGATAAAAACTGAGCGCACCCGCTCAAAAAAAGCCCTTTCCTCCAACTCAATTCTGTCTTTGGCTGCTCGGGCTTCAATTCTTGTCATGCCAATATCAACACTCACATCAAGTAACAATGTTAAGTCAGGTTGGAACTCACCTAATACCCAGCTCTCAAGCTTAGAAATACGATCTAAATCAAGCATCCTACCTCCGCCTTGATAAGCAAATGAAGCATCAGTGAATCGATCACTAATAACCCAAGAGCCCTTATTTAAAGCAGGGATAATTTTATTTTGTATTAACTCATTACGAGAGCTAAACATTAGTAATAACTCTGTATCACTATGCATTTCTTTATTATCAACATCGAGCAATAGTGAACGAATTTTTTCACCTAGATCAGTACCTCCTGGCTCACGAGTTCTTACAACTTCTACCCCTTTTCTCTGCAAATAGCTACAAATAAGATCAATTTGAGTACTTTTACCAGCACCTTCAACACCATCAATTGTAATAAATTTTCCTTTATTCATAGCTTTCAATTTTAGACTAGTT
The DNA here is from genome assembly GCA_905618925.1 of uncultured Candidatus Thioglobus sp. Lineage (GTDB taxonomy): Bacteria > Pseudomonadota > Gammaproteobacteria > PS1 > Pseudothioglobaceae > Pseudothioglobus. Next base: position 25,198 of record CAJQTG010000012.1, on the reverse strand, counting down.
ATTATTTAAATATTTCTTGATATTTTCTTTATGTTTCTCATAGGTTGGTGCAAAAGCATGACTACCATCTTTTTTTGAAACAAAATATAAGTCAGTATTACCAGAAGGATGAAGGGCAGCATACAAAGATTGATAGCCCACAGAAGAAATTGCTCCTGGTGGGAGTCCTTTATTTCGGTAAGTATTATATAAACTGTTTATCATTAAATCACTCTTCTTAAGTGGAGGGGAATAAGCATCTCCCAAAGCATAAATAACAGTTGGGTCAGTTTGCAACCGCATACCTTCATTAAGTCTTCGTATAAATACACCTGCAATTAACGATTTTTCATCGTCTAATGCCGTTTCATTTTCTATTAGAGATGCCAGGATAATAGCTTCATAAGGAGACTTAAGTGGTAAGCCTTTATCTCTTTGATTCCACAATACCATTAAATTTTTCTTCAATTCTAGATGAGCCCTTTTCAATACATTTTCGAGACTCTCTCCATAGTTAAAGCTATATGTTTCAGGAAAAAACCATCCATCATAAGGCTCATTGATACCAATTGATGTCATTACCTCTTTAATCGAGCCACTAGGCCTGATAGAAGAATCATTAGTTAATTGATTAAAATAAAATTTAATAGTCTTGCCTTCGATCAAGGTCACCTTAGTCGAAAGAACAGATCCTGTTGAAATTTTATCTATAAAAGCCCATATACTTGTGCCTGGTAATATCTCATAATAACCTGACTTTAATTTTTTATTAGCATTAAGAAACTTACTGAATGATGTAAAAAATAACTCAGACTTTATAAGCCCCTTATCACTCAATTCTTTAGCAACTGAGCCCATTGAAGATCCTTTTTTAATCTCAAATACTTGGCTTTCAGTAACCATCATATCTTTCGAAGATAGCGACCAGATTACAAATAATAGCAGGACGAGTAAAGCTGCTAATTTTGAAAATTTTTTATTCTTATCACTTATAGACATGTCCACGAACTAATTTCTTTTGTTTTAGATAAAAATGCTTTTCGAATTTTTTCTGTTAGTGGGTTTTTACCAAGCTTATGACTCTCGATTGCATGAATAGGCTGGATACCTATAACGGTATTTGAAATAAACACCTCATCTGCCTGTTGAGCTTGATTAATAGAAATATTGCTTTCTAAAGCGTCCATTTTGAGTGACCTTGCTAGCTCAAGAATAAGAGATCTTCTGCTACCCACAACCCCACACCTATCTAATTTAGGTGTTAATAACTTATTTCCAAATATAAAGTAGATATTACCTTGAGTTACCGATATGATATTTTCTTTTTCATCCAGCATAATTGCCTCATTACATAACAAATTTGACCTTGCTAAAATCTGTTCAAGCCTATTGCAATGCTTTATGCCAGCTAATTGTGGATTTGAATGATAACCACTTTTTGAATATTCAAGTGAAAATTCTTTATTAATTAAAGATTGATGCATTTCAGAAATAATAACAATCCTTACAGGCTTAATGTCATCTTTATACCCATAACCTCTAAGAGAATTACCGCGTGATAAGATTAACTTAACAATGCAGTTTTTCTTAAGAGATAACGCAAATGCCTTCTTTATATCGCTCAGCCACACGCCCTCATCTATCTTATTAATGTTGAGTTTTTCGCAGCCTATTTCTAGGCGAGAGAAATGACGTGGCCAAAATAAAATTTTATTATCCATGGCAACACAAGTTTCAAATAAGCCGTCGCCATACTGCATATTACGGCTAAAAATAGAAATCTTGTCCTGCTCTTCACCATTAATCAATATAACTGAATTCATATCGTGATTTTGTCTTTTTGTTAGAATAAATTATAGCGAAAGAAAAATAAATCTTTTGACTACATTAATTGAGAGAATACGAATCAACTTTATAAAGCTCTATCAATAACGAAGCAATAATAGGCTTGTTTATGAGTAAGAGCAGCAGTAATCTACTACAGATTTTACTTCCAACTTAAAAGAGCTGTTTGCAGGAACCTCAAACGATTCCCCACCATGAATCTTTTGCCATTCAGTTTTTCCAGGTAATAATACATCCATTTCACCAGCCGTAATTTCCATTAGTTCATGCTGCTCAGTGCCAAACTCAAATGAACCTGGCATCATGATTCCAAGAGTTTTAACGATTCCATCACTAAACATAACTTTTCTACTTGTAACCTTACCATTAAAATAAATATTAGCCTCTTTAGTAATTTCTACGTTTTTAAATGTTGACATAACTCACCCCTAAACTTGGTCCATAACATACTGAGTCAATAAAGGAACTGGCCTTCCCGTTGCGCCTTTTTTTGAGCCTCCAAGCCATGCAGTTCCTGCAATATCAATATGCGCCCATGAGTAATTCTTAGTGTAACGCGCTAGAAAACATGCAGCAGTTACAGTGCCCGCTTCTCTTCCACCAATATTTGCCATATCTGCAAAATTAGACTTAAGCAACTCGTCATACTCATCATCAAGAGGAAGCTGCCAAACTGTGTCCATTGATGAAATACCTGAATTTTTAAGACTATCAGCTAAATTTTGATCATTCGACATAACACCAGAATGGTGTTTACCTAATGCAACAATTACTGCGCCAGTAAGAGTCGCAACATCAATCACAACTTTCGGGTTAAATTTTTCACAGTAAGTTAGCGCATCACAAAGAATTAATCGGCCCTCGGCATCTGTATTTAGAATCTCTATAGTTTGGCCAGACATACTTTTGACCACATCACCTGGTCTAGAAGCATTGTGAGCAGGCATATTCTCAACAGTAGGAACTACAACAGTTAAGTTCACTTTAAGGCTCATTTCTGCTACTGCACTCATGGTTCCAAGAACTGACGCAGCGCCGCACATATCGTACTTCATTTCATCCATACCAGATCCTGGCTTTAGCGAAATTCCTCCACTATCAAAAGTTACCCCTTTACCCACTAATACAATTGGATTTTCTTTTCCACCATTAGAGTAACTTAAACTAATTAGTTTTGCAGGTTGGGATGATCCTAGAGAAACTGAAAGCAATGAGTTCATCCCCAATGCCTCCATATCTGATTCTTCTAAAACTTCACATTTAAGATTATGGGTTGATGCTAATAATTGAGCTCTTTCAGCAATATAAGTTGGCGTGCATATATTGGGAGGCAAGTCACCTAGCTCTCTTGCTAAAGCCATTCCATTTGCAATTGCAACTCCTTTACTAATTTCTGTAACACCATTATTTTCAGAATGGAGATTCACTGCCTCAAGAACGGTGGCTTTCTTTTCAACTTCTAAGCCAATTTTTTTTATCTGATAACTTTCATTTTTTAATACTCGAGCCGTTGTAATTTGTAACCAAGAGTCATCATAGCCCTCTACTTCAAGACTTGGTATTACAACATTCTTCACTTTCGTATCAACCATAGCTGAAGAAAGTGACTTAAGCACCTTAACATAATTTTTTTGAGTTAATGGAAACTCTCCTAAGCCAATTGCTAATACCCTTTTTGATTTATAGCCTTCGACCTTACCAAGCATTAAGGTTTCACCCAAACTTGCTTCAAAACGATGAAGCTCAAGAAGACCTTGAAGAATTCTATTTTCATTAGTTGTGTCTTTATAAACAAAAGCGACTGAGCAATCACCACTGTAATGATCTGCCGCTTGATGAGTTACAAAAAATTCCATGACTTTTTCCAAAAATTATAATCTCGGTATTCTACCAAAAAACTGTAAAATTTACTTCTTTAATCTTGAATTTTTAATATGAAAAAGCTTCTTCTATTCTCTTTAATCATAATTACTAACTCCGTAACTGCAAATATTGATATGGTTTTTAATCAACTAAAGCCATTCTTTCCAACTATCATGACTGAGAATATAAAGAACTCAGAATTGGATGGTTTTTATGAAGTAGTACTTACCAATCCACAGATTGATGTTTTGTACATCTCACTTGATGGACGTTATGTTATTCAAGGTGCAATAACTGACATAGAATTAATGACCAATCTTTCTACAAAAAGAATAAACTCAGAAAGAAAAAACATATTAAATAGTATTGATGAAAATAATAAAATAGTATTTAAAGCTGAAAATGAGCGATACATTGTCCATGTTTTCACCGATGTAGACTGTCCTTATTGTGCAAAGCTTCACTCAAATATGCAAGGTATGAATTCTCTAGGTATTACAGTTAAATACTTGGCTGCCCCGATTAAACAGCTTCATCCTAATGCACAAAGTGCTATGGAAAAAATATGGTGTGCAGAAGACACAGCTATTGCAATGCATAACTACAAAACTAATCGTTATTTGCCTAATAGCCCTGATTGCATAAACCCTGTTGAAGAGCAACTTGCAATCTCTAGGCAATTAGGAGTCAATGGAACGCCATCAATCTTCCTTGAAAATGGGTCAAATGTTCCTGGTTACCAAGAGCCTAATGAACTTTTAAATAGCATCTTACAAGCAATTGCTCAATAAAGAAAACTCTAGAGTTATTGCTCATAAAGCCATCTGCTTGGTGGCTTTAGAGAAGCAAGCTTTATCGGATGCCTTATTTCCAGCAGAAAGCACTGAATCTCCCTTTGCAAAATCCTTGGTATATGGCTCAATCCGATTCTATCATCACCTTAATGACATAATTACGCCTCGAATAAAAAGGCCATTAGAGAGAAAAAACCTGGATATCCATAGTTTATTAGTTCTTGGGGCATATCAGCTTTTATACACTGACATTTCAAGTCATGCTGCTATCAATGAAACTGTTGAGGTTGCAGAAAAAATTGGAAAAACCTGGGCCAAAGGTTTTGTTAATGCAATACTTAGAGGAATTGATCGGGATAAAGACTCAATCTTGAAGATAGCTCATCATTCTCATCCAAGCTGGCTTGTAAAAAAAATAAAAAAAGATTACCCATTAGACCACCAAGAAATATTTTGTGAGAATAACAAAAAAGCCCCAATGTCGATTCGTGTTCATCCATCAATTGATGTAAATGCTTTTCAAAAGAAATTAAAAAAACAAAACATATTTTCTGAGAAATCAAACATTGCCCCTCAAGCACTGATTTTAGATGATGCTGTGAAAGTCAGCAGCCTGCCAGACTTTCAAAAAGGGTCTTGCTACATACAAGACGTATCTGCGCAGCTTGCAGCTCTTCTAGTTTCCCCAAAAAAAGGGGAATTAATTCTTGATGCATGTTGCGCTCCTGGAGGCAAAACAACCCACATAGCTGAACTATGCCCTGATGCAAATATAGTTGCTCTAGATAATGATGAAACAAGATTGCTAAGGGTTAAAGAAAATATCGATCGCCTTAAAACCAAAAATGTTCAAATGGTTGTTGGTGATGCAACAAGTCAAGACTGGTGGGGCCAAAAACTGTTTGATAAAATCTTAATTGATGCACCCTGTTCAGGGACAGGAGTCATTCGAAGACACCCAGATATTAAACTATTAAGAAAGCCAAAAGATGTCAGTCAAATTACTAAAATTCAAGCTTTAATTCTTGATAATTTGTGGCATCTCTTGAAGCCAGGTGGGGATCTTATTTACGCTACTTGCTCGATTCTTCCAGATGAAAATGAGAGACAAATTATCAGCTTTCTTGAAAGGTTTAAAGATGCGACCAATGAAGAAATATCCCTTTCATGGGGTAATGGCTCTATTGGTAAACAACAACTACCTAAGAAAATATATGACGGCTTTTATTACGCCAAACTCACAAAAAAACTATAAAGCCAATTACCTTTATTTTTCCTCAAGAGCAATATCTAAAACCTGATCTATCCACTTTACTTTAACAATCTCAAGTTTACTTTTAATTTTTTCAGGTACTTCAGAAAGCTCACGCTCATTATCTTCAGGAATAATGACAGTTTTAATCCCACCCCTCATTGCAGCAAGTAATTTTTCTTTTAATCCTCCAATTGGAGTTATTTCGCCTCTAAGCGTTATTTCTCCAGTCATTGCTACTGCAGCCTTAACCTTTCGGCCTGTTAAAACTGAAACAAGAGCGGTGCACATTGCAGCTCCCGCACTTGGACCATCCTTAGGTGTTGATCCATCAGGCACATGAATATGAATATCAAGTTTTTCGTGAAAGTCGTCAGCTATACCAAGAGATTCAGCGCGTAACCTGGTTACAGACATTGCTGCCTGAATAGATTCTTTCATAACATCACCGAGCTGGCCCGTGAAGTTGAGCTTTCCTTTGCCTTTATATGAAGAAGCTTCAATTGTAAGCAGGTCTCCACCAACAGATGTCCATGCTAGACCAGTCACCTCACCAATTTGGTTGTGCTCTTCAGCAAGACCAAAGCGATATTTCTTCATACCCAAAAATTTTGGAAGGCTTTTTGAATTAATTATTGCTCTAGCTTTTCGTTTTTTTAGAGTGATATCTTTAACAACTTTTCTACAAATACTTCCGATTTCTCGGTCGAGACTTCGAACTCCTGCCTCTCTGGTGTAATAACGAATAATATCCATAATTGCAGAGTCTTTAAAAATAATTTCAGAGCCTTTAACACCATTATTTTTCATTTGTTTAGAAATTAGATGACACTTAGCAATTTCAAGCTTCTCATCTTCAGTATATCCAGACAAGTGAATAATTTCCATACGATCTATTAAAGCCTCAGGAAGATTTAAAGAGTTTGCAGTGGCAACAAACATTACTTGAGAAAGATCATAATCAACTTCTAAGTAATGATCATTAAAAGTATGATTTTGCTCTGGATCTAATACCTCTAACATTGCAGAGCCAGGATCACCTCGAAAATCAGAAGCCATCTTATCAATCTCATCTAATAGAAATAATGGATTTTTCACATTAACTTTTTGCATTTTTTGGACAATTGAACCAGGCATTGCTCCAATATAAGTTCTTCTATGACCTCGAATTTCAGCTTCGTCTCGAACCCCACCAAGAGCCATACGAACATACTTACGATTGACTGATTTGGCAATAGACTCTCCGAGGGAAGTCTTTCCAACTCCTGGTGGTCCCACCAAACATAAAATATTTGCTTTGTTATGGGTGACTCGGCTTTGAACTGCTAAGTGTTCCATGATTCTCTCCTTAACTTTGTCCAAACCATAGTGATCTTGATCAAGAATTTTTTGAGCTTTTACCAAATCCTGGTTTGTTTTCGTTTTTTTACTCCAAGGAACTAAGCATAAATTTTCTATGTAAGTCCTAATAATTGAAGCATCTGATGATTGAGAAGACATTCTTTGAAGCTTATTAAGCTCTCCTTGGGCCTTCTTCTTGGCTTCTTTCGGCATTTTTGCCTTATTGATACTGTTTTGTAAATCTTCAATCTCATTCTCATCATCGACTGTTCCAAGCTCTTTTTGAATGGATTTCATTTGCTCATTCAAATAGTAATCTCTTTGATTAGACTCCATCTGTTTACGAACTCGACTTTGAATTTTTTGCTCTGCGCCTAGAACATCTAGCTCACCTTCAAGGATTGATAAAATTTTCTCAAGCCTTTCTCTTGCCTCGCTACTTTCAAGCAAACTCTGTTTTTCTTCAATTTTAAGATTAAGATTTGCAATAATAACATCACTAAAACGTTCGATATCTGTAATCTCTTTAAGTACTTTATATACCTCTTCAGGGATTTTTTTACTGAGCTTTATATATTTTTCAAAGTTTTCAAGGGCTAAACGCATCATAGCCTTGATCTCAGTATCATCATCATGAGTTAAAGTACAGTCACTTAAAATAACTTCTGTATGCTCTCCTAAATCAACAAACTCTTCGATTTTTGCTCTTTTAACTCCCTCAACTAAAACTTTAATAGTTCCATCTGGAAGTTTAAGTAATTGAAGAATTGTTGCTAGGGTTCCTACTTTATGAAGCTCTTCATTATTCGGCTCTTCAATAGCTTCATCTTTCTGGGTAACCAGAAAAATATTCTTATCAGCTTCCATAGCCTGAGTAACTGCATTAACTGAAGACTTTCTTCCTATAAATAAAGGAATTACCGTGTGAGGAAAAACTACTACATCTCTGAGAGGAAGTAATGGAATTGATTGCTTGTCTATGCCGTTTGGCTCTGTGGTGATTTCTGTTCCCATAATAATGAAACGCCTTGCTTGTCTAGTAATCTTTCTAGATAGTGTCGAGTGACATTAATTTCAAGTAGCCATTGCCCAAATTCATTCATTATTTCTTTTTGAATAAATCCAACTTTATGAATTTCACTTCTAATATAAGCAGATTGAACATCTAACTTAATGCCTGCAAAAGTCATCATTCCGCTTAAACTCTGAGAGAGAGCCTGATAAAGTAGATCAATTCCTTCACCCGTATGTGCTGAAATCCAAACTCTATAAATATTTCCATCATGGTCTTTATCTAAGCGAGGCTTAAAATCAGCAATTCCATCAATCTTGTTCATTACAATAATTTTTGGAATATCCTGGGCCTCAATCTGCTCAATAATATCCTCTACCTGCTCAATTTTATCTCTATTATTAGGATCTGCAGCATCGACCACGTGAAGCAGGACGTTAGCTTGTCGAGTTTCTTCAAGAGTCGACTTAAAAGCTTCAACCAGCTCATGAGGTAAATCTTGAATAAAGCCAACCGTATCAGCTATTACTGCTTCCCCAGAAGCTGGCAAGATAACACGTCGAATAGTTGAGTCTAGTGTTGCAAATAACTTGTCATCTGCATAAACTTTAGCCTTAGTTAGGAGGTTAAAGAGAGTTGATTTTCCTGCATTTGTATATCCTGCAAGGGAAATCATAGGAAGTTGATTCTTAATTCGCGATTTACGTCCCAAATCATGTTGCTTATGAACTTTATCAAGTCGCTTATTAATATTTTTTATACGTACCGAAATTAATCGCTTATCTGTTTCTAACTGTGTCTCACCTGGACCACGAAGTCCAATACCGCCTTTTTGCCTTTCAAGATGAGTCCATCCTCTTACGAGTCTAGTAGATAGATGCTTCAACTGAGCCAGCTCTACTTGCAATTTTCCCTCAAAGGAGCTTGCTCTTAATGCAAAAATATCTAATATTAAACCAGTTCGATCCATAACCTGACACTTCAATGCTTTCTCTAAATTACGTTCTTGAGAGGGTGATAACTGCAGAGAAAAAATAACTAAATCAATTTCATTATCACACACAATTGTTGCTAGCTCATCAACCTTACCCGTGCCAATAAAAAACTGGGCTTTAGTAATGCTTCTTTTAACTGTGATAGTATCAATAATACTCAGGCCAGAAGACAATGCCAACTGTTGAAATTCACCAATACTACTTGATACCTGTCTATTTGAAGTTAGCTCAATATGAACCAATATAGTTCTTTCACCTTGACCTACAGCATCCTTTTGGCGATCAAAAAGCTCCATAGATATTCTTAAAAGGTCAGTATATAAAAAGTGAAATTAATCAACTTGCTTTGCGAATATTGCTTTGTTTATTGTCAGAAACATGCACAATCATAGGTTGTTTTTTTCTTTCCACAACCTCTTTATCTATAACAACTTCTTTAACGCTTGGAGTTGAAGGTATTTCGTACATCGTTTCTAGTAACAAATCTTCCAAAATAGCTCTCAAGCCCCTCGCACCAGTTTTCCTTTTAAGGGCAAGTTTTGCAATCGCCAAAAGGGCATTTTTTCTTATAGTAAGCTTTACACCTTCAATTGCAAAAAATTGCTGAAACTGCTTGACTACAGAATTTTTAGGCTTAGTAAGAATTTGAACTAATGCTTCTTCATCAAGCTCATCTAAAGAAGTATGAACCGCTAAACGACCTACTAATTCAGGAATTAATCCAAATTTAATTAAATCATCTGGCTCTAAAAATTTATAAAGTTCAGTTAATGTTTTTTTGCCGCTTGCATCCTTAACATTAGCAGAAAAACCAATGCCCGTAGCTTTTTCAATGCGCCTATCAATAACTTTCCCAAGCCCATCAAATGCACCACCACAAATAAATAATATTTTTGAAGTGTCAACATCAATAGTTTCTTGGTTAGGATGTTTTCTTCCACCCTGTGGAGGAACAGATGCAATAGTTCCTTCAATCAATTTAAGCATGGCTTGTTGAACTCCTTCTCCAGAAACATCTCTTGTTATTGAAGGGGAGTCAGACCGGCGAGAGATCTTATCAATTTCATCTATAAAAATAATACCTTGTTCTGCCCTTTCTGGATCAAAATCACATTTTGAGAGTAGACTTTTAATGACATTCTCTACGTCATCACCAACATAGCCAGCCTCAGTTAAAGTTGTTGCATCAGCAACAGCAAAAGGTACGTCTAAAAAACGCGCCAAAGATTGAGCAAGAAGAGTCTTTCCACTCCCCGTTGGACCTATGAGTAAAATATTTGATTTATCAAGCTCTACATCGTTTGAGATGTAATTTGTTTTTAGTCGCTTGTAGTGATTATAAACTGCCACTGAAAGAACTTTTTTTGCATGTGACTGACCAATAACATATTCATTTAAAGAGGCATACAATTCTTTTGGCGTATTATTCCAATCCTGATACCGATCTTTTTTATCTTTGGAAGTTTGTTCTTGAATCAGGCTGTAGCAAGAGTCTATACATTCATCACAAATATAAACTCCTGGGCCTGCAATTAGGCGGACTACTTCATCTTTGTGTTTTGAGCAAAATGAACAGCTAAGATCTTCAGTATTTTGTTCCATAGACAAATTTAAATTTATCGCTTATTAATTACTTTATCAATGAGTCCATATTTCGCAGACTCGCTCGCTGACATAAAATTATCTCTATCAGTATCTTTCTGAATATTTTTCATACTCTGACCAGTATGGTCCTTAAGTATTGTATTTAAGTTATCTCTAACTTTCAAAATTTCTTGTGCATGAATATCTATATCACTTGCTTGACCTGAAAATCCGCCTAGAGGTTGATGAATCATCATCCTAGCATGAGGTAGCGCAAACCTTTTTCCCTTTGCCCCTGCTGTAAGGAGCAATGCACCCATACTTGCTGCTTGTCCAATGCAAAGAGTAGAGATATCTGGCTTAATAAATTGCATTGTGTCATAAATAGCAAGGCCTGCAGTTACTGAGCCACCTGGTGAATTTATATACAAATGAATATCTTTATCTGGATTCTCAGATTCTAAAAAAAGTAACTGAGCCACTACAACGTTTGCAGTGTAATCTTCAACTGGGCCAACCATAAAAACAACTCGCTCTTTGAGAAGTCTAGAATAAATATCATAGGCCCTCTCGCCCCTTCCAGAGCTCTCAATTACCATTGGGATTTGATTTAAGTTTTGAATTGTCATATTAATTCTGTGGGCTCATTATTTCTAAAAAAGTCTTATCTGTCATCGTTACTTTAGCTTGATCTGCAACATGCTTCGCCACCATATCTTCTACAACGATCGATTCAATATTAGCAAGTCTTGAAGGATCAGTGTTGTACCAATCAATCATTTGCTGCGCACTTTCACCATATTGGAGTGACATTTCATTAAGTTTAGCATTAACCTGTTCTTTTTCAGCTTTTATTTCGCCATCTGTTGCAATTTTATTAATTAACAAACCAAGTTTAACTCTTCTTGCAGCCTCTTCTTGAAACATTTCTGCAGGTAATTTTCCTTTAGAAGGCATGCCTTGCTGCTCCATTCTAGACTCCATATCTTGCTGCAACTTGAGCGATTCAGCAGAAATACTGCCCTCAGGCACTTCAAAATCATTTGCATCTAAAAGAACTGTAAATGCGGTATCTTTATTTTGCTGAACCAATCGAGACTCTAATTCAACTTGCATCTGTTTAGACATTCTCGATTTCATAGTTTCAAAATCTTTTTCTCCAAATTTTTTGGCAAATTCATCATCTCTCTTTACTTCCGTTGGCGAGCCGACTTCGTTAATAGTAACTTTAAAGATAGCCTCTCTTCCTGCCAGATTTTCTACATGATAATCTTCTGGAAATGTTGCAGCTACTTCAATTGTTTTTTCAGGTGCAATATCTATAAGGCCTTTTTCAAAGCCTTCAATCATGGTGCCTCTTCCTAAAACAATTTCAAAACCTTCTGCAGCTCCACCTTCGAATGATTCACCATCTAGTAAACCCTCAAAGTCTATAATTAAACGATCCCCTTCTTTAGACTTTCTCTTAACAGTCTTATATTCAGTTGACCTATCTTGTAAATCTTGAAGAGCTCGCTCCTCATCTTCCTCTGTAACTTTTGAGTTAACTTGATCCATGGTTAAGCCTTTTAAGGAGCCGACTTTAATCTCTGGAAAAACTTCAAACTCAATTGTATAAATAAAGCTGTCTGAATTCTCAGTATCTACATTCACCAATGATGGCTGCGCAGCTGGAGAAACATCCGCATCTGTAAGCGCATCAGCTAAAGTCTCAGTTACAATTTCATTAGCCGCATCGGATTTTGCACTACCACCAACACGTTGGCGCAAAATTGCAGCTGGAATTTTTCCTTTTCTAAAGCCATCAATGCGAACTTTCGAGGCAAGGTTCTTGATAATTTTTTCTGTTTTTTGATTGAAAGTGTCTACAGGCAATTCAACCGTAAGGGATCTTTTTAGTCCCTCAAGTTTAGTGAGTGAGGTCTTCATCTAGTTATAAATCCGTAACTTGTTAAAAAAAAAGAAATTATACAGGATTTTCTTACCAAAAAAAAAGGTGCCTTACTCTGCAAAATTGTTTAAAGAAAATTGCACTAAAAACGAGACCCTGTATAGCTTACTTTGTAATCTGAGAAAGATAGCCATTCTTGATTTATTTCAACCCCCCAACCAGGCTTATGATTCATTTCAAGACACCCATCAATAATTTTATAATTTGGATAAAAAAGATTATCTTGCCAAGGGTAGTAATCAAGACCTTCTATTGAAAACTCCAAATATTTTCCTGGATTTTTAATAGAGCCCATAACATGAGCTGAAAAAAGTGTCACTAAAGAAAGGTTTGCCGAATGTAAGGTTACAGGCAGGTTGGCTTTCTCTGCCATCCTTGCAACTTCTAATGTTCTAGTAACGCCTCCCATATAACAAATATCTGGCTGAATAATATTGACAACCTTGGTATCAATCATATGACTCCACACTCTCATATCATTGTCTTGCTCACCGCCACTAATATCAATATCTAGTGCATTTTTAACCTCACGAGTCCATTCTGGCTTCCAATATGGGCATGGCTCTTCGAAATGACTTACGCCATAATCTTGGAGCATGTGTCCAACTTCAATTGCCTTTTTAGGGCTAAAAGCACTATTTGCATCAACAAGCAAAGCAACATCATCTCCTAGAACTTTTCGTACTTCTTTTATAATTGCTTCAGTTCGCCCTGGCCATTGATCAGAATCATGGCCACACTCTTTACCAATTCTAAATTTAAATGCAAAATAACCATTTTCTTCCTTAAGAGCAAGAAGTCTTTCTGCCTCAGCTTCTGGACTAATCTCTCTCTGCATACTTGAAGCATATACTGGTAAAGATTCTGTACCACCCCCTAAAAGTTGACAAACACTCTTGTTCGCTCGCTTAGCTTTAATATCCCAAAGCGCAGTATCGAGACCACTTAAAGCTCTATAAAGATAAGTTCCAGGAAACTTATGCTCCCTTTCTAAAACCTCTCTATTGATTAAGTCAATATCTTCTCCACTAAAACCTAGAACATGAGGGGCTACTTGTCGATGAAGAACTTGAGCGCTTATATCTGCATTATAAGTTGATGTTTGTCCCCAGCCCTCGTCACCTTCATCAGTTCGAACTCGAACAAGGCCAATATACTCATTTGTAAAAGTTTCTATGCTGATAATTTTCATAAGTAATTACTGTAGTTTAGTTTCTAACTCTTTATATCTTCTAAAATTAAATCTGAAGCCTTTTCACCAACCATAATTGTAGCAGCATTAATATTTCCACTTACTAGCTCTGGAAATATTGAAGCATCAGCAATTCTAAGACCTTTAATACCATGAACTTTAAGAGAACTATCAACAACATTTTTTAGAGGGTCGAGCCCCATCCTACATGTGCTTGAAGGATGAAAAACAGTCCATGCATTTTCTTTTATATCCTCTATCAATTCAGCATCTGATTTACAATTTGGACCCGGTCGAAACTCATCATAAATCACTTTACTAAAGCTTTTTGTTTGAGCTAGCTTCCTTAACAATTTAACTCCTTCCAATAAATCTTGCACATCATCTTGATGCGATAAATAGTTAGGCTCAATGATTGGAGATTCTAATGGATTGTTATTTTTTATTCGAATCTGGCCTCGGGAATTAGATTTACAATTTGATACTCCCAAAAGAACAGCTGAAAAAGAATCTGGCTTCAGCATTACTCTTCGCCCTGGTGACTCATGCGAATAGCTTACAGGAGAAAAATATAGCTGTATATTTGGTGTTTTAAGATTATCTCTAGTCCGCACAAAGCCGCCAGACTGATTAACACTTAAACTCAAAGGTCCAGTCCTTGTTAGGATATATCTAGCGCCTTGAAGAAGCTTACCCCACCAAGGCCTTAGCTGATCATTTAGAGTTGGAACTTTGCTTTTATAAAAGTAGCTAACACCAAGATGGTCCTGAAGGTTTCTCCCAACCTCCGGACTGTGATGAAGGATTGGAATATTGGCCTCTTTTAAAACTGACTCAGGTCCAATGCCTGAAAGCTGAAGCAGTTGAGGTGAGTTTACTGCACCAGCAGTTAATATAACTTCTCGACTAGCTTTGACTTGATGTATTTTTTTATTTTTATTGAACTCAATCCCAATAGCTTGATTGTCCTCAAATAAAACTCGCGTAACCTGGGCTTTCGTAATAACTGTAAGATTTTTTCTATTCATAACTGGCCTTAAATAAGCCCTGGAACAAGACATGCGCCTTCCTAGATGTGTTGTTATTTGATAATTTCCAACGCCTTCTTGCTCTGCACCATTCATATCAGGATTAAAGTTAAAACCAAGCTCTTGTCCTGCAGCAATGAAATTTTTACATAGTGGGTGTAATTGATTAGAGACATCTGAAACATTTAGGGGTCCTTCACCGCCCCTATAATCATTGCCTCCATTCTGCCAAGACTCCATTCGTTTAAAGTAGGGAAGTAATTCTGCATAAGACCAGCCAGAATTTCCAGCAGCAGACCAATTATCAAAATCTTTTCGATTACCTCTCACATAAACCATTGCATTAATGGAACTTGAGCCACCAAGCACTTTACCCCTTGGCCAGTAACTGCGTCGATTCCCTGCATCAGGGCTTGGCTCTGTCGTGTACATCCAATTAATAGATTTTTGGTGATACGTTTTTCCATAACCAATAGGCATGTGAATATAAAAACGTCTATCAGTACCGCCCGCTTCAACAAGAAGAACCTTATTAGAAGAGTCTTTACTAAGCCTGTTAGCAAGGACGCAGCCAGCAGAGCCAGCCCCCACAATTATGAAGTCGTAATTAGACATAAAAGAGAAATAAAGAATTCATAAGGTTAGAAAAATAGAAATATTAAACGTCATCATTATATTGAAATCAAATAAAAATAACAAAACAATCTATATACTTCAATTAATTAGTTTGACTAATTCTATTATGATCATTTCTAACTTTGATCCGTCTATCTATTTATTAATTTTATTATTAGGGGCATTTACTGCAGCATTGGTTCAAGGTGCTACTGGATTTGGTTCTGGACTTGTTCTTAATGCTTTTTGGTTGCATATTTTAGATCCTGCTCATGCCATCCCTTTAAACATAATCACTTGCTTGCTAATTTCAGGCGCACCGATGTATAAATTAAGAAAAACTCTTGATTTTTCAAAACTTAGGCCATTTATTATATTTGGTATTATTGGCATACCTCTTGGAATGCTTTTACTAAAACTTACTGATCCTAAAATATTCAAAGTATCAATAGGAATTTTTTTAGTTTTTTATGCGCTTTTAATGCTTATAAGTAAGAACTTTTCGATTAAAGTAAATACACATAAGTCAATTGACAGTTTTATTGGCTTAATCAGTGGATTTATGGGTGGCTTTGCAGCCCTTGGTGGATTACTTCCAACTATATGGGTTGGCCTCCAAAGACTTCCAAAAAATACGCAGCGAGGAACCTATGAGCCTTTTATTTTTATTACAAGCATTATGGCGGTAATAAGTTTTGCTATTGCTGGTCTATACACACTTCAAATGGCTTATGACCTGCTCAAGATACTTCCAGCTTTAGTCCTTGGCTCTTGGCTAGGTGTGAAAATTTATCATGTGCTTGATGGAGAAGTTTTTCGAAGTACAATTTTAGGATTAATTTTAACGGCAGGGCTAGTCTTATTAATTTAAAAATATGGCTTAGATATTTATTTATTTTATGAAGACAATGTGTTGAATAATTTAATATAATTCAACCTGAACTGAAATTTTATATATACTAAAAATCAATCCTTGTACTTAATGAGGATTTTGCTATAAAAATCAAAGGAGAAAAAATGAAACTAATAAATAAAGTATTAGCTATCTCAGCAATTTCTTTAAGTCTTATGCCTTCAGTTGTAAGTGCAGACTGCGGAAAAGCTAGACTAGCTGATTTTGACTGGAATAGTGCAAATGTCCATACAGGTATTGTACAATTTGTTCTTGAGCATGGCTATGGCTGTGAAGTTGAGACGACAAGAGGAAGTACGACACCTATTATGGCTGCTCACTATGATAGCCAACTAGATATCGTTACTGAGCTTTGGTATGATAATATTGTAACTCAGTATGATGCTGTTGAAGCTGCTGGCACGATTAGAAATATAGGAATTAACACGCCAGACTCTCAGCAAGCGTTTTATGTTGACAGAAATACAGCCGAAAAATATGGCATAAAATCTGTATTAGATATGAATAATCCAGAAATTGCAGCACTCTTTACAGACCCTGAAAACCCTGGTATGGGCAGAATGGTAAGCTGTATTGGAGGTTGGACTTGCTACACTATTAACCATGTCAAGCAGCGTGTCTATGGTTTAGATAATTACTATACTAACTTTGATCCAGGTTCTAGTGGTGCATTAGCTGCAGAAATTGCAGGTGCATTTGCTAAAGATCGACCGATCTTTACCTACTACTGGGCTCCTACAGCCTTGATGGGTAAGGTTGACTTAGTAAGACTAACAGAGCCACCTTACAATGCAGATTGTTGGGGAGCAATGATGGATGTTGTTGAAGACATAAAGGCTAATGGAAAAGATGTATACAAGGCTACTTGTGCAACTGAATACAAAGATATGTCTTTAGATAAGTCTGTACTTACTGCATGGGCAGATACGCATCCAGAAGAGACAGCTTTCTTAGAAGCATATAGCATACCAACTGCAACGGTGAACAAACTACTTGCATACTATGAAGACGAAGCTGATGGTGATATGGAGCTTCTTGCAATGGAATACTTGCAGAATAACTCTGAATGGAAGACTTGGGTTTCAGCAGAAGTTGCTGCCAAGGTTTCAGACGCACTATAAGCTAGATTTAACATAAAAAAAGAGCTCACTAGTGAGCTCTTTTTTTTCATAAAATATTTATTATGATTAGAAAATTACTTACCTACTTAACCTTCCCAATTATTATGATATGGCTCTTAATAACGAGCTTTAATAGCTCAAGATTTAGGCCAGATAGTGCTATGGAGCTTTTAACGGATCCAAGCTGGCTAAATAATTGGCCAAGGTGGCTAGACATCCCATTGATGAAATGGATCAATGATGGATTCAAAGTATTTAATGAAGAGTACGGAATTTACTTCGAGGCAGTCAATAATTTCCTTCTTGGAGCAATCCTCTCTCTGAAGAAATTCTTAATGATGATGCCATGGCCAATTGTCATAGCACTGGTTGTAGCAATTGTTTTCTTTTCCAGTGGACGAAAAATAGGCACAACCATTTTTGTTGGAATTTGTACATTTTTTATTGGCTTTCTTCACCCAAGATTTTGGGACAAAGCAATTGAAACAACATCTATCATGTTAATTGGTATTATTCTTTGTATTTTAATTGGAATACCTCTAGGCATAACCATGGCTAGAAGTGTAAGAGTTAGAAATGCCACTCTTCCTGTTCTTGATTTAATGCAGACAATACCAAGTTTTTGTTACCTGATTCCAGGGATTATGCTTTTTGGCTTAGGTGCGGTTCCAGCAATCATTGCAACAGTAATATACGCAGTTCCTCCTTTAGTTCGTTTAACAGATCTTGGAATTCGATTGGTTGATACAGAAGTCATTGAGGCCGCTGAAGCATTTGGTGCAAGTGATAAACAAAAATTATTAGGCGTTCAACTGCCATTAGCTCTTCCAAATATTATGCAAGGAATCAACCAGTGCACTATGATGGCTTTAGCCATGGTTGTTATTGCCTCAATGATAGGAACTCGAGGCCTTGGTGATGAAGTTTTACTTGGACTTCAGCAACTTAATGTCGGCAAAGCAACTGAAGCAGGGTTAGCAATTGTACTTTTAGCAATTGTTCTAGATAGAATTACTCAAGCCTACGGTCAAAAAATCCAAGAAAGAAACAAACCACCTAAATAAGCACTCATTATGTCAAAAATTGAAATTAAAAATATTTATAAAATATTTGGTCCTCAACCTGACCAGGTTTTATCAATGGTCCAAAATGGAGCAGGTAAAGAACAAGTCATGGAAGAGACTAATCATACAGTTGGCTTAGATAATGTTTCATTATCTATCAAAGAGGGTGAAATTTTTGTCTGTATGGGCCTCTCTGGCTCAGGAAAATCAACTTTAATTAGACACATTAATAGACTCATTGACCCTACTTCAGGTCAAGTTATAGTTGACGGTGTTGATGTATTAAGTCTAGATAAAAAAGAAATTTTAGAGTTTAGAAAAAAAACTATGAGTATGGTTTTCCAGCGATTTGGATTATTCCCTCATAAAACAGTTATTGAAAATGTAGCTTATGGACTTGAAATTCAGGAGGCTCCCGAGGGTCAAAGAAAGGAGATTGCCCAAGGACAAATAGATGCTGTAGGACTTCAAGGGTTTGAAAATCAATACCCCGCACAATTATCTGGTGGCATGCAGCAAAGAGTAGGCCTTGCAAGAGCTCTTGCAACTGATCCACAAATTCTTCTAATGGATGAGGCCTTTAGTGCCTTAGACCCTTTGATTAGAAGTGAAATGCAAACCCAGCTTGTTGATCTTCAGTCAAAACTCAAAAAAACTATTGTCTTTATTACCCATGATTTGGATGAATCACTCAAATTAGGTGATCATATAGGAATATTAAATGGTGGCCGATTAGTTCAGGTTGGACGACCAGAAGATATTATCCTAAATCCAGCTGATGATTACGTGAAGGCATTTGTTAAAGACGTTAATCGCTCAAAAGTTTTAAGAGCTAAAACTGTAATGACTAAAATTGATAAGTTTGATACTTCGGGTATTAATCCTTCTTCAACATACAAGTATGACGAGGATACTTTTATTGAAGATTTAATCCCAAGAGTATTAAAAGATAGATCAACAATCGAAGTCATTGATAAAACTGGAAGTACCACTGGATATATTTCATCTGAAGAACTATCTGAAGCTCTAACAAAAACAAAGTAATGTCTCAGGGCACTTTCGTTAGTAAAAATATAATCATTTCAGCTTCAGCTGATGGACTTGGATGGTGTATAGCTACTTTTTTGATAGATCAAGGCCACACAGTTTACTTATCTGACATTAATCAACAAAAAATTGATGAAATTCATAAGCACCCGCTTTTTAATAAAAGGATATTTATTGAAAATGTTGATGCTGGGAATCCAGAATCAGTTAAGTCATATTTCAAAACCCTCTCACAAAAAGTTACAAGTATTGACGCTCTTATCAATAACGTTGGAATAGCTGGTCCTACAGGACCAATGGAAGATTTAACGATTGAAGACTGGAAGCAAACAATCGATATAAATTTAAATAGCCACTTCTACTTTACTAAGTTTGCTGTGCCACTTTTAAAGAAGAAGGGAGGTTCAATTATTAATCTATCTTCAACTGCTGGACTATTTGGATTTCCATTAAGAACTCCTTATGCTGCAAGTAAATGGGCCATTATTGGAATTACAAAGTCACTCGCTATGGAGTTAGGCGAATTTAATATTAGGGTAAATGCAATCTGTCCAGGATCAGTATCAGGCGATAGAATTAATCGTGTGATTGAGGCCAAGGCCAGATCAATAGGCTCTTCTGAAAAAGAAGTAACAGAAGACTTTGAGGCAATGGTCTCCCTTAAAACATTTGTGGATAAAGAGGATATTGCAAATATGGCAACCTTCCTAATATCAAATGTGGCAAGTAAAATTTCTGGTCAAATAATGACAGTTGACGGTAACACCGAAAGAATGGATTAAGCTTTAACTTCCTCTAATTTAGTGAAGTCCTGCTATATATTGTGAGAGAGCCTCAATTTCAACTGTCGTTAGACCTTTAGCTACATTCACCATCATCTCATTTGCTCTAGAAACATCTGTAGAGCCTGTTTGCTCGTTTATGGAATATTGACGAAACGCTTTTAACTGCGACGCAGTATAGTCAGCATGCTGAGCACTAATTGCTGGGAAGCCTGCAGTTGGAATACCTAAACCTTTAGCTCCATGACAAGCGATACAAGCTGTCGTTTGAGTATCCATTTTCCCACCAACGTAAATCTTACGTCCAAGCTCAAGAGTTTCAGCGTCTGCATTCGCGCTGTTTTCGCTTATAGTTTGGATTGAGTAGTAAGCCGCAATGTCCATCATATCTTGCTCAGAAAGCATTCCAGCAACACCATTCATCATTGCATTCTTTCTTTCGCCTGACTTAAAGTGTTGTAATTGTTTTATAAGGTAAGCTTCACCTTGACCAGCTAACTTAGGAAAAGTAGGAATGGTACTGTTACCTGCAAGACCATGGCAACCCATACATGTTGCAGTCTTTGCCTGACCTGCTTCAGCATCACCTGCAGCATAAATAGAGCTACTAAAAGAAGCAATTAATATATAGGCTAAAACAATAATGGTCTTTTTCATTCTTAATCTCCAAAAAATTCAAGGAAATTATACGTGAAAAATAACGGTATCGTAAACTTCAATTAGGACAGTTTTATCTACTAATATTAGTATTTAGAATTCTGAATAGAAAGGTATTCAGCAATGGAGCGTTCAAACCCTTCAGCCATTGGAGCCATTGCATTCATATATGAATTCTGACGTTCACCTGACTGAAAATATTCTAATTGCTGAACAATCCAATCAGCGTCTTTGCCAGCTAAAGAAGGTATATTTTCATCTGTCGAATGTCCCCTCTGGCCATGACAACTTATGCAGCCCAAAGCACTATAAATAGCTTCACCCTCACTATTAGCATTTGAACTTAGCGTAAAAATAGCTAAAACAATTGTGATCGATGTTAAAAAATATCCTTTCATTAAATCTAAATCCTAACTTAATTCATTAACTAAATTATACCCAGTTCTAGTTTATTCAAAACCTGGAGTGTTGATAATGATTATTTTCCTTTCCAGCTTGGAGATCTCTTTTCAGAAAAAGCTTTTGGGCCTTCTTTTGCATCCTCAGAATTCAACATCTTCTGATAAGCCTCAATTTCTCCAGAACGCATAACTCTATAAGCACTTTCCAAATCCATTTGATCTGTTTCTCTTACAACAGATTTTATTGCTGCTAGAGAAAGTGGGGCAGACTTAGCAATTTGATGTGCCCACTCTATTGCTGAATTTTCTAATTCGCTTAAAGGGCAGCTTCGATTAACTAGGCCAAAGTGTTTTGCTTCACCTACGGCCATTCGTCGACCTGTCATGAGCATGTCCATTGCTACGGCGGATGGCAATCGTCGCGGCAATCTTAAAACGCCTCCACTATCAGGAATAATACCTAGAGTAGCTTCTGGAACAAAAAACTCTGCAGTATCTGCTGCAATTATAAGGTCGGCTGCTAAAGCTAACTCAAAGCCTCCTCCAACTGCCAGCCCATTTACTGCGGCAATGACAGGTTTATCAAGATCCCACAACTCCGTTAGCCCTGCAAAACCACCCAATCCAAAATCTGCATCAATTGCCTCACCCTCAGATGCGGCTTTTAAATCCCAGCCACCACAAAAAAAACGATCGCCTGCGCCTGTAATAACTGCTACTCGTAATTTATTATTATCTCTAAAACTAATGAATGCGTCACCAAGCGCATGACTTGTTTTAGCGTCAATTGCATTAGCTTTTGGCCGGTCCAAGGTAATCAACATTACGTCATCATAGATTTTGCAAATAACACTATTGTTCATAAATTTACCAATTGAAAGGCTGATTAGACTTAGTTTAACTTAATAAGAGCGTCTACAGCAATAACTCCGATCCCTCTCTTTAATACTAATAATGGATTAATATCCAATTCAATAATGTCATTTTCATTGATTAGTTTCACAACAGACATTACACAATTAATTATCGCCTCAATATCTCCCTCTGGATTGTTTCTAAAGCCTTTAATTATTGGGAAAACTTTTAATTGTGATAAGGCTAGTGAAACATCTTCTCTACTAACTGGAAATAGTAATGGAATACTATCTTTAAAAAGCTCTACCAAGATACCACCACTTCCAATAATAATGTATTTCCCAAAAATTGGATCATGGCCCATTCCAATAATCAATTCAGTAACTGGATCTTGAGCCATTTTTTCAAGAAGAAGGGATGGGCTAATCTTAAATAAATCCTGACAAGCTTTCTCAAGGACTATAGAATCATTAATGTTTAGTAAAACAGCACCTAACTCTGTTTTATGAGCCAAATCAGCATTTGAAACCTTTAGTGTTATTGGGTAATGTATTTTTTTAGCGGCCATTAAAGCCATAGAAGTGCTACTAATAATTTCCCCATCTGGAACAGGAACACCATATTTTTTCAACAATTTTTTGCCTTCAAATTCTGTTAAATTTGATATTTTAGAGGGGTGAGATAATGAGCGTAATATCTCTATTGATTGCATTGAGCTATTCTCAAAAGCGAGTCCAATTCTATAAGAGTGATTAAGAGCTTTTAAGCAAATATCCATCCCAATCATGGGCGCGATTCCATATTTTTGGCATTTTTTAATAATCCTTTTAGGCATACAATCTGCAATTGAAGCCAATACTATAGCCTTCTCACCTGTTCCTGAAATCGCGTCAGAGAGAGCCAATAAGGTTAAGTCCCATTCTTTTTGCTCTGATTCTTGAGTTCTTGGCCAGTCTAATAACAACATTATCGCAGCAAAACTTCCACTAATCATCTGCTTAAAGCATTCTGAAGTTCTTTTTCGATCACCCCAAATAAACGTATGATAATCAAGTGGATTATCTACCTCAACAAAATCATTAAGTGCTAGTTTGACTCTATCTTTATGAAGATCATCAAGGCTAGGAAAATTGATATCCAGTCCATCAATTAAGTCCGCCATCATTCCTGCTTCTCCACCAGAACAGCTCATAGATGCAACTCCAGCATGGTCAATGACCCCTATAATGCTTAGCAATTTTAAAGTCTCAAGAAACTCTGGAACAGTATTTACCCTAGCTATTCCTAGTCGTTCAAAAAATACACTAAAAAGTTGGTCTGAACCTGTCATTGAACTGGTGTGACTTAGTGCAATCTTTGCAGAAGTGTCAGTTCGTCCTGACTTAATTGCAACAATTGGAATTTTTTTATTAATAGCTCTTTGAGCAGCTATATCAAACGATTTAATATCTGAAATTCCTTCAATATGAAGACCTATTGCACTAACTCTATTGTCATCGAGCATCGCATGAATAATATCTGAGATATTAGTATTTGTTTGATTGCCAAGAGTAAACATATAAGCAATTGGAAGGCCAATCGATTGCATCGTAATGTTAAGACCTATATTGCCGCTTTGGGTAATTATTGCAACCCCGCTCGAAACTGCCTCACAGCCATGAACATCTGGCCACAAAGCAACTCTATCAAGACTATTGATAAAGCCATAACAGTTCGGTCCAATTACTGGCATTCCATCAGCGGCTTCTACCAACCTCTGATTTCGTTTTATTCCTTTTTCTCCAACCTCTCCAAAACCAGAAGCGTATAAAACTGCACCGCCTCCTCCAATCGACTTTAAATCAGCAACGATATCTATAGCAGATTCTGCATTAACAGCAATAAATGTTGCATCTGGAGCCTCAGGAAGGTCTTTGATATCTCTGTAACACTTAATTCCTTCAAGAAAATCTAAGGTTGGATGAATTGCCCAAATCTTGTGGTTATAGCCTAATTTTTTACTCTCTCTAATCGCAAAATCAGCACCACGATTTCCAACCACAGCTATTGACTTTGGTGATATTAACCGACTCAAATTAGCTCTATTCATAAAGGACTACTCAAATGGTCTTAGTAGTGACCTTGAGATAATATGTCTTTGAATTTCACTCGTACCATCCCAAATTCGTTCAACACGATGATCTCTCCATATCCTCTCCAAAGGGAGCTCTTCCATCAGCCCCATACCGCCAAGTATTTGAATGGCTTCATCAGAGATCATCGCAAGAGTCTCTGTAGCCTTTAGTTTTGCCATTGCAGCATCACTATTAGTCATTTCTCCTTGAGTATCCTTCCAGGCTGCTTTTAAAGTCAATAGCTCCGCAGCCTGAAGCTCCATTGACATATCAGCAAGCTTAAAAGAAACTCCTTGAAATTTACCAATCTTTTGGCCAAATTGCTCACGTGTTGCAGCCCATTCTGTTGCAATTTTCAACGCTCTTTCAGCTCTACCAAGACACATTGCTGCAACCGATAATCGGGTAGCTCCAAGCCACTCATTTGCCACATCAAATCCATGGTCTACCTCACCTAATACTTGAGATTCATGGACACGACAATTATCAAAATTAAGAATAAAATTATGATAACCCCTATGAGAAACACTTTTATATCCAGGCTCTACAGAAAATCCTGGGGTTCCTATATCAACCAAAAAGCTAGTTATTTTCTTTCTTTCCCCCCTGGAAGTCTTCTCAGTTCCAGAAGCAGCAAACAATATAACGTAGTCAGCGACATCTGCATGACTAATAAAATGCTTTGAGCCATTAATTATAAAAGACTCACCATCTCTCTCAGCCTTACACTGCATGGATCGAACATCTGACCCTGCATTAGGCTCTGTCATTGCAAGACATTCAACTTTTTCTC
>CAJQTG010000011.1 GCA_905618925.1 uncultured Candidatus Thioglobus sp. | reverse complement strand
CAAAAGCAGCTTTTACAGGGTCAGCATAAACATTACTAGTAAATGCTAAAACTACGCTTAATATCGAGAGCTTCACAACACTCGACAAACTTCGATTAGACATACTTATTCTCCTTTAAGTTATTTAAAAAATTTTCTTACTTTTTTTACTTCGTACAAAACCTTATTCAGCAAACTAAGTTGTTGAATGAAATATTCTACCCAAACAATTAGGAACTGTGCGATTTGTTTTATTTTTTAATCTCATCCTAAGACTAACAAGAATAACAATGGTTGCCAAGTAAGGAAGCATAGATAGATATTGCGCACTTACATTGATATTTAATCCTTGTGCATGAATCTGAAGAATAGTGATTCCTCCAAATAAAATCGCTCCAAATATAATCCTAAAGGGTTGCCATGAGGCAAAAACAACAAGACCTAAAGCGATCCACCCTCTACCAGCAGTCATGCCTTCTCCCCATATAGGGACTTGGACAAGTGACAAAAATGCACCTCCAATTCCAGCCATAGCTCCGCCAAATAAAATAGCCATTACCCTATAACGAACAACATTATGACCAATTGCATGGGCCGCGTCATGATTGTCTCCAATAGCACGTAAGATTAGACCCTGCTTAGTCTTAAATAAAAACCACCAAACCAAGTAAACCATAAAAAATGCCAAATATACAAGGGGATTAAATGAAAAAAGCAAAGGACCTAAATAAGGAATGTCAGATAAATATGGAATTGGAACTGCAGTGATGAGTTGAATTGTTTCCTCTGTATATCCTCTGCCTGCAAAAGCCGCAAAACCTAAACCAAAAAGAGTTAAAGCAAGTCCAGTTGCAACCTGATTAGTAAGCAGGAATTGAGTCAAAAAAGCAAAAATAGATGCTATAGCCATTCCGCCAAGCATTGCAGCAAGAACTGCTAAATAAGGGTTTTGAGTATGAGACATAACAACAAAGCCTAAGAGCGCTCCAACAATCATCATGCCTTCAACCCCTAAGTTTAGAACGCCTGAGCGCTCTACTAATAATTCACCAATAGCGGCAAAAATAAGAGGCACTGACGCAATACTTATTCCAATAATAATGCTAATAAATAGACTTTCATTCATAATCTTTAGTTTTTAGTTTTAAAAAATACAACTTTATATTTAATTAATATATCGCAAGCCAAGAAATAAAACAAAAGCATGCCTTGAAAAATTTGAGTTATCGAGCTTGGTAAATTGTATTCAATTTGTACATTTTCACCGCCAACATAACTAAGAGCAATGAGCAGTGCTGAAAATAAAACGCCAACTGGGTGAAGCCTAGCTAAGAATGCAACGATAATCGCTGTAAATCCATAAAAACTGGGCAATCCTGGAGTTAACTGCCCAGCAGGGCCTGCTGCCTCAAAGAGTCCTGCAAGACCTGCAAGTCCGCCCGATATAAGTAGCGAATACCAAACAGTTTTATTATCATCGAATCCAGCAAATTTAGCCGCTCGTGGCGCACTACCTGAAATTTTTATTTGCATACCAAACATATGTTTTTTGATCCCAAACCAAGCAACAAATGAGAGAATAATAGCAACAATTAAACCAATATGTAATCGTGTTCCTTCCCAAATAATAGGCAGCATAGCGCTATCATGAAAAATCCTACTCTCAGGAAAATTAAAGCCCGATGGATTCCTAAGTGGCCCTTGAAGCATTGCACTTAAAAACAAAACAGCAACATAAGTTAGCATTAAAGTTACCAAGATTTCATTGACCTGATATTTAATACGAAGAAAGGCTGCAATACCGGCATAAAACATACCTCCTAAAATACCCGCTATAGTCATCAATGGAAGCAGCCATAAAGCCTCAACATTATAAAAATATAATCCTACAGCACTGCCTGCAATACCTCCCATAACGTATTGACCTTCTGCACCAATATTCCAAATACCCGCTCTAAATCCAATTGATAGACCAAGACCAATAATCATCAAAGGTGCAGCCTTAACTAGTAGCTCTGAAAAATAGTAAGAATCAATTAAAGGCTCTACAAATAGAGTGAAGAAAACACTTGATACTGGAATATCAACTAAAACAAAAATAAATATTAAATAAGCAGATAGAGCAGTTAGCGTTAAAGCCAGTAAAGGCGATAACAGGACCATCGCTGTAGAATTTTCAACTCTTGGAATAAGTCTAATCATTAGACTTTTCCTCCAACCATGAGCTGAGAAATCTTCTCTAAGCCATTACTTTTCATATCCACCGCATCAGAAAGTTTCCCTTCAGAGAGGACATGTATCTGCTCGCAAAGACTTAATATTTCGTCCAAGTCCTGAGAGATGATTAATATAGCTGAACCTTTATCAGCCAATTCAATCAAAGCCTGATGGATATTATTAGCAGAGCCCGCATCAACCCCCCAAGTTGGCTGAGCAACAATTAGTAATTCTGGATTTTGAATAAGCTCTCTTCCAACCATAAACTTTTGTAGGTTTCCTCCAGAAAGGGATTTGGCTAACATTCTGCTCGAAGGTGTTTGGACGTCAAAAGTATCAATCACTTTTTTTGAATGAGTGGCAACTTTTTTCCAATCAATGACATCATGACTCGTCATTTCAGTTGAGTCTGGTCTGCTTAATAACATATTCTCATCTAAGGACATATCTGGTACTGCTCCATGCCCAAGACGCTCTTCAGGAACAAAGAACATTGAAAGCTGCCTTCTTTCATGCGAATTTAGTAAGCCAATATCTTGGCCATTAAAAATTAACGTTGTTTTAGGTGAGGAAATTTCTCCAATAAGTAATTCCATCAGCTCATCTTGGCCATTTCCAGCAACCCCTGCTATACCAACAATACTTCCTTTGCTCATCTTTAAGGCTATCTTTTCAAGATTAACACCGTATATATCATCACTTTTTCGACTTAAATTATCTATTGAAAAAATATTTTCACCAACAGTTATATTATTTCTAGCGAGTTCGGTTAGTTTTTTTCCAATCATCATTTCTGCTAGTTCTTTTTGGCTGTGCTCCTGAGGTATGCAGCTTTGCACTAATTTACCACCTCTTAAAATTGTTGCTTCACTACATATTTCACGAACCTCTTCAAGCTTATGAGAAATATATAAGATAGCGCAGCCATCTGCTGCAAGCTTTTTAAGGGTTACAAATAGGTCAGCCACCTCTTGAGGTGTCAATACTGAAGTAGGCTCATCCATAATAAGTAACTTTGGGTTTTGCATCAAACAGCGAATAATTTCAACGCGTTGCCGCGCTCCAACAGATAGGTCACCAACAACTTGTTGAGGATTAATATCTAAACCATATTGCTTTGAATACTTAATTATTTGTTCAGAAAAATTTTCATTTAGTCCTATGCCATCAAGCCCAAGAATTATATTGTCTTCAACAGTTAATGATTCAAATAATGAAAAGTGTTGAAAGACCATCGCTATTCCATTTTCTCTAGCTTGAAAAGGACTTTTAGGGTTATAGTTATTGTTAGCCCACTTCATTTCACCACTATCTGGAGTTAATGAGCCATATATAATTTTCACTAAAGTTGACTTTCCAGCTCCATTTTCTCCAAGCAAAGCATGGATACTTGAATCTTTTATGCTAAGTGAAACATTATCATTAGCCTTTAAATCTCCATAAGATTTAGTAATATTGGATACTTCTAATTGATATTTCATACAGATTCAGGTTGTCTTTTATGTTCTATAAAGTTAATTAAATCCATTGCAATAGTCACAGCAATTGCAGCAGGTGATTTTAAGAATTTTTGTTTATCGCCTATTGGACAGATAAACTTATTAATCACTTCCTCAGAATAATTCTTTTGATGGAAACGATCTCTAAATTTTTTCCCCTTAATTTCTGAACCAATCATACCCAAATAGCTGAAGTTGTTTTGTGTAATCATTTTTTCACAAATCTCGAAATCAATTTGATGGCTGTATGTTATTACTAGGCAATAACTACTATCTGGCAAGTCTGAAATACTTTGAACAAAATCATCACAAATAATATCTATTTGAGACGTATCTCCCTGATATTTGTCAAATTGTTCTGCTCTGTCATCGACCCAATAAATCTTAATAGGTAGATTAATTAAAATTGGCATCAGAGCTCTTGAAATATGCCCAGCCCCAAATACTACTACTGGCTGTACTTCGCTAGTCAAGACTTTTTCAAAGCAGATTTCAGTTACAGAGCCAGACTGATCTTTAAATTGCACTATAGTAGGACTATCAGAAAGTAGTAAAAGATCTTTAGCGCTTTTATCAATCAAACTAGAGATTTCTTTATCATTAATGGCTGGAGCGGAATTTCCATTTAAATATACAAATTTTTTACTGCTAAATTCAATTTCAGAATTACTATCCACAATTGTAGCAACTACAAAATCTTCGTTATCTTGAAGTAAGTTTGATACTGTTTTGATCCATGAATTTGTTGAGTCTGACTGAATAAAACTTTCAAACATGACATTCACATAACCTCCACAACACTGTCCAAGTGTGGCCCCAAGAGGATATTTTTTTAAATAGATACCATTAGAATTAAGATTTAATAATTCTTCAGCAAAAGATAAGGCTTTGAATTCTAAATTACCACCGCCAATACTGCCAAAAACTGACTCAGATCCAGAGAAGACAATCTTATCTCCATTGGAGCAAGGGGTTGAGCCTTTAGTTGAAATAATTGTTAACAATACAAAGCCATTATTTAAAGCAATTGCCGTCTTAACTGGCTTCAGCCAACTATTCATAACCTATTACTTAAGACTCTTATTGAGATTAAAGAATACTTGCTCAAAAGTTGCTGGAGCATTTAGGCCAGTTTGCATTTCATTATCTGCATTATAAATAGCATTTTTTATCGCAAGCCAAGTTGATATTGCAAGCATCAGAGGAGGCTCTCCAACTGCTTTAGATTTATGAATTGTATTTTCATGATTAGAAATATTAGGCTTAATTTTGACTTCAAAGTGCTCAGGTGTATCGCCGATTGCAGGAATCTTATAGGTCGATGCGCCCATCGTTAAAAGTGCCCCGGAATCATTCCATTTGAGCTCCTCAGAACAAAGCCAGCCCATACCTTGAATATATCCTCCAACTATTTGCCCCATATCAATTGCTAGGTTAAGTGAGGCGCCAACATCATGCAAAATATCAACCGCTAATAACTTATACTCACCAGTCAAACAATCAACTATCACTTCACTAACACAAGCACCATACGAATAATAGTAAAAAGGATGACCTTTTTGCTTAACAGCATCAAAGAAAATTTTTGGTGTTTTATAAAAGCCATTACTAAAAAGCTCTACTCGATTTAAATATGCTGTTGACACAAATTCATCAAACGCTATCTTTTTCTTACCAATAATAACAAAAGAGTCTTTAAACTCGATCTCACTATTACCTTCACCATAGAAATCTTTAGCAAAAGTAGTTAAATTTCTCTTAATTCTTAAGCATGCCTCTCTAGCAGCCATTCCATTTAAATCTGAGCCCGAAGAGGCTGCAGTTGGCGATGTATTTGGAACTTTAGCGGTAGAAGTTGCAGAGACCTTTACACGCTCTAAATTAACACCAAACTCATTAGCAACTACCTGCGCAACTTTAATAAATAGGCCTTGGCCCATTTCAGTTCCTCCATGATTAATATATATACTTCCATCTTTATAGACATTTACCAATGCGCCGGCTTGATTTAATAACTGAGTAGTAAAAGAAATACCAAATTTCACAGGAGAAAATGCCAATCCTTTTTTAAGATATTTACTTGTTTTATTAAACTTTTTAATACTTTCTCTTCTAACTAAATAATTACTATCATCAATAAGTTCACTGGAGAGCTCATTAATAATATTATCTTCAACAACTTGATCGTAAGGCGTTACGTTATTTGTATCCTTTTGATAATAATTTAATTTTCTAATTTCAAGAGCATCAACACCAATATTCATGGCTATTTCTTCAATAATATTTTCTATAGCAAGCATCCCTTGAGGTCCACCAAACCCTCTAAATGCTGTGTTTGAAGCGGTATTTGTTTTGCATAAAAACCCCCTAAAGGTAGCATTTGGCAAGAAATATGCATTATCAGCATGGAATAAAGCTCTAGAAACTATTGCTTTAGACAAATCAAGTGAGTAGCCACATCTTGCAGCAAGATCTATCTCAATTCCCAAAATTTTGCCATCATCACTATAGCCAACTTTATAATCTACCTTGAAATCATGCCTCTTTCCAGTCATCAGCATGTCGTCTTTTCTAGAGAGCCGAGCTTTTATAGGAAGTTTACTTTGCTTTGCAAATATAGCGCAAACACACGCTAGCTGAGATGAGTCTGTCTCCTTGCCACCAAAGCCACCGCCCATTCTTCGAGTAATTACTTCAATTGCATTTTGAGGAACATCTAAAACATGCGCAACTAAATGCTGGACTTCCGTAGGGTTTTGAGTAGAAGAATGAACTACCATCTCGTTATCCTCTGTTGGAATTGCTAGAGCAACCTGTCCCTCAAGATAATAATGCTCTTGACCGCCAATAGATATAGATCCATTTAGTTTATTTTTTGATGAATCTATAGCTTTTTTTGAATCTCCTATAGAGACTATTATTGGCTCGTCAAGAAAGCTTTTTTTAGCCATTG
The DNA here is from genome assembly GCA_905618925.1 of uncultured Candidatus Thioglobus sp. Taxonomy (GTDB): domain Bacteria; phylum Pseudomonadota; class Gammaproteobacteria; order PS1; family Pseudothioglobaceae; genus Pseudothioglobus. The sequence goes on along the minus strand of CAJQTG010000011.1, from coordinate 732 downwards.
CCTGGTCAATAGTTACAATAGCCTCAAGCTCTGATACATTTGAGGTGATTAAGAGCGCAGCTGTTCTTGCATTCTCATGACTATCTGCTAAGACAGCAGCAATTGCTTGGCCGAAGAATAAAACCTCTTTATCAGCCAAAATAGGCTCGTCATGTTTAATCGCTCCTATATATAGATTTTCTATATCTTTTGCCAGGAGAACACTATGAACGCCATCAGCTTTTAGAGCATCTGTAATATCAATCTTATTTATTTTTCCACGTGCAACATTACTTAACGCAAATGCAATGTGTTGAGTTCCTTTTGGGACTGGCATATCATCAATATAAGTTGCACTTCCCTGGACATGCATATGAGCACTATCATGGGCAATAGAGTCACCAATTATTGAACCCTTAAGTTGAGCAGAATTTTTTGTATTTTTATTAATTTTTGCTTACTCCATGAATTAACTTAATTGTGAATATTCTGCAAGATTTTCGACTGGCTGATCTTGATACATCAATATAGTTTTTTTAATTAAGTTTGCTGATACTTGTAATCGGTATTCTGAAGTTGCTCTTACATCAGTAAATGGAGAAAATTCTTCTTTCAAAACCTTATAAGATAATGCAGCTATATTATCTTCTTGCCAATTCTTTAATAAAAAATTTTCAAGTATATTTGATCTTTGAGGGATTCCTGACATACCTCCAAAGGCAATCTTAAATGATTCTGGTTTATTATTAGTGG
>CAJQTG010000010.1 GCA_905618925.1 uncultured Candidatus Thioglobus sp. | reverse complement strand
GGACCAGCCTGCCATACTCAAACCTAAAAATTGCCAAGGTATTTCAGCGCAATTACCATCACCCATAAATAACGCATTCAAAACATCGGCAAATGGAAACACATCAATAATGTATTCAAGCGGAGGACCGCACAATGGAACCTCGTCTTCGGGTAGTCCTTGCAACCAAACCTGACGACCAGAAATCCATGCGCCTGCAATAGCAAAAAGAGTTATAAAAAACGTATATAGTCTACTGGCTTGAATATGCGGGTTATGCAAAAAAGCTATAAACGAACTAACGCCAATCAAGCAATAAAAAAACTGTTGGGTTATGCATAGCGTACAAGCCTCAAGTCCAAGAACTTTCATGCTATAGGCAGCATAGCCAAGGAGCGAGCCAACAAGTAAAAAAATAATTAAATGTATTTGCCTTGTTGAAAACTTAAGAAAAAAATTAACCACTATCACATCCTCTATAAATTTAAATACTATCTATTTCCATATCTTGCAAGCTCTTCAGAATCATCCATTCTTGGCCTAGCAAAAAATTTATTAACCATAGGAACAAAAAAATCTAAAGGCTTAGACTCATACTCAGGGTCAAAACAGTTTTGATCATATTTATGACAAAATTGAATGGCATCCTCATACCATGGACTATCAGCAAATACCTCTCTTGCATCTTTATGACCGCCAGTGTAATGAGCATAATAATACATTTGAAAAACGCCATGATGTTTAATAATCCAATAAACTTTTTCAGAAACAAATGGTCGAAGCACCGACGCGGCCATTTCGGAATGAGAATAGGGTGCCAACTCATCACCAATATCATGAAACAAAATAGCCATAATTATTTCTAAGTCTTCTTTAGCATGATAAGCTCTAGTAGCCCCCTGTAAAGAATGCTCAAGTCGACTAACTTGATAACCAGAAAGACTGCTATTTAGATCTCTCAAAGCCGAAATCAAGCGTTTTGGGAGATCTGCCTTATATTGGTCCTCAAGAGTATCAAGAAAAGAATACTCCTCAGCAGTACCGTTCTCCATGCTTGTAAAGTTGACCTTATCCATAATTAATACCTCATCAATATTAAGATTTATACTCTTTTTGCACTATCCTTTAACAATCCAACAACATAATGTGAAAATGAATGTCTAATCATCATTAGAAGTTTTTTATTCTCACGATAAACAAAAACAGGTGCCTGCCCAAAAGTTGTTGAGATAACCTTTCCTTCTTTAAGGGAGCCGCTCAAGTCATAACTCATCCATCTAGCTAATAGATTATCTGTGCTCAAACCAGTAAACTCTAGAATGCCATATGCGGCTGAATTATCTGTCATTGACATTCCTTCAGGAAGTAGTTCAATCTTACTTAACAGGCTGGCTTTATATTCTGCGTTATGAAGAAGCCAAAACTCATCAGGACTGATCCAAAAACACTTAGAATCATTTTCTCCAGAAGTTACACTAAGAGAATCTGGTAGCTTAATATTAAAAGCCTCTTTCGCAGCTTTATTATTTTTCTTGGAATCTTTAGACGTTCTTAATACTAACAAACATTTATCAGTAATTTCACGGCAATTAAGATTTTCTTGATTTATCAAATACCCTTCTTCATCGACAAGAGAATTGAATGTTGATCTAAATTCTGGCATATTATTTTGCGCTTCGGTTTGATTATTCATTACCATCTACCTTTTCACCCTCAGTATCATAAAAGACGCTACTAGAAACTTCACAAGGGATTTCCTTTAAGCCTTGTTTCTCTTGAACAATTTTAACTAATACTGTTTCAGTCATTTTTGATAGTCCACCCTTAAGTTGGGCCATTGCAATTGACCTTCTAAGTATAGGGCTGAAATAACTAGAAGTGACATAACCTATAGAACTTCCTTTATTATTAATTATGTGAGAACCTTCTGGGAGCACAACATCAGCATCCTTAGTTAATAGGCCTACTAGTTGAAAACGATCATTAGAATTGAGCGCAGAAATGCTAAAAGAACGACGACCAATATAAGAAAAGAGTTTCTTTTTTGCAAGGATCCAATTCATATTAACATCCATTGGCGTCATCGAGCCGTCAGTATCTTGGCCAACAATAATATAACCTTTCTCCGCACGAAGTACGTGCATTGATTCAGTTCCATAAGGTGTTATATTCCATTGCTTTCCAGCCAATGCAATTTCATTCCAGATATAGCGACCATAATTCGCTTCAATATTAATTTCATAAGCAAGTTCACCAGAAAAACTAATCCTCATAATCCTTGCTTGCACCCCACATACTGTTCCAGGTCGCCACTGCATAAATTTAAAATTATCACGCTCAAAATCAACGTCTTGACACAAAGCTTTCATCAAGTTACGAGCATTTGGGCCCACAACTGCGACAGTTGCGAATTGGTCTGTAACACTACTAAGGTGAACATCTAAGTCACTCCATTCAGTTTGAAGCCACATCTCTAGAGTAGAGTAAACGCTTGCAGCGCCTCCGGTTGTAGTGGTCATAATAAAATGGTTGTCATTAATACAGGTTGAAACTCCATCATCAATAATCATTCCTTTCTCATTACACATAAGACCATAGCGACAACTTCCTGGAGCAAGCTTCACCCAGGCATTGGTATAAACTCTGGATAAAAATTCTCTAGCATCTTTTCCCTGAACATCAATTTTTCCAAGAGTGGATGCGTCCATCATTCCAAGTGAGGTTCTAACGGCAAGACACTCTCTATTAACTGCTTGATGAATGTTCTCTCCACTCTTGGGATAATACCAAGGTCGGTACCACTGCCCGACAACCTCGAACTCTGCTCCATGCTCTAAATGAGAATCGTGAATTGTTGTATACCTTTGAGGGTCAAAAAAACCTCCCACCTCCCTGCCTGCCATAGCGCCAAAATCAACTCCAGTGTAGGCTGGGCGAAATGTAGTTGTTCCAACTTCAGACAAAGGAACATCTAGAAACTCTGCTGCAACAGCAATACCATTAATATTGCCAGTTTTACCTTGATCAGTTCCAAACCCCATAGCTGTGTAACGCTTGATGTGTTCAATCGAACGATACCCCTCCCTAATTGCAAGAGCAACGTCCAAAGTAGTGACGTCATTTTGCATATCAATAAATACTTTTGGCCTATTAAGAATTTCTATTGGCATAAAAAATTGACTGGAATTATAGTAGTCTAAATAATTTTCACCCATACTCACTTGAGCAGATTTTTTAATTTCTCCCAAAGCCACAAGAGTCAATTGAGCTTTATTTTTTTGCATCAATTACAGCATCCTTCCAAAATCCAATGGCGCTAATTGAGCCACATACTTGTCTATTTTTTCGCTCTTTTTGTGGCAAAAAAGCCTGGGAATCTTCATCAAAAAAAGTTTTTGCGCCACAATGACAGTCAAGATGGACCACAGGATTAAAACCACCTGATGATGCTAATAAGTCACAATTTAGTTTTTTTGAAGACCCGCTAAGCTTCCACTTCTTACCTTGCATTTCAACCTTAGAAATCTCGATACCTTTTACAAGATTTGTACCATGTGCTTTTAGTACAGCATAACCCTGGAGAACTTCAATCCCTAATTTTTTTGCTTTTAAAACAATTTCACTTTCACTACCAGATGCTCTTACATCAATAACCTTACAGTTAATCTCATTATCTTTAATGTCAATTGCAGTGCCGTAGATGCTGTCATTATTTCCATACAAAATAACATCTTTACCTGAGATTACGCCAAACTCATTAAGATAACGTCTAACAGACTGGCTCAACATTATATTTGCCAAATCATTCGTTTCAAATAACATAGGACGCTCATGAGCACCAGTTGCTAATATAACTTCTTTAGTCCTTATTTTATGCAACACTTTCCTGGCCACTTGAGTATTCCCTGAAACCATTGACTCACCGGTGGCATTAGTCTGCAACACTTCTATATAGTTATGATCATACCAAGCATAGGCAGTTGATCGGGAGAGCAATTTCAAACGGCTGTTAGCTACATTTTTAAATTCCAGTAACTTATTAACACTATCATGATGCCAACTAATAGCAGTGTCATCACTTTTAAATTCATTAAATAATTCCCCGCCTAAATGCGCTCGCTCATCAACCAAGATAACCCTAGTTGTTTTAGAGTTATTGAGAATTTCTAATGCAGCTGTAATTCCTGCTACCCCCCCGCCAACAATAAGCACCTCAGCATGATGGAAAATATGATCATAAAGATCCTCATCTTTTTCAGTTGGTGCTTTTGAGAAACCTGAAAGCGCCCTTAGGCTGTCTTCAACCATAGCCCAAACCTTTTGCTTTATAAAGGTTTTATAATAAAAACCCGCCGGCATAAATCGATGCAATGGTTTAATTAAGGCGCGAAAATCTAATGAATTTGGATTACTAGAACTTACTGCACTTAAGCCATCATAAAGCATAACTTCAGTTGCCTTTAAATTGGGCGTATAGCGCCCACCAATTTCTAGTGAAACAAGAGCGTTAGGCTCTTCAACACCAGAACCCATAAGCCCACGCTTACGTCCATACTTAAAGCTTCTAGCAAAGAAAAGAACATCATTTGCTATTAATGCAGAAGCTAAGGTATCACCTTTATATCCCTTGTAGGACCTATTATTAAATATAAAACTTAGTGCTTCAGATTGATCTATATAGTCACTCTTATGATTCTTTAATCTCATGATTTATTCTCACTTGTTACTTCTCCAAAAGCCGCAACCTCAAGAATTTCATGGCTAATCGTAGATCTTTTAACTAAGAAAAATTTGCGACATCCATTAGTGTGGACCCACTGTTCCCAGTGATCTCCTTTGTGATTAGTACGATAAAATACATAATCAGCCCATTCATCATCACTTAGTTCTTCAGGGTTCTGAGGTCTAGCAATGAAAGCTTCTCCAGCAGGGGAGAATTCATTTTGATCTCTCGATTCTTTACAATATGGACAATCTATCAAAAACATAATATTACCTTTATAAATAACTAATGCGCAACTCCAGCTGCGCCATGCTCGTCAATAAGAGCACCACTTGTAAAACGATCAATATGAAATGGAACTGCTAACTCATGTTGCTTATCTTGGGCAATGGTATGAGCAAAAACATTACCAGAACCTGGGGTTGCTTTAAAACCTCCAGTTCCCCAGCCACAGTTAAAGTAAAGCCCTTCAATTTTTGTTGGACTAATAACAGGGCAAGCATCAGGGCAGACATCGACTATACCGCCCCATTGACGGTTCATGCGAACTCTCGAAAAGATTGGAAATAATTCAAGTATCGCAGCAGCGCAATGCTCTACTATCTTGGCACTTCCTCTTTGAGCATATGAATTGTATCCATCAATACCAGCTCCAATAACTAAATCTCCCTTATCGCTCTGACTTACATAGCCATGAACAGCATTTGACATAACTACCGTATGAAGAATTGGCTTCATAGCTTCAGATACAAATGCTTGCAAAGGATGACTTTCAACTGGAAGCCTTAATCCTGCCATTTTTGCTACAACTGAAGAGTGTCCTGCACTTACGCAGCCTACTCGATCTGACATGATATCGCCTAGGGTTGTCTTAACACCTTTAACTCTTCCTTCTTCAACCTCTATATCAATAACTTCACAATTTTGTATAATATCAACTCCAAGATTTGAAGCAGCCCTGGCAAAACCCCAAGCAACACCATCATGCCTAGCAACACCAGCGCGCGCCTGGAAAGATGCCCCCATAATTGGGTATCTTGCATTTTTAGAAGTATTAATAATTGGAATTTGTTCTTTTATTTCTTTATGATCGACGACTACAGCATCAACACCATTTAGTACATTAGCATTTACTCTTCTCTCAATATCCCTCATATCTTGCAGAGTATGTCCAAGGTTGTATACTCCTCTCTGGCTGAACATAACATTGAAGTTTAGATCTTCACTAAGTCCTTCCCAAAGCCTCATGGAGTGCTCATAAAGACTAGAAGCTTCATCTCTCAAATAGTTTGAACGAATAATAGTTGTATTTCTGCCAGTATTGCCACCACCAATATAGCCTTTTTCGAGAACTGCAACATTTGTAATGCCGCACTCTTTAGCTAAATAATAAGCTGTGGCTAGCCCATGGCCGCCACCACCGATAATAATAACATCATACTTAGATTTAGGTTTTGATAATGGGATTGCTTGATCCCATTCCTGATTGCCCAATCCAGCCTTTAATAACGAATACCAAGAATATTTTTTTTGCATAATAATTTAAGCTCGAACAATAAAACTATAAATCAAGGACTACATCACTTGTGGGGTAAGAACAACAAGTAAGTATGTAACCCTCTTCCTCATGGGACTTTAAAAGCCCACCCTGAGCATCCATCTCAACTGTGCCTTCTATCATCTTGGCACGACATGTTCCACATAGCCCCATAGAGCAGGCAAAAGGAACTGTAATACCTTGTTTTTGTATTGAAACTAATATACTTGAATTGCTGCCACAAGACACTACTTCCCCACTCTTTGACAGGGTGACATTATATTCATTTATTCCACTATCTGGAACTTTATGCTCTGGCAGTTCTAAATTAACTGCCATATTACTTTGAGCGGTCGAACTCTCAATATCAAAGCTCTCTTGATGATAAGCAGACATATCAAAATCATTCAATTCTAAAATCTTTTGTGCATTTTGCATATATGGCTCTGGCCCACAACAATATACCTCTCTATCAGTAAAATCAGGAACAAGCTCTAAAAGCAGTTCAGAACTTAAAAATCCACTTGGCCCCTCCCAATTTGAATCTGGGTTATCACATATAAAATGCCTTTTAAAATTAGTCTGATGGAGTTCATAAAACTCAAGCTCTTCTTTTGAAATTAAGTCTTTGGGAGATTGTGCATTATGAATAAAAACTAAATCAACATTTATAGACAAATCAATAAAGTATCTTGTCATTGAGAGCATTGGGGTAATACCACTTCCACCTGACATGAGTAAAATTTTAGGCCTAGGCTTATCAAGAGCAACACTAAAAGACCCTCCAATATTAAGGGCATCAATGCAATCACCAATCTTTAAGTTATCATGCATCCAGTTAGTAACAACTCCATCCTTCATTCTTTTATTAGTAATAGTTATGGTGTGCGGTCGAGTTGGGCTTGACGCTATGGTATAAGTTCTCATAATCTCAGCACCATCTATATTTAAAAATAGAGTTGTATGCTGACCTGGCAAAAACTGAAACCAAGCGTCCTTCTTTGACTTAAAAGTAAAGCTCTTAACATTGTGAGTTTCATCTTTGATCTCAATACACTCTAAGGGCGAAAGATCTCCAACCCATCTATCAAGATTTTCAATATTTATATTAGGAAAAACTAATTCATTCATCTTACTTCAACTTGATATTTAAATAATTATTTACAATTTTATCATTGCCTTGTGCAGTTGTAAAAATTAGAAAAGAAAAACAGACTGTATTTAAAGTCCAGTTACACAAAATCAAAAAATAGTACCCTAAGGCATAGGGATTACATGTTTTTTTCTAGCATTCATTCCCTGAAAAATAATTGCCATAAAGATAGCACAACCACCAATTAAAGTATTTGTGCTCGGCACCTCATGAATGCCAAAAATTGGCAGCCATGCCCAAAAAATACCCAAAACAACCTCAAGTAATGAAAGCATTACAAGCTCCCCACTAGGCAAATATTTTGCGCCTAAACCATATAATATCAGGCCAACTCCAACCACTAAGCCATGCATCATACTAATTCCAATATTGACTGAGGCCATTTCAAAACTGTTTCCACTTACAAGGATTAAAATTATCGCCCATAACATGCAAAAAAAGCCAGCAAGAGCAGGTGTTAATAATTTAGGCACTTCAGGATTTTTTCGAATTGTAATTGTGTATATTGCAAAGCCTAAAGCTACAAAGAAGCCATAAAAAACTCCTAATAATGTTGTTGATTTTTCAGTATTCCAAACCATAATTGTAATTCCAGCAGCAACAATCAACATGTTTATGAAAGTGATACGACTTAACCTTTCACCTAAAATAAGGTAGCCCAAAAACGCAGAAAGTACTGGTGATAAGGCAAGCATTAATAAGGTGATAGCTACTGTTGTTGTTGTTAGTGCATAAATCCATCCAAAAAATGTAAATGACATTACAACGCTTCCAACCAAACTCCAGGAGTCAATCCTCTTAAAAGTATGAAAAAAATCTTTACCCTCTCTAAAAGCTACATAAATGAGTATCACCGATGTGATTATTAAGCCTCTATAAAGTAGGTATTGAAGTCTATAGTTTTCAGCATCTTCTAGTAGGCGAACAAGTGGAGCGCCAAAACTCCAGATGATTCCACTGATAACGACTAATAAAAATCCGAGAAAATATCTATTCTGCATGAAACCCCTATATAACATAAAGATTGACACTAGTTATTTCCGCATTTTGTTCTTAAAATATATATCTGTCAATCATTTTTTTGCCTATCAAGAAGAGGTACTAAAATTAACACTATTATTTGTACAAAAAATAAACAAATTCAAAGCATAGTAGCAGTTAAAATTTAACTTTAAACATTCAGACCATAGAAAAATCATGGAAAACTTAAGGGGTATCCTATTCATGATTCTAGCAATGGCTGGGTTTGCATTTGAGGATTTATTCATCAAAATGCTCTCATCTTATTTTCCAATCTCAGAAGTAATAATAATTCTTGGCTTTACTGGAAGTATCGTATTTCTCATGATCGCATTTCTCCAACGAGCACCAATCTTTCATAAAGATCTATTAGATAAGAATGTAATAATTCGCACAATTTGTGAGCTTTTAGGGGCAGTATTTTTTGTCACAGCGATTGCTTTAACGCCACTTTCATCCGCTTCAGCTATTCTTCAAATAACGCCATTATTAGTCACCATTGGCGCTGTAATATTTTTCAGAGAAAAAGTAGGGTGGAGACGCTGGACTGCAGTATTTATTGGCTTTATGGGTGTGTTGTTGATTTTGCGCCCTGGCTTTGGTGGATTTATGCCGGCATCAATATTCGCATTGCTTGGGTCTATATTTTTAGCAGCAAGAGATTTAGCAACACGTGCTATGAAAGTAAACCTGCCTTCAGTAACAATTGCTTTATACGCCTTCATAGCTTTTGGAATTTCAGGTATTTTGATTATTCCATTTAATTCTCCAATGATAGCTCCCTCATTAAATCAGATGATGTATTTTATTGGAGCATCAACCTTTGGGGTAGTCGCTTATTATTCACTTGTTATTTCTTCACGTATTGGTGAAATGTCAGTTATATCACCATTCAGATATTCAAGAATTGTATTCGCAATGCTTCTAGCAATCATAGTTCTTGGTGAGAGGCCAGATAGCTTTACCTTAATTGGAGCTTCGATTATCGTAGCATCAGGACTTTATACGTTCATTCGTGAAAGTATTTTAAAGAAACCTCAATAAAATTGGAGTATTCAAACTATAGGTCGTAAGCTTTTTTCAATAAGCTAAAAATATATGCTTTAGAAAAAGCTTGCTATACTTAACTAAATTGACTAACATCCGCACAAATTAACTCATACACAGGATTCGTTATGAACATGCCAAGAACAATACTTATACCAAATGGTGACAATATAGCCCATACATTTAGTGATAAAGAATTCCAAAATCGCCAGCAGCGCCTTAGGGCTCATATGGTGCAAAATAATATTGATAGTGTAATTTTTACATCTATTCACGGCATTAATTATTACAGTGACTTCCTTTATTGCTCTTTTGGAAGACCTTATGCGCTTGTCGTTACTCAAGATAAAGCAACAACTGTAACTGCAAATATTGATGGCGGCCAACCTTGGCGTAGAACTTTTGGTGAAAACTTAGTCTACACAGACTGGCAAAAAGATAGCTTCTTTTATGCCTTGCAGCAGCTTGTAAGAAATGGCAATAAAATTGGCATAGAGTATGATCATATAACTAAAGAACGCTTAGATAAGCTGCAAGATGCATTTAATAAATCTAACTTTATTGATATCTCAGTTGATTGCATGAAGATGCGCTCAATCAAATCAGATGAAGAAATTGCTCATATTATTCAAGGAGCAAATGTTTGTGATATTGGTGGTGCAGCTCTTGTTGAGGCTATTAAAGAGGGCGCACCTGAGCATGAAGTAGCCCTTCATTCAACACAAGCTATGGTCAGAGAGATCGCTAAGCGTTATCCAAACTCAGAGCTAATGGATACCTGGACTTGGTTTCAATCTGGTATTAATACTGATGGAGCACACAACCCTGTGACTACTAGGCAAGTTCAAAAAGGTGATATTTTAAGTCTTAATTGTTTTTCAATGATTGCAGGCTATTATGTTGCGCTTGAAAGAACATTATTTTATGATCATGTTGATGATGAGTCTCTTAGATTGTGGGAAATTAATGTAAAGGTTCATGAGGAAGGAATGAAACTTATTAAACCTGGAGTTGCATGCAAAGATATCGCTCTAGAGCTTAATAAAATTTTTGAAGAGTATGGCTTACTTGAAAGTAGAACCTTTGGATATGGTCATTCATTTGGAGTCCTATCTCACTACTATGGACGTGAAGCTGGAGTTGAGCTAAGAGAGGATATTGATACAGTACTTCAAAAAAATATGGTTGTTTCTATGGAGCCTATGATTATGATTCCAGGCAGTCAGCCTGGTGCTGGTGGTTATCGTGAGCATGACGTTATGGTATTAACTGAAGATAGCGCCTATGACATCACCAAATTTCCATTTGGTCCAGAGCACAATATTATTACTTAGTAGTTTTAATAAAATACTAACTCAGAAAAATAGAAACTATTGATTACTCGTATGTATTAAAAGAGCTGAAAGTAGCGGCTCGAGATGCTGGTAATGAGATTATGAAAATCTATGCCAATTCAATAAAGGTCGACTTCAAAGAAGATGGCTCACCTTTAACGCTAGCTGACAAAGAAGCTGAGCATATAATTCTTAAAAAACTTAATGAAATCATCCCAGAAATTCTAATAATTTCAGAAGAAAACTCGAGTAGCCATAACTTAAAAGCTACTGACCAGTTTTTTCTCGTTGACCCACTTGATGGTACAAAAGAATTCCTTAAAAAAGATGGCTTAGGTTCATTTACTGTAAATATTGGACTTATTGAAAATGGCATTCCAACTTTAGGAGTTGTATATGCACCTGCACTCAACAGAATGTTTTTTGCTTCAGTTTCTACAGGTGCTTTCGAAGAATCAAATAACTTAATTAAGCCTATAACTATTCGCACACTACCTCATTCTGGAGCTGTTGCTGCAGCGAGCATTTCTCATCGTGATGAGTTAACAAATAATTGGTTAAATGATCATAAAATTAAGAATACAACTTCCATTGGATCTTCATTAAAATTTTGTTTAGTTGCTTGTGGAGAGGCTGATGTATATCCTCGATTTGGCCCAACTATGGAATGGGATACTGCTGCTGGGGATGCTGTATTACGATGTGCAGGCGGCTCAGTTACGCTTCCAAATGATAAGCCATTTAGCTATGGAAAATCTAGTTATAGAAATGGTCCATTTATTGCTCATGGAAGTTTCTAGATCACAAGAAGTAATAGGGCTTTCTAATTAAACAGTCCTAACTTTGGTAAGAATATATCTCTACCATCATCTCATCTGCAATTTTCTCAAGCTTATCTCTAATCAGACTTTCATCAAGGGAGACTGGCAAATGAAGAGTAATTTGTGCTTTAAAAAGCTGTTCTCCAGACATAGATGCATCAATTATCTCGGTCTTTAACTCTTCTACATTTGCTTGCAAATCATCTGCTAAAACATGAGATAGTTTATTGATAATGCCAACATGATTTTGGCCAATAAGCTCAATGTTGTAACTCTTTACGTTAGATTGTTTTAATGGAGAAGTTTCTTCACACGCTATTTGCAGCCCTAAAGATGATGAAACTAACTCTTTACTTAATTGAGCGGCATTTTTAGATGGCACATTAACCTTAAGGATTCCTGCAAACTTTCCTTCAAAGCTAGACATATTGCTCTCAATCCAGTCACCATTATTGGCCACAATAATCTTTGAAAGACCATCAATAAGCCCAGATTTATCGTTACCTAATACACTAATCAAGAATGATGTCATAAAAATTTTATTTATAATCTTCTACACTTGGACAAGAACAAATTAAGTTCTTATCTCCATAGACATTATCCACTCGCGAAACTGGAGGCCAGTATTTAACTCGCCTTAAACTTTCAACAGGATATGCTGCCTCTTCCCTGGAGTATGAAAAATTCCATTCCGATGATGTTACCATTTCTAGAGTATGTGGAGAATTAATTAGTGGATTATCTTCTGTAGAGTATTCACCAGATTCAACTTTTAGTATCTCTTTTCTGATTTGTATCATAGCATCACAAAACCGATCAAGCTCATCCAGTGACTCAGATTCTGTTGGTTCAATCATCAACGTTCCAGCAACTGGAAACGACATAGTTGGAGCATGGAAACCATAATCAATTAGTCGCTTAGCTACATCATCTACACTTATTCCAACTGTATCTTTAATAGGCCTAATATCAATAATGCACTCATGCGCAATCCTGCCATTTTCATCACTATAAAGTATCGGATAGTGCTCTTCCAGTCTCTTTGATATGTAGTTTGCATTTAAGATTGCATTACATGTAGAGTCATAAAGACCTTCCTTACCAAGCATTGCAATATACATCCAACTGATAGGCAAAATACTTCCAGAACCCCATGGGGCCCCAGAAATACTTCCAACATCTGTATTATTTAATGGCGTTGATGGTAGAAAATGCACCAAATGTTCTTTGACGCCAATTGGCCCAACACCAGGGCCTCCACCACCATGAGGAATAGCAAATGTTTTATGTAAATTAAGATGTGAAACATCACCTCCAAATTCACCTGGAGCAGAAACGCCAACCATTGCATTCATATTGGCGCCATCAATATAGACCTGGCCACCAGCATTATGAATAATTTCACAAACCTCTTTTACATCCTTTTCAAATACTCCATGGGTAGAAGGATATGTAATCATTATTGCAGCTAAATTATCAGCATGCTCTTTTGTTTTTGCTTTTAAATCTACAAGATCAATATTGCCATTATCTGCATTATCAATTACGACAACCTTCATTCCAGCCATTTGTGCAGATGCTGGATTAGTGCCATGAGCAGAAGATGGGATTAAACAAATATTCCTATTTTCTTCACCTCTACTTCGATGATAAGCACGAATTGCAATTAACCCCGCATACTCTCCCTGAGCTCCTGAATTAGGTTGAAGAGATATTGCAGCATAACCTGTTGCCTCGCAAAGCATTTCTTCAAGCTCACTAATCATTTCCTGATAACCTATGACTTGATTCATTGGAACTGCTGGATGAATCTGAGAAAATTCTGGCCAAGATACTGGTATTAATTCAGCTGCAGCATTAAGCTTCATTGTGCATGAACCAAGAGGAATCATTGAGCGATCAAGTGCAATATCCTTGTCTCCCAAATACCGAATATATCGCATCATATTTGTTTCTGACCGATAAGTATTAAAAACACTATGCGTCAAGAAACTTGATTTTCTTTTTAGACTTTTATGAATTTGAGTCTTATTTTTTTCAAATATAATTTGTGTACTCAGGTCAGATTCTGTATTAAATATTTTCCATAAGTACTCTATATCTTCAGGAGTACTTAGCTCATCAAATGAAACTGAAACAAGTGTTTTACTAAAAACGTTTATGTTATATCCATTCTTTTCAGCTTGCATAACTACAGCATCAGAGTTCTCTACTTCTATAGTTAATGTGTCAAAAAATGTCTCGTTTAAAACACGAAATCCCATTTCTGACATGCCATTAGCAAAAACACTTGAGTAACGAAAAATCCGATCAGCAATATTTTTAAGGCCCTCTGGCCCATGATAAACAGCATACATGCTTGCCATAATTGCTAAAAGAGCCTGAGCAGTGCAAATATTACTTGTAGCTTTTTCACGACGAATGTGTTGTTCTCTAGTCTGAAGCGCAAGTCTATAAGCAAGCCTCCCTTTAGTATCAACTGAGGCTCCAATAATGCGTCCAGGCATAGATCTTTTATATTTATCACTGATAGACATGAAGGCAGCATGTGGACCACCATAACCAATTGGTACCCCAAATCTTTGAGTATTACCAACAACTATGTCTGCGCCCATTTCACCAGGTGGCTTTAAAAGTGTCAAAGAAAGCAAGTCTGCACTAACTGCGACGAGTGCTTTTTTTTGATGAACTAACTCTATTAAATTTGAGTAATCACTATAGCCACCATAAGTATTAGGATATTGTAATAACACTCCAAAACAGTCAAGCTCTTTTAGATCAACTAGAGGATCACCAACAATGACCTCAATATTTAGTGGCTCAGCTCGAGTTTTAATTACTTCAATATTTTGAATAAAGCAATCATTAGCTACAAAAAAGACATTACTCTTAGATTTACTAACTCGATGACACAAAGTCATAGCTTCTGCACAAGCGGTAGCCTCGTCTAGCATTGATGCATTTGCTAAATCCATCCCTGTTAAGTCTGAGACCATTGTTTGAAAATTCATTAATGCCTCTAACCGGCCTTGAGATATTTCTGGCTGATAAGGAGTATAAGCAGTGTACCAAGAGGGATTTTCTTGAACATTACGCTGAATTACTGGAGGTGTAATTGCATTGTAATAACCTTGGCCTATGAATGACTTATAACGAATATTCATTCTAGCTAGATTTCTTAATTTTTTAAGGGCTGCCAACTCTGACATACCTTTAGCTATATTCATCGGTTTTTTACGACGTATAACATCTGGCACAATCTCATCAATTAACTTATCTAAGTTATCAAAACCAAGATAATCAAGCATCTGATTTTTTTGTTCAGTTGAAGAACCAATATGCCTAGAAGTAAAGGCATCATTATTTAATAAATCTTCAATTTTTTTAGCCATTAAACTCTTTCCTTATTCCTCAATAAAACTGTTGTATGCGCTTTCTTCCATTAAATCATCTAACTCCTCAGGGCTTGATAATTTCACCTTAATAAACCAACCATCGCCCATAGAGTCTTCAGTGACTAGCTCTGGCTCATCTTCTAAACGACTGTTAACCTCAATAATAGTTCCAGAAACTGGTGCAACTAGATCTGAAGCAGCTTTAACTGATTCAATTACGGAAATATTTTCTCCGCGGCTACACTCATCTCCAACTTCTGGCAACTCAACATAAACCAAGTCACCTAATTGTTCTTGGGCAAAATCTGTTATCCCAATAATTACTAAATCATCTTCTTGTGATTGAATCCATTCATGATCTTCTGAAAATTTAATACTCATTACTCCTCCTCATAATAATATTTAACCTCTGTAATAGTTCTGCTTAACAAATGGCAGACTTACAATCTCAACTGCAATTTTTTTATCCCTTACTATTGCAAAGAGCTTGGAATTATTTTCTATATAACTTTTTTGTAACCTTGCTATAGCAATTGGTCTATTTATACTAGGACCAAAGCCACCGCTCGTCACTTTCCCTACCTTATTACCCAGTTCATCTTCAATAGTGGCCCCATCTCGAACTGGCATTCTTCCTTCTGGTTGCAGACCAACAACCTTTGTTTCAGAACCCTCATCAAGATGATTCATAATAGTTTCTGAGCCTAAATAATTGCCTTCTCTTTCTCCTCCAGCTCTTCTTATCTTGGACAATGCCCAGCTCAATGAAGACTCAACAGGACTATGATTAGTATCAAGCTCATGTCCATAAAGAGATAATCCAGCCTCTAAGCGAAGCGAGTCTCTTGCACCTAAGCCAACCCATTCCACTTCTTTATTAGAAAGTAAAAGTTTTGCCAATTCTTCAGAGTCTTTGGCTGGTAGTGAAATTTCAAAACCATCTTCTCCTGTATAACCAGACCTAGTTATCAGGCATTCAATTCCATTTATAGCTACTTTTTTAGCAGTCATAAAAGTCATCTCATTGATAGAGGGCATAATCTCAGATAAAACTTTATATGATGAAGGGCCTTGCAATGCCAACAAAGCGGCATCTTTAAGAAACTCTATTTTACAATCATCACCAATAGTACTTTGCAAATGATCAAAATCAGCATTCTTGCAACCAGCATTTACGACTAAAAATAGTTCTTCATCACCTAGGTTTGTAACCATCAAGTCATCCATTACGCCGCCAGATTTATTTGTAAATAAAGCGTAACGCAATTTCATTAAAGGTAAATCAATAATATCAACTGGAACTAAAGACTCAAGTGCTTTTTTTGCATTTGCACCTACTAACCTTATTTGACCCATATGTGAGACATCAAAAAGTCCTGCTTTTTCGCGAGTATGATTGTGTTCTTTTTTTATCCCAAGAGGATAACTTACAGGCATTTCATACCCAGCAAATGGCACCATTTTAGCTCCAGCATCTAAGTGCATTTGATACAAAGGAGTGGTTCGAATTTGCTTATCTTTAGACATTATAATTTGTCTCAAAAAGCCATATTATATAAGAATAGTTTATTTAGTTGAATTCAATTCGTCTTGAATTGACATAAATAGGATAATTAAGTGAATATCAACATAATAGTTAAACCACTCGCTCAATCATCCTTGTATTAATCACCAAGTTTACTATCAGAATCAATACCCATTAGAGCTACTATATATAGGATAAGGTAACTCTCCTTTTTGTATACGATGGATATTTTCAGAAATAGTTTGTGCGGCTGAATCTGGATTACTTTGCCCTGCAATATGTGGTGTTATATAAACCGAAGGATGGCCCCAAAGTGAATTATTTTCTGGCAACGGCTCTTGTGCAAATACATCCAAAGCAGCTGCTTTAATATGCCCTTCATCAAGAAGAGCCAATAAATCATCCTCATTAATTATCCCACCTCTACCAATATTAATAATAAACGAATCTTTTGGGAGAAGGCCAAGCTCTTGTTTTGTAATGATGTTGGTAGTATCTGATGTTAAGGGAAGAACATTAATTAAAATGTTCGTCTTTCCAAGAAAATCAGACAGCTGTTCCTGACCATAGTAATATTTAATATCTGTGAGTGAAGATTTTTTATTAGCACCCCAGCCAATTACATTAAAACCTTGGGTAACTAATAATTCGCCAATAGTTCTTCCAATATTCCCTAGACCCATAATACCAATTGTTCGATCCTCTGTCTGAATAGAGCCTTGCTGAATCCACTGGCGTTTAAGCTGTTGAGATCTATAAAGGTACTGATCACTATGGAAATGCAAAACCCAGTGCAGCGAATGCAAACACATTTCATGAGTTAATTTTTTGTCAACCAGGCGAATTATAGGCAGCCCCTCTGGCAGGTCAGGATCACTAATAATATGATCTACTCCAGCTCCCAAGGACAGAATTGCTTTCAAATTTGGATACTTTTTTAATATACCTCGAGGGTGCTTCCAGACAACAGCAAATTCAACCTCGTTAACATCACCATCATCGGGATAAACCT
>CAJQTG010000009.1 GCA_905618925.1 uncultured Candidatus Thioglobus sp. | reverse complement strand
TCGTAAAGAGTGCAAGGCGCCATTTCAAATGGAGTTGTTAACTGTTTATTTAATTCGCTGGTTTACGATTGACTCAGTTGAAGAGCTTGCAAAAGAAAGAGGTGGTAAAAAAGCAGTTAAACTTGATAAAACGACACGACAATTTATTGGTGTGGGAAATGCAACAGGCTTAGGTATGGCTCCATTTTTACTTAAACACCCAGCATTAATTCATAATTGGGTTGTTGCAAAAGAGACCGCATTAGCAAGAGTAAGGTCAATTGAAACTCCAATTGAAGGCACTCTTAAAGTTTTCTTAAAGTCATTGCTCCAGGTTAGCCAGCATGTTGATGAGTGGAATGTTGAGGATACCGTGCAGGCTGATAGAATCTCATGTTTGACAGATGAAATACAAGCGCTCAGGATCTGGTGTGAAGATGAGTTTAATATATCTAGACCCTATCCTTGGAATGGAATTTATCAGTTTGTAGAGGATAATTTTTCATTAGAATGCCAAGAGATGGTCGTTTCTTTAATTATTGAGCCTCATGGCTCATTAGTAGATGATCTTGCAGAGACAATGTCAACCAATTTGATTCCAACATTCAATGCAGATATGTCATTAGCCCAATTAAAAGAAGTTGTTGAAGATTCTTATCAATGGGCTACTAGTATTGATTTTTCTTTAAAAGAATCACAGTACCATTTTTGGTATTATTCTGAAGATAAGTTGGAGCCTAGGTTTGGATCTAAAGGAATTGATGACGGTGTTGAGCAAGAGATGCCGCTCGCCATTGGTAGGGATGTGAGTGAGCTCAACAAAGTATTATCATTCACTTCTAATGATATTTCAATCAGTGAGTTTGTAATGATGTATCCAGAATTTAGACATATCATACGTCGAATTCAAAATACTTTTGTAAGGCCCTATTCTGAAGTTCAGGATAATTTATTAAGTGAATCCATGAGGCCACTAGATTTATTACGTTTTAAGTTAGCCTTTTTTGGGGCTTCAAAGTTTGATCCAAAGTCCGACTTATGGACTCGTATATCAATGTTTCAAGGCGCTCCTATGCCTGATCAACTGTCAGAACCAAACCATGATTGCTGGTCATTTCCAATTGCGGGAAGACCCCAGTCATTTCCGTGTATAAATTGCACATGTCAGAAAGTTATTTAACAATTTCATTAAATGAAGTCCTTTTTTATTTCACTAGAGCAGCCTTTGGTGTAAAGGCTCCTATTGGTCTTTCAGAAGACTTTGCAAGAGCTAATATGTGGATTTCAGAAAACGGTTTTGACCCTTCACTATGTAGCTTAAAAGCGCTTGATAATTTAGATAGTCAAGCAAGTAGTTTATCGATTAAATTTGAAAAGACAAAAGAAGGGGGGCATTTATTTTGTCCAGAAGGAAAATTATTATCTTCTTTAGAGGCTTCTTCAAGCAGTGTTGATTGGGTTGGGATTAATAGTGGAGTTAGTGAATTAAAAATTAGTAATGTTGATTCTCCATTTTTAGTTGTTTCTGCTCTTGGAGCAAATCAATGTAATGGGTTAAAAGTAGTTTGGACTGATCAAGAACAAAATCAATTTCAAGTTAACTTAATTGATAATGAAGAGTGGGAAGTTTTAAGCTCATCACCCAATCTTATAGAATTAAGTAGCAATGCTGATGTGTTAATTTCACCTCTAGAAAAGAACGATAAATCCTATAAAGGAAAGATTGTTAAGAAATTTAAGTTGGCTGAAGAGAAATTAAACATACTTTATAACGGCGTTAAAGTAGAGGAGAATTGGCAGCCAATTTATAGCTACTTTTCACGCTGCTTAGTTAAATCAAGCGCTGAATCTAGAGCTTCAGGTGCGGGCGCTGGATTAGTCGATACTGACTAATTTAGCATTCAATAAAGCTTACAGCCAAACCGCCCAATGATGTCTCTTTGTACTTTGTGGACATATCAAGCCCAGTTCGTTTCATAGCAGCAATGCACTGGTCAAGAGAAATTAAGTGTTCACCGCTTTCTCTAAGCGATAGTGAGCTTGCAGTATATGCCTTAACTGCACCAAATCCATTTCTCTCAATACAAGGAACTTGAACAAGGCCTTTGACTGGGTCGCAAGTCATTCCAATATGGTGTTCTAGCGCCATTTCTGCGGCATTTTCAATTTGAGCAGTTGTACCGCCTCTTACAGTGCATAAAGCTGCTGCAGCCATTGAGGATGCTGATCCTACCTC
>CAJQTG010000008.1 GCA_905618925.1 uncultured Candidatus Thioglobus sp. | reverse complement strand
TTTACTCAACTTCTAACCTTAAATAGCCTATAGAACCGCACTATTTTAGTCTAAAATTTGTATTTTTTGCTAATTAAAAATAGATGTCAAACTCAAGAAAGTATTCCTCAGCCGTAGTTGATGGCTATGAGCGCGCCGCATCAAGAGCAATGCTATATCCAGTAGGTTTTAAAAAAGAAGATTTCAAAAAACCTCAAGTTGGAATTGCTTCAACATGGTCAATGGTAACTCCTTGCAATATGCACATTAATGACCTTGCAAAAGAGGCAGAAACTGGCGTCAATAGTGCTGGAGGTAAAGGCGTTATATTCAATACCATTACTATTTCTGACGGCATCTCAATGGGCTCAGAAGGTATGAAATATTCATTAGTATCTAGAGAAGTTATAGCGGACTCTATAGAAACTGTTACTGCGTGCCAAGGCTTTGATGGTGTGGTTGCTATAGGTGGTTGTGATAAAAATATGCCTGGTTGCCTTATGGGTCTTGCCAGACTTAATCGGCCTTCAGTTTTTGTTTATGGAGGAACAATTCAGCCAGGTAAAAACCATACTGATATTGTGAGCGTCTTTGAAGCAGTTGGCAAGAGAGCAAATAACGATATTAGTGATATTGAACTTGAACAAATTGAATCAACTGCAATTCCTGGGCCTGGCTCTTGTGGCGGAATGTATACAGCCAACACTATGGCATCAGCAATTGAAGCATTAGGAATGAGCCTCCCTAACTCGTCATCACAAGACGCAATTTCTAATGATAAAAATACGGACTGCGTTCGCGCTGGTGAAGCTGTTCTAAACCTGTTAGATAAAGATATTAAGCCAAGTGATATTATGACTAAAAAAGCATTCGAAAATGCGATTACTTTAATCATCACTCTTGGTGGATCGACCAATGCAGTTCTTCATTTAATTGCTATGGCTGATGCAATAAGTGTAAACCTAACAATCGATGACTTTACTCGTATTGGAGCCAAAGTGCCTGTTCTTGCAGACCTAAAACCTTCTGGTAAATATATGATGAGTGAACTTGTTCAAATCGGAGGCACACTTCCTTTAATGAAGATGTTGTTAGATGCTGGAATGCTTCATGGTGATTGTATGACGGTAACGGGTGAAACTTTGGCCGAAAATCTTAAAAATGTTAAGTCTTATGATGATGACCAAAAAATTATCATGCCACTGGATAATCCAATCAAAAAAGACTCTCATTTAAGAATTTTAAGAGGAAATCTTGCTCTTGAAGGTTCGGTTGCTAAAATTACTGGAAAAGAAGGTTTAAAGTTTCAAGGAAGTGCTAAAACTTTTGCTTGCGAAGAAGACGCTCTTCAAGCAGTTTTAAACGATAAAATTTTAGAAGGCGACGTCATTGTAATTCGTTATGAAGGTCCAAAAGGTGGTCCAGGAATGCGTGAAATGTTAGCGCCTACCTCAGCAGTTATGGGTAAAGGATTGGGCGGTAAAGTAGCTCTAATTACCGATGGAAGGTTTTCAGGTGGAACTCATGGTTTTGTAGTTGGTCACATAACTCCTGAAGCATTTGTTGGAGGAGCTCTTGCAATTATTGAGGATGGCGATGAAATATTGATTGATGCTGAAAATAATCGCCTCGAACTTCTTGTTGATGACTCAGTAATTAAAGAGAGGCTCTCAAGGTGGGTAAAACCAGACCCTAAATACACTAGAGGTGTATTAGCGAAGTATGCGAAACTCGCCCAGTCCGCTTCAAGAGGCGCAATAACTGAATAACTAGCTAGTTTTTGTTAGCTTTACTTGACCGGAATAAAGTCAATTTTTCTATCGTCAAGGTTTACTGAAGCAATTTTCACATTAATCATATCGCCTAAGCGATAAATTTTTCCGTTCCTTTCACCCTTTAATTGATGATGAACATCATCAAAAACAAAGTAATCATCCCTTAAATCACGAACTGAAATTAAGCCTTCAACGAACACATCAGAAAGCTCTACAAAAAGACCAAAACCTGCAACGCCAGAAATAACGCCATTAAAGTTATCACCCACCTTGTCACTCATATACTCACATTTCAGCCACTGCTCAACATCTCTTGATGCATCATCTGCACGCCTTTCAGTCATTGATAGGTGAGCTCCCAGCTCCAACATTCTATTTGATGGCTCTCTTACTTTACCTGATAAAGCGCGTTTGATAGCGCGATGAACTAGAAGGTCTGGGTAACGGCGAATTGGAGAAGTAAAGTGCGTGTAATCCTCAAAAGCTAAACCAAAGTGGCCTTCATTGTTCGGAGTATAGGTAGCCTGCTTCATTGTTCGAAGTACTACAGTTTTAATAATGTTCTCATCATCCCTGCCATGTGCATTTTTTAACACCTTGGCAAAATCTTTAGACTCTGGTTGATGACCACCCTCTAAGGTAAGGTCAACAGCAGATAAAAACTTCTTAGTTACCTCAACTTTTTCAGCTGTAGGCTTAGGATGAACTCTGAATAGGAAATCTTCATTTTTTTTCTGTAAGAATTTTGCAGTTGCCTGATTTGCCATTAGCATGCATTCTTCAATTAACTTATGTGCATCATTTCTTTTTCTAGCTACAATATCTTTGATCTTGCCTTTGCCATCAAATAATATCTGACTTTCAATTCGATCAAAGTCCATTACTCCTCTTTTTTGCCTAGAAATTCGAAGCGTTTTGTAAAGGCTATATAGATAATCTACATTTTCAACTACGTTGCTATACTCTTTTCTTAAAGGGCTCTTGTTATCCTCAAGCATTTCATTGACCTGCCCATATGTAAGGCGAGCATGAGACAGCATAACTGCTGGATAAAATTTATAGTCTAAAAACTCTCCCAATGAATCAATTTCCATCTCACACACCATACAAAGCCGCTCGACTTTAGGATTAAGAGAGCAAAGGCCATTTGATATAGCTTCAGGAAGCATTGGAACAACTCTATGCGGGAAATAAACTGAATTTCCACGTTCTAAGGACTCAATATCTAATTCAGATTCTTCGTTAACGTAGTGAGAGACATCAGCAATTGCAACAATTAGTTTCCAGCCATTTTTGGATGGTTTAGCATAAACAGCGTCATCAAAATCTCTAGAGTCGTCTCCATCAATTGTTATGAGCTCTAACTTTGTTATATCCACCCTGTCCTTCTTATCTTTTGGATGAACTTTAGTCGGTAATTTAGACGCCTCTTCAAGCGCTATTTCTCCGAATACAGATGGTATTTGATGGCGATAGATGGCAGAATCTACTTCTACACCTTCGTCTAAATAATTTCCAAGGATTGAGGTAATTTTTCCAGTTGCATTTCTATCAAGTGTTGGAGAAGAGAGTATTTCTACCACCACTACCTGATTATCAGAGCAACCTTCCATCAGCTCCACAATATCAATATTATGCTTAATTCGTCTATCATCGACAACAACATAATGATCGCCGTCATCTAAATGAAGCCTTCCAACAAGATTTTTAGCTGTTTCGATGACTTCAACTACTTCAGCATCAAGCCTTCGATTAAGAAGCCGAACTTTAATCTTATCGCCATGAAAAACTAACTTCATTTGTTGATTTGAAAGTCTAAGATCTTTTCCGCCTTTATCTAAAGCAACGAAGCCAAACCCCTTAGGATTAGCAATGACTGTTCCAGTTATAAGCCCTCTATTTGAATATGGTCGATAAACTCCATTCTTATTGCAGCTTAATTGTTTGTCTCGAACCATTGCCCTTAAACGCCTTTCAAAAGCCTTTTTCTGAACATCTTCTAAAGAAAGAAGCTCAAAAAGCTGACTTTTAGTTTTGGGTTTTTGTTGAATAAAACTTAAAATATGCTCGCGAGATGGAATCGGGCTCTCATATTTTTCCGCTTCACGATCATAGTGAGGGTCTGACATAATGTGCTTAGTATAAAGTAAGCTTAGAAACGTTTAGAACTAATCAAAAGGATTCTTTAGAATTAGGGTTTCATCCCTATCAGGGCCTGTTGACAAAATATGAACTGGAATCTGACTTAGTTCTTCTATTTTTTGTATATAGTCTTTTGCTTCTTGAGGTAAGTCATCAAACGAATGAGTTCCAATTGTAGAGCTCTTCCATCCTGGCATCTCAATATATACAGGAGTTGCAGCACTATAGCCTTCAGCTGAAAATGGAGGAATTGTTGTAGTTTGCCCATCAATTTCATAAGCAATACATATTTTAATTAAATCCAATTCATCCATAACATCTAGCTTTGTTAAGCATATTCCGCTCACAGAATTTAGCTTAAAAGAGCGATTTAATATAACTAAATCAAGCCAACCACATCGCCTTTGTCGACCTGTAGTAGCACCAAATTCATGTCCTCTAGAGCATAGTTCTCTTCCAATTGGATCGCCCTCATCGGTATTCACATCGTAATCAAGTTCAGTTGGGAATGGACCGCCGCCAACTCTAGTTGTATAGGCCTTTACAATGCCTAAAACATAATCAATATCTCGCACACCAATTCCAGACCCAGTTACAGCTCCTCCAGAAGTAGTGTTGGAAGATGTTACAAATGGATATGTTCCTTGATCAATATCTAGAAGCGCGCCTTGAGCACCCTCAAATAGGATATTTTCATCATTTGCCGTTTGTTTATATAATTCATCAGCAACGTCAATTATCATTGATTTAACAATCTTAGCTTGGCTTAATGCTTGCTCTAAAGTTTTTTTATAATCTACTGCTGGTTGCTTGTAGTAATTTTGCAAACTAAAGTTGTGATAATCAACCACCTCTTTAAGCTTTTCTGCAAATAACTCTTCGTCCAATAGATCACCAACTCTTAAACCTCTTCTGGCAACCTTGTCTTCATAAGCTGGTCCAATTCCATTTCCAGTAGTCCCAATTGCCGCTTTTCCTCTGTGCGCCTCACGCGCATTATCAAGTTCAACATGGTATGGAAGAATTAACGGGCACCCTGGACTTATCTTTAGTCGAGATTTAACCTCAACCCCTGACTCTTCGAGCTCATTCATTTCTTTTAAAAGCGCAGTCATTGAAAGAACAACTCCGTGACCTATAAAACAATTGACATTACTCCTAAGTATTCCTGAAGGAATTAGATGTAGCACCGTCTTTTTGCCATCAATGACTAAGGTATGTCCAGCATTATGCCCGCCCTGAAAACGAACAACAGAGCTTACTTTATCTGTAATAAGATCAACTATTTTTCCTTTACCCTCATCACCCCATTGAGTTCCAATGATTACTACATTCTTGCCCATATTATTCCTTCAACTGCCATTCATTATTTTTATTTTCAAAGTCAACATCAGCCAGCCCTGTTAAATCTACTTTTATATTATGTCCATTTGATCGAAGCTCATTAATTAAGAGCGTTAGTTTTGAGTCATTAGAGTTTGGTGCAACTAATGTTTTTTGTTTATTTACTGTTTTTAATTGTTGCTGAACTAAAAACTTAAGGTCAAAAGAAAAGCCTGTTGCGTCTCTGGCTGAGCCAAAAGATTTTGTTAAGCCACTGTATCTTCCTCCTTGAGCTAAAGCCTTGGAGAAGCTGTCATGATACGCTGCAAATACAACACCGTCATGATATTCATAAGCCTTAACTTCACCAAGGTCGAACATTAAGTTAATGTTTCGATCTTTGAAAAAGGCATAAAGTTTTCTAAGATCACCAATTGCAATTAAAGCCAGTGGAATGTCTTTAAATACTAAAGCAGCTTTATCTAGAACATGTTCAGAGCCATCTAAGGAAATTAATGCTTTAAACTTATCACTTTCTTGAATTTGATTATTTTTAAGAAAGCTATTCAAATCTGGGATTGACTTACGCCTAAAAATATCTCTTAGTTTTGTTGCATCTTTAATATTAAGATTTGCAGAATCACAAAGAGCATTGAATATTGAAGTATTACCAAAACTAAGTGTTACACCTTTAAGTCCCAAAAGTGCCAAAGATTGAATCATAAGAGTTATTACTTCTATATCAGCTTCTATTCCATTAAACCCATAAAGCTCTGCACCAGCTTGAATTGGAGACCTTGAGGCGTAAAAGTCATCAGCCTTAGTTTGTAATATTGCATTTATATAACAATAGCGGTCTACACGCTCTGATTTAGATCGTTTAGAGTCTATTCTTGCTATTTGAGGAGTTATATCAGAGTGAACACCAAGCATCTTTCCAGAAATCGAATCAAGAAATTTAAAAGTCTTCTCATCAATTGACTTTGAGTTTAATACTAGCGTTTCTGAAAACTCTATCATAGGGGGCACAACAACTTCGTACCCCCAGCTTTGATATAGATCTAATAAATCTCTTCTACTTTGTTCAAAAGTGATTGCCTGATCACCAGTGAGCTCATCTATGCCCTCAGGTAATTGCCAATTACTCATAGCCCTTGTTTAATTAGAAGGGTTGAAGTAGCGGAAAAACTCTGAATCAGGATTAAGTATTAAGATATCACCCTGACTATTGAACGATTTTTTATACGACTCAAGTGAGCGATAAAAAGAATAAAAGTCTACATCCTGGCTATACGCTTTAGAATAATTGTTAGCTGAAATTGCATCACCATCACCCCTTATCTTTTCTGATTCTTTATAAGCATTCGCAAGAATAATAGTTCTTTCCTTATCAGCAAAGGCTTGGAGCTTTTCAGCCTCTTCAGCGCCCTCTGATCGATACTTATTAGCAAGTCCTTTTCTTTCAGTTACCATCCGACTATATACAGAACTACGTACTTCTTGAGAAAGTTCAATTCGCTTAATGCGGACATCAACTATTTCAATACCATACTCATCTTCTGCAATTGCTTTAAGCTTGCTTTTCACACTTGCCATAATTGCATCACGCTGAGATGAGACAACTTCAATAATAGTTCGTTTAGAGAATTCACTTCTAAGGGCATCCTGATTATTCTGAGCAAGCCTTAGGTTTGCAGATGACATCGCACCACCAGTTGATATATAAAACTTTTCAGTATCAACAATGCGCCACTTGACGTATGAATCAACCGTTAAATTTTTCTTTTCAACAGTCAAAAATGATTCTGCTGGAGCATCTAATGTTTGAATACGTTGATCAAATGTAACCACGTTATTCACAAAAGGAGTTTTAAACTTAAGACCTGGTTCATTTTCAACTGCAACAATCTCACCCAACCTTAGCTTAATAGCTACTTGCGTTTCATTAACAGTATACAAACTTGAGCTTAGTAAAATTGCTATCAATACAGCTACTACTATGATAATTCTATTCATTATCTGTTCTCCCTTGATCGTAATACACTTTCATCATCTTGACCCGATGGAGTTTGCTGAAAAGTATTTGAAGTTGAACTTGATCTTGAAGTTCTAGATGAATTGATTAACTGGTCAATTGGCAAGTACATCAATGAGTTTGCACTTGAATCAACAATAACTTTATTTGTTGAGCTTAAAACTTCTTCAAGCGTTTCACGATAAAGTCTCTCTTTAGTAACGCCTGGAGCTTTTGAATACTCATTGAGTATTTGAGTAAAGCGGTAAGTTTCACCCTCTGACTTGGAAACAATTTGTGATTTATAGGCTTCAGCTTCTGCAAGAAGTCTTTGGCTGGCACCACGAGCTTTAGGCACAATATCATTTGCATAAGCTTTAGCTTCATTAATATATCTTTGTTCATCTTCTCGAGCTTTAACAACATCATCAAATGACGCTTTCACTTGGACCGGAGGCTGTGCGTCCTGCATAGTTACAGCAGTAATCAATAAACCAAGTCCATAATCATTAAGAAGAGATTGAGAGGCAGTTTTAACCTCTTGTGCAACTTGATCACGACCAGTAGTTAAAACGTGGTCCATTGTATTATCACCTACAACCTGTCTGATAACGCTTTGAATGACATGACTTAAAGTCATTTCAGGATTATAAACATTAAACAAGTATGCTTGCGCGTCTGCAATTTTATATTGAACTGCAAGCTTAACATCAACCATATTCTCATCACGGGTAAGCATTAATGACTCAGAGCTCACACCACCACTATATGAATTTTGAACATTCCTAAAGCCAATTTCTGCAGAACGAACTTGCTCAACATTAACTTTATAGACTGACTCAACTGGATAAGGAATATGCCAGTGAGGGCCCTGAGTTGTTGATGTTTGGAAAGCACCAAAACGCAAAACAACACCTCTTTCAGCTGGATCAATAATATAAATACCTGTTGCCATCCAAACTATGAATGCCAATATAAATATGTATTTAAAACTACCTTTTGCAGCCTTACTCGCACTAGAATTTCCTGAAGAACCACCACCAAATGTAGAGTTGAATTTATTTTTAAAATCTTTAATAACTTCATCAAGCTCTGGAGGAGTTTGATTGTTATCATCATTCCAAGCCATTGAGGCTCCATTTTGTTTTTTACTCACGTAATTTCCTTAAAAAATTCAAGTTAAAGTAAAGATATGGTCAAAGTACAAAAAAACAAGTGCTTTGTAAATCTTTTAGATAGAGAAAAAATATTTTTTTTCGAAATCAAAGTGTATTTTACCCAAAAAATAATAACTAAAGTTAAATTTGAATTTGTTAAAGTTTCAAAATCTGGTCAAGTTTATAATTACATATAATGATAAAATATATTTTTTAATTAACTCTTTTACTTCATGAAAAAATACTTAATTTTTCTTGTTTTAATTTTAAGCCATTTTTCAGTTTATGCCGATGGAGTTAAACTAAGCTGTATTCCTAAATCACCAGTTTGTGAAAACTGCTCAGAATATCAAACTCTTTTTCCTATTATAGAACTCTCATCGAATACTGAGAGTCTTGATATAGAGGCTGATGAAAGTGAGATACTCAATGGCAAATATCTTTTAAATGGAAATGTTGAGGTTAATTCCGAAAAATTATTTCTTGCAGCTGATGATATTGAGGTGTCTTCAGTAGATAGCTCTATATTGGCAACTGGTAATATTAGGTTTCAAGATGAATCTTACTTAATCACCAGTGATTTACTATCTGCAACTATAGATGAAAATAATGATTTAATAGCAACAGCTTCAAATGCAAACTTTCAAGATTTTGGCTCAGGCCTTGGAGGAGCAAATGGATATACAGAATCCATTTTAAAAACTCCTACAAGTGTACTTCTCAAAAATTCAACTTACAGCCTATGCCCTATTAACGAGAATGACTGGTTAATTGATGCAGATCAAATAAAACTTGATTTAGTTAATAATAGAGGAATTGCTAACAATGCAACTGTCAAATTTTATGGGATACCTATTTTTTACTTGCCAAAATACAGCTGGGTAGTCTCAGGAAGGGGTTCAGGCTTCTTAGCTCCTCATTATGACTCCTATAGGGAGTCTAATCAAGAAAATAAATCACATAGTATCACTGTCCCGTATTACTTTAATTTAGCTCCTGATCGTGATTTACTAGTTGCTCTAACTTATATGTCAAGTAGGCGTTTCATCTATGAAGGCAAGTATCGCCAACTAATTGCCCCTAAAATCTCACCTGATGATGAAGACTCGCTTTGGTCAATTGAGGCTAAGTATTTACCAGAAGACAAAATAACTAGCTTAAAAAGATGGCTTGTAAATTTTTCAGATGAAATTGATTTAAATGATAAATTACACTTTAGCGCTCAATATTCTAGGGTATCCGACTCATTATATTTTAAAGAAATTGCTAGGTCTAATATAGATGTAAAAACTCTCAAATCCCATATAAAACTTTCTTACGATGATGAAGAAAATAATTTATCTGCAGCTTTACTATCTGAAGATGAGCAAGTTGTTAATGAAGGCGCTCCAGTTTATACAAGAGCGCTTGAAGGATCTATTTCTAAAACTCTAAATGCTGGCACAATAATGCCAGTACAAGTTAGCCTTGTTAGTACAAAATTTGCGCATGACACAAAAAGCAAAACGGCTGGCGTGAGAACACATGGAAACCTCGGAATTTCTAGACAATTGAATATTGAGTACCCAATAATAATCCCTCGAGCTAGCGTTGCAATTACCAATTATTCATTAAAAAACAACCCCAACATAAATCGAGTAGTTTTTGGGTCTGGCCTGGATATAGATTTTACTATTAACCTTCCTACCAGCATGTTTGGCTATGAAGCTAATCACCGAATCACTCCTTTGATATCTTACAACTACAAAGCAAAAAAAGCCCAAGGAAATATTCCAATCTTTGATACAACAGATAAATATGCTGACATTATTACTTTTGCTGACCTTACTTCTGGCGAAAGATACACTGGACTCGATAGAATTACTAATGCAAATGATATTACTCTTAGCCTTGAGTCGAGTTACAGAGCCATAGATGCAATAGATGATGATAAAGACCTCTTAAACATGAGAATTGCTCAAAGCTTTTACACAGATGATGAAGTTGTTAGTGACACAGCTAGTACTAACTACGAAACTAGAAAATCTTACTCAGACATTGCTGCCTCTATAGATGTTGCATTAGGCAAGTATATAATTAGTAGCTCTGCTCAATACAATCCTGATACATCCAAGATTGTTAAAAAAGAAAATAGCCTGACCTACACCTCTAATTCACGAAAATTTATAACTTTAAGCGTTAGTGACGAAGGAACAAAAGAAACAGAAAAGCTTTATGGCGCCTATCCACTAACAGATTCAATTCATCTATTTGGCGCCCTTGATAAAACCACATCTACTGGAATTACAAATTCAGAAACTACTGGCATAGCTTATGAATCATGTTGCTGGGCTTTTAGATTGGCCCACTTTAAAACAAATGATACTTCTGGTGGCTATAATTACAGCACGGGATTGGAGTTAGTTCTAACAGGACTAGGCTCAACTTCATCACCACTAAAGAGAAAAATAGAAGGAAATATTCCAGGGTACTCAGCCAAACTTAGATAATGAAAAGAGTTCTAGCTCTTCTTTTTACATTATGTATTAGCCCTGTCTTTGCAGAAAATATTATTATTGCTGTGGTTAATAACACTGTAATTACATACAACTCGCTTGAACCGCTTCTCATAGATGCTAGCTCTAAAGAGCATAAAGTTGACATTATTAACCAGAGAATAAATGACAATCTCCAGGTGGAAATGGCAAAGGATCTTGGTATAAAGGCATCTCTAAATGCTGTTAATTTAGCTTTAGTAGAAATTTCAAAAAGTAACAATATCTCATTAGAACAGCTTCAAGCTTATCCTGAATTTTTATCCTTAGAGGATGAAGTTTCAGAAAAAATTTCAATTCTAAACTTACAAAGGTACATTACAAAAGATGTCACTATTGCTGAAAATGAAGCTATCAATATTTGCTCTAAAGAGTCTTCTAATACTATTAAACAAATTAAAATTGCGCAAATTATTATTTCTAAAGTAGAGTCTCAAAATGATCAAGATGCTGCCATTAAGGCATTTTTAAACAAACTTTCTAAGCATATTACTAAAGGAGCATCTTTTGAAGGCTTTGCGAAGCTGCATTCACAGCACTCAAGTTATTTGAACGGGGGCATAACAGATTGGATTGAGGTTGATAATCCAACAGTCGAAATGCTAGACAAACTCAAGGACAATGAAGTTTCAAAAATATATTTGACTGACTTTGGTTTTGCAATTGGAATTAAACTAGAGGAGCGCTTTGTTAGTAGTAATCTAAAACAATGTACGGAGAAACTAATCTATCTTAATGCTGAAAAATTTTACTCTAACTGGGTTAGGGAGCTTCGAGAACAGGCTTATATAAAAATATATCATGACGCACTATAATAACTATACTATTGCATATGTCTAAATCTATCTTCATATTCGGCTTTCACAGCATTGAAAGCCTTTTAAATACTAATCCTGAATCTGTCTTAAAGGTCTTTATTCAAACTGGCAGAAAAGATGTTAGAGTCAATCATTTAAATGAAACACTGTCTGATTTGAAAATACCATTTTCAGAGGTAGATAAAAATGACCTTGATCGTATTGCAAAAGGCGAGGTTCATCAAGGCGTAATTTCTGAAGTTATTCTGCCCCCTCTCCTAACTGAAGATGCTCTTTTAAGCTCTATTGAGAATTTATCAGAAAAACCTCTAATTTTAATATTAGACTCCATTCAAGACCCAAGAAATTTAGGAGCGTGCCTTAGAAGTGCAAATGCTGCAGGCGTTAGTCACGTTATTATCAACAAAGATGGCTCTGCTCCAATCAACGCCTTAGTTCACAAAACTTCAGCAGGCGCTATCAATAGTCTTCAGATTTTTCATGTCACAAATCTATCAAGGACAATAAAATCAATCCAAGAAAAAGGCATATGGGTGATTGGTCTTGATGGCGATTCATCATCTAAAATCTATGATGTTAATTTATCTGATCCAACAGCTATTGTTATGGGCACTGAAGGAAAAGGAATCAGACAATTAATTAAAAAAACATGTGATCAACTTGTTACCATTCCAATGTCAGGAAATATAGAAAGTCTTAATGTTTCAGTAGCAACCGGAATTGCTCTATTTGAAAGTAAAAGACAAAGAGAAAGTAGTTAACACTCTCAGAAGTTTCGGGTAAAATATACACGCTTTAGAAATCAGATAATGGAAACGACTAAACAGCTTCCTAAAACGATTAAATTATTTAAGTTTGCTAGAAAAGAAGCTAGCTTGCATGGTGACTATAAAATTGCCGCTATGCCTAGAATTTCAGCGATAGCTAGAAATACTGAAGATAGGATAAAAGTGGATTTATCGTTCTATTTAGAAAATGATAAAACGCCATGCATAAAGGGGATAATTAACGCAAACATTATTTTAGATTGCCAGCGCTGTTTAGAGGCTTTCCCCGTAGAGTTAAAAGTAAATTTTAATTTAGCATTTGTAAGATATGAAGATCAAGCTGAAGGGCTAGATTCTAGTTTTGAAGTGTATGTTATTGGAGAAGAAGAAGATTTAGATTCAATAGATTTAATTACAGACGAAATTCTGTTATCTATTCCAATGGCCCCTTCTCATAATTTTGATTGTAGTTTAAAGATAGACAAAGAAGAGATAGTTGAAGAGATTCGTAAAAATCCCTTCGATGTTCTAAAAAATATTAAAATGGCCGATTTCGGCAAGGAGTAAAAAATGGCAGTACAAAAAAGCAGAAAAACACCATCAAAAAGAGGGATGCGTCGCTCACATAATGCGTTGAAAAATCCTGCGTTATCTGAAGATCAAGAAACTGGTGAAACTCATCTAAGGCATCATATTACTGCAGATGGATACTATCGTGGTAAGCAAGTTATAAAGTCAGCCACTGATGATATCGAAGAAGTAGAAACTTAAATCTAACCTATGTCAATAAAGGTATCAATCGATGCCTCAGGTGGTGACTTTGGAATTCCTGTCACCATTAATGCTGGCATCATCGCTTTAAAAACTTTTAGTGATCTTACGGTTGCTTTTGTGGGTGATGAAAAAGCTATAAAGATAGAAATTAACAATACCTCAATTCCTCAAAAAATGTTAGAAAGGATAGAGATAAAGCACGCGTCTCAAATCATCAATATGGATGACTCGCCTTCTACCGCTCTTAGGCACAAAAAAGACTCTTCAATGAGAATTGCCATTAATCTTGTTAAAGATGGAAGCGCTCATGCTTGCGTAAGTGCTGGAAATACAGGCGCCCTTCTATCAATTGCAAAGTTTGTACTTAAAACCATTAAAGGGGTTGATAGGCCAGCAATTATGTCTGCCGTACCTACATTAACAGGCCGGCCTACTCATATTCTTGATTTGGGCGCTAATGTTGACTCAAAACCCGAAACATTATTACAATTTGCAATTATGGGCTCCATTGCTGTTCAAAATACAGAAAACATCGAGAATCCTACTGTTGGATTACTAAATGTTGGCTCTGAAGATTTAAAAGGTCATTGGAAAATTCAAGAAACTGCAGAATTATTAAAAAACTCATCTCTCAACTATATTGGCTTTGTAGAGGGTGATGATATTTATAAAGGAAGTGTTGATGTTATTGTCTGTGATGGCTTTGAGGGAAATATTGCGCTGAAAGCTAGTGAGGGGGTTGCCCATATGTTTTCACATTTCATCAAAAAATCTTTTAACAAAAATATATTTACAAAAATAGCTGCTCTAATAGCAAGCTCAGTTATGAGGGATTTTAAATCTAGAGTTGACCCTGGAAAATACAATGGTGCAAGCTTACTTGGTTTAAAAGGTGTTGTAGTTAAAAGTCATGGTAAGGCAGATGTTGATTCTTTCTTTCAGGCAATTAAAGAAGCATATCTTGAAGCACATGCTAAAATTACTGATAAGATTTCAGTTCAATTGACTCGTGAATTAGAAGAACATAAGTAGTTATCTACTAATTAAGAAACTGGTAATTAGAGTCACCTCCAACCAAAAGTTACTATAAATGCAAATCTTCAAAATAGAAACTAAACTTAATTTAAATATTACTAGTTCTTGTAATATGGAATTTTTGATTAAATTATGAGTGGCCAACGACGTTGGCTCAAAGTATGGGCTAGAACTGTCGGAATGCCAGTAGGTATTTCAGACGAAGATAAGCCAGAGTTCCCCCCAATCAAACAAACAGATGTAAAAAAAAGCGCTATTATTTCGCACATTTTGGATCACACTTCACGTTCTAACTTGCCTTATGATAATTGCAGGCAATGGAAGATCACTTGGATGGTGGTAAAATAATATCAAAAGGAGATGTAATGTCGAAAGTTGAAACACAATCACAAAGAAAAAAGCTTATTAAATAATGAAAAAATTTGCAAGAATTATCGGTACTGGAAGTTACTTACCAAGTAAGATTGTTACGAATCTTGATCTTGAGAAAACTCTTGATACTACTGAAGAATGGATAACTGCTCGAACTGGAATCAAAGAGAGGCGAATAGTTACAGATGAAAGCACATGTGACCTTGCCCTTGAAGCAAGTAAAAATGCCCTTGAAATGGCTGAAATTAGCCCCTCTGAGATTGATCTTATTATTCTTGCTACAACTACTCCTGATAAAATCTTTCCTGCAACAGCAACAATGCTTCAAGACCGTCTTGGCGCCTCGTGTCCAGCATTTGATCTTCAAGCAGTTTGTGCAGGTTTTGTTTTTGCCCTTACAACTGCGCAGCAGTATATTGAAAATGGGAGTTTTAAAAATATACTAGTCGTTGGCAGTGAAACAATGTCAAAAATTGTTGACTGGAATGATCGCTCTACTGCAATCCTTTTTGCTGATGGCGCTGGAGCCGTAGTAATTAGCTCTGATAATACTACTGGTATAAAACACTCTAAGCTTTATAGCGATGGAAGCTTCTTGTCTTCACTCTATGTTAACAACAATGGTATTAATGATTTAGGTACGATTGAAATGTCAGGAAATGAAGTTTTTAAGATTGCAGTTAATAGACTTTCAGATTTAGCAGAAGAAACACTTCAAGATTGTAATATGACATCTAATGATATTACTTGGATGGTTCCGCATCAAGCAAATATCCGTATTATTAAAGCAGTTGCAAAGCGAATTAACCTACCTATGAGCAAAGTGATTCAAACTTTAGATACGCATGGAAATACTTCAGCTGCCTCTATTCCTTTGGCTCTTGATACAGGCGTTCGTGATGGAAGAATCAAAAAGGGAGACATGTTACTTTTTGAAGGAATTGGTGGCGGATTCAGTTGGGGAAGTGTTCTTGTTGAATACTAAAAAGATCGCTTCATTAACTTAACGGTTAGGTCCGTTAATGGCTTTTCATCAATGCTAAGAAATGATATTTCATCAAGAGCCTCTCGGTAAAGACTTTCATACTTTTTAACTGATTCATCTAATCCTAAAATAGATGGATACGAAGGTTTATTATTTACTGAATCTGAATTTGGTCGTTTACCTAAAATCTCTTCAGAGGTGGTTACATCTAATACGTCATCCTGAACTTGGTAAGCAAGCCCTATATGGTTTGAGAAAGAGTCCAATATAGATAAGTCTTTTTTACTAATAGTGGGATTCAAAATAGCCCCAAACATTACAGAACAATTTAAAAGTGAACCAGTTTTCTTTTTATGCAAATTATTTAGCAGCTCTATATCAACTTCTTTAGAGGCAATAGATAAGTCAATTGATTGCCCTTCAGCCATCTTAAAAGCTGACAGTGATAACAAATTTAATAATTTTACTTTTGTAACAGAATCAATTAACTCATCACTAGAAATTACCTCAAATGCCAAAGCCTGCAGACCATCACCTGCAAGTATTGCTTGAGCCTCGCCATAAACTTTATGAGAGGACGGCTGATTATGCCTAATATCATCATTATCCATTGCAGGAAGATCGTCGTGAATAAGGGAGTAAATATGAATTAACTCAATAGCACAGGCGCTCGAATCAACTTTTTGGATATCAATACTAAACAAATTAGCTACAGTATAAGTAAGGATGGGTCTAAAACGTTTTCCGCCAGCCAAAACGCTATACTTCATAATATTTTTTAGCTTGCTCTGATAAGAATTATCAGGCGAAATAGAGTTCAAATAATCCTCTAGATAAGAGTTAACTCGCTCCCGGTAAACCTCAAGAATCTCCAAAGGGTTTCTCTTCAATGTAGTTATCATTTTCACTTAAAACACTTATTCGCTGCTCAGCATCAGTCAGTGCAGTGTGACATTGCCTATGTATTTTAACGCCTTCTTCAAAATATTTTAGAGAGTCCTCTAAGCTGAGCTCACCCGACTCCATCTTGTTAATAATTTCTTCGAGCTGCAACAAGCCTTTATTAAAATTAAATTTATCTGTCATTTATTATTACCTTGATTTCATGAATTATTCAAAATTTTATCCATCCATGAGCTTGGTAATATTCTACCTAAAAAAGCAAATAATTTGGTTGGAAAGGTGACACGATAATGAATTTTTGGTGAACTTGACTTTAGAGCATGAAGTGCACACTTCAATACAGCCTCTGGTGGAAGAGTAAATTGAGCGTTCTTATCTGACTCAAGCCTTTGAATCATTGTGTTATATTGTTCTTTATAATTACTCTTTGAACTATCTACATTTTCCTTAAAAGCTAAATAAGCATTGGCTCTAAATTTTGATTCTATTGGGCCGGGCTGAATTAAAGAAAATTTAATATTTGTATCACTTAGCTCTAGCCTTAACGTATTTACTAATCCCTCTATTGCAAACTTAGATGCAATATAAGGACCTCTAAATGGCATGGCAACAAAACCCAAAACAGAGCTTATGTAAATAACTCGCCCTAAATTTTCTTTTCTCATTTTAGGTAATACTAAATTAGTCAACTCATGCCAACCAAAAACATTCGCTTGAAATTGCTTCTCTAAAGCTTCTCGGGAAATATCCTCTAAAGCACCAGCCTGGCCATAAGCACCATTATTAATTAAAGCATACAAATTATCAGTCTTCTGATAAAGTTCTGAAATAGCAACATTTATCGAGCTTGAGGAAGACAAATCAAGCAATAAAGACTCAAAACCTAAAGCTCTGAGTTTATCCACGTCATTTATATTTCTAGCACTCGCAAAAACACGATAACCTTCAGAGCGAAGTCCATGAGCAAGGCAAAGACCTATGCCACTTGAACATCCAGTAATAAGAACTGACTTTAATTTTGAAGAGCTGTCCAATATTCCGCCTTAGTGATTAATTCTAAATCAATACTTTGTGAACGTAACACCAGGAAATCATAGGCCATACGAAAACGTGGATTACTAATTAAATCTCTTTCTTTTTTTGGATTACAATTTTCCAATTGATATTGCATCAACCAAATATCCTTAACCCGAGTTGAAAGCCATCGAGGCATCATAACTTGCTGAGTTTGATTTTTAATTACATATTCTGACGCATTAATCATCGTCTCTACTCGAGGTTTATTCTTTTTATTAAGCACTGCAACTCTTTTATTTAATGCGCTCCAAAGAAAGACAGCAAAAATAAACGCGGGAGTAACAGAATTACCACTCTTGATTCTGTTAGAAGTGTTTTCTAAGGCGGCATTAATAAATAAACTTTCTTCAGTTTGGGAAAATAAGTGCTTTAATAATCCAAAATTTAAAAGCTCATTAAAAACTTCAATTGAGTTTTCATTATGGAACAATTTAATTACTTCTTCATAAAGCCTAGCAGGCGGTATATTGGCTAGTAAATGTGCATTACTCGATATACTATTTGAAAGCTCTGACTCTAATAAAGCACTTAGTTTGACCTTAAAACGAATAGCACGAATCATTCTAACTGGATCTTCTTCAAAACGCTCTTTCGGATTGCCTATCATTTTAATTTCAGCAGCTTTTAAATCATCAAGACCTCCAACATAATCAATAACCTGAGAGTTAACAAGATCATAATAAAGGCCATTAACAGTAAAATCTCTTCTGAATACATCATCTTTTAATGAGCCATAAAAGTTATCTCGAACAACTACGCCACTATTAGAGGTTTTAACCTTACCTGCGCGAAAAGTAGCCACTTCAATAAATTTTCTTGCTGAAAACATTATATGAACTAATCTAAAGCGCCTCCCAATAATTCTTGAGCGTTTAAAAGTTTTATGAACTTGCTCTGGAGTTGCATTTGTAGCAATATCAAAATCTTTAGGCTCATAGCCTAACAATAAATCTCTTATACAGCCGCCAACTAAATAAGCATCATATCCAGCTTTAATTAAAGTCTGAACTACCTTTACAGCATCTTTATCAAGTAACTTCTTGTCAAATTTAACAGTCTGACGAACTGGAGTCATAATCTCACAACTTCTCTTGGTTTCCAACCATTTTTTCTATGTTCGCATTCGATGTTTGTATAAACCCCACCCCTAACATTAAAAATAGCTTTTAATCTTATAAAACGAGGGTCCATAGCTTTAACTAAATCATCAAGAATTTTATTAGTGACGGCTTCATGAAAAGCACCCTCATTCCTATAAGACCAAAAATAATTTTTTAGTGCCTTAAGTTCAACACAAAAATTATCAGCTATATATTCTATATGGATATCGGCAAAATCTGGTTGCCCAGTTAAAGGGCATAGGCATGTAAATTCTGATGAGTCAATGCGAATTACAAAATCCCTTTCACTATTAGGATTATCAAAAACTTCTAAAATCTTACTTGGTGAGCTAGACATGACTTTTCTCTTTAATATTAAAAAAGGCTATTTTATCAATAAAGTAAGCAACTTTGCCTTGTCTAAATTGATAAAAAATTATTAAAATTAGTAATAATAGTAAATGAATACTCCACATACCAATTAATGGGCTTAGTTGTTCGCTCTCAATTGCACTTTTAGCAATTAACAAAGCATTGTTGTACAACATAAAAACAACTATTCCAATTATAAAATTAATTCCTTTTCCAGTTCTTGGAGATGACTTTCCAAGAAAAACACCAAATATAGAAAGAATTAAAACTGAAATTGGTTGAGAAATCCTCCATTGAATCTCTGCGTTTGCTTTTGCTCCACCTTCTCTGAATAAATCTATTGTATTTTTTTCTTCTATCTCAGAAAAACTTGATATAGATCTTTGAATATCGCCTGAAACTATCTCTAAATCATATTTCTCAAAATGAAGAATATTAATATTGCCATCACCAGGTAATCCCTCATAACGAGTACCATTCTTAAGGTGAAGATATGTATTGTTATTAGTTGCATCAGTATATTTTTTTGCCTCAGAAGCGAGAACAATCACTGGGTTTTTATTATCCAACGCATAAATAAAAATTTCTTCCATATTTTGTTCACCAACGATATCATTTACTTTTGACTCAGAAGCATAAAAAACAATCTCACCATTTTTAAAGCTCTCAAACTTTCCTTCAGTAATAAATGAGAATTCTGATGCGTTAACCGTTTCATCTTCAGCATAACTTTTTTGCTGCTTGGCCCATGGAACGGCAAATATAGTTAAATAAAAAATAATAATAAAAGTAAAAAAAACGATTGGTTTAATAAGATTCATAAAGTTCTTATCACCCAATCCAATAGAATTCATAACCACTGCTTCGGAGTTTTTATAGAGTTGAGATATAGTAATAATAATCGACAGAAAAAGGGATAAGTTTAATATTATTGGAATATCTCTGAGCATGTTAAAGCCAACTAGTGGCATTAGCTCTTTAATAGGAATTCCGAAGGATATACTCTCTTGAGCAGTTAGAACAAACTGATTTCCAAAGACTATAAGCCCAATTATGAAAGTTATCGCAAAAAAAAATACAATTAAATTACTCAGCAAGTATCTGGAAATTATAGTATTTTGATATTTGAAAATTTTAAGTAGCATTCTGATAATTATAAAATAATCTCAGCAGCTAATCGAATATTACTTCTTTTGCTTCATAGAGTCAAAAAACTCATCATTTGTTTTAGAGAATCTCAACCTCTCAATTAAAAATTCAGCAGCCTCTACAGTGTCCATAGGATGAAGAATTTTTCTCAAAATCCACATTTTCTGTAATTCTTGCTCACCTGTCATAAGCTCTTCACGACGAGTACCCGACGCATTTATATTAATAGCAGGGAATATTCGTTTTTCAGACAGCCTTCTTTCAAGATGGAGCTCCATATTGCCTGTACCTTTGAATTCTTGATAGATGACTTCGTCCATCTTAGAGCCAGTTTCAACTAAAGCAGTTGCAATTATAGTAATACTACCACCATTCTCAATATTTCTTGCAGCACCAAAAAAACGCTTTGGTCTCTGTAAAGCATTTGCATCAACACCACCAGTTAAAACCTTTCCAGAGGAAGGAGCAACAGTATTGTAAGCTCTTGCTAAACGAGTTATGGAGTCAAGCAAGATAATAACATCCTTACCTTGCTCAGCCCTTCTTTTAGCTTTTTCGATAACAATTTCAGCAATTTGGACATGTCTTTTCGCAGGCTCATCAAAAGTAGAAGAAATAACCTCACCTCTAACAGTTCGCTCCATCTCTGTGACCTCTTCTGGCCTCTCATCAATTAACAGAACAATTAGTTCACATTCAGGATGATTAACAGCAATAGATGATGCAATATTTTGCAAAATCATAGTTTTTCCAGCTTTTGGAGGTGCTACTAGCAACCCTCTTTGGCCCTTTCCAATAGGTGCAACTAAATCAATTACTCTAGCAGTTATATCCTCTGTACCACCATTGCCTAGCTCAAGACCTAATCTCTCATTAGGATGTAATGGTGTTAATGAAGAAAAAGGTATGCGATTTCTAACGCTCTCTGGAGAATCCTCATTTACCTCAGAAACTTTAACCAAAGCAAAATACTTTTCACCTTTTTTAGGAGCTCTAATTTTTCCAGTAACAACGTCACCAGTTAACAAGTTAAAGCGTCTAATTTGATTAGGCGAGACATAAATATCATCAGGGCCTGATACATAAGAGTCATTTGAAGATCTAAGAAAACCATAACCCTCTTGTAAAATATCTAATACACCATCTCCTAAAACCTCTTCATCGTTATCTGCCTTATGTTTTAGAATCGCAAAAATTAAAGTTTGTTTTTTTGCTCTTGAAATATTTTCAATACCAAGAGATTGTGCTAATTCCAAAAGCTCAGCAGGAGTCTTAATTTTAAGTTCTGATAGTTTCATATAAATTTTTAAAGTGATTAGAAAGGATTGAAATATTGCCGAGGAATGAGTAAGTCAGTATTAATCTGAGTTTGTTAGAGGGAGTGTGGTTAAAAGAATTTTTTATAGAGTTCAAAGATATTATTAAATATTAGAATCCAAAAAAGCATTTAAGTTTGCCTTAGAAAGAGCGCCAACCTTAGTTGCATGAACTGCGCCATCTTTAAATAAAAGCATCGTTGGAATACCTCTAATACCATATTTAGGTGGTAATTGAACATTTTCATCAACATTAACTTTCGCAATTGTGATTCGCCCTTCATATTCATCAGCAATTTCATCTAAAATAGGAGCTAGAGCCTTACATGGTCCACACCATTCGGCCCAAAAGTCTACTAAAACAGGTTGAGAGGAGCTTACTACATCAGCCTCAAATGAAGCGTCACTGACTACTTTAATTTTGTCGTTCATGTATTAAAAAAATGGAAAGTAAAAATTGAATAGAAGTATTTCTTAAGTTCATTATAACACTTCCTAGAAGTAAATCTATTATTTTAAAAAGATAGTTGACTATAAGAATGCAGGAATGCTTGTCACAATACAGCTAGGTAATAAAAGCAAGAATTAATGGAATTGTAATAAACGATAAAGCTACTTGGGTTGAAACAATACTTGTCATTAGCAGCTCATTTCCACCAAATTGTTTCGCTAACGTATGAGATGAGGCTGCAGTTGGAACAGATGCAAAGATTACAGCAACAACAATCTCTAACTGGCTTAGTCCCATAAATGTTGCAATAAAATAAGTAATTACAGGAAAAGCTATCAATTTGAGAGAATTAGAAATAATGATTGGAGTGATTTTTAAAGCAAGATCTCTTACTTTAATCTTTGCACCAATAGTTAGAAGCATTATTGGCAATGCAGCAGAGCCAAGTAGGCCAGAAGTTTCATGAATGATAATTAGCTTATCTGATTCAATTAGTGATGCCAACAAACCAGCTACCATTGAGAGGATGAATGGGTTTTTTATAAGCTCAATAAATATATTAGCTATTCCTTTTGTAGAGTCAGCTTGTCCAGGCTGCTTTAAGTTAGATACCATAATAGATATAACAACAATATTAATACTAGGAACATATAAGAGCATAAACACAGCTCCAATTGCTAGACCCTCATCACCAAAAAGACTTCCTGCTATTGCAAGCGCTATAAATGCATTGTGCCTTGCTGCGCCCTGAAGAATTGAAGACCAAGACTCTGGTGAATATCCTAGTAGCTTTCCCATTAAAACTGCTACTATTGTAACAATGAGTAATCCAGACACTATAACAACGCCATAACTATAAAACATTGATGAAGATAAGTTAATTTGGGATATGTAATGAAATAAAAGAGATGGAATCAGCACCCAGTAAACAAGCTTGTCATTAACATCCCAAAAAGAAATATCTGGTACCCCAACTCTTCTTAGAATATTACCTAAAATTATCAGAATAAATACTGGCGAAATAAGCAGAAATATTTGAAAGAAATTTGAAAGCATTTAAAATTTTTAATTAACTTAAGAAAAAGGTTAAGA
The DNA here is from genome assembly GCA_905618925.1 of uncultured Candidatus Thioglobus sp. Taxonomy (GTDB): domain Bacteria; phylum Pseudomonadota; class Gammaproteobacteria; order PS1; family Pseudothioglobaceae; genus Pseudothioglobus. The sequence goes on along the minus strand of CAJQTG010000008.1, from coordinate 76,120 downwards.
ATCAATATTATCAATATAATCTATAGCCATTTTTATTCGAAGTAAGGTTTTTGCTTTGCCAACAAGTTGTGCACTTATATCAACGCTTCCTGCCTTACCATCTCCACTAATAGCAAGTCTAAATGGCTGTCCTACCTTGCCAAACCCAACATCTCTAGCTTCACAAATGCCTTTAATAACAGAATGAATATCTTCGGCTCTCCAAGAGTTTATATCATTTAAGTTTGTCATTAAATCAACCAATACTAACTTTGATTCTTTAGTAAAAACCTTATTTGCCTGGAGTGAATCAAACTCTTTGAAATCATTATAAAACATGATGCAGCTCTGAGCCATATCAACTAGAGATTTAGAGCGATCTCTAAGAGCATCAACTACTTCATAAATATTGGGCCCATTACCTATTTCAATGTTTAGTTGATTAAAATGCCATTTAAGATTAAAAACAAGCACTTTGACTTCTGTTGTTTTTATATGAGATTGATTAATCCACTCAAGTTTTTCTTGGTTAAAACTTGCTGGAGAATTATTAATGTTTTTAAGCTCAAAAAGTTGAATCATTTCATCAACTGAAAAAATTTCTTGATCACCATGAGACCAGCCTAACCTTACAATGTAATTAAGAAGAGCATGAGGTAATATGCCTTCATCCCTATAAGATAATAAATTAAGGGCTCCATGTCTTTTTGATAAGCGTGATCCATCTGAACCCAAGATCATTGGTACATGAGCAAATTTAGGGATAGACCATCCCATAGCCTCATAAAGATTAATCTGCTTTGGGGTATTGTTAATATGGTCATCCCCTCTAATGACGCACTCTATCTTCATATCATGATCATCAACTACAACCGTTAAGTTGTAAGTTGGTGAGCCATCTGATCTTGAGATAATTAAATCATCTAGTTCAGAATTAGAAATGATTATTTCGCCTTTTACATAATCAATAAAATTTACATCACCATCAATAGGATTAAGGAATCTAATAACGCCATTTTTTAATCCCTTGCTACGACAACACCCATCGTATTTAGGTTTTTCTTTTTTTACAATTTGCTCTCCTCGCATTAACTCCAAACGCTCGATAGAGCAGTCACAATAATATGCCTTACCTTTTGTCAGTAATTCAGAGATAACTTCATTATAGCGCTCGGCCCTATCACTCTGATAAATTGGTCCTTCATCATAATCTAAGCCTAGCCAATCCATTCCCTCTAAAATTGCATCTACAGATGGTTGAGTTGAGCGCTCTTTATCTGTATCTTCAATTCTAAGAACGAATTTACTGTTATTTTTTTTTGCCCATAGCCATGCAAAAAGAGCGGTTCTAGCACCGCCAATATGTAAATACCCAGTTGGGGAGGGGGCAAATCTTGATTTCATTTATTTTTTAAGAATTGTAGATTTAAATGTCAAGTAATTTAATAGCTCATTTATTTATAGATTAATTAACACTATTAACCTATCAAATCAAATCAAATGATAAGCTAATTTTACACTGTTATAATATCCCAACATTCAAATAGCGAAGTATATTAATGGAATTCACTCAGCAAAATGCTAATCAAAACACCATTATTTCATACGATGATTTATCAATTACCCTCTCCCACTCAAAGTTAAATACACCTTGCTTTATTTCTTCAAATGAGTCAAAGGAACTATCAGCTTTAAACATATCTGAAATTGATAAAGAATTTCTATTTCCACTTTTATCGAAAGAGTCAATTGACCTTCTAATAATCGGAACTGGCATTAGTCCAGTTTTTCTATTGCCAAAACAACAAATGTCATTATCAGAAATTGGCCTAGGTGTTGAATGTATGAATAACACCTCTGCATGCTCTAGTTTTAATTTACTTCTTGGAGACTTAAGGAAAGTTGGTTTGTTAATTTTATGATTTCTTATGTATATAAAACAATTAGCAAGTTTTATAAGTTTTTTAAAATTGATACGCCTCTATTAATCTTAATTATCTTACTTTCGTCTCTTGGACTAATAATTCTTTATAGTAGTTCTGGCGGCTCTCTAAGTTTAGTTTATCGTCAATTAGTTCACCTTGGTTTAGCAACAGTCATTATGCTAGTAATTGCTCAAATCCCTCCAATTATTATGCTTCGATCTACTCCTATACTAATGATTCTAGGTATTTTTCTATTAATAGCAGTACTATTTTTTGGCAGCTCTGGAGGAGGGGCTCAGAGATGGCTTGATGTTGGGTTAGTGAGATTTCAACCCTCAGAGTTAATGAAGATTATTGTGCCAATGACAATTGCTGCAATCTTGAGTGAAAAAACTTTACCTCCTAGGCCCTTTCCAGTTGCAATTTCAATGTTAGCTATTGCTCTAGTTGTTCTACTTATTGCTTTGCAGCCAGACTTGGGAACCTCTTTATTAATAGGCGCATCTGGAGTATATGTTTTATTTTTTTCAGGAGTAAGAGTAAAGCTATTAAAGAATAAATGGTTAAACTTGTTGCTTCTTTCAGGTTTGTTTGGTGGCTCATTGTTTTTAGCTTGGAATTATTTTTTGATAGCCTATCAAAAGAGAAGAATTTTAACTCTATTTAATCCAGAATCAGATCCATTAGGTTCTGGCTATCATATCATTCAATCAAAAATTGCAATTGGATCTGGAGGCTTAACAGGTAAAGGCATTGCAAAAGGCTCTCAATCACAACTTGACTTTGTTCCTGAGCAGTCTACTGATTTTATTTTTTCAGTTTTAGCAGAAGAACTTGGATTTCTCGGAGTTTTATTGTTAATAATAATCTACTCACTCATAATTTATCGCTGCCTTAACTTATCTTTAAGATGTGAAGACAACTTCTCGAGATTATTGGGTGCAAGCCTTACTTTTGTATTTTTTACATATATTTTCGTTAATATTGGCATGGTTTCTGGTCTTCTTCCTGTAGTGGGAGTTCCTCTTCCTCTTATAAGCTACGGAGGCTCATCACTTATAACTCTTATGGCAAGTTTTGGAATTATTATGTCAATCCATAAACATAAAGGTCCAAGGTATTTACAGTAACTAGTTATAATCAACTCCCTATGTAAAAACAACAACTTCTTAAACTTTAAATAATTAAATAATTAAATAACTTTATGAAAATCAAATCTTTTACTCTTTTCCTTAAATCAGCTTTTTTAATCCTATTTATAACAAACGTAAATGCTGAGGAGCCTCGTTTTTATATTCCTGAAGCTCCTTCAATTGCTGCACAATCCTACGTTCTAATGGATCATAACTCTGGTGCAATTCTTGCTTCAAATAATGAAAACGAAATGAGAGCTCCTGCAAGTCTTACAAAGCTGATGACTTCATATGTCATTTTCAAGAGACTTAAAGAAGAATTTATTAGTCTCGATGAAGAAGTAAAAATTAGTGAAAAAGCATGGAGAACTGGAGGATCAAGGAGCTTTATTGAAGTTGGAAAAATGATCAAACTAGAAGATTTACTTCAAGGAATGATAATTCAATCTGGAAATGATGCTTCTGTTGCTCTAGCTGAGCATATTGCTGGCTCAGAAGGTACGTTTGTTCTCTTTATGAATGACTATGCGCAGCAAATTGGAATGAAAAATTCTAATTTTGAAAATGCCTCAGGACTTCCGCATGATAACCAATATTCAACTGCAAAAGATATGGCGCTTCTTTCAAGCGCAATGATTAGAGAATTTCCTGATTATTACGAGTGGTATAGCCAAAAAGAATTTACATACAACAACATCACTCAGCCCAATAGAAATAAACTTTTATTAAGAGATAGCACTGTAGATGGATTAAAAACTGGCTGGACTATCAAAGCTGGATATTGCCTAGTAACAAGCGCTAATAGAGTTGGTATGAGGCTTATCTCAGTTGTTCTTGGCTCAGAAAGCTCTGATATTCGTACTGCTGAAACAGAAATACTTTTAGATTATGGATTTCGTTTTTTTGAAACGCAGTCAGTCAATGATATTTCTCACCAAGTTCCTGTCTATAAATCTAAGCTGGCAAATATTAAGGTTGGAGTCGCTGATGCAAGCTTTTTGACGTTGCCACGAAACCAATTCAAATATACCACTCAAACTATTAATCTTTCTGGTGATCTAATTGCGCCAATTAATAAAGGAGACCAGGTAGGCACACTCGTAATAAGTTTCAGCAATGAGGACATTGCAACCCTTCCACTTATATCTCTTGAAGATGCAACTGAAGCCGGTTTCTTTACTTCAATGATTGACACAGTTAAACTTCTTTTTAGATAAATTTTGGTCTATCTTAACGGAAACTTCGTTCAAAAAGACAAAGCGTACATTTCAGTAATGGATCGAGGCTTCCTTTTTGGAGATGGTGTCTATGAAGTTTTTCCAACCTATAACAAAAATATTTTTGGATTAGACTCTCACCTCAACCGTCTTCAAGATGGACTAGATGCTATCAATATTAAAAACCCTCATAGTAAAAATGAGTGGATAAATCTTATAAATAAACTGTTATCTTTTGATACAATAAATACTAATCAAGCTATATATTTACAGGTATCTAGAGGCTGTGATGAGGACAGAAAACATACTCATGGAGATCTTAAGCCAACTGTATATCTTCAGTCAACCTCTATTTTGCCTCGAATAAAAGATAGTTTAATAAAAGGTAAGTCTGCCATATCAAGAGATGATATTAGATGGTCACAGTGCAATACAAAAGCTACCTCACTTCTAGCTAACATAATGTATGCCCAAGAAGCCAAAGAAAATAACTCAGAAGAGGCAATTCTTTTTAGAGATGGTATTGTCACAGAGGGTGCAAGTTCAAATGTTTTTATTGTTAAAAATAACTGTATATTTACTCATCCAAAAAGCCCAAACATTCTGCCTGGAATTACCAGAGAAATAATTATAGATTGCGCTAAGAATCTAAATCTAAAAGTTAAAGAAGTCACTTTTAATAAAAGTGCCTTGATGAGCGCAGATGAAGTGTGGATTACAAGCTCTACTCGTGAAATTCTTCCAATCACCTTAATTGATAACTTAAAGATTAATACTGGGAATGCTGGGCCTTTATGGTCAATAATCTTTGATAGTTATCAGGATTCAAAAAATGCAATGAGATCAAACTCAGGAAGATGCTTTGAAAAAATTAAAAGTACAGCCAAAAATTAAATATATATTTAATTAGAATTTCAAAACAAGTAAAATCAAAAATGGTGTCGAGGGTACGCCGACAATAAATAGTTATGAACTCCGCCAGGCCTGGAAGGGAGCAACGGTAATAATTTTTTTATGTGTTGGACTCTATTCTCGGCACCACTTTATTTATAATAAAATAATCAGTAATGAGTGAACACTACGAAGTTTTAGCAAGAAAATACAGGCCTCATAATTTTAAAGAGCTTGTCGGTCAAACTCATACTGTAAGAACTCTTGTAAATGCCCTTGATAACAATAATCTTCACCATGGGTTTTTGTTTACTGGTACTCGCGGTGTTGGTAAAACGACTATCGCAAGAATTTTTGCGAAATCAGTCAATTGTGAAAATGGTGTAAGCTCTAACCCATGTGGTAAGTGTGGAACCTGCCTAGAAATCGATAAAGGTCAATCTATAGATCTGATTGAACTTGATGCAGCCTCTCATACAGGTGTTGATAATATGAGAGAAATTCTTGAAAATGCTCAATATACTCCCACTAAAAATCTTTACAAAATTTACCTCATTGATGAGGTGCACATGCTTTCTAAAAGTAGTTTTAATGCTCTTTTAAAGACACTAGAAGAACCTCCAAAGCATATTAAATTTTTATTAGCAACTACTGATCCAAAAAAATTACCAATAACCATTCTATCTCGTTGCCTTCAATTTAACTTGAATAAGCTTTCTCATGATGAAATTTTTAATCACCTTAAATTTATCATGAATGCAGAAAGCCTTGAATTTGAAGATGAAGCGCTATCAAAAATTGCTGATTTTGGAAATGGATCAATGCGAGATGCTCTTAGCCTATTAGATCAATCAATATCTTATGGAAATGGAAATGTTAAAGAAAGTGACCTCAAATCAATGCTTGGGCTCGTTAGTCATAATGAAATTGTTCAGCTTGCCTCTTTAGTTATCAATAAAGATGCTGAGCAGGTCTTATCATTCATAAAAGAGCTTGCACATAAGGGAGAAAATTTAACCAATACTCTTAAAGATTTAACCTCACTTTTTCATAAAATTGCAACAACTCAAATGGTTAATGATACGAAGCAAGTGTCTTCAGAAATAAATGAACTTGCAAGTATTGTCTCAGCACAGGATTTGCAGCTTTACTATCAGATTGCAATTAATGGTCAAAAAGATATGTACCATTCTCCAAGCGAGCAAATTGGGCTTGAAATGACTTTATTAAGAATGATAGCATTCCATCCAGATCATCAGGCTGAAAAAAAAACTCTGAAATCAGTTCAAAGTAACAATACTGCCAATAAAGAGTCACCTAAAGAAATAATTCAAGATCAAGCGTCTATTAAAGACAAGTCCTCAATTAAAACGGATATAGAAAGCACTCTTAAAATAGAAAACCAATTAAACGTAAACTCTCAAGATGATTGGGAAAAAATAATTACTGAGTCAGGGTTTGTTGGTGCTGCAAAAATGCTTGTTAAAAATACAATATTTGATACTCTTAAAGACCAAAATCTTTCACTCACCCTAAGCAATGACTTTGTTAATTTACTAACACAAAATACGCGGAGCTCAATTGAAAAAACATTAAATAAAGCCTATCCTGGAATAACACTAGTTATTAATCCAGGTCAAACCAATGGAAGCTCGTTATCACAAAAAGAATCTGTAAAAAGCGAAGAAAGACGCAAACAATCGGAAAATCAATTTTTAAGTGATGATGGACTTAAAGAGCTTCAAGAGGTTTTTAATTCACGAGTAGATGTTAAATCTATTAAATCCATAAAGGAGTCTGACAATGTTTAAAGGTGGAATGGCAGGGATAATGCAAAAAGCAAAGCAAATGCAAGAAGATATGGAGATTGCACAAGAAGAAATTAAATTACTCACTTGTGAGGGTTTTTCAGCTTCTGGCTCTATTAAAATTGTGTTAAATGGAGAGTACAAAGTTACTAACATTAATATAGCTGATTCGCTATTATTAGACAAAGAAATGCTGGAAGATTTAATTATGCTAGCCGTTAATGACGCATCTTCAAAAGTAAACAAAATATCTAAAGATAAAATGAAAAACGTTACTGGTGGTTTAAATCTCCCTTTTTAGCTATCAACTAAATACCAACTATGATTGAAAAACTCAACAAAGCCTTCAGGAAATTACCAGGAGTCGGATCAAAGACAGCCCAAAGGTTTATTTACCATCTCCTGGAAAGAGATAGGCCAGGAGGGTTAGAAATTGCCAAAGCCCTTACAGATGCAATGGAAAATGTTAAAAACTGTGAAAAATGCAGGACTTTAACTGAAAAAAATATTTGTGAAATCTGCTCTAATATTTCAAGAGACAATACCCAGTTGTGTGTTGTTGAAACCCCATCAGATATTCATGTTATTGAGCAGAGCGGTGTATACACTGGAAAATACTTTGTGCTTAGCGGTTATCTTTCGCCAATCGATGGAATTGGAGCAGCTGAATTAGGTTTAAATGAATTAGAAGAGCTACTTAGCAAAAGTGATGTTAGTGAAATAATTTTAGCTACTAATGCAACAATTGAAGGTGAAGTAACTGCTCATTATATTCATAATTTAGCTAAAAAATATCAAGTGAAGACAACTAGAATTGCTCATGGAATACCACTCGGAGGTGAGCTTGAATATACAGATATCAATACAATTGCACATGCACTTTCAGGTCGAAAAGATTACGATTAACTAGCCCTTAAAGCCTTATCTTGACTCAAGTAATTATTGTATAATATGTCAGTTATATCTGACACTTCGCCTTCATGGAAAAAACATACAACCCAGAGCTAATCGAACAAAAATATCGTGATTTATGGGAGCAAGGTGACCTCTTCTCTTCAAAAGTAAATTCAGCTAGTAAAGATTCATACAGCATCGTTCTTCCTCCTCCTAACGTAACTGGTAGTCTTCATATGGGTCATGCTTTTCAGCATACAATTATGGATGTTTACACTCGATATAATCGCAGCAAAGGCAAGCAAACCCTATGGCAGCCTGGTACAGATCATGCAGGCATTGCAACTCAAATGGTAGTCGAAAGGCAGCTTGGACTTGAGAATATCTCTAGACACGACTTAGGCCGTGAGAAATTTACAGAAAAAGTCTGGGATTGGAAATCTAAGTCTGGTGGTACTATAACTTCTCAAATGAGGCGAATAGGGACCTCAGTTGACTGGGAGCGAGAACGCTTTACAATGGATGAGCCTCTATCTAAGGCTGTTCAAAAAGTATTTATTGATCTTTATAATGAAGGCTTAATCTACCGAGGAAAAAGACTTGTTAACTGGGATCCTGTTCTTTTAACTGCAGTATCTGATCTTGAAGTCATTAGTACTGAGGAGCAAGGATTTTTATGGCATATCAGATATCAAGTTTCCGACTCGGATGAAGTCCTAGTTGTTGCTACAACAAGACCAGAAACCATGTTTGGAGACACAGCGGTTGCAATCCATCCAGAAGACCCTCGATACCAGCATCTCATTGGAAAATTTATAAGTCTTCCCCTTTCTGACAGAAAAATCCCAATTATTGCAGACGACTATGTGGATATGGAATTTGGAACAGGCTGCGTCAAAATTACTCCTGCCCATGACTTTAATGACTATGAAATTGGACAAAGACATAGCCTTGAAATTATAAATATATTAACTGATGATGCCAGCATAAACATTAACGCTCCTGACAAGTATCAAGGGCTTGACCGTTTTGATGCCCGCAAAGAGGTTGTTAAAGACCTTGAAAGTCAAAATTTAATTGAAAAAATCGATCCGCATACCCTTATGGTGCCAAGGGGTGACAGAACAAACAGCATTATTGAGCCCTACATGACAGACCAATGGTTTGTCAAAGTTAAGCCTTTAGCTGGGCCCGCAATAGATGCTGTAAAAAATGGTGACATTCGATTTGTTCCTGAAAACTGGAATAAGACTTATTTCAACTGGATGGAGAATATCGAAGATTGGTGTATTTCACGTCAAATTTGGTGGGGACACAGAATACCTGCGTGGTATGACAAGGAAGGTAAATTCTATGTGGCAAACAATCTTGAAGAAGCTCAGGCTCAAGCTGGCGTTGGTGTTGATTTAGATCAAGATGAAGATGTTTTAGATACTTGGTTCTCTTCTGCATTATGGCCCTTTTCAACTCTAGGCTGGCCAGAAAAGACCCCTGAATTATCTCGCTTCTACCCAACCAGTGTTCTTGTTACCGGCTTTGATATCATATTTTTCTGGGTAGCTCGTATGATTATGTTTGGGCTAAAATTTGCTAAAGATGTGCCCTTTAAAGATATTTATATTACCGGTCTTATTAAAGATGGCAATGGTCAAAAAATGAGTAAATCTAAGGGAAATGTTTTGGATCCAATTGATTTAATTGATGGCATTTCACTTAACGATCTTCTTGAGAAAAGAACTCAAGGAATGATGCAGCCAAAGTTAGCTGAAAAAATTCAAAAACAAACTAAAAAAGAGTTTCCTGATGGGATTCCTGCCTTTGGAACTGATGCAATACGCTTTACCTTTGCCGCTCTAGCATCATTTGGTCGAGATATTAAATTTGATCTAAAAAGGGTTGAAGGCTATCGAAACTTTTGTAATAAACTTTGGAATGCTTCACGCTTTGTCCTAATAAACCTTGAATCTAAATCAATTAATGTTAATGCTGAGTTATCTAACCAAGATAAGTGGATACTATCCAGGCTACAGCACACAAAAATTGAAGTTGAAAAACATTTGGCTGATTATCGATTAGATTTGATGAGTCAAACTTTATATGAATTTGTTTGGCATGACTATTGTGACTGGTACTTAGAACTTTCAAAACCACTGCTAGAGAATAGTAAAACAAAACAAGGCTGTGAAGCAACACTTTTGAAAGTTCTCTCAGAAACTTTAGTCTTACTGCACCCAATCATCCCTTTTATTACAGAAGAAATTTTTGAGCAATCTCAAAAGCTTCATAGTAGCTCTGATGAAAAGCTTATTTCTCAAGCCTTCCCTGAACCTGAAGAGGCTCTTTTTAATAGCAAGGTAGAATCTGAAATTGAATGGCTGAAAGAATTTATATTAGGAATTAGAAAAATCAGAGGTGAAATGAATATTTCTCCTGGAAAGCCTTTGCAATGCTTTATCAAGAGCTTTAATTCCAAAGACAAAGATTACATTGAAAACAATAAATCAATCATCTTTACTCTAGCTAAATTAGACAGTGTTGAGCTAATTGAGGTAAATGAAGAAGAGCCTGAGTCTGCAATTACACTAGTTGGAGAAATGAAAATTTTAATTCCTTTAGCAGGTCTTATCGATAAAGATGCTGAAAAAGATAGGCTTAATAAAGAAATTGATAAATTAATAAAACTTAAAGCTCAATTCTCAGGAAAATTAAATAATAAGAAATTTTTAAGTGGTGCGCCTGAAGCTGTAGTTAAAAAAGAGCAAGACAAACTTGCTACTGTTGAAAAAGCATTACAAGATATGGAGTCGCAATTTAAAAAAATTTCTTTACTATGAAATACAATGTAATTCATTGAAAAATCATGGAAAAAACATTTTTAGGAATTTGAGCAAGATAGAATACTGATAAAATCAAACATGAATAAATATAAAGCAACAATATTAACTCTCATTCTTTTAACTTTTAAAGTTAGCGCGGAATCTTTTGTCTATATTACCGACCAACTAGATATCCCTATTCGAGCTGATCAAAACTTTGGACAGAATATAATTCGCCTACTTCCATCTGGAACTGAGCTTTCTTTATTGCAAAGCACTGAAGATGGGTGGGCTCAAGTTCAGTTTGATGATACTATTGGATGGATTAAATCGTTTTATATCTCAAATGAGCCAGCTGCTCGTGAAGAACTTAAAAAACTTACACGAACTTACAATGCTAATAAACTATTAATATCCAAACTTACTAGTGAAAAAGAAATATTAGATAGTGAACTCTTAATCTTAAAACAAGAAAATATAGACTTAGTCATTCAGAGCTCAAAATCGAAGGCTGAAAAAGAACATATTGAGCAAATCTATCAAGATGCTTTAAAGCTAGAACATGAAAATGAAAAACATATTCAAGAAAAACTTCAGCTAAAGGCAGAGCTTCAATTAGCAGAAAATAATACTCAAATTCAAAAAGACACCAGCTCTAGAAATTGGTTCATAGTTGGTGCAATAGTACTTTTCTTTGGAATAATTATTGGTTTTATTGTTCCTGGCCTTCTTAATAGAAGACGGTACTAAAAAATTAGGAGAACTAAATGAAAGAATTAAAAAAAGCGCTTACCTTTGATGACATACTATTGGTTCCTGCTCACTCTGAAGTACTTCCAAAAGAAGTTGACTTAACATCAAGACTCACTAATCAAATTACATTAAATACACCTATTATTTCTGCTGCTATGGATACAGTTACCGAGGGCAAGCTTGCTATTGCAATTGCTCAAGAAGGTGGTATGGGAGTTATTCATAAAAATATGTCTATTGAAGCTCAAGCTAGAGAAGTAAGAAAAGTAAAACGTTTCGAATCTGGAATCATTAGGGATCCAATCAGTGTTGATCCATCTGCTAGCATCAAAGATGTATTTGCTCTGCAAGCTCAGCATGGTATTTCAGCATTACCAGTTGTCTCAAATAACATCTTAGTTGGCCTTATTACAAGTCGTGATGTTTTATTTGAAACCCGCCTTGATGAGATAGTTGAAAATGTAATGACTCCTCAGAAATCATTAATTACTGTTGCAGAAGGCGCCTCAATGGAAACTGTCCGTAAGCTTCTTCAAAAACACCGTATTGAAAGGGTTTTAGTTACTGATAAAAAATTCAAGCTAGGTGGAATGATTACTGTTAGTGATATTAAGAAAACGAGTGACTTTCCAAAAGCCGCAAAGGATGACCTGGAGAGACTTATTGTTGCAGCTGCAGTAGGAGTTGGAAAAGGAACAGGTGATCGTATTAGCGCCCTTGTAAAGGCTGGTGTTGATGTAATAGTTATTGATACTGCACATGGTCATTCACAAGGGGTAATTGATCGCGTCATCAAAACAAAAAGAGATTTTCCTGATTTAGAAATTATTGCTGGAAACATTGCAACTGCAGAAGCAGCTTTAGATCTTGTTAAAGCTGGCGCTGATAGTGTGAAAGTTGGAATTGGACCAGGAAGTATATGCACAACTAGAATTGTAGCAGGCGTAGGAGTACCTCAAATTAGTGCAATTTCTGATATTGCAGATGCTCTTAAAGGAACTAATGTAACAGTAATTGCTGATGGAGGCGTTCGCTTCTCTGGAGATGCCGCTAAAGCTTTTGCAGCTGGTGCACATTGCGTTATGTTAGGCTCTATGCTGGCTGGCACTGAAGAGTCACCTGGAGAGGTTGAGCTATTTCAAGGAAGATCTTATAAAGCATATAGAGGAATGGGCTCAATTGGAGCGATGGGTCAAGCTCATGGTTCGTCAGACCGATACTTTCAAGCTGAACTTGCAGCTGAAAAACTAGTTCCAGAAGGGATAGAAGGAAGAGTTCCTTTCAAAGGATCTATAAGACCTATTATTCATCAGATGGTCGGAGGCATCAGATCATCTATGGGATATACTGGGTGTAAAAATCTTGAAGCTATGAGAACAAAAGTTCAATTTGTTCAAGTTACCACTGCAGGCATGACAGAATCACATGTTCATGATGTTTCAATTACTAAGGAAGCACCAAACTACCACCAATAGAGTAAAGTTATTTACTCTTCGTCTAAGGCCTTAAGTTTAGCGAAATTTTTCTTGTAGCCTGGTTTAGCGAGAATCTCTAAATAAAATGATTTTAGGTTTTCTGCTTCAGCCTCACTGATGTACTTACTTATCTCAGAAGATAAAATAACCTCAGCCTTTTCCACTGAAGGACCAAACTTACAATCAAAATTCCAGCAATCAAAATCATCTGGAAGCGATTTTCTATTCTCTCTTTTTAAGTATTTTTTAACGTCGCGTCTAGCTGCTTCAATAAGTCTAGCGGGTTTAATTTTAGAGTGAACCAATTCAAATGTCTTTTTCATTATTGAATTACTATAAATGTTTTAAAAGAGTGTATTTTAATTAAATAAGCTCGTAATAGTTAAGTTACTTTAACAACACAATAAATACCTTTAACATTTTTTTTAACCATGTAGTCATGTTTCCTAATATCTAAAATCTCCCAAACATTTAAAGATTCTAAATGCTTAATTGAAATATCAAAGCCATATGACTCATAAACATCTTCGTTTATTGTAAAACAAATTATGCCTTCTGGCTTAACAATTCTTATTAATTCAGAAAATCTTTCAGGACCAACATGTCCATGTGTAAAGACTCCAACACAAAGAGCTGCATCGTAAGTATTAGAATCAATAGAGAGTGATTTATTTAAATTTCCTAAAAAAAGAGAGTTGTACCCCCTACTTTGAGCAATATCAATCATCTCTTGAGAAATATCAATTCCATCAAAATTTGAAAAACCAAGATTTTTAAGCTCTAGTCCAACTAACCCAGTGCCACAACCAACGTCTATTATCTTAAGTTTACTATCTTTGAAATATTCATGAAACATCAGAACCGCATTAGGCTGTGATACTGTACCCAATAAGTCATCATTATCCTTATCATAAAGTAGGGCCCAATCTTTATATACACCTAAAAGCTCATCTTCATTTTTACTTTTAGATAGATCCAAATTGTCATAAAGCTTTAAGCCTTTTTTATTTTTACTCATAATACTTAATATAGTTTTCCAAAAAATGTCATTCTTGCTGACTCCGAAAGCTTTACATCAGGCTCAGAATTGTAAGCTAAAACTGACAAAACTCTTGTTAAATCTCCCTCTGTCTGGGTTACTCGGTGAACAGCATTTTTACCTCGAAATAAAACAAGTGAGCCATTCTCCATTTTTAATCTTTTAGGAGAGCATTTGTTATCTAATAAATCCGAAACTTGAGCATAATTATTTTCATTAATAGATGAATTTCTAAAATCACGAATGTACTCAAACCTGCCACCAGATATGGGCTTTTGTATTAACAATGTAATCGCAAATGAAGAGTTATCAAAGTGCCAGCCAAGCTCCTGACCTTCTTTAGCATAATGGATATTTATTGATGATAACTCGTCATCATATTTATAGAGGACCTCTTCATTTAAAACCTTACAGAGAAATTCTTTAAAAATTTTTGAATTATAAAGGGACCTTAAAGAAGATTCACTTGGAACTTGATTATCTGTAATGCAGCCTTTCGAAGATATGACAGTTTTATTTCGTGGATGACTTTTTTGAAAACTAGAATCTGAAGGCTCTAAATACACATTATGTTTATTTACGCAGTAATAGGCCAAGTCTTCCTGCTCATCAGCCTCCTTAAGAATGCTTTTAATTGTATCTTTCAAAAGAAAATCTTCAAGAACGAGAACCCCATCATTGTCTAATTTTCTTCTACACTCAGCTCTATAAGTAGAATCTTTAATTGGATGTTTATCAATATTGATAATAGTTGATAATTTATTTTTATTAATCATCACAAGTTAAGTGTTTAATTTTAATTATAAAATAATTATATATACAACCAATAAAGATAATTTGTTGTATTTAAGCTTTATGTTAATAGATAATCAATCAACAATTTAATAGGAACATAATGATTCATTTTGGTCACATTTCTAAACAACAGTTTCTAGAAGAGTATTGGCAAAAAAAACCACTACTAATTAAAAATGCCCTTCCAAACTTTATTAGCCCTTTATCTCCCGATGAACTTGCAGGACTGTCTTGTGAAGTAGAATTTGAATCTAGGATTGTGACTGGATCAATTTCAATGAATAAATGGAATATAGAAGAAGGTCCATTTGATGAAAAGATCTTTGAGAAGCTTCCAAATACTAAGTGGACTCTTTTGGTTCAAGGGGTTGACAGATACATAGATGAAGTCCATCAACTTATTAGTGAGTTTGATTTTATTCCTAGGTGGCGCTTTGATGATGTAATGATATCTTTTGCAGCATTAGGTGGGAGTGTTGGTCCTCATTATGATCATTATGATGTATTTTTACTTCAAGGACTTGGAAGGCGACAATGGATAACAAATGAAACTGATTGTAACCCTGAAAATTACTTAAGAGACACTCCACTTCGAATAATGAAAAATTTCATTACAGAAACAACTTGGGAGGCATTACCAGGAGATATCGTCTACATACCTCCAAAAGTTGCTCATCATGGCGTAAGTCTTGATGATGAATGCATAACACTCTCAATTGGTTATAGATCTTACCAAAATAATGAAATGCTAAGTTCACTTGAATTACCTAACAGTAAGAATGACGCCTATCTTAAAGACCCGGTATGGGAAGTAAATATTAATCCAGCAGAAATTCCTCAATCAGCAATTGAACAGTCAAAAAGGCTTTTAAGTATTAATGAGCTGCCTGAAGATTTCTTTGGGTGCTTTGTAACTAAACTTGACCCTGAGGATGAAAAAAAATTTAATGAAGTTAGAGCTTATCTAACTCAAGAAGAAATAGAAGAATTTGGTTTATATCATCTTCATCCAATATGCAGAGTAGCGTATCAATTTATCAATAAAGAGTTGAGAGTGTTTATCAACGGTGAAGTCTTTAATTGTAGCGATATAGATGATGATTTAGTCGTTAACTTTTCCAATACAAGAAAGCTTAAATTAGATAATAAAAATAGAATTCTAGCAGTGCGATTATTATCATTATCTCTCATCGAAAAATCCATACAAAACTAATCAGTATTGTTAAAATAAGTTTTAATTATTTAAAGCTTGCAAAACCATTAATGCTCAATGAGAACAGGCAAATTTAGTACATTTGGGAAAAAAAATTAGGGGATAATTCAACTGTTTTATGGATTTTGGTAAGTTTTATCTCAAGCGTACCTATTGGGTATGTTTTAAATAAAGCTTATTACGTTAAACCATAAAACATTTTTTTATTTTATTGGAGTAACGCAATGAACATGAATATAGTTCAAAAAAGTTTTACGTTTGGCAATAGTCAAATTACATTTGAAACAGGAAGAATTGCACGACAATCTCATGGAGCTGTTTTAGCTAGCATGGATGATACGCAAGTACTAGTGAGCGTAGTTGGAGCAAAGGATGCAAAACCAGGCCAATCTTTTTTTCCATTATCAGTAGATTATATTGAAAAGACTTACGCAGCCGGAAAAATCCCTGGCGGCTTTCTTAAAAGAGAGGGACGTCCAAGTGAAAAAGAAACATTAACTTCTCGCTTAATTGATCGCCCTATTCGTCCATTATTTCCAAATGGCTACATGAATGAAGTGCAAGTTATGATTCAGGTCATCTCTGCAAATAAAGATGTAGATCCTGATATTTTAGCAATGCTTGGAACATCTGCCGCTTTAGCAATTGCTGGAGTTCCTTTTAAAGGTCCAATTGGTGCTGCTCGCGTAGGTTACAAAGATGGAAGCTACATTATTAACCCAACATATACTGACCTTAAAACTTCAGAGCTTGATATGGTTGTTGCTGGAACTAAAGACGCTGTATTAATGGTTGAATCTGAGGCAAGTGAGCTTTCAGAAGACGTAATGCTTGCAGCTGTTATGTTTGCACATGAGCAATTCCAAGTAGTAATTGATAGTGTTGCTGAATTTGCAAAAGAGGTAGGAGTTTTACCTCGCATATGGGAAGCACCAGCTGAAAATGAATCTCTAATGTCTTCTATTAAATCTAAATTCGAAAGTAAGATTTCTGAAGCTTATCAGACTGTTGATAAGATTGAGCGTTATGAAAAAATGGGTGAAGTTAAAGATGCCGCACTTGAAGAGTTTATTACTGATGCTGATGATTCACCAAGCTCTGATGACGTTAAAAACTACATCAAAAAAATTGAAAAATCAACTGTTAGAGAGCGTATTTTAAAAGGCGAACCAAGAATTGATGGAAGAGATAGTTCAACTGTTCGTGAACTAGCAATTGAAACAGGTGTGTTAGAAAATACTCATGGTTCAGCGCTTTTCACACGTGGTGAAACTCAAGCCCTTGTTGTTACAACTCTAGGCTCTAAAAGAGATGGACAACTTATTGAAAAACTTGAATCAAATGATCGCATAGAAGATCACTTCATGCTTCATTACAACTTTCCTCCATACTGTGTAGGTGAGACAGGTCGAGTAATGGGAGTTAAACGACGTGAAATTGGTCATGGTCGATTGGCACGAAGAGGAATTGCAGCTTGCTTACCAAGCATTGAAGAGTTTCCATATACTATTCGTATTGTGTCAGAAATAACTGAATCTAACGGCTCTAGCTCTATGGCAAGTGTTTGTGGCTCTTCACTTTCACTGATGGATGCGGGTGTTCCAATTAAAGCTCCAGTTGCAGGAATTGCGATGGGTCTTGTAAAAGATGAAGATCGCTTTACGGTGTTAACTGACATTCTTGGTGATGAAGATCATCTTGGTGATATGGACTTTAAAGTTGCTGGAACAGCAAAAGGAATTAATGCGCTTCAAATGGATATTAAAATTGATGGTATCACTGAAGACATTATGTCAATTGCACTTAAGCAAGCCAAAGAAGCAAGACTTAATATTCTTGGTCAAATGAACCAAGTTATTTCTGAGCCTAATGCTGCATCAAAAAATGCTCCTAAAACTAAAGTTATTAAAATCCCTACTGACAAAATTCGTGATGTCATTGGTAAGGGTGGTGAGACTATCAGGGGTATCGTAGCTCAATCAGGCGCTAGCGTAGATGTTGATGACGAAGGAAATGTTAATGTTTTTGCAAATGATACTGAAAGCTTTGAAAAAGCAGTTCAGATGGTTAAAGATGTAACTGCAGTTCCTGAATTGAATAAAGTATATATGGGTAAGGTAGCGAAAATAGTCGAATTCGGCGCTTTTGTTACAATTATGCCTAATCAGGATGGACTTCTTCATGTATCTGAAATTGCTCATGAGAGAGTTGAAAAGGTTGAAGATCATCTTAAAGAGGGTCAAGAAATTGAAGTTAAAGTTCTTGGGATAGACCGAGGAAGAATTAAACTTTCTAGAAAGGCTTTAATTGATAAATAATTAAATAAAGCCACCGAAAGGTGGCTTTTTTATTTAATATAATAAACTATGTCAGATAATAAACTAGTAGAGCTGGAAGAAAAGATATCATATCTTCAAAACATGCTCGATGAATTAAATATGGTTGTTTTTCGTCAAGGTGAAAAAATCGAAAAACTTAATAGCCAAATTAAACAAACAAATGAAAAGTTAATTAATCGATCTGAATCTGAGATATCTCAAATAATTGATGATAAGCCTCCTCATTTCTAGTAGGTTTAAATTACATTTTTAAAAATTAAATTTATTTATATGAAATTATTAATTAAGAGCATTTTAATATTATTATTTTTATCATCATCAAACTTATCAATTGCAAACTACTATAAAGATTGGCCTGATGGTTCAATTTGTGTATGGCTCGAAGAAAGACCAAAAGATAAACTTCTTCTTTTTGAAAATAAAAAAAGAAACCTAAATTGCTTTGAAAGGGAAGATTTTCACCCTAGAGATTTTGTGTATGAGCCTATTAATCTTAAAATGTACTAATTCTTTAGGTGTTAACTCGCCTCATCATTATTAATAAGGCCAATCCGTTAAAACCCCAAACAAAACATAAAAGATACATATTAAAGGTCAATCCAAGATACTCAGCAATATAACCCACTAAGGCAGGTCCAAAAATAAAGCCAGCAAAGCCTAGCGTTATAAGATTAGCAACAGTTAATGAAATTGGCTCATCTGTTACTCTAATAGCTTGCCTAAGAATAATAGCTATAAAGTTTGCAGTGCCAAAGCCAAATAGCAGCATACCAATAATGATTACATATAAATTCCCAGTCCATATTGACATGAATAGGATAATTCCAGCAAGAATACTAAAGTAACCTCCAATAATCTTTTCACTAGAGCTTTTTATCATCTTGGATGCAAAGAGCCTTGATGTAATTTCACCAATATTAAATGCAATAATAATAACTCCTCCTAAATATAGTGGAACTAATAAATCTTTTGTTAACCAAAGCGCAGACCAATCAAGAATTATGCCCATAGTTGCATAATTCATCATCATCAAAACACCAAATATTAGAATTGTTTTTTTAGGTAATTTAAACTTTGGCATCTTCTTAAGGTCTTCAAATGACTTTAAAAGCCCAAATTTGTATACTAATATTGAGCCCACAATTAACATCGTGCCAGTAGCTATAAAAATTAAAATTGGATTATCTATATATTTAATTGTAAAAAATGCAGAAATAGCTCCAACTAGAGAGCCAAAGCTAAATGCAGCGTGATATAAAGGAGTAATAATTTTTGATGTTTTCTGCTCAATCATAGATATTTGAGATTGCGCAGAAGGACTAAATAGACCCACACAGAATCCAAAAGGAATAAAGGCTAACAAAAACCAAAGATAATTTGGCGAAAGTATTAATAGTAAAGGGCAGTATGCAATCCCTATTAAACCAATCACAATAGAGTTTTTTGTTCCTATCTTTGGAACTACAAATCTACCTGAAGTCTGATTACCTATAAGATTTGAAATACCAAAAACCAGAAGACCAATACCAATTTCTGACTCAGTTATTTGAAGTCTTTCCGCATTCCATGGAATATACACAAAGTAAATTCCAAGCTGAAAAAGAACAAGAAAAGCGCTAAGAAAAACAGTATAAATACCACTATTATATTTAGTACTCTCTGTCATATTAACCTACTAATATCTATTTAAGCTTTAGTGCATTTTGATTAATTAAAACCCCTTTCCAACCATTAGTTATAAAGCTACGAATATTTAAATGAGAATTATAGTTTTCAGGCTCATCTATAACAGACTGGTAGTGTTCGCCAAAACACCTTATTGTGTCTTCTTCAGAAAGAGAGTGCATCAAGCCAAAACAAAAAACCTTAGCTGATCCTTGGTTTTTTTCTTTTGAGTTAACAAGATTATTATTCTCAAAAGCGACATTTAAAAATTCATACTCTCGATCTATTAGATTAGTAAAATCCGAAAACTTCATCTTTACTCCTGATCTAAGTTTCTCGAGATAATCATTGGTATTCATAGTTTTTTAGGTGTACATTGGATTGGATTTATTAACATCAATATCAAGCTTTTTAATGGCACTTTTAATTATTTTTGAATCCAGCAAACCATCATCAACAAGCGCCTTTAATGTTACAAAAACAATATAATTTGCATTCACCTCAAAGAAGTATCTTAGCTCTTTACGAGAATCTGACCTACCAAATCCATCTGTTCCTAATACCTCATAATGAAGAGGGATATGCTTACGAACCTGCTCTGCATAATTTCTCATATAGTCTGTAGCAGCAATTACTGGGCCAGAAGACTTACTTAAGCACTGGGTTATATAAGGAACCTTCTTATTTTGACTTACACTAAATAAGTTTTCACGGTCAATTTTTTGAGCCTCTCTTGTAATCTCATTAAAACTAGTAACACTCCATACTTGTGACATAACGCCCCAATCTTTTGCGAGCATATCTGCTGCTTTTTCAACCTCTCTGAGAATAGCACCACTCCCTAATAACTGAACTTCAATTTTAGATTTTCCAACTACTCTTAAGGGGTACATTCCCTTAATAATTCCTTCTTCAGCGCCTTTAGGAATTGCAGGATGGACATAATTCTCATTCATCAATGTTATGTAATAAAAAACACTTTCCATATTCTCATACATTCGGCGCATACCTTCGCGCAAAATAACTGCAAGCTCATAAGCATAAGTTGGATCGTAAGAAACACAATTTGGAATAGTGTTAGCAACAATTAATGAATCTCCATCTTGATGCTGCAGTCCTTCACCAGCTAGTGTTGTTCTTCCAGAAGTGCCTCCCATCAAAAAACCCTTAGCTTGCATATCTCCAGCAGCCCACGCAAGATCACCAACCCTTTGAAAGCCAAACTTTGAGTAGTAAATATAAAAAGGAATCATTGTGACGTTATGAGAAGCGTAGGAAGTTGCAGCAGCAATCCAGTCAGAAATTGCTCCAGCTTCGTTGATACCTTCTTGAAGAACTTGACCTTTAATATCTTCTTTGTACCACATAACTTTATCAGAATCTTCTGGCTCATAGAGCTGACCAGAAGAAGAGTAAATACCCATTTGCCTAAAAAGACCCTCCATTCCAAAAGTCCTCGCTTCATCAGGAACAATGGGAACAACTCTTGGACCAATCTCTTTATCTCGTATTAGTAGTGATAGGAAGCGCACAAATGCCATTGTGCTTGATATTTCCTTTTCATCAGTAGATTTTAGTAGAGGATCAAAAACGTTTAATTTTGGTATTGTAAACGACTCCAGCTCAAAACTTCTAACAGGTAGATATCCCCCTAAAGCTTCACGCCTCTCTCTAAGGTATTTAAGCTCCTCACTATCTTCTGCAGGTTTATAAAAATTAAGCTCTTCTGCATCTTTTTTAGTAACAGGAATATCAAATCTCTGAGCAACACGAACTAGTGCATCAACACCTAATTTCTTCTGGCTATGGGTAGTGTTTTGTCCTTCACCAGCCTCTCCCATTCCGTAGCCTTTAACTGTTTTTGCCAAAATAACTGTAGGCTGTCCCTTATGCTCTTTAGCTGATTTGTAAGCTTGAAAAACCTTATTTGGATCATGACCACCGCGAGTAAGCCCGAAAATTTCATCATCAGACATATGCTCAACAAGTTTAATAGTTTCAGGATACTTTCCAAAAAAATGCTTACGAACATAAGCACCATCTTTTGCTTTATAGGCCTGATATTCTCCATCAACGACTTCTTCCATTCTTTGCCTCAAAAGGCCCGAAGTATCATTGGCGATTAATTTATCCCAACCCCTACCCCAAATAACTTTAATTACGTTCCAGCCAGCGCCTCGAAACATTCCTTCAAGCTCTTGAATGATCTTACCATTTCCTCGAACAGGTCCATCTAAACGCTGAAGATTACAATTAATAACAAAAATAAGATTATCCAGTTTTTCTCTACCTGCTAAAGATATGGCACCAAGAGACTCAGGCTCATCTGTTTCACCATCTCCTATGTAAGCCCAAACGGTTCTTTTATCAGTTTTAATAATTTCTCGATGCTGAAGGTATTTCATAAAACGCGCTTGAAATATCGCCATTATTGGCCCTAGCCCCATAGATACCGTAGGAAATTGCCAAAAATTTGGCATTAACCATGGATGGGGATAGGATGATAATCCTTCTTGATTAGCCTCTTGCCTAAAGTTAAGCATTTGCTTTTCAGTAATTCTTCCCTCTAGAAAGGCTCTTGAATATATTCCAGGTGCGATATGTCCTTGGAAAAATATTAGGTCTGCCCCCTGATCTAAATTCCCACCCCGATAAAAATGATTAAAACCAACTTCATACAGGGTTGCACTAGATGCAAAAGATGCAATATGGCCGCCAAGTTCAGAGGAGACTTGATTTGCTTTTACAACCATAATCATTGCATTCCATCGAATGATCGATTTAATTCGATGCTCAATATCATGCTTAACAACAAGTTCAGTTTCTTTTTCTACTGGGATTGAATTTAAATAAGCTGTATTAACACCTTGTGGCAAGCTCATCCCATCTTCATGGGCCATATCCATTAATTTTTGCAGGATGTACTTAGCTCTATCTTGCCCTTCAACCCTGGCAACAGATCTAAAAGCTTCTAACCATTCAATAGTTTCTTGCGGATCAATATCTTTTTGAGACATAAATTTTATTTAATTTAATTCAACAGAAAATGTTTGAAATTCAACTTTTGTGGATATTATCCCTAAAAAATTCACTCAAAACCACCATAATAAAGTGTGAATTAAGTCTAAAGAAAAACTTTTATTAGAGGCTGAATAAAGTTATAGGATTAGATTATGGTTTAGTCATTTTTTTTCAACTTGAAAATCATCTTTCGTTTTCTAAAATGAATGTTTGTTAAAATAGCCGCATCTTTAACCTTTACAAATATTTTAATGAATATTCCAAGCTCAATTTTTAAAGCCTACGACATAAGAGGCATTGTAGAAACTGAACTGACACCAGAAATTGTCAAATTGATAGGCAAAGCTGTTGGTAGCGAATCCATTGAAAAGGGAGAGAGGGGTGTTGTTGTAGGAAGAGATGGGCGTTTATCTGGACCAGAATTATCAGATGCATTGATTTTAGGCCTTCTTGAGAGTGGCTGTCATGTTGTTAACATAGGGATGGTTCCATCACCCGTTGTATATTTTGCAACTTACACCAAAGGAGCAACTTCAGGCGTCATGATTACTGGGTCTCACAACCCAGCAGAATATAATGGACTGAAAATCATGGTTGCAGGTGAAACTCTCTCAGCAGAAAGAATTCAAGATCTGCTTAGAAGAATTAATGAAAATAATTTTTCATCTGGCTCCGGCACCTCAACCTCTATTAATATCGATCAAAACTATATAGACACTATTAAGTCAGACATCAAAATTGAGAAGGAGCTTAAGATTGTAATAGATTGTGGAAATGGCGTTGCTGGTAATATTGCTCCTCAATTGTTTGAAGCGCTAGGCGTTAAAGTCACTAAGCTTTTCTGCTTAGTTGATGGTAGGTTTCCAAATCATCATCCCGACCCCTCTAAACCCGAAAATTTACAAGATCTAATCCAAGAAGTTAAAGGTACTGGATCTGACTTAGGTCTTGCTTTTGATGGGGATGGGGATAGGCTAGGGTTGGTTGATAACCAAGGTCAAATCATTTGGGCTGATCAGCAAATGATGCTTTACTCAAAAGACGTACTAAGCCGAAATAAAAGGGCAAAAATAATCTTTGATGTGAAGTGCACTTCACTTCTGCCCAAATTTATTTCTGAAAATGGGGGTGAGCCGATTATGTCTAGAACGGGTCATAGCTTCATTAAGCAAAAACTTAAAGAAACTAAAGCGGAGCTAGCTGGAGAAATGTCAGGGCATATTTTCTTTAAGGAGCGCTGGTATGGTTTTGATGATGCTCTTTATACTGGAGCAAGATTATTGGAAATTGTTTCTAAGAGTAATAAGTCATGTTCTGAGATTTTTGATGAAATGCCAGTAAATATAAGCACCCCTGAAATTAATATTAACTTTGAGAAGTATGGTCAGCAATTTGAAGCAATGGATAAATTATCAGTGGATGTTAATTTTCCTAATGCTGCGATTAATACAATTGATGGCGTTAGAGTTGATTATGAAAATTGTTGGGGACTTGTTAGGGCCTCTAATACAACTCCCTGCTTAGTTTTACGTTTTGAGGCTAATGACAATGAGTCTTTAAATAAAATTAAGGCAAAGTTTGCCCAATGGCTTAGATCTAATGGTATTTCTTCAGATTCTTTATAGTTGAAAAATCTAAAAAATAAGGTATAAAATACACTTTTTTATCTTTGCAAAGCTTCATTCTTGCTAAGATATATTAATACTTAAAACTTGGAGTAAACCAATGGATGGACATGTCAACTTTACCCTGTCAGATCGCTTAAGAAAATCCCCATATTACGAGGCTACGCTTAAAGCTGGCGCCAAAACTTTCACGTTATATAATCATATGATTATGCCCACTTCTTATGAAGGCGCAGAGGCGGACTACTGGAATTTAATGAATAACGTCACTATGTGGGATGTTGCTGCTGAACGACAGGTTGAGATCATTGGAAATGATGCATACAAATTTGTTGAATATATTACCTCAAGAGATCTCTCAAAACTTCAAATTGGCCAAGGGAAATATGCCCTTATTACTGATGAGAATGGCGGAATAATAAATGACCCAATTATTTTAAGATTGGCTGAAAATCAATTTTGGCTTTCCATTGCTGATAGTGATGTTTTACTATGGACTCGTGGACTAGCCTGTGGATTGGGTTGGGATGTTCAAATAAGTGAGCCAGATGTGTCTCCGCTTGCTATCCAAGGACCTAACCATTTGCCACTAATGATTGATTTGTTTGGTGACTGGGTTAAAGATATCAAGTATTTCTTTTTTAAGGAAGTTGAGTTAGAAGGTATTCCTCTCATTGTCCAAAAATCAGGGTGGAGTAAACAAGGTGGTTTTGAGCTCTATCTTCGTGATGGCTCTCAAGGTCAAAAGCTCTGGGATATTGTTGCTAAAGCCGGTAAGAAATATGACATTAAGCCTGGAACACCAAATAATATTGAAAGGGTTGAGTCGGGTCTTTTTTCATGGGGTAATGATATGGATATTAATAGTAACCCACTGGAACTCCCACTAGCTAATTTTTGCCAGCTCGATAAAGAGACTGATTACTTAAGCCGAAATGCACTTCATAAAATTCGCTCTGAAGGCGTCACCAAAAAACTTGTTGGCCTTATTATTAAGGGTGATGCATTTATTGGTGGCTGTGCTAGCCCATGGGAAGTTAAAGCCGATGATAAGATATGCGGCAGAGTAACAAGCGCTGCATACTCTCCAAGGCTAAAGATTAACATGGCAATGGCAACCATAGAAAGTGGCTTTAATGATATTGATACTGTGGTTGAAGTATTAACACCCTGGGGCCCTAGACTAGGAAAAGTAACTTCGATACCTTTTAGTTAAACAAAATTATGGAATTAACTATCTGGCTTGGGCTATTAGCATCTGCGCTCTTTATTAGTATATCACCTGGCCCTGGAGCCATTTTTTCAATAAGCCAAGGAACGCAATACGGCTTTAAGAGGTCAATAATTTCAGTTATTGGCCTTCAAATCGGACTGATGAGCCAAATTATATTTCTGCTACTAGGGCTTGGAGTATTAATTGATCAGTTTCCGAGTATTTTTTCAATAATTAAAATACTGGGAATGCTATATTTGATTGTGCTAGGGGTTATACAGTGGCTTAAAAAAATTGAACAAATTGCCACTTTTAAAGGAAATTTAAATGATACTTTTAGCCCTTTAAACTCCTTTTTAAAAGGTTTTTTTGTCAATATAACTAACATTAAGGGTACTGTATTTTTTCTTGCATTAATACCACTTTTTGTGGATTTAACTGCCCTTAAAATTTCTACTTGTGTAATTTTAACTGCAACACTAGTTGTTGTTGATCTACTGGTAATGACTGGCTACCTTATGCTCGCAAAAATAATGAAATCATTTTTATCCGACCCTAAAAAAATATTATGGCAAAATAGAGTAACTGGATCAATACTAATTCTTATTGGTTTAATAATGGGCCTGTCTTAACTTAGATTTATATGAATGTCTTTCATTTAGCATACACAGTTACTGATCTAGAATCCACACGAAGATTCTATGGGGATCTTTTGGGCTGTATTGAGGGAAGGAGCTCGGATACGTGGGTGGATTTTAATTTTTTTGGAAACCAGCTCTCACTTCATATTGGCGAGATAATACAAAGTAGTAAAACCAACTCAAATGTTGAGGGCATGTCAGTCCCTATGCCGCACTTTGGCTGCGTATTAGAATGGAATATCTTTAAGGATTTAGCCAATAAACTTCAATCACATGCTGTTAAATTTATTATTGAGCCTAGCATCAGGTTTGAAGGCTTTCCTGGTGAGCAGGCAACAATGTTTTTTGAGGACTATTCAGGTAATTCTATCGAATTTAAAGCCTATAAAAACTCCTCTGAAGTTTTTAGCAAATAACCACAATAAGGTTTATAAATGTTTGAAGTATTAAGTATTGAGACAATAATCACTTTTATTACTGCATCTATAGTTTTAAGTCTAGTTCCTGGGCCAGACAATCTATTTGTCATGAGTAATTCAGCTTTAAAGGGATGGAGGATTGGACTTTATACTACACTTGGCCTGTGCACAGGACTCATAGGACACACGATCTTAGTTGCAATTGGTGTTAGCGTTATTTTTCAAACAAGCGCAATTGCCTTTAATGGACTAAAAATCGTTGGCGCCTTCTACCTTGTTTATCTTGCTTGGCTCTCGATTCAAAATAAAGAGTTAAACCTAGGTGGGGAATCCAAAAATAGTTCAAATAGATCATACTATCTTACTGGAGTTGTAATGAACCTAACCAACCCAAAGGTAGCAATCTTTTTTTTGGTTTTTTTACCTCAGTTTGTAAATTCCAGCAATAATGTTACGTCCCAGATATTTATGCTTGGATTATTATTCATTTTTAGTGCATTTTTTGTTTTTACATCAATTGCTTATTTATCTAGTTTTCTTGAGGGGGTTTTAAAGAAATCTAAAACTATTAATAAAAACCTTAACCTCCTTGCAGCTTTAATATATACCGCTCTAGCGGTCAATCTATTTTTTATTCACTTATAGTTAATTATGGAAAATATTTCAGCTATTACAACTAACTATAAATCTAATCATCAAAAAATTTGTGAAGTAAGATTTAAAGTTTTTGTTGATGAGCAAAAGGTCCCTGAAGAACTTGAAATTGATGGTCTTGATCATGACGCTACTCACATACTCATATTGTTAGATGATAAGGCAATCGGAACAGGAAGGATTCTGGCTGATGGGCACATAGGAAGGGTAGCTGTTTTAAAGAAATTTCGAGGTAAAGGCATAGGTAAATTAATTATGAAAATGCTAATTGAATGGGCTCAAGAAAATCAATTGAAAACATTATGGCTCTCTTCTCAGTGGCATGCCCGAGGATTTTATATTGATCTTAATTTTACTTGTACTGGTGATAAGTTTGAAGAGGCTGGCATTGATCATATAAAGATGACAAGAGCACTTTAGCTTTTCAAGATTTTTGTTAGCGCTTAATAGACATCCTGAGAAAAAAACCAATAATTATTACAATTAGTGAAGGAAAATAAGTGTTTCATAGGGATAGTTTATTGAATATTGTCTCTACTACACTTCCAGCAAAAATCAAAGGTTTGGTCATTTTCTTCATTGCAATCTCGACACTTCCAAGTGATTGGGCTTAGTTCAGTATCAATTGACGCAAGAACTTTTTTAGCGCCATCTAAATCACTATCTTTTAATAGCCAGACTTCTGGCCAAGTATCAAAGGGAGCCAAACCACCGGAAGCACTTGATGCAAACTCGTTATTGAGAATTACCTCATAACCATTATTAATTAGAACGTTTTTAACGTTCATAACCATTATTCGATTTTCATTCGTATATAAGAGTTTCATTTAATAATAAAAATTAAATAAATATAGCCGCTAATCCAAGGAAGGCAACAAAACCAATAACGTCTGTAATTGTTGTAAGAATAACTCCTCCAGCCAAAGCAGGATCTATCTTTAACTTAGTAAGCGCCAAAGGTAAGAATGCACCAGAAAAAGCAGCGACAAGTAAATTAGTAATTATTGCAAGCGCTATGACTAAGCTCAGCAGCAAGTCGGAGAACCAGTAGTAAGTAATCAGCCCAATAACGATTGACCAAATTATGCCATTAAGACCACTTACTGCAACTTCTTTATTGATAAGAGTTTTGATATTGGCCGAGGTCACTCTTCCCGTTGCAATTCCTCGAGTAACTATTATAAGAGTTTGAGTACCTGCAATACCTCCCATACTAGCAACTACTGGCATTAATATTGCCAAAGCAATTTTTTGCTGCAAGGTGGCCTCAAAAAGACCGATAAAGTAGACCGCAATAAATGCAGTTATTAGATTAACTCCTAGCCAGAGACTTCGGCGCTTCGAACTTTGAAAGATAGGAGCAAAGACATCCTCATCCTCGTCCAAACCAACCATGGACATTACTGAGTGTTCGGCCTGATCACGTATTACGTCAACCACATCGTCGATTGTAATTCGGCCAACTAACTGGTTATTTTCATCAATCACTGGAGCTGAAATCAGATTTCTTTGTTCAAATAGTAAGGCCACTTCAGTTTCGTCAGTATCAGCATTAATTGGTTTAGAAGCATCACTATTAATCAAAGAAGTAACAATTTTTCCTGGCTCTGCAGTCAACAAAGTAGTAATTAGTAAGGAGCCTAAATAATTAAAGTCTCTATCAACAACAAAAATTTGGTCAGTGTCTACAGGCATCTCTTTAAGAAGCCTTAAATATCTTATTACAGTTCTTATTGTGACGTCAGGCCTGACAGTTATAAAGTCAGTATTCATTAAACCACCAGCAGAGTCTTCAGGGTAGCTTAGAATTGTATTAAGACGTTCTCGATGTTTAAAATCAAGCGTCAATAAGAGGCTATGAACTGCAGACTCAGGTAAGTTTGGAACAATATCAGCCAAGTCATCGGTATCTAATTTTTCAGTAGCCTTAACAAGATCATCTACCGACATTTCTCCAATTAACTGGGACTGAACGTCTTCATTGACCTCTTTTAAAACCTCACCCTGTATTGAAATTTCTATCCCAGGCCAAATAACAGCCCTGTCTTTAGGTTGAATAGCCTCTAAAAGCCTCGCTATTTCTCCAGGGTGAAGTTCTTTAATTTGATGTTTTGCCTCATCATGATTAGATGCCTCTAGTGCAAACATTAAATTTTGAAGGCTTACTTCAAAGTTAGTAAGCTCAGCTTCAGCCATATTTATAATCCAATAGTTAACACTGCATAACAAGCTTAACTTGATATGCAGTTATTACATCATATTATAATTTATATAAACTAAGCTCTGTGGTTATGTAGTTTTTCTTTGTGCTTAATTATCTGAGAATCAAGCTTATTGATTAGTTGATCAATAGATACGTACATATCATTACTTTGGGCTTTTGCAAACAAATCAGCTCCACTAACATGGATAGTTGCTTCAGCTGTTTGAAGATCTTTTTGCACTTCTAAAATCATATTAACATTCATCACGTTATCAAAATGATGCTTTATTTTTATGAGTTTATCGCTCGTATGCTGCCTGATAGAAGATGTAATATCAAGATGATGACCAGAAAGGTTAAGTTGCATTTTTTACTCCTTAGATTAATGAAATAAAATTATGTTTCTTGCAAATATATTGTGTCATAAATTAGTCTTAATATTTAACTTTTTTATCTTTTATATTGAGTAAATTACAGAAAGTATGAATGTAAAAATTAGGATATAATAATTCTTTTAATTTGTATTTTAAGACTGAAATGTTATCTGAATCACGCTGTTTAAGACCTTACACTTCTCGAAGATCTTGTCTTCAAGTTTATTCATTAATGGTGGCTAATTTACCTTAATCTGGCAAATAACTTAGATTCAAAAGCCCCATAATGGGGCTTTTTTTATTTATCAACTGGGATTTTTTTTATGTCAAACTTAATGTCTAACTACTACCCACTCGAGGTTACCTTTACTAAAGGTCGTGGCTGCTGGTTAACTGATACATCTGGGAATGAATACCTTGATGCTCTTTCAGGGATTGGCGTTGTTAATCTCGGTCATTCCCATCCTACAATTACAAAAAGTATTATTGATCAGTCAAAAAAACTGCTTCATACCTCAAATGTTTACCGCATTGCAAATCAAGAAAAACTTGCAACACGCCTATGTAACTTAGCAAATATGGATAAAGCTTTCTTCTCAAACTCAGGAGCAGAAGCAAATGAAGCTGCGATAAAAATTGCTAGGCTTTATGCTCGTTCTACAAACATTCAAAGTCCAATTATTTTAACTGCAAATAAGAGTTTTCATGGCCGTACTATGGCAACTCTATCTGCAACAGGTCAAAGCAAGGTGCAAGAAGGTTTCTCTCCATTAATGAGTGAGTTTGTTCATTTTGACTTTGATGATATTGATGCGATCAGCAAATATAGTAAAAATAAAGATGTGGTCGCTGTAATGCTTGAACCTATCCAAGGCGAGGCTGGCATTATAATTCCGCAAGTAGATTATTTAAATAAAGTCAAATCACTTTGTGAAAAAAATGAATGGCTCTATATACTTGATGAGGTTCAGGCAGGAATGGGAAGAACAGGAAAACTCTTTGCTCATCAACACAACAAAATTACTCCGGATATTCTCTGCCTAGCTAAAGGCTTAGGCAACGGTGTTCCAATTGGAGCTTGCCTTGCTAAAGGTAAAGCTGCTCAAATGCTCACTCCAGGAACCCATGGTTCAACCTTTGGAGGAAACCCACTAGTAACAGGAGTAGCCTCAAGTGTTCTTGACGTCTTTGAGAATGACTCAATTCTAGACAACGTAATGAAAATGAGTCAATATTTTGAGTCAGAATTTAAATCAAAGATAATGGCTTTAAATGTTGTGAAAGAGTTACGAATTAAAGGACTTATGATTGGTATTGGACTTGATGAAAAGATTATTGATTGCAGTAAGCTCACTCAAAAAGCCCTAGATGATAGGCTTTTAATAAACATCACTGGTAATTCTATTCGAATGCTGCCTCCACTTATAATATCTAAAAAAGAAATTGATATTTTAATCAAAAAGATTATAAAACTAATTAGTATTTAGGAATAACTATGCCAAATAATTTCATCAACTTTGATCAACTTTCTCAAAATGATTTACAGGGAATTATAGATCGAGCTATCTCGCTTAAAAAAGAACATAAGTCTGGGCTCATAAATGAAAATCTTAAAAATAAAACTTTAGCAATGATTTTTGATAAATCTTCTACTCGAACTAGAGTCTCATTTGAAGCAGGAATGACGCAGCTTGGCGGTCAGTCACTTTTTCTCTCTGAGAAAGACATACAACTTGGAAGAGGTGAGCCAATTACCGACAGTGCTATAGTCATTAGCTCAATGGTTGATGCAATTATGCTAAGACTATCCTCACATGAAGATATTGTTGAGTTTTCAAAACACTCTAGTAAGCCAGTTATTAATGCCCTTTCAGATGAATCTCATCCTTGTCAAATACTTGCTGACTTAATGACTTATCAAGAACATAGGGGGTCAATCAAAGGTAAAAAAATAGCATGGATTGGAGATGGCTGTAATGTTTGTCAAACATATATGCAGGCTGCTGCAATATTTGATTTTGAGCTTTCAATTGCAACTCCATCTGGCTATGAGCCTTCTGATACATTTATTGAAAAATATAAAAAAAATATCAGTTTCTTTGAAAATCCTAAAGATGCTTGCAGAGATGCTGACATTATCGTTACAGATGTTTGGACCAGCATGGGTCAAGAATTAGAAATAAAACAGCGAGAAACAGCGTTTAAGGGCTTTCAAGTTGATCAAAAATTGATGGGTCAGGCTAAAGATAATGCACTATTTATGCATTGCCTCCCAGCCTATCGAGGTAAAGAGGTTAGTACAGAGGTGATAGATGGAAAACAGAGCGTTGTTTGGAGTGAAGCAGAAAATCGACTTCATGTTCAGAAATCACTACTACTGTATCTAATTGAAAACTAGTCTAGTTGAGATAATTTTAATTTAGCTTCTTGATAGAACTTAACTCCTCGTTCAATCCTGTCTCGACCCCTTGAGACTCTCCAATTATTAGTATCTCTTAAGGAGTAGACACATCCACAATATTCCTGCTGATAGAAGTTTTCTTGCTTTGATAATTCGAGCATTCTAGAAGATCCTCCTTGCTTCCGCCAATTAAAATCCCAATAAGGAACATTGTGAGGCTCTGAAGATCTAGCACCTGAATCATTAATTTGCTTCATATCTTTCCAGCGAGAAATTCC
Organism: uncultured Candidatus Thioglobus sp.; assembly: GCA_905618925.1. Classification (GTDB taxonomy): domain Bacteria; phylum Pseudomonadota; class Gammaproteobacteria; order PS1; family Pseudothioglobaceae; genus Pseudothioglobus. The sequence continues at coordinate 43,349 of CAJQTG010000008.1, read as the reverse complement.
AAGTGTTGAAGAAATAATTTCAAAATTATTTTCAGAGGCATATTTAGCTGTTTTTTGAAATCTCATATCAAAACAAGTAGAACACCTCTTTCCTCTTTCTGGTTCGTTTTCTTGGCCTTTTGTTCTGGAAAACCACTCATCACGGTCATAATCAGCATCAATAATTGGCATACCAAGTTTTTTTGCAAAACGAATATTTTCTTCTTTTCTAAGTTCATACTCATCAAAAGGATGAATATTTGGATTATAGAAAAAAATCGTTGTTTCAATCTCAGATGCAGCCAAAGCCTCCATAATTTCTCCTGCACAAGGAGCGCAACATGAATGCATTAATAGTTTTTTTTCACCATTGGGAGTTTCTAATTTAGGCCTCTTATATGAGTTAAGCGAATAATCTATTTGAGACATTGCTTAACCTTTTTTAAAATCTCCCAGGATTCACGCTTCAGACTTGAATTCTTTAGAATGTCTCTTGGATGATCCATTAAAAAAATATCTGACTTGATCGGCTCATAAGAAGAGCCCATTATCATTACAGCCTCTGAAGGATTATTTTTTATATATTCATCAATAAGATTTTTTTCAAGTGAAACAAGTTGAGCACTTTTAATACTTAAGTCGATCGATGCAAGCATCTTTATTAATAAGTTTTGACTATCACCTTTTGAGCAAAATGAATCTTGAGCTCCTACCTCAACTATTAAAAGCTTTAGTAATGGTTCAGGAGGTTTTTTTGGCTCAATTTTAGAATAGAGAAAATCTGGAATTCCTAAAGCCTCAAGATATTGATTTCTTAACTGCATAGTCATATCTGCGGATGAGCACGCTCAACATTTGCCATTACTTTATTAAGAGCATTGACATATGCTTTAGCTGAGGAAGTAATAATATCAGTATCAACCCCCTGTCCATTTACAATTTTTCCTTCATACTCCAAGCGAACATTTACCTCTCCAAGAGAGTCGGTTCCTTGAGTTACATTTGTTACAGAATATAATTGAAGTTTTGGATCTATATCAACTAAGGATAGAATAGCATTAAACGTAGCGTCAACAGCTCCAGATGTTTTAGCTGAAGCGCTTTGTTCATTGCCATTTATCGACAGCGTTACGACTGCAGTATTTTCTTTTCCAGATTCGGCAGAGACTTTGAGTGAAACCAATTGAATAGTTTCAGATGGCTCAGTTTGGGCATCTGAAACCAAAGCCTGAAGATCTTCATCAAAAATATCATGCTTTTTATCAGCTAAAGTTTTAAATCTAGAAAAAGCATCATTTAATGTCTCATCTGAATCAAATTCAATACCTAATTCTCGAAGCCTAGCTTTAAAAGCATTACGGCCAGAATGTTTACCAAGAACCAATGAATTCTTATTCCAACCAACGTCCTCTGCTCTCATGATCTCATAGGTTTCTCGATGCTTAAGAACTCCATCCTGGTGGATTCCCGCTTCATGCGCAAAAGCATTGGCTCCAACTATGGCCTTATTTGGCTGAACAACAAATCCAGTTATAGAAGACACTAATCTAGAGGCAGCAAGAATTCCAGTAGCATCAATATTTGTATCTATTCCAAATACATCCTGCCGAGTTCGAACAGCCATAACAACTTCTTCAAGAGAAGTATTTCCAGCTCTTTCTCCTAATCCATTAATTGTACATTCAATTTGTCTTGCACCATTTAAAACTGCTGAAAGAGAATTAGAAACTGCAAGACCTAAATCATTATGACAGTGCGCAGAAAAAATTGCCTTATCAGAATTTGGAATTCTTTCTATTAACTCTCTCATTGTTTCACCAAATTGATGAGGAATATTGTATCCAACTGTATCTGGAATATTAATTGTTGTTGCTCCAGCATTGATAGCTGACTCAATTATTCGACAAAGGAAGTCAATATCTGAACGACCAGCATCTTCTGGGCTAAACTCAATATTATCAGTGAACTTTGTTGCCCTTTTAACAGAGCGAATTGCTTGAGTGACAACTTCATCAGGCGTCATTCTTAGCTTCATCTTCATATGAATATCAGAGGTTGCTATGAAAGTATGAATTCGAGCTGAATTTGCACCTTTAATTGACTCACCTGCTCTATCAATATCTTTATCGAGTGCTCTTGCTAACGAGCATACTGTTGAGTCTTTGACTGCTTTTGCGACTGCTTGAACTGCCTCAAAATCACCTTGAGATGCAATTGCAAAACCAGCCTCAATAACATCAACTCTCATTTTTTCTAAACTTTTAGCGATACGAACTTTTTCATCCTTGGTCATTGATGCACCAGGTGATTGCTCTCCATCTCGCAATGTTGTATCAAATATTATTAGTTTTTTGGACATCACTTGCTCCTTTTATTTTACGAATTTTATCTTAAGTTTTAGTGATAGACTTTCGTCTATTATGATTATTATTGCCTTACGGCAATAATCGCAACAAAGCAAAGAGCTTGCTTAGTGAAAGTAAAGTGAATAAATTAAAGTACATAGTCATAAGTGAAGATTATAAAGCAACTTAAGTTGTCTTACTCTTTTTTTTCTCAATGCGCCTTTTATTAATACCAATAATAGTAATAAATGGACCTGAAAGCAAGTACAGGAAAAACCCAGTAAATAAAACAATATTAGGCTTATAAAGCAGCACAATTAAACTAAGAACAATAGCCAAAAGAAATCGAAATGAAGCCTTCTTTGCATCCAATTCTTTAAAACTGTAATACCGAACATTGCTAACCATAAGAAGACCACAAACAATAGTTATTACAGCACCAAGATAGTAGCCTATGTAACCTATTGAAATTACATCTGAATCAAAAAAAGCATATGCCCAAATTTTAAGCCATATCATTGTAGCTATTACGCCTGCAGCAGCTGGCGAAGGCAAGCCCTGAAAGTATCGCTTATCAGCAGAGTCTACTTGTGTATTAAACCTAGCAAGACGCAAAGCAGCGCAAGCTAAATAAATAAACGCCGCAAACCAGCCAAACCTTCCTAAGCCAGAGAAACCCCACAAATAAACCAGAAGAGCTGGAGCTAAACCAAATGAAACTAAATCAGCTAAAGAATCATACTCAGCACCAAAAGCACTTTGAGTATTTGTTAACCTAGCAACTCGCCCATCTAAAGTGTCCCATAACATGGCAATCATTATTGAAATTGCTGCCGTTGTAAAGTCACCATTAATTGATGCAATAATAGAATAAAACCCAGCAAACATGCCAAACGTTGTTAAAACGCTTGGCAATAAGTAGATTCCTCTATTTCTTGGTTTATTTTCTGTCATGACTGCTTAAAGTTAAGCTGACAATATTAAAATTTAATTAGTTTTTAGTCTGATCTACTAATTTATTTTTTGCAATCCATGGCATCATTGAACGCAAACTCTCTCCAACAGTTTCAATTTGGTGTTTGCGCTGAACATCACGACGGACAGGTAAATCACCAACATTATTAATAAATTCTTTGGCAAAGGCACCACTCTGAATTTCACTTAGAATTTTTTTCATTTCAGCTTTTGTTTCATCAGTTACTATTCTTGGCCCTCTAGTTACATCACCATATTCAGCAGTATTTGAAATTGAGTAGCGCATATTTGCAATGCCGCCCTCATATAACAGGTCAACAATAAGTTTTAATTCATGAAGACACTCAAAATATGCCATTTCTGGCTCATATCCAGCCCCTACAAGTGTTTCAAATGCAGCTTGAACTAGAGCAGTGGTTCCTCCACATAGAACTACTTGTTCGCCAAATAAATCTGTTTCAGTTTCTTCTCTAAAACTTGTTTCAAGTATTCCAGTTCTTCCACCACCAATTGCAGATGCATATGAAAGAGCAATTTCTTTAGCATTGCCAGTTGCATCCTGCTCAATTGCTATTAAGTCTGGTATTCCTCCACCTTTAACAAACTCAGAGCGAACGGTATGTCCAGGCGCTTTTGGAGCAATCATAATTACATCCAGGTCTTCTCTTGGGACGATCATATCAAAATGAATGTTGAGGCCGTGTGAAAAAGCTAAGGCAACACCTTGTCTCAGATTAGGCTCAATATTCTTTGAATAAATACTGGCTTGGAACTCATCTGGAGCCAATAACATAACAACATCTGCCCAAGCACTTGCTTCTTCAACAGACATAACTCCTAATCCCGCCTCTTTTGCTTTAGTAGCAGAAGATGAGCTATCTCTAAGACCAACAACAACTTCTACACCAGAATCCTTCAGATTATTAGCTTGAGCATGGCCTTGAGAGCCATAACCAATAACTGCAACTTTTTTGCCTTGAATAATTGAAAGGTCTGCGTCTTTATCGTAATATCTATTCATTTTTTGTCCTTAAATTTAAATTAATTTTTTTCCTCTGGAAATCCCGGTGACTCCAGTCCTTGTAACTTCAATAATGCTTGCAGGATCAAAAGCATCCAAAAAGGCATTAATTTTCTTTGATTTTCCTGAAACCTCTATGGTGTAGACTTTATCAGTAACATCGACAACCTTGCAACCAAAAATCTCTACCAATTCTTGTATATTTGCGCCCTCTTTTGAATTTGAAGAAATCTTAGCAAGCAATAATTCTCGCTCAACATGATCTTGGCTAGTCAAATCACTAACTTTAACAACTTCGATTAATTTGTTAAGTTGTTTTACAATTTGCTCTAAAACTCGATCACTACCTGAAGATACAATTGTCATTCGAGACAAGCTTGGATCATTCGTTATGGCTACAGTTAGTGACTCAATATTAAAGCCTCGCTGAGTAAAAAGACCAGCAACTCTTGAAAGTGCTCCAGCCTCATTTTCTAGTATCACTGAAATAATATGTCTCATAAGCTATACCGCGTTAAAGTCAGTTTCATCTTTTGAAACCATTTCATCTCTACCTGCAAGCAACATATCACTATGTCCACCACCAGCAGGAATCATTGGAAATACATTCTCAGATGGGTCTGTCACAATATCAAGAAAAACAGTTCGGTCTTTTTGATTAAATGCTTCAATAAGCGCAGGTTTTAAATCTTCTTCTTTTTCAACCCTTATTCCCATATGACCATAGCTTTCTGCAAGCTTTACAAAATCAGGTAGAGCGTCCATATAGGACATTGCATAACGCTTTTCATAAAAGAACTCTTGCCACTGCCTAACCATTCCAAGGTAGCCATTGTTAAGGTTAATTATTTTTACTGGCGTCGAATATTGAAGCATGGTTGAAAGCTCTTGAAGCATCATTTGAATACTACCATCACCCGTAACACATGCCACATCTCTGTCTGGCATTGCAAGTTTAGCGCCCATAGCAGCTGGAAGTCCAAAACCCATAGTTCCTAGACCGCCCGAGTTAATCCACTGCCTAGGCTCATCAAATAAATAATATTGTGCAGCCCACATTTGATGCTGACCAACATCTGAAGTAACGATTGCTTTTCCCTTAGTAACTTCATAGAGCATTTCAATAACTGTCTGTGGCTTAATAACTCCTGAAGATTTTTTATAAGCTAACGAGTCAACCTTTCTCCATTCTTCAATTTGAGACCACCATTTAGAAATATCCTCAAGTTTTTTATCTTTCATTTGATCAATTAAAGCCTGAAGAACTTGCTTTGTTTGCCCAACAATTGGAATGTGAGCTACAACATTCTTTGAAATTTGAGATGGATCAATATCAATATGAATAAATTTTGCAGTAGGGCAAAATTTTTCTAAGTTTCCTGTAATTCTGTCGTCGAATCGAGAACCAATAGCAACCACGCAGTCAGAACCATGCATTGCCATATTAGCCTCATAAGTTCCATGCATTCCAAGCATTCCAAGGGATTGCTTGTCAGTCATTGGATAGGTACCTAAGCCCATTAGAGTTTGAGTAATTGGGAATCCAACCATACGTGTAAATTCACGAAGCTCTTTAGAAGCATTACCAATAACACAACCACCACCAGCATAAAGAATGGGTCTTTTCGAGTTTGCTAACATTTCTGCTGCTTTTTTGATTTGACGATCACTTGCTTTGATAGTTGGCTTATATGAACGCATCTCAATAGTCGTAGGATATTCTTCAACTTCCATCTTGGCAATTGTTATATCCTTAGGAATATCAATTACAACAGGGCCAGGTCTTCCAGTAGTGGCAATATGAAAAGCCTTCTTAACAGTCATAGCAATTTCACTAATATCTCTAATTAGAAAATTATGCTTAACACATGAGCGTGTAATTCCAGTTGCATCAACTTCTTGGAAGGCATCCATTCCAATTAATGGTGAAGGAACTTGACCAGAAATAATAACCATTGGTATAGAATCCATATGGGCAGTAGCAATGCCTGTCACAGCATTAGTAATCCCAGGACCAGAAGTTACCAGGACAACACCAGGCTTTCCATTAGCTCTTGCGTAGCCATCAGCGCCATGAGCCGCACCTTGCTCATGCCTCACCAATATATGGGTAATTTTATCTTGCGCCTCTAAGGCATCATATATATGAAGTACAGCTCCACCAGGGTAGCCAAAAACATGCTCTACCTCTTCCTTCTGTAAACAATCTATAAGTATTTCAGCGCCGTTCAATTTCATTACTAATAACTGTAATTTAAAAGTTTTTGATTATACCCAAAGAATTAAAAGCATAAAGACTTCGTTGCTAGCAGTTTTTGCTTTTAAAGCGCTGAAAAATGGGGTTAATTATTAAAAAAAATATTGACAATAGTAGTTACAATCTATAGATCATTTTGCCAATCTTCCGAGTAGTAATGTATTGGGGAGCTACCCTCTTCAAAAGTTTCAATTTTAAATGCATTGGGCTGAGATAAAATTGCAGACAGCAACTGATCATTAAGCATATGGCCAGTCTTATAACCTTCATAGTGGCCAATAACATTGCCACCTAATAGAAAAAGGTCCCCAACTATATCCAAAATTTTGTGTTTAACGAACTCATTATGATATCTCATACCATCTTCATTTAGAATGTCATCATCTGAAAGCGCTATTGCATTATCAATGCTTGCTCCTAGTGCAAGATTTTGCTTTTGAAGCATTTCGACATCTCTTTCATAGCCAAATGTTCTTGCACGTGATATTTCTTTAAGATAAGACTGCTCAGCAAAATCTATAGTTAACTTCTGCCCACTTGCTTTTATTTTTTTATGTTCAAAATCAATTTCTAGGGATACTTTAAAACCATGATGAGGAGAAACCTGAGCCCATGATTGTCCATTCTCAACTCTGATAGTGTCCTTAATGACAATAAATCTCTTATGTACTTCTTGCTCCTCAATTCCAGCTGACTGAACTAAGAAAACAAATGGCGCTGAGGATCCATCCATAATTGGCACTTCAAATGAATCTAACTCAACTAATAAGTTATCTACACCAAGCGCTGATAAAGCTGACATTAAATGCTCAATAGTTGAAACTTTAACACCCTGACTTTCAAGTCCTGTTGATAACACAACTTCATTAACAAAAGCGCTGTGTGCATGGACTTGCTTTCCTCCAGCATCTAATCTTTTGAAAACTACTCCATGATCTGGGCCTGCAGGAATTAAGGTTAAGTTAACGAGCTTCCCGCTATGAATACCAACACCACGTGCTTTTACTGTTTTTTTAATTGTTCTTTGCTTAACCATAAATCAGAAATTACCTACAATAACTTTTTTTAATTTACCAATAACACCATTACGGTTATTAGACTCAACATATTCAGCCTTACTTAAGTCTCCTTCATGTAATAGAAGGCCGATAGCCCCTGTAAACTTATGGTCAGTAAGAATTGTTTCTAAACCAGAAATTCTTGAGCGCTGAATTAGTCCTATTTTAACTCTTTTAGAAAAAAATTCACGTACAAGTTCTTCTATAGAATTAATCTTTGAAGCTCCACCGCAAAGAACAAAGCCAGTTTTAATAATGCCATCTAAGTTGTGGTATTTTAATTCATTTTTTAATAACGTAAAAATTTCACGATATGCCCTCTCTACAACTTCTGATAATTCCAAACTAGACAGTTGGTGCTCATCTTTATTAGTTGATTGAATAAAATCAACAAACTTTTCCTCACTTATAGAAGATGATTTGGCAGACCCATAATACTCTTTAAGTCTTTTTGCTTCCTCAAGTGAAGTATCAAATGCGTAAGCAATCTCTTGGGTAACTTCATCCCCTCCAAATGCTATTACTCCACTTCGAACTATTCCTTCTTCACTAAATACCGAGTAACTTGTAACTCCAGCACCAATATCAACAAGACAAACCCCACTATCTTTATCTTCTTGTGTGAGTAATGCATTTGATTTAGCAATAGAGTTAAGAACAATTTTATCAACTTCAAGCTCACTCTGCTCGAGGCAGCGCTCAATATTTCTGATACTGGAGCTAGAAACAGTCACAATATGCACTTTAGACTCCAGCACTTCTGCTTCCATATCAATCGGATTATCAACCACTACAGTTTCATTAATTGTAAATTTCTTTTTTATAATATGTAATTTTTCTTTATTCGTTGGAGTGGACATTGCCATGGCCGACTCAAGAACAGAATCTAAGTCTTCTGATGTAACCGCTTCATTAATGGAAACTTTTCCTTTGCCATCTGTACAAGATAGATGGGTATCTGAAATATTTACCCTTGTACGTACTAGTTTTAAATTAAAGCTTTTTTGAGTTTGATCAATTAATTTTGCTATTACTCTTACAAGGGAATCAATAGAATATAAAGAGCCTTTTCTTACTCCTTCAGAAGGGCTTACGTTATGTCCAATAATTCTGAAGTGCCCATCATTATCTTTTTCAGCAACTAATAAAGCAATCTTCTCAGTTCCTATATCGATACTTGCTTCGTAGTGATTGCCTGCCATATTGGATTATATAAAGAGTAATTGTTTCAAAAATTTTACCAAACTATTCAGCACTTTTAACCTCAGTTGAGCTATTTTTTTTAAATTTTAACCAATCATTTAAATGCTTTAATTCTACAGTTTTACCGCTCAACAACCTCCTAAACAACTTTGCATTACTCTCACCATGATAAAGTCCCAATATATGGCGAGTCATTGAGCGCATTGGTACTCCAAGTTTAATTTCCCGCTTAATATAATCCATGTACATTATTAAGACTTGCTCACGATTAAGAAATTTTTTTTTGTTATCAAAAATTGACTCGTCTATCTCACTTAATAAAAATGGATTATGGTAGACCGACCTACCAAGCATTACTCCATCTACATAATCAAGGTGATTTTTGACTTCAGTACAATTTTCAATACCACCATTTATAGTTATTTTTAATTGTGGAAAATCTTTCTTTAACTGATAAACCCAGGGATAGTTTAAAGGTGGTATAGTTCGGTTTTCTTTTGGACTTAAGCCTTGAAGCCATGCCTTACGAGCATGAATTATGAAGTGGTAACAACCCTTGTTATGAACCCGTGTTATAAAATCTACAAGCTGCTCATAACTTTCCATATCATCAATTCCAATTCTGCTTTTAACTGTTACAGGAATGTCACATTTATCAGTCATACTTTCAACACATGAAGCGACCAAATCTGGCTCTTTCATTAGGCAAGCACCAAAACTGCCTGAAAGGACCCTATCCGATGGGCATCCAACATTTATATTAACTTCATCATAGCCCCATTCCTGGGCTATTAGAGCGCACTTTGCCATTTCTGTAGGGTCACTTCCTCCAAGTTGAAGCGTAAGAGGATTTTCAACTGCATTAAAGTCAAGTAACCGGTTTTTATCACCATTCAAAATTGCTTTTGCAGTTATCATTTCTGTATAAAGCTGAGTATTTTTACTGAGTAATCGATAAAAATATCTGCAATGCTTATCAGTCCAGTCCATCATTGGCGCAACTGAGACTGCTGAAGAGTTCATGAGAGTTTTGAAGATAGCTCAGCCAAAGCGAAAGTAATACTTTGCGATACAATATCCGATCTTGAGCCTTTAAAAAATTGAGTAGTTGTTGTTACTTCACCATCAAAAAAGAAACCAATACAAACCATACCGACTGGTTTTGATGCAGTACCTCCAGATGGACCAGCGATTCCAGTGATTGAAACAGCTAGATTACTATGTGATCTTTGACCAGCCCCAATAACCATTTCATAAGCAACTTTTTCACTTACAGCGCCGTACATTTCAATTGACTCAGAATTAACTCCAAGCATATCAATTTTTGATTGATTACTATAAGTAATAAAGCCGCAATTAAAATATGAAGATGCCCCTGAAATTGAAGTCAAAGAACTTGACAATGAACCTCCAGTACAAGACTCGGCAACAGAAATTGTCAAGCCCTTTGAAGCAAGAAGTTCAGATAAGTGCTTTGCTTTTAAGTAAGACATTAGCTGCCCCCCTTTAGTGAAATATGAACAATTTCATAGACGTCATCTGACAACTCTTTTTGGTTAATAATTGAGTTAAGCTCAGTTTTTTGGAGTAAAGAGTATTTGTCCGTAAAGCGCCTCCAGTGATTAAAAATACCCACAAATCTAGCTGCAATTTGAGGATTCATAGTATCCAGCTTAATAATTATTTCAGTTAAAAGCTGGTAGCCATCTTTACAATGAAACTGAATACTATTTCGACTAAAGGAGCCAATTACCGATCGGACTCTATTTGGATTAGTCATTGAAAATAATTCATGCTTCATGAGCTCTCTAATATCTGCAACAGAAGTAATGGGTGAAATGCTTTGAGCACTAAACCACCTATCCATTACCTGGGCATCTGACTTATGCTGATTATAAAATCTAGAAATAACCTCATCACGGTATGGATTTGAAGAGTCTAATAAGCACTGAAAAGAGCTAAATTGATCCGTCATACAATCTGAATTATTATATTGTGCATATGCCAAATCATATTCACCAAGCATAGACAAATAACTTAAACATTTATTTTTTAAAGCTCTCTCACCTACTGACTTAGAAGATAAATCAAAGGCTTTCTTGTGGTTTAATTTTTGATATGTTTCTAGAAAAAGTACTTTAAAGTTTTTAGCAACAGAGAGGTTAGAATTTTTTCGCTTGTGACTTACCTCTTGCACGTCAATTTGACCAACATTTTGATGAATAATTTGCTCTGAAGGTAAACTTATCATTTCAGATAGGAGAGCAAAATCTGAATCCTTATTGAAAAGATTTTTAACCATGCTGAATAGTTCTTTTTCCTCAACATTATGGGGATTGAGAATATACTCCAGCCATAAACTTTGAATGTTATCCCAGCGATTAAATGGGTCACTATCATTCGATGAAAGAAAAATCTTTTGACTGACTGAAAGGTTAGAATTAAACTTAATTGGCGCTGAAAAACCTCTAAACCAAGAAGGTACTGGCTTACTCTTTATGTTTTCAAATGATATAGTTTTTACAAGCTCATCAATCAAAACCATTCCTGACTCAATCTCTTTACCATCATCTGCCAATAACCCAAACTTATTTGGAATAAGAAAAGGCACCGTTTGATTTTTTTGAGTAAAAGTAGCATGATAAGTATTTAGCTCTGAATCATATTCGTCATCAACACTTACTTCGGGAGTTCCTGATTTACTGTACCAAGGCATAAAATTATCAAAATTTAAATGGTTTGCATCAGCCATACTTGCAACAAAATCATCAATCGTTACTGCAGAGCCATCATGACGCTCAAAATATAGAGCCATTCCTTTTTGAAAACCCTCTTCACCTAAAATTGTATGGATCATTCGAATAACTTCTGCACCTTTCTCATACACCGTTGCAGTATAAAAATTATCCATTGCAATATATGATTCTGGCCTAACAGGATGGGCCATTGGTCCTGAGTCCTCAGCAAATTGCCTTGTTTTAAGCTCATTAACGTCAGTAATTCTTTGGATTGCCCTAGAGCGAAGATCAGAAGAAAACTCTTGGTCTCTAAAAACAGTCAGACCTTCTTTTAGACTTAGCTGAAACCAGTCTCTACAAGTTACTCTATTTCCAGTCCAATTATGAAAATACTCATGTCCAATAATTGACTCAATTCTAATAAAACTTGCATCTGTTGAAGTTTCTTGATTAGCAAGAACACAATCTGAGTTAAAAATATTAAGACCCTTATTTTCCATAGCACCCATATTAAAATCATCAACTGCAACAATCATGTAGATATCCAAGTCATAGGAAAGGTTAAACCTCTCTTCTTCCCATTTGAATGATTTTTTAAGGGACTCCATTGCAAAGGAAGTTTTATGCATATTATGAGGCTCAACGTATAATCTTAAATCGACCTCCCTTCCTGTTGAAGTTACAAAGCTATCTTGAAGAAAATCTAATTTACCCGCAACTAGTGCAAATAAATAGCATGGTTTTTGGGTGGGATCATGCCAAATAGCCTGAGTATCTGATTCACCCACTAAATTTCCATTGCTAAGAAGCACTGGATAGTTATCTCTATTAGCATTTATTGTAGTAGTGAAAACACTGAGAACATCTGGCCTATCGAGAAAGTATGTTATTTCTCTAAAACCCATTGCTTCACATTGGGTACAAAAATTGCCACTGGACTGATATAAACCATTCAGATCAGTTTTACTTTCAGGATGAATTCGAACTTGCACCTCTAAAATAAAATTATCAGGTGGATTTAATATAAATAAACCATCATCTTTTAAATCATAGTTAACAGTTAATCCTGCGATTTTTATTGATATTAATTCAAGAGACTCGCCATTTAAAAAAAGCTTATCTATTTTTTTATTAATATCAGGATTTTTATAAAAAGAAATGCGTGAAGAAACAATTGTTTCAGAATCGCCAAGGTCAAAGTCAAGCTCGGTTGTTCTTATAAGGTGAGAGCTTGGCTCGTAATCTTTGCGATAAATAGGCTGCGGGGTTAAAGTAGAAATAATAATGCTCCTAAAAGAATTCTATAAATGACGAATGGTAAAAAACCAATTCTTTCAACTAATCGAATAAAAAAGACAATTGTAAAATACGAAGTAATCAAAGCAACTACAAATCCAATTAAAAGAAGGGCCCAGTCAATTTGACTTGTATCTTTTACTAAGTCAAAAGTTTTTAATAAAGTTGCAAGTGCAATCACAGGAATAGACAAAAGAAATGCATACTTTATTGAAAGTGTCCTTGAAAGGCCAATTAGTAAAGCTGCAGTAATAGTTATGCCTGAGCGAGAAGTTCCAGGAATTAAAGCTAGAGCTTGAAAGCAGCCCACAATTAAAATATCAGAACCACGAATATACTCTCTACTCTTATCAAGCGCGCGATGAAGCCAGTCTGAAAAGCCTAGTAAAAGTCCAAAAAAGATAGTTGCGAAGGCTACTATTTGATAGCTTCTTAAATTTAACTCAATTGTTTCTCTAAATAATAAGCCCACAATTCCAACTGGTATTGTTCCTAAAATAATACCCCAGGCAAGCATTGACTCCCCTTGTGTTTTTCTGGTTACAATTGAGTCATAAAAGTCCTTAGATAAAGACACTAATGAAGAGCGATAGTAAAAAATAATTGCACATAAGGTAGCAAAATGAAGGATAACATCAAAAGCTAATCCTTGATCTGGCCAGTCTAAGAATTTAGGAAGTATTACTAGATGAGCCGATGAAGATACAGGCAGAAACTCAGTAAGGCCTTGTATTAATGCTAGAGTAATTGTTTGAGTAATATCCATTTGTTAATTTTAAAGCTTATTAGTAAGATCTTGCTCTTTGAAACCATCTAATTTTACTGCTTGTTTTTTAGATAATGCCAGCACTTTAAAAACCTCTCCCATGGCGCCTGGCAAAACGAGTTGCTTGACCTCTTGAGCAAGCTTCATTCTATTGTCATTATCATCTTCATCCAAAAGATAATTTTCAATTCCGAGTGAAATTAAAAACATTGCCTGAGTGCAATATCCAGAAATTTCAAAACCAGCATCAACTGCACTTTCAGCAATATCTGAAAAATTAACAGAGGTTGTTATATCTTGATTGCCAATATTAAAAAAGGGATCATCACTTGAGTTATGATTAAAAAAACACTTTAGAGTTCCATCATTCCTCTGAGGGTGAAAATATTCAGACTTATCCATTCCATAATCAATTAATAGAACTATTCCCTCAGAAATAAAATCATAAAGCGATTTAATCCATGCAATTGATTGAACATTTATTTCACTAGTGTATCCTTCTTCTTTAACATCAGGAAGAGAGGCGGTGGAGCTCAAATAAGGCTGAGTAAACTTTTCCCATTTAAAATTATCGTTTTGAAAACCAACTCCTAGTTCTACAAAACAACCCTTTGAGTACGTTATTCTTTTTGCAGGAATAGCATCGAGAACTTCATTAGCAATTACAACGCCCTTAAAATCTTTTGGCAGTTCAGTTAGCCATTCAACCCGATTAAAGATCTCAGGCAAAACTTTTTTAATAGTCTTCATCTGCTTGTTTTTAAGCTGAGCGCTTAATTCGATAATATAATATTTACCAGGTAGTGAATCTAGCCTACCCAGTTCAAAAAGAATTTGAGCAGCGAGCACTCCGCTCCCAGCTCCAAACTCTAGAATATCACCATTATTAAGAACCTGTTTACATTGCTTGGCAAGCGTATAGCCAAATAAGTCAGAAGTCTCAGGGGCTGTTATAAAGTCACCATGACGACCAAATAGTGTTTTATTGGAGCGGTAATAGCCAAACTTAGAATGATACAGTGCAAGATTCATAAACACATCAAAACCAATGGGTTTGTCATTATCTTTAATGGTTTTAGATATAATATCTCGAAGGCTCATATTAGAAATTATTTTATACTGTGAATCAACCTTATTCTCTCAAAAAAATTTACTTAATCAATTTAATTAACTAACTAAACTTATGAAAACAGCATTAATTACTGGTGGTGCAGCTCGAATTGGAGCTCAAATAGCAAAAACACTTCACAAAAATAACTTTAAAATAATTATTCATTGTAATCAATCAAAAGACAAAGCCCAATTACTTTGTGATGAACTTAATCTTTTAAAAGAACAATCAGCAAAAGTAATAGTGGGCAATCTTAACAATATTGACTCTATAAATTCAATTGTTAAGTCGGTTAAATCTATAGACTTACTAGTCAACAATGCATCTGTTTTCTACCCACTATCTGTGGATGAAAGTGACTCTGAAAATTGGGATAACATATTAGATGTTAATCTTAAAGCGCCTTTCTTTCTATCAAAAGGACTAAGTCAAAAACTTAAATCTAGTGAAGGGTCAATAATAAATATTATTGATATTCATGCAGATCGACCGCTCAAAAAACATTCAATCTACAATATTTCAAAAGCAGGTTTAAAAATGCTTACTCTAACACTTGCTAAAGAGCTTGCTCCTTCTATCAGAGTTAACGGAGTGTCACCTGGCTCGATCTTATGGCCACAAGAAGGTGCAGAAATTTCTGAGTTGGATAAGAGTATTATGCTTGAAAGAATTGCTCTTAAAAGACAAGGCTCTCCTCAGGACATTGCAGATACGGTTCTCTTTTTAGCAAACTCTAACTACCTAACGGGTCAAATAATTAATGTTGACGGCGGCCGTACCCTCAATCAGTAAACAAATCACCTTAGTCTTAATGTGGTATAATTTACGTGTCGATCATTTTTTTTCGACTTACAAGAATTTTTTTACAATTATTTCAAACTAAAAAATAGAAATATTGTAACGAACTAATTTTTTTATGGGCTAATTTGAGCTGCATACAAAACCTTATTTAGTAATTGATGAATTTTATTAATCAAACCTTTATTCCCATTCAATACGTAAGTATTGATGCTTTGTACGTGCCCAATAGTCCAGATATTATAGGACTTCATAATGAATCATATTCTAATCAACGCAACCCACAAAGAAGAAATTCGAGTTGCAATCGTCAAGGACCAAAAGCTTACTGGTCTTGATATCGAGACAAGCCTCAATAGAAAGACTAAGGGCAACATATACAAAGCAAAGATTTCTCGAGTAGAGCAATCTTTGGAAGCTGCTTTTGTTAACTATGGCAAAGACAAGCATGGTTTTTTACCCTTTAAGGAGATTTCTCCTTTCTTTTCTGATGGCATTAAGCCTAAAGGTGATAAATTAACTATTAGTGATGTCCTTAAAGAAGGACAAGACATCATCATACAAGTTGAAAAAGAGGAGCGTGGTAATAAAGGTGCGGCTCTTAGTACCTATATTAATTTAGCGGGTGCTTATATGATACTCACCCCAAACAATCCTAAAAGCTCTGGCATCTCAAGGCAAATTGGCGCCTCAGATCGCCAAGATTTAAAAAACTTATTACCAAGTCTTAATGTTCCTAAACACTCTGGACTTATAATTCGTACTGAGGGAGCAGGAAGAGGTGTGAGTGAGCTTCAATGGGAGATAGACCACCTAACTCAGCTCTGGAAATCTATTAAAACTGCAACTAAAAAGCAAGATGATCCTTTCTTAATTTATCAAGAAAGTGACATAACTGTAAGAGCTTTACGTGACTTTTTAAGAGAAGATACCGATAGCGTTATTATTGATGACTTGGAAACATATCAAAAGGCAAGAGATTTTATTAGCTTTGTAATGCCGCATTACTTAGACAAGATTAAATTCTTTGATGTTACTGAGCATTCTCTTTTTGCTCATATGAGTATAGAGTCTCAAGTTAAGAGCGTCTTTAATAGAGAAGTTGCTTTGAGATCTGGTGCAACTATTGTATTTGATCCTACAGAAGCATTAACAGCAATTGATATCAACTCTGCTAGAGCAACAAAAGGGACAAGTATTGAGGATACTGCTTATAAAGCAAACTTAGACGCTGCATCTGAGATTGCACTTCAACTTCAATTAAGAGATATTGGTGGATTAGTAGTGATTGACTTTATTGATATGGCCTCAGAATCTAATAGAACAGCTATTGAGAAGTTAATGGAAAAAGCTACAGCAAATGATAGGGCTCGCGTACAGATAGGCTCAATATCAAGATTTGGGCTTTTAGAGCTATCACGCCAAAGGCTAATGAATTCTGTTGCTGAATCGACGGGAAAAACTTGTTCAATTTGTAATGGAAGTGGAACAAATCCAACTATTCCTTCATTATCATTAAGAATTATTCGTCAGCTAGAAGACAACTTAAATTCAAATAAAAATGGTGATGACATAACAATTCAATCTTGCGTTGAGGTAATAACTTACTTGCTCAATGAGAAGAGACAAAACATAATTGAAATGGAAGATAAACATAATATTAAAATTACTCTTCTTCCAAATCAATATATGCACTTTCCTCATTTCACAATGAATAAACAAAAGGGTGATAAAAACTCTCATCACAAGAGCTTTCAAGGGGTTTCTAAGCCTCAAGAAAATCCAAATGTAATTAATTACATTGATAAGCCTGATATTCCTGCAATATCATCTAATCATCCATCAACTAAGATGCCTGAAAAGAAAGTTTCGTTTATGAGCAAATTGTCTGAAATATTCTCTTCTGACAAAAAAACAGATACTGAGCAAAAAACTAGCAGACCTCAGAATAGGAATCAAAACCAAAATCGAAATCGAAATCAAAACCGAAACCGAAATCAAAATCGAAATCGAAACCAAAATACTCAAGAAAATCAGAAATCTGGAACTGGAGAAGCTCAAAAAAATAGCTCTAATGAGGCTAATAATAATAAGGCTAATCAGAACAATCCAAACCAGAATAAAAATAGAAACCAAAATAGGAACAGAAACCAAAAGAATACGGCAAACTCTAATCAAAAGCCAACTGAGAATGTTGTAACGAAGCCAACTGAGAACGTTGCAGCAAAGCCAACTGAGAACGTTGCAGCAAAGCCAACTGAGAACGTTGCAGCAAAGCCAACTGAGAACGTTGCAGCAAAGCCAACTGAGAACGTTGCAGCAAAGCCAACTGAGAACGTTGTAACGAAACCGATTGAGAACGTTGCAACAAAGCCAACTAAAAAACCTGCTCGCAAACCAGTCAAAAAGTCTCCAACAAAAGCATCTCTTAAAAAATCTGAAAATTCTGATGAGAAGACTTCAAGTAAGCCAGATCTAAAAAAATCTGAAAATTCTGATGAGAAGACTTCTTAATAGCTTATGAACAGATATGCAGTAATTGGTAACCCTATTCATCACAGCATATCTCCAATGATTCACGCCCAATTCTCTAAGGAGTTTGGGCTTGAAATTTCATATGAGAAAATACTTTCACCAATTGATGGATTTCAAGACACAGTAAAGAAATTTATTGATTCTGATGGTCAAGGCTTCAACATTACCCTGCCATTTAAAATCCAAGCGCATAATCTATCAAAAAAATTAACTCCAAATGCAAGGGCTGCTGGAGCAGTAAATGCTATAAAAGTCGAAGACAGAACTTTGATTGGTGAAAATACTGATGGAAATGGACTGGTAAATGATTTTACAAATAATTTAAAACAGTCTTTAAAAGGAAAAGAAATCCTAATTATTGGAGCAGGAGGCGCGACACAAGGCATTCTAAAACCAATACTTGATTGTAATCCCAAAAAAATATTACTAGCAAACCGCACGAAAGAAAAATCTTTAAAGCTTGCGAGTAAGTTTTTACAATACGGTAAAGTTTGTGGCTTTGGATTGGATCAAATTAAAGCCGAGCCAGTTGATATAGTTATTAATGCGACCAGTGCATCTATTGATGGAAATATCCCTAATATTTCTAAAGGTGTTGTCGAGGGCGCCCTATGTTATGACTTAATGTATGGGAGTGAGACTCCATTCATGAAATGGGCAAATGAAAACTCTGCTAGAAAAGTTAGCGATGGCCTTGGAATGCTCGTAGAGCAAGCAGCACTCTCGTTTTCTTTTTGGCTAGGGAAAAACCCTCAGACTAAGCCAGTAATCGATTCAATCAGGGCGAAAGACGACTAATATCCCATCCATCATCATTGCGCTCATATATGAGGCGATCATGAAGCCTACTTTCTCTGCCTTGCCAAAATTCAATACTTTGTGGAACTACTCGATACCCTCCCCAAAATTCAGGAAGAGGAATCTCTCCATTAGCAAATTTCTTTTTCATTGCTGCAAACTGATCCACTAAAATCGCTCTAGAGGAAATTCTTGATGATTGTTGCGATGACCATGCACCAATTTGAGAGTCTTTTGGCC
Source organism: uncultured Candidatus Thioglobus sp. (assembly GCA_905618925.1). GTDB lineage: Bacteria > Pseudomonadota > Gammaproteobacteria > PS1 > Pseudothioglobaceae > Pseudothioglobus. The sequence continues at coordinate 24,229 of CAJQTG010000008.1, read as the reverse complement.
TAGAAGAAAAATATTTTAAAGACTCTAGCTTCGTAATTTTCTCAACACTTCCAATAATTTTGACTTGTCTTTCTAGAGCAAGCCAGGGAAATAAAAGAGCAGCCTGGGGATTATTTTGAATTTGTTTAGATTTTTTAGACTCGTAGTTTGTAAAAAATACAAAGCCCTTATCATCAAAAAATTTAAGAAGGACGGTCCTAATACTTATATAGTCATCTGAGGTAGCAAGACTCATTGCACTAGGCTCAATAATATTAGCTTCAATAGCTTGATTAAACCATAAGGAAAACTGTTCAATTGGATTACTTTTAAGATCGCCTTTTACGATACCACTTTTGAGATATTCTTTTCTTAGATTGCTTAAATCACCTGTCATATAGTTTCCTTCAAAAAGGGATTAAATTACTTTTTTTTGATTCCGTTAGATGCTTTGTAATCAGAGATTTGACTGGAGGAAATCGATCTGCAAACTTTAAGACTAACTTTCTAACTTTTTTAGCTACTGCGTCATCATTCGTAAACAAAGATACAACACCATTAGTTCCAAAGTACATCAATCTAGATAAATGTATTTGTTTATTTTCAAACTCTCTTAAAACTTTATCTGAACCAATATCATTACCATTTTCAGAAGCTTTAATGATTGCAAGAGAGAGAATATCTTGCCCTCTTAATCCTAAATTAAAGCCATGTGCAGTAACAGGATGCATTCCAACTGCAGCATCGCCAATAAGAGCAAAACGAGTTGCTCTAAACTTTTCGGCATAAACGCCTACCAATGGGTAAGAATGCCTTTCACCAATTTGTTTCATTTCCCCAAGACTTCCATTAAAACCTTCACTAGCTTGAGCGCAAAATTTCTTTTCATCCATGTTAAGCATTTCATCAGCCTCATCAGTTGGGACTGTAAGAACTACAGAGGATATATTGCCGTTTAGTGGTAAGAGTGCTAGGGTGTGTCCATAATTAAAGCACTCAAGAGCAGTTTGATTATGAGATTTTTCATGAGATACTCTAGTAATTATCATTACTTTAGAAAAATCTTTCATTGTCGATGATATCCCCATCTTTCTACGTATTTCTGAAAAACGGCTATCCGCAGCAACTATAAGTTTTGCATTTAAAGTTTCACCATTTGAAAGAGTAACCTTAGCATTAGAAGAGCTTGTGCTAAGAGAATCTACTGCTAAATCATTTAGGATAGTTACATTATCTGCGCTCGATACTTTTTGGTATAGAGCAAGCCTAATTAAATTATTCGGAACAAGATATCCAAGAGCGTCAATTGAAGTTTTATTTGCTTCAAAATTTAATAGTGATTCTGAATCGCCATCAAAAACTTTTGCCTCTCTCAGAGGACTTACTTTAGCCTGATCAATGAGATCCCAAACACCAAGTTTTTGAAGTATCTTTAATGAATTATGAGTTAAAGCGGTCTCTCTTCCATCTGGCTTAGGGTCTGAAATCGAAATTTGAGGGGATTTTTCAACTATAAGTACTCTTTGACTCTGATTAGCCAATGAGCATGCAAAGCTAAGCCCTGCTGGCCCAGCACCAATAATTATCACGTCATAGATATTGTCAGATTTATTATCTTTCATAAATTTTGAGTGCAAACTAAGCTTATTAGTTTTTCAATTTTGACTCTTCAATTTTTTTTAGCCAATATGCACTTTTTTCAAGATTTTTTTCAGTTCCAATAGCTTCTTGATACATCTGGGCAACTTTAATTTGAGAGTCTAAGTTTCCACTCCTTGCAGCGATAAGATAGTACTCATAAGCTTTCTTAAAGTCCTGTGATACCCCTTCTCCAGCCTCATACATTAGAGCCAAATTATGCTGAGCATCAAGATAACCCTGATCTGCAGATAATCTAATCCAGTTAAATGCTTTATTAAAGTCAATAGTAACCCCAGCACCAAGATAGTAAATAGCACCTAAAGTATATTGCGCTTTTGGATGAGATTTATTTGCTGCATCCTGGACATATTTGAAACCTTTTACATCATTCTGAATAACGCCAACACCAGTGATATACATTATTCCAAGAGCAGTCATTGCATTCAAGTCACCTGTTTTAGCACCTAGTTCAAATGCTTTAAGTGCTTTTTCATAATCTTTTTGCTCTACTAATTCAATCCCTCTTTCATACAAACCATCTTCAGCAATCGCTGGAGAGAGTAATAAAAAAGAAAAAGATATTAGCAATAAGACTTTAGTTAAAGAGATGTTGAATAATTTAGCTGTATTGTTCATTTTGGATTTAAATAATATTATTTTTGAAATATTACAATTATTTTACAGTTTTTTTTAGATTCTAAACATCACCTCTTGCTACAAATTCTAAAACTGTTGCATTAATACAATACCTTGGCATGCCATCAGGTCCATCATCAAATACATGACCTAAATGAATATCAGAACTCATTGATCTGATTTCAGTTCGAGTCATTCCATAACTCTTATCAACTAACTCATAAACCTCATTGCGAACCGGCCTTGTAAAGGACAGCCAGCCTGACTTAGAATCAAATCGATCTGCAGTATCAAAAAGTGGCCTTCCAGAAAGTTTATCTATAAAAATACCATCTGGGGTATTTTTAAAAGCTTCATACTGTTTACAAAACCTTCTATCTGTACCTTCATTAAATGCTACATTAAAGGCCTCTGAATTTTTACCCAACTTAAATTCCCCTAAGGCTTTATAAAAATCATCAGAAGACATCAGTCCTTGATGTGCCCATATCTCTTTCCCATCCTCTATAAGAAAAATAGTAGGTGTTGCCCATGTCTCTGTAATGAGTTCAAAGCCCTTCAATGAAGATGCTGGAGCTGATCTTAATGGAATAGTTCCTTTATATTTTGACGTTACTAATTTTTCGAACTCAAGACAAAACAAGCAAGTTCCTTCAACTTCTGGGCCAATAACAACAATTTCTTTACCGCCAAGTGGGGATATATCTGCAACAAATGATTCTCTTGGAGCTTGTTCAATGAAAGTAACACCAGTAGAGTGATCGGGGCAATAACCATTAGGATTTCTCAATATATAATTTTGATGGTAATCTTCAGCTGGCCAGAATTTTTCTAAAGCAGCCATCTCAGTCATAATTTCCCCATAACCTTTTACTGTTAAAAGTTGCTGGTAGAGCTGACCAGTCCGAATTGCAATTTCTTTTTGTTCATCATTAGTCCAATAAATTGCAGAACGATAGTTATTTCCAACATCATTACCTTGTCTGTTTAATTGGGTTGGATCGTGAATCTCCCAAAAATTTTTCAATAATTGTTCTGTGGAAACTCTATCAGTATCATAAATAACTTTAACTGTTTCTGTATGGTTAATTAAAGTGTTTTTATTGGATGATTTTTCTTCATCAGATAGTCCAATATTTTTCAGAACAGATAGAAAACTCTCACTTTGAATTCTTCTATTATCAAGAACATCTTGATAGGTTGGATCATCATAGTTACCTCCAGAGTAACCAGAAACAACATCAATGACACCGTCCATGTTTTCAAAGTTTTTTTCTACACCCCAAAAACAACCTGCAGCAAAAAATATTTCTAGAATCACAAGCTCAACCTGTATTTAAATTAAAAAATAAGATTCTACACATGGTAAATGAATATATGGTGTTTTATATGTGAAGAAGTTATCAAACGATTTACTAAAACTAGCATAGCCAGAAGATTTAAAAGAATAAGATTAGGAGTAGTTTCTTCATTCTAGAATTATATGTCAATTTAATCCTTGAAAGTCCAAATCCTCTCTGATATTAAGGAAGTCTCGATCTATTGGAAATAGTTGCCACATATTCTGCTTTGCTCTGCCGTTTTTCTGTCATTTTGTAGCTTAATATGCACATATGTGCCTAAATATTTTAATTTTATTATACTAGAATTGTTTATTATTTTTCTGAAAATGCTTTAGGAGTAGGGTTTAGTGTGGTAGTCACGGTCAGATTTGAACTGACGACTTCCACCATGTCATGGTGGCACTCTAACCAGCTGAGTTACGCGACTAAAATAGGGATTATACTGCCTCGAAAGCAGAGCGAATAATTTTTTGAATGTTAGATGCAGCTTCATAGCGATTTTCTGCATTTTTAATTGGCCTCCCCACTACAATATAATCAGAGCCACTCTTAAAAGCAGTCGCAACATCTACCACTCGTTTCTGATCATCATCATTAGCTACTGGACGAATGCCTGGGGTTACTGCTATAAGCTTATTATCAACATATTCGCGAATATATGGAACTTCTAAACCAGAGGAAACAATACCATCACATCCAGCTTCAAAAGCTCGTTTAGCTCTCGAAATAACTAAATCTTTAACGTTACAATCAAAGCCTAAATCATCTAAGTCACCTCTATCTAAGCTCGTTAGCGCAGTAACAGCAAGAATCTTCAAGTTATTTTTATTTTCAACCGCTTTTTCCATGAGAGCTTGGTTGCCATGGATAGTTGCAAAAGTAGCTCCATAATCACTAAGCCTTGCAATTGTTCTACCAACTGTCTCTGGGACATCAAAAAATTTTAAATCCACAAAGACTTTTTTGTCTTTTGCTATTAACCAATCCAGTAATTCAAAGTATTGGCCTGTCATTAAAAGCTCCATACCAATTTTATAAAAGTTAACACTATCATCTAGCTCGGTGACAATTTTTTTTGCTTCTGAGACTTCAGACACATCCAAAGCAAAAATTAAACGATCTTCGATTCTAATATCTTTCATGAAACCTCATTAATTTATATAAAAAACAGCCAATACGTAATACTTGTCGTCAAACTATATTATATAGTTAAGGTTAAGAATTAGATTGAAGAAATGTATTTTTTGGCAATATTGAATACTATTTTTGCGCCACGCTCGCCCAAATGTATTTGATCAAATAACAACCATTGTCCTTTTGACTTTGCCACATCATCCCATGATCTTTTAAAAATATAATGGTGAAATATTCCCCCATATATTCTTCTAATAATTGGAAGAGAACTTGGGTCATAGTCACTTTTGGAAGGATAAGTTCTTATTGATAAATCCTCCCATAGAAGCCTTGAGACTGGGAGAAGTGTAATATTTTTATTCTTTGCTGTTAACTCTATAAATTCATTGTATTTTTTAACATGGTTATTAACTGCAGAATCTTTATTTTCACCTATTGGAGGAATCGTACATAAAGCAATATTTGATACATCACTAAGACTATCAATCAGCTCTGGTAATAACTTTTGATAGCTCTTAAAAGTTGGGACTTCTGGTAATTTATTATTACGTTTGTAGCGCTTTCCAGAGTCATTATCAAATGAAGCCATCGCATCATTGGTCCCAATCATTAAAAGCACTATATCTGGCTTACAATCAAGAATAGGCTTTATCCTCTGCTGAACTTGCCAAACTACATCACCATTAATGCCTTCATTAAGAAATGTATCCTCTGGATATTCTCTGCGAAGATTTACAACCCAGCAATCACCAATATTTCCATGCGTTAAAGAATCACCAATACACGCAACAATTCTTCCAGATATGGGATGACTATGAAGAGATAGCTCTTCAGACCTTCCTTTAGGAGGAGTTGCAATTATTGAAGATACATAAAGAAATACAATAGCAAATAAAATTGCAGTTGCAACTATAATTAATACAATAAAGAAAAACATGGTAAATTAAAAAACAAGTACCTTAGATATTAATCACCAAGCCCTTCAATTATTACCTCAACTTTGATAACATCTTTAGAGGGCCTTCTTTTGCTTTTGAACGAAATATCACGGCCTTCATAGTCAACAGTAACCAAATAATGACTTAATCTTTTTTCAATCACCTGACTAACTTTTGTTTCGCAGACTTCTTGGCTAATTATTATTTTACCATTTTGATTGGCTTTCTTTTCCGCATCATTTGCTATCGACGCGCCCATAAGAGCCCCAAAAAGAGTCATGGCATCATTACCATCACCTTTACCAAGTTTATTACCAATAGCACCTCCAAGAACAGCACCAAACAATTCATTGGTTGCGCTTCCATCTCCGTTATTTTGAACGGTTTCTTGAATATAGCATTCTTGATAAGGTTTTTCGACTCTATATTGCATGTATACCTTCTCAACTGATATTACAGTAGCAGAGTCTACAAAGCTTCCTGCAAAAGACAATTGAGACGAAAGTAAAAGTAAAGAAATGAGTGAATTTTTTAAGATAGCTCGCATAAGTATGCTCCAATAATGTTTAACCCCTATAATGTAAATTATATACTTTTTTAGTAATATCATTGAAACTAGTTAATAATACTTTATATTATATTCATGACCCAATGTGCTCTTGGTGTTGGGCATTTCGGCCAACATGGCTAAAAGTTTTAAGAGTATTACCAAGTCATTTAAATGTTGGCTACATATTAGGTGGTCTTGCTCCTGATAGCAATTTACCAATGCCTTTAGAAACTCAAAAATATGTTCAAGATAATTGGATAAAAATTCAAAAGTCTATCCCTGGCACTGAATTTAATTTTGACTTTTGGACTTTAAACGAACCTAGGCGCTCAACATATCTCTCCTGTAGGGCGGTTATTTCTGCAAAAAAACAGCATCCTAATTTTGAAGTTTTAATGATTGAAGGAATCCAAAAGGCTTATTACCTAAATGCCCAAAATCCTTCAAATGAAGATACATTAATTAAAATTGCTCAGGATATAGGACTTAATAAAGAGTCATTTAAGGCAGATCTAAAATCAACTAAAGTAAATAAACTTCTTCTTAATCAAATTGAAATGATAAAAACCATGCCAATCAGCGGCTTCCCATCCTTAGTCTTAGTCAAAGGAGATCTTCTTAAGAGAATAAAGATTGATTACTTAAAATCTAATTACATTATTAATCAAATAATTACTTGAATAAATACTCAGAAGTGGCAATAATATAACCCCTGCCTTGGTAGCTCAGCTGGATAGAGCGCTCGCCTCCTAAGCGAGGGGTCTCAAGTTCGAATCTTGACCAGGGCACCACACTTGATTACTTAAAGAACTCTGACTGTCAAAATACCCTCTACTCGTTTTATATCTTCAATCACCGTATTGGATATTTCATTTTCAAGATCAATTAGTGTGTAGGCGACATCATTTCTAGATTTGTTAATCATATCAAGAATATTAGCACCTTCTTCAGCTATAGCAGTTGAGATTTGACCAACCATATTGGGTATATTTTTATGGGTAATGGCAAGACGCTCTTCGCCTGCTCTTGGCATTCTGGCGTCAGGAAAGTTTACTGAATTAACAATATTTCCATTTTCAAGATAATCTTTAATTTGCTTAGCTATCATAACCGCACAGTTATCTTCAGCCTCCGATGTAGAAGCTCCAAGATGAGGAAGCGCAATAACTCTTTCATGATTTTTTTTGTCATTGATTGGAAAATCAGTTACGTAATACTTTACTTTGCCAGAGTCAAGTGCTTTTATTAACTCATCTTCATCAACAATCCCATCTCTCGATAAATTAATAATTACAGATCCTTCAGACAATAAAGCAATACGTTTTGCATTTAATAAGTTTTTAGTTGCATCAATTAACGGAACGTGAAAAGAAACAAAATCACTCTTAGAAAATAATTCTTCTATAGTGAGCGCATCTTCCACTTCAGAAGAAATTTTCCAAGCATTCTTCTTGGTAATTGATGGGTCAAAGCCAATAACATCCATACCAAGCATACTAGCTGCATTTGCAATTTCAACACCTATAGCACCTAGACCTACAATTCCAAGCGTCTTTCCTGGTAATTCAGAACCAGAGTATTGCTTCTTACCATCCTCTACTGTTGCCTTAAGGTTCTCAAGGGGCAAGTTGTTTACATAACTCCAAGCCTGACAAATATTACGACTTGCAAGCAGCATTGAAGAAATAACAAGCTCCTTAACTGCATTAGCGTTTGCGCCTGGAGTATTAAATACAACAACCCCTTTGTCACTCATTTTTTCAAGTGGTATATTGTTTACCCCAGCTCCAGCACGTCCCACAGCTTTAAGGTTTTTACCAATTTCTATGTCATGCATTTTCGCACTTCGAACAAGAATGGCATCAGGGTCATTGTCATTAGTAGAAATATCATAATCTTCTTTAGAAAACTTTTTTAAGCCCAATACTGAAATATTATTTAACACTTGAACTTTATAAATCATCCAAAATCCTTTTCAAAATCATTCATAAAACTTACCAAAGCATCAACACCCTCTTGCGGCATTGCATTGTAAATACTTGCCCTCATTCCACCAACACTTCTATGTCCTTTAAGTGCAAGCAAGCCTGCTTCTTTTGAACGTTCTAAAAATAAGCTATTAAGACTGTCATCTGCTAATAAAAATGGAACATTCATCCAAGATCGGTATTTGATTGAAACTGGGTTTGAATAAAAATTAGAGTTATCAATTGCTTTATAAAGAGTTTGCGCTTTTGTATGATTTATTTTTTGTATTGCGCTCAAACCTCCCAGATCTTTAAGCCACTCAAAAACGCGTCCAGCGGCATACCATGGAAAGGTAGCAGGAGTATTAAACATAGATTCATTATTTGATTGAGTTGAATAATCAAATAGTTTTGGCTGGCCAGAAACAACTTTTCCAATCAAATCTTCCCTAACAATAACAATGGTTAACCCTGATGGTCCAATATTTTTTTGAGCGCCCGCATAAATAACGCCGTATTTTGAAACATCAATTTCTCGAGAAAGAATCGTTGAGGACATATCTGCCACTAGTGGCATATCAACATCAGGTATATAGTCAAATTCTAACCCCGCAATAGTTTCATTTGGAGTGTAGTGAAGATAAGCTGCATCAGGATCAATATTCCAATTTTCAAAATCTTGTATATCAGTAAAATTATTTTCTGAGCTGTCCGTACATATATTAACTTCGCAATAACGCTTTGCTTCAGCAATTGCCTTTACCGACCAGTGACCTGTATTTGCATAAATTGCTTTTGACTTTCCTCTTAACAAGTTTATTGGAATCATTGAAAATTGTGCAGATGCCCCACCCTGAAGAAACAACACCTTGTAGTTATCAGGAATACTTAAAAGATCCCTTAGATCCTTCTCAGACTTATAAGCTGCCTCCAAAAAATCAGCGCCTCGATGCGAAATTTCCATGACTGAGGCTTTCGAATTTCCATACTCAATGAGCTCTTGTTGAATCTGCTTAAGAACTAAACTAGGAAGCATTGATGGTCCAGCGCTAAAATTGTAAACTTTTGTCATATCTGATAATTAGTTTATTAGGTAAAAAGATTATACCAATCCAAAAGCTTTATTTCATTTGGCTTTGTGTCAAAATGTAACAATATAAAGGACTTAAGAATCATTTTTAAAATAATCCTCACCTAACACTGTAAAATATTAAACGTAACAAGCTGATATATAAACTCAAATTTATTTATGAAAACTATCATTATTCATAGCCAGGATTTATCTTTAGCTCAAAAGCTTTCGACAAGCCTTAAAGGAGAGCTAGAGCAAAGAAAAAGGCATTTTAGAATTCACACTAGTAACAGCTTTAATCTTGATCAGTTGAGAGAACTAAATAAAGTTGATCTAAACCTTGTAAGTGAGGTGTTTAATTTTTCAGAAGTTAAGCTCTTAGTTAGTGATATGGATTCAACTCTAATTACAATTGAAACAATTGATGAAATTGCTAAAGCAGTTGGCATGTCAAATGAAGTAGCTGAAATTACAGAGCAGGCCATGCAGGGTAACTTAGATTTTACAGAGTCATTTAAAAAAAGAGTCTCAATCCTCAGTGGGGTCAATACCTCTTCGTTTGAGGCTGTTTATAACAATCACCTTCAATTAAGTCCAGGCGTACCTGAGCTTATTAAGTTTTTCAAATCACTAGGCATTAAATCAGCTGTTGTTTCAGGTGGTCTAGTATATTTTGCTGAGCGATTAAAGAATCAGCTTGGCCTCGATACTTTTCAAGCTAATAATGTGGAAATTGATAATAATTGTCTTACTGGAAAAGTACTAGGAAAAGTTATTGACGCCAAAGAAAAAGCTATTTATATTTATGAGCTTTGTGATCTTTATCAACTGAAAACAGAGCAAGTCATTGCAATTGGTGATGGCGCTAATGATCTAGAAATGATGAAAATTGCTGGCATATCAGTTGCCTATCAAGCAAAACCAGTATTACAAAAGACATGTGACATAGTTATAAACTATAGTGGATTGGATTCAGTGGTTGATTTTTTTGATTATGACTTCTAATGATCAAGCAAGACTGGTAGCTTGGCAAAAGTAAATTTAAATTTTCATATAAAACTCACGAAAAATTCACTAAAATCTCAACACTATTGTCTAAACTGACATCTTTATTTTTGATTTAAACTTGAATATGAATATGAATATGAATTTTAAATTATTTACTATATTTTTCTCTTTTTTTGCTATGCAGGCTTTGGCAGATGATAACTTGCATACAATTAGTGGCACCGTTACTGGATGTTCAACTAAAAATGCAGTCCATGTGCTTATTTATGAAGAGTCAGGATGGAAAGGCATGAATCATAGTCAAGAAAATATTTATGAGCCGAGCAAAAGTGGTTCTTGTGATGTTGTTTGGAGCATGGAAGTTCCTACAGGTCCTTATGCATTAGCTTCATTTGAAGATGAAAATGGCAATGGAAAATTGGATTTCTTTTTCTTTATCCCTAAAGAGCCAGCAGGCTTTTATCAATTTAGTGGAATGGGTGCGCCTAAATTTGACAAAATGAAAATTGATGTTGACAAGGATATGGATAATATTGAAATAGTTTTGCCATAATTATTACTTTTAAACTAATCTTTAAATACTTCTTATAGTGACTACTTCAATTATTGCTGGTTCTACAGGGCTTATAGGCGGAAACGTGATTGAAGTGCTTTCTAAGCAAAAACAGAGTGCAATAGCTCTAACTCGTATATCGATTCCTAACCTTCCCCCCGAAATTACAGAAATGATTATTGATTTTGATGCATTTCAAAAAAATGGCTCTCTCCCCTCTTGCAATAATGTATTTATTTGCCTTGGCACAACAATCAAAGCTGCTGGGAGTAAAGAGAATTTTAGAAAAGTTGATATAGATTACTGCGTTAGTATTGCAAAAAAAGCTAAAGAATCAGGCGCTGAAACACTGAGTCTTATTTCTTCTATAGGCGCAAACAGCTCTTCAAAAAATTTTTATTTGAAAACAAAGGGTGAACTTGAAGAAGCTGTTCAAGAGCTTGGCTTTTCAACAGTGAATATATTTAGGCCTAGTTTCTTAGTTGGGGAGCGACCTGAAAAAAGGCTTGCTGAAAAAATTGCAATAAAGTTTGCTAAGTTTATGGACCTCTTTCTAACTGGCTCTGCAAGCAAATATAGAAGCGTTAAAGCAGAATCACTTGCTAAAACTATGGTTTCAAAAGTTGATAGCAAGCCTGGAGTTAATTACTTTTACTTTGATGACTTTTTTAAATAAAACTATTTAATAGTTAGTAAAACTTTTTAAAAGAACCTCTTCATCTATCCTCTGAATTAATCTTATTCGAAATATTAGCTGTCACTGGTATAATATGCGCCATCTAAGTCACGTTCATTAATAGACAATGTCAGGCAATTCATTTGGAAAACTCTTTACATTAACTACCGCTGGCGAAAGTCATGGTGATGCTCTTGTTGGTATTGTAGATGGCTGTCCTCCTGGAATGAAACTTAAAGAAGAAGATCTACAAGGTGATCTAGATCTTAGAAAGCCAGGAAGCTCAAGGCACACCACTCAAAGAAGAGAGTCAGATACAATTAAAATAGTTTCAGGCACTTTCGAAGGTATTACTACTGGAACTCCTATTGCCCTTCTGATTGAAAATACCGACCAAAGACCAAGAGACTACACGAAAATTGCAAACTCTTTTAGACCTGGTCATGCAGATTTTACTTATCAACAAAAATATGGAATTAGAGATTACCGTGGTGGTGGTCGCTCTTCTGCTAGAGAAACTGCAATAAGAGTAGCAGCTGGTGGTATTGCTAAAAAATATTTAAAAGAAAAATATGGCATTGAAATTCGTGGCTATTTAGCCCAACTAGGGCCAATTTCTTTTGAAAGCTTTGACTGGAAGGAAGTTCATAACAACCCTTTCTTTTGTCCTGATTCTCACAAAGTAAATGAGCTAGAAGACTATATGGATAACCTCAGAAAGTCAGGGGATTCGATTGGTGCAAGAATCAACATCGTAGCAAGCAACATGATTACAGGACTTGGCGAGCCGATCTTTGATAGACTTGACGCTGATATTGCCCACGCAATGATGAGTATTAACGCTGTAAAAGGCATTGAAATTGGCGCTGGATTTGGTGTTGTTAATCAAAAAGGATCTCTTCATAGAGATCCAATTACTCCCGAAGGATTTACTTCAAATAACTCTGGGGGGGTACTTGGTGGTATCAGCTCTGGTCAAGATCTTTTAATTTCTATCGCATTAAAGCCAACTTCTAGCATAAGGCTTCCTACTGATAGCATTGATAAAAAAGGTAAAGCTACAGAAATTAGTACCACTGGCAGACATGATCCTTGCGTCGGTATTAGGGCTACCCCTATAGCAGAAGCAATGCTAGCAATTACATTAATGGATCACGCACTTAGACATCGCGCTCAAAATGCTGATGTATCATCAATCACACCGTCTATACCTGCTGAAAAGCCCTAGTTACAAGACAACCTAAAAGGAAATAATGTTTAAGCTCATTCATAAGCGCGTTCCCAGTAACGCAAAAAACGATATCTTATCAGGCCTAACAGTCGCATTAGCGTTGGTCCCTGAAGCTGTTGCATTTGCCCTTTTGGCAGGATTAAACCCATTAGTTGGTCTTTATGCTGCTTTTACTATTGGACTGGTTACATCAATCATAGGTGGAAGACCTGGAATGATCTCTGGCGCTACAGGAGCAATTGCAGTTGTCATTGGAACCTTAGTCGCCATTCATGGAGTAGAGTATCTATTTGCAGCAGTTGTATTAACTGGGCTCATCCAAATTGTATTTGGTCTATTTAAAATGGGTAAATTTATACGACTTGTTCCACATCCAGTTTTTTTAGGCTTTGTAAATGGCCTAGCAATTGTCATCTTTTTAGCACAAGTAAAACAATTTCAAGTTGGCGGCGAGTGGATTACCGGAACCCCTTTAATGTTAATGCTATTAATTGTTGCAATTACAATGGCTATTATTCACTTTTTACCAAGATTAACTCGTGCAGTTCCATCAACACTAGTTGCAATTGTAATTGGAACAGTAGCCGTTTTATTTTTAGGACTTGATACAAGGACAGTTGGAGATATTTCGCCTATTGGCGGCGTATTTCCTCCATTCCATTTGCCTGATGTGCCAATTGATTTTGAGATGCTTAAAATTATCTTTCCTTATGCAATGATTATGGCGCTAGTCGGTCTTATTGAAAGCTTATTAACGCTGAACTTAATTGATGATTTAACAGAAACTACCGGCCAACCAAACCGTGAATGTATTGGACAAGGAGTTGCTAATACTGTTACAGGTCTTTTTGGCGGAATGGGTGGCTGCGCAATGGTTGGGCAAAGTCTGATTAATATTAAATCTGGAGGAAGAGGCAGACTCTCTGGAATAGTGGCGTCTGTGGTATTACTATTTTTTATACTCTATCTATCTAAATACATAGAAATGATTCCAGTTGCCGTTCTAATTGGCGTCATGATGATGGTCGTAATTGGTACCTTTGAGTGGGGCTCATTCCAATTATTTGGCAAGGTTCCAATGCCTGATATTACTGTTGGAATAGCCGTTGCAGTAATAACCGTACTAACAGATAACTTAGCACTTGCTGTTATCACAGGCGTTATTATGTCAGCGCTATCATATGCCTGGGAGTCTGCTGGAAAAATACAATCCATTGAAGAAAATGAATCAGATGGAAAAAAGACATACAAACTCCATGGTGCACTATTTTTTGCCTCAATTAATACTTTTCATGCGATCTTTAGCCCCAAAGAAGACCCTGAAAATGTCTTTATAGATTTTGAAGACTCAAGAGTAATTGATCACTCTGCTATTGAAGCAATAGATAAGCTTGCTGATCGTTACCAAAAAGCAGGAAAAACGCTTCATTTAGTTCATCTTAGTGAAGAGTGTAGATTACTGCTTAAAACAGCGAAACATTTAGTAGAAGTCAACGTACTTGAAGACCCTCACTATCATGTCGCTATTGACAAGGCAAAGGCTAGAATTGAAGGAACTATCTCAACGTAAAAATATAATAATTTTTACTTCTAGACTAGAGATTTTTAGGACTAGTAGTTAACTTTTAAGATTAACTATTTTCCTTTTTCGTCGCCCCAAAGAATCTTGTGTAATTGAACCTGTAGGCGAACATTAAGTTGTTTTTCTAAAATCCAATCTGCTAATTCTGCTGGCCTTAAGCTTTCATAAACAGGTGAAAAAAGGATATCTGATAAAATCTCATGGTCCTCTAAAATACTGCAACACCAGTCAAAATCTGACCTTGAAGCGATAACAAACTTGAGTTGATCTTTATTTTCTAAGAGCGGAATATTTTCATATCTATTTTGGTGTTGCTCAGTGGATGAAGGCGTTTTAAGATCCATCACAATAGATACATTGTTATTTACCTTTGAAATATCAATACTGCCACTTGTTTCCATTGACACCTTGTATCCTTTTTCTATCAAAGTATTTAGCAAATAAAGGCAATTACTTTGCGCCATTGGCTCTCCGCCCGTAACGCATACATAGTGAGTTTTATATTTTGTAATCTCAGATAATATTTGCTCAATTGATAAAGGGTTATTGCCTTTGAATGCATACGCAGTGTCACAATAATTGCATCTTAATGGGCAGCCTGTAAGGCGCACAAACACAGTTGGAATTCCTACCTCTCTTGCCTCCCCTTGAAGCGAGTAGAAGATCTCAGTGATATTTAAAGTCATATTATTTAAATTGTCCATCTCTTAATCGTTTTATTTGATTTCTAGTATCTGCTGCCTGCTCAAATTTTAAATCCTCAGCAAACTTATACATCTCTTTTTCAAGTCGCTTAAGTTCTTTAGAGAGCTGAACAGGAGATAATTTTACTTGAATAGTTTCTGATATTAAATCATCGATATCAGATGCTGAAAGATCTGTATCTAAAATATCGACAATTGGCTTCACAACTCCCCTAGGTATTATTCCATGTTTTTTGTTATAAGCCTCCTGCTTATCTCTTCTTGCAGATGTAACGTCCATTGCTCTTTGTATTGAGTTCGTAATCCTGTCAGCGTATAAGATTACGCTGCCATTAATATTACGAGCAGCTCTTCCCATCGTTTGTATTAAGGATCGCTCTGAGCGAAGAAAGCCCTCTTTATCTGCATCAAGAATTGCAACCAAAGAAACCTCTGGAATATCTAACCCTTCTCTTAAAAGATTTATTCCAACCAAAACATCAAAAACACCAAGACGTAAGTCACGAATGATTTCTACCCTTTCAACGGTATCAATATCAGAGTGAAGATATCTTACCTTTACATTATGATCATTTAAGTAGTCGCTAAGCTGCTCTGACATTTTTTTAGTCAGTGTTGTCACTAGGACCCTTTCTTTAACAGCAACCCTTTTATGTATTTCAGATAATAAATCATCAACTTGAGTTTCAACGGGCTTAATAACAATACCTGGATCTAGTAATCCAGTTGGCCTTACAACTTGCTCAGCAATAACAGTTGACACCTCTAATTCAAATTTTGCTGGAGTTGCTGAAACCAAAATACACTGGTTTAATCTTTCAGAAAACTCTTCAAACCTAAGAGGCCTATTATCTAGAGCCGATGGCAGGCGAAAACCAAAATCTACGAGCGTTGTTTTACGAGCCCTGTCACCATTGTACATTGCTCCTATTTGGCTGACTGTCACATGAGATTCATCCAAAATAATTAAAGAATCTTCTGGCATATAATCAAACAGAGTTGGTGGTGGCTCACCTGGTTTTCGGCCAGATAAATAGCGAGAATAATTCTCAATACCTGAGCAGTAACCTAACTCCCTCATCATTTCCATATCCTGCGCTACTCTTTGAGAAAGCCTTTGATCTTCAACTAATTTATTTTGAGAGAGCAGCTCTTTTTTCCTTATGCCTAGCTCCACCTTAATATCATCAAGAATATTTAAAATGGTTGATTTAGGTGTAACGTAGTGTGTCTTTGGATAAATAGTAACCCTTTGAAGAGACTTAAGTTTTTCACCTGTTAAAGGGTCAAACCATGAAAGATTTTCCACCTCATCATCAAACATTTCTATTCGAATTGCCCTTTCCTCAGAGTCTGCTGGAAAAATATCAATCACCTCACCCTTAACTCTAAAATGGCCTCGAATTAATGTAACGTCATTTCTTGAATATTGCATCTTAGATAATGTTGCAAGAATTTCTCTTTGCTTAGCAACCTCCCCAACAGTTAAATGAAGCAGCATTTTCATATAACTTTCAGGATCTCCAAGTCCGTATATAGCGGAAACACTTGCAATAATTATCACGTCTTTGCGCTCAAGGAGTGATTTGGTAGCAGAAAGTCTCATTTGCTCTATCTGCTCATTTATTGACGCATCTTTCTCAATAAATGTATCTGAAGCAGGGACATAGGCCTCTGGCTGGTAATAATCATAATAAGAGACAAAGTACTCAACGGCATTATTAGGGAAAAATTCTTTCATTTCACTATAAAGCTGGGCAGCTAAAGTTTTATTTGGAGCCATAATAAGGCTCGGTTTTTGACTCTTTTCTATAACATTTGCAAGAGTGAATGTTTTGCCAGAACCCGTAACACCAACGAGCGTTTGATACTTCTCTCCAGCTTCAATTCCGTCTAATAACGTTTGAATAGCTTTTGGCTGATCACCCTTAGGTGAAAAATTCGATTTCAATTGAAATTTTCTAGCCATTATGGGCAGTTTTTGATTAAAATAAAACCCCTAATTTTAAACCATTTAAAGAGCACAGTAAATGTCAACTATCCTATCAGATCGTGTACAAAAAGTTAAACCCTCTGCGACTATGGCTGTCAGTGATAAAGCCAAAGAATTAAAGTCCCAAGGAATACAAATAATTTCAATGGGCTCGGGTGAGCCAGACTTTGATACTCCTGTTAATATTCAAAAAGCTGCTATTAAGGCAATTGGCTCTGGAGATACTAGATACACCCCAGCAGATGGAACAGCTGAACTTAAAAAAGCAGTTTGTGAAAAATTTAAAAGAGAGAATGGACTAGACTATTCATTAAATGAAGTCATGGTTTCTTGTGGTGGAAAACAAGTTTTTTATAATCTTTGCCAAGCAATTCTTAATGAAGGTGATGAAGTAATCATACCAACACCTTACTGGGTTTCATATCCTGATATGGCAATTCTTGCAGACGCAACCCCTGTCTTTATTGAAGCTGGCTTAGAGCAAGACTTTAAAATAACTCCACAACAATTAGAAGCTAGCATAACGGATAAATCAAAACTTTTCGTTCTTAATAGTCCCTCTAACCCAACAGGCTCCGTTTATAGCAAATCAGAGATTCAGGCTCTTGGTGAGGTCCTGAAAAAATACCCTCAAATTCTTACTATAAGTGATGATATTTACGAGCATATTCGATGGGGTAATGAAGATTTTGTAAATATTGCTATGGCGTGTCCAGAGCTTAAAGATAGAGTTGTAATTCTTAATGGAGTATCTAAAGCATATGCGATGACTGGCTGGAGAATTGGTTATGCAGCTGGACCTGAAATAGTTATTAAAGCCATGAAAAAAATCCAAGGACAATCAACCTCCAACCCATGCTCAATTTCACAAGCTGCTGCTCTTGAAGCGATCACAGGAGACCAGTCATTCATTTCGATGATGGTTGAGGCTTTTGAGCGTCGTCATGAATTTCTTGTTAGTAGCCTAAACGCTATAGATGGCATTGAATGTCCAAGATCTGGTGGAGCTTTCTATTCTTTCCCAAAAGTTCAGGGATTGATTGAAAGAATTGGCCTTAAAGATGATGTTGAGTTTTCAACTTATTGTCTTGAAAAGCTAAGTTTGGCTGTTGTTCCAGGCTCTGCTTTTGGCGCACCGGGTTATGTCAGATTATCTTTTGCTACAAGTATGGATAATATTAAATTATCGGTTGAGAAGTTAGCAAGTATCTAAATAAACTGTTTAGTTATTTCACTTGACATCAAAAAATGACGTAATATATTCTTTCCACTCTAAATTAGGGGACAAAAAATGCTAAATAATAGAAAATTTTATATTAATGGACAATGGGTTGAGCCATCAACTAAAAATGACTTTGATGTCATTAATCCATCTGATGAAACGGTTTGTGCAGTAATTTCACTTGGCTCTCAAGCGGATACAGATGCAGCAGTTGCTGCGGCAAAAGCGGCATTACCTTCTTGGTCTGCCTCTACAAAAGCTGATAGAATAGCTCTACTTGAAAGGCTTTATGCTATTTACGAAAGAAGAATGGACGATATGGCCGAAGTAATTTCAATGGAAATGGGTGCCCCAATTGATTTTTCTAAATCATCACAAGCTACAGCTGGAACATTTGCTATTGAAGATTTTCTTATCCAGCTTAGACAGTTTAAATTTGAAGAGCAGTTAGATGATTCTGACAATCAATTATTTTATGAACCAAAAGGGGTTTGTGCACTAATTACTCCTTGGAATTGGCCTATCAGTCAAGTTGCACTAAAGGTTATTCCTGCGCTTGCTGCAGGCTGTACTATGATCTTAAAGCCCTCTGAGCTTGCGCCTCTAGATTCAGTTATTTTTGCTGAAATGCTTGAAGAGGCTGGCTGTCCTGCTGGAGTGTTTAATCTTGTTAATGGAGATGGTGTTGGTGTTGGTAGTCAGCTAACTTCTCACCCCGATGTTGATATGGTTTCTTTCACAGGCTCAACTAGAGCTGGCGCTTTAATTTCTCACAACGCTGCCGATGACTTTAAGAGAGTCGGATTAGAACTGGGAGGCAAAGGAGCTAATATTATCTTCGCTGATGCTGATGAAAAGGCTGTAAAGAGAGGCGTAAGACATTGTTTCAACAACACGGGTCAATCTTGTAATGCCCCTACTAGGATGCTTGTTGAGCGCTCTATCTATGATCAAGCTGTTGAAATAGCTAAAGAGACTGCAAACTCAACAAATGTTGATATTGCTTCAAAACAAGGAAAACATATGGGTCCAGTTATCTCCAAGCTGCAATTTGATAAAATTCAAGCTTTGATTCAGGCTGGTATTGATGAAAATGCAACTCTTGTAACTGGTGGCACTGGAAAGCCAGAAGGTTTAGAAACTGGATATTTTGTAAAACCCACTATCTTTGCAGATGTAAATAATCAAATGACGATTGCTCGAACTGAAATATTTGGCCCAGTTCTATCAATTATTCCTTTTGATACGGAAGAAGAGGCAATCGAAATTGCCAATGATACGCCCTATGGACTCTCAAACTATGTGCAGACGCAAGATCCAGAAAGAGCCAAGCGAGTATCTAAAAAACTACTCTCAGGAACTGTTGAAGTTAATGGAAATGGAGCAGCAATGGGTGCGCCATTTGGTGGCTATAAACACTCTGGAATTGGGAGAGAAGGTGGATCATTAGGATTAAATGAATTCATCGAGGTCAAAGTAGTCACTGGTTGGAGTTAGTTAACTTTTAATTCAAACTAAATGGCTTCTAGAAAAATTGCTATTGGTGGAATTAGCACAGAGTGCAGCAGTTATTCGCCACTATATCAAAATAAAGATGACTTTAAAAGTATCCAAGGTCAAGCATTGCTAGACCTTGTTGATTTTCCCTTTAGTGAATTTGACATAAAGCCTTATCCATTGTTCTTTAACAAGTCAGTTCCTGGCGGTCCTATTGAAAAAGAATACTTTAATCAAATAAAAAATCAATTCATTGAGGATATTCACTCTCTAGGAAAACTTGATGGAGTTCTTCTATTAATGCATGGCGCAATATATGTTGACGGCATTGAGGATCCAGAAGGAAAGTGGATTGCTTCCGTTCGCAAAGAAGTTGGGCCAAAATGTATCATTTCAGCAAGCTTTGATTTGCATGGTCAGATAACCGATCAAATTATTAACAATATAGATTCTTTTGCAGCTTTTAAAACTGCTCCTCATATTGATGTCAAAGAAACTTATCAGCGATCATCAATGATGCTTTCTAAAGCCCTTAATGAAAACTATAGGCCCTATGTTGTCTGGTCAGCAATACCAGTCTTAGTCTCAGGAGAAATGTCTTCAACTTTTGAAGAGCCTTGCAAATCAATATACAAAAGCCTAGAACTTTACAACCAAGAGCCTAATATCCTCGACTGTAACCTAATGATTGGTTACGTTTGGGCCGATACTAAAAGAGCCACAGCTTCTTCCGTGGTGACTTGCACTGATGAGAAATCTGGTACTGTTATTTGTAAAAGCATTGCTAATCTCTACTGGGATAATCGTAAAAAACTTAACTATGGTATGAGGTCAGGAGATATTCATAGTGCTCTTGATTCTCTTCAAGATGATTTTTCAATAATCGCAGATAGTGGTGATAATCCTACTGCAGGCGGAGTTGGAGACAGAGCTGATATTCTAAAAGTAATCTTAGAGGCTGATTTAAAAGAAACACTTGTTGCAGGTATTGCATCAAAATCAGCCTACGATGAACTTAAAAATAAAAATCAGTTTACTATTGGTGGGACATTTGGTGGAGGCGGCCCTTCATTAAAACTTAATGCTGATAGCGTTTACTTTCAAAGCCAGTGCGCAATAGTTAAAGTAAACAAAATAACAATTGTGGTGACTGAACTTAGAAGACCATTTCATAGTCTTACAGATTTTACTGACCTAAAAATAAATCTAAGCGCCTTCCAGTTACTCATTGTCAAGTCAGGCTATCTTTCACCAGATCTTCAAGATCTTTCAGTACCTTCATTTATGGTTTTATCTGATGGCGCTGTAAATCAAGACTTACGCTCAATTACTAACAATCACAGAAATAGAAAGACATACCCATTTCAGGACTTTGATGACTTTGCGCCTGAGGCTAGTAATGGCAAATCAATTGTTAATTAATTGCATCTAAAATACTGCTAATAAGTAACTGTTCATTCCACTGATTTGGTCCTGCTCCAACTCTTATAACCAACATATCCTTTGAAGGAATAACATAACACCTATTTGAATTATATCCTTCTAATGCAAACATATCTTTTGGAAGTCTTGGCCATCTTGTCCCATTAGAATTAGTCCAAAAAGTATATCCATATTCAGGATTTAAATTTTGTGAAGATTTTGTAGCTTTATCAATCCACCAACTCGGCACAACTTCTTTACCATTCCAAAATCCTTTATGCATCAATAAGTAACCAAATCTTGCAAGCTCTCTGGCAGAGATGTGAAGGCCAATATGGGCACTAGTGTGAGGACCAATAAATTTACCACCTCCAAGAACATCCCAACTGGCATTCTCTATTCCAACAGCATTAAAAACATTGTTTTGCATATACTCATGCATCTCTTGCTTCATAATTGATTTAAACAATATTGATAAATGGGCCATTGCAGGATCACTATAATCCCAAATTGTCCCAGGCTCAGCGACTAAAGCATCAGTTTTCTTGCCATATCGATTTTCACTATAACCAAGTGCATGCTCAAAAGGACCACTATCAATTTTTGTGGGTATCCCAAATGCTAGTTTAGCTTCTCCAGCAATACCAGAGGTCATACTAAGCAAGTGCCCAATAGTTATTTTTTCTTTAAGCCGATCAGTTAGCTTAGTATTATTTGGCAAAAAAGAATAAGCGAGACTATCTAAATCGACTTTAGCGTTATTAGGTAGATTACCTTTTAGGCTCTCCTCAAATAGAAGTCCCCAAGCAATTCCTGTAAAAGATTTAGTGCAAGACCAAACATCAAAGCGGCTTCCAGGAAGAGTCATAAAGCTATAGTGCTCTTTAATTAGGTATCCATTTTTGATTACTACTATTCCAGATGCATACGTATCAAAAAAGAATTTATAACCCTCTATAGCATCATTTACTTTATCCAAATTGATGCTTGTTAGGTTCTTAATTTCTGTTTTATCATTTAAAAAACGCCAGCCACCTTGAGACTCAGGTTTAGGGAAATAGGAATGATTTTTGGTAGTTATTGTCTTCATTTTACAATTGTACTTGGAAATTTTTATTGCTCAAAAACAATATAACAAAATCTTTATGGTAGAATTTTATTCAGCGTTATCAAAACTTTATGAATAAGTTTTAGCGTTATTTTTTTAATAAAGGGGAAATAAATATGAGTTTATCTTTAATTTTTAGGCTTAATGCAGCTTTTGCT
Source organism: uncultured Candidatus Thioglobus sp. (assembly GCA_905618925.1). Lineage (GTDB taxonomy): Bacteria > Pseudomonadota > Gammaproteobacteria > PS1 > Pseudothioglobaceae > Pseudothioglobus. The sequence continues at coordinate 1,815 of CAJQTG010000008.1, read as the reverse complement.
CTGCTTTGGGCTATACAACTAGTCTTTATGCCAAATATGATGTTTGCAATGTATGGATGGGAAGCATCTACTGGTCTTACTGCATTAGCTCAGGCAGCTGGAACTGCAATGACAGGTATTGCAATTCTTTCCTTTGGCCTACCTAATTGGACAAGCGAAAGTCAGCTTAAAACTGCTGCACAATCTGCAGGCCTTATAGCAATTTTATTTACACTGCTGCAGCTCTATCAAATACTTATTTCTGAAGCATCACCTGGCGCGGCTATGGATTGGATTAGTACAGCTATAACAGCCCTTTTTGTAATTGGCTTTTTTATGAAATCTAGATAAATAAAATAAAATTATTTAGTTATTAAAAGGAGGTCATAATTGACCTCCTTTTTTTGTATCAATCATAATGAACTCTAAGCAAATCTTATTAGCTCTTATTGTTCCTATTACCTGGGGCTTAGGATTTACTCTAGCCAAAATTGGAATGGAGCAGTTCCCAGCACTCCTTATTATGACAATTCGCTTTGGTATAGCAGGCTTAATTCTTGTTTGGTTTACAAAACCGCCATGGGGGCATATGCGTGAAATCTTTGTTGTTGCACTTATTGGCTCAACTATTCAATATGGCCTCACTTACAATGGTCTCAAGGGAATTGATGCCTCTACTGCTGCAATTCTAGTTCAGCTTGAAGGTCCAATCTTAGCAATCATGGGAACTTTTCTATTAAAAGAAAAGCTTGGCATTACAAGAGCATTAGGCATGGGACTAGCTTTTATTGGCGTCTTGATAATTGCAGGAGAGCCTAGACTAGATGGTCACATTGATAGCGTTATATTATTAATTGCAGGCTCTGCTGTATGGGCGGTTGCGCAGATAATGATTAGCCGGCTTAAAGATCTCTCGGGCATTACCATATTAGCCTGGGTTGCAATCATGGCAACCCCACAAATGTTTATTGCATCTTTACTAATTGAGGATGGGCAGTGGCTTGCAATAACAACTGCGAGTTATATTGACTGGTCAATAATTCTATACTTAGCATTAATTATGACGGTATTAGGTTATAGCGTTTGGTATCACTTATTAAGTAGTGTCGATGTAAGTAAAGTATCACCCTTCTTGATGCTACTTCCAATTACCTCAATTATTGCAGGAATGGTTCTACTTGATGAAAAATTTACTTCTTCAATGGCAATTGGAGGCTTGTTAATAATGTCTGGAGTTGCCAGCACACTTATTAATTGGAGCTGGCCAAAGAAACAGATTAACTTGTAATAAAATTACAATTTATTTATAAAATGGGTCGACTGACTCAAATTGTGACGTTATTTTTCTAACCCATTTAGAAAACACAATTCCCTTATTAAGCTGCAGAGAATTATTATCTGAACGGGAATTTTTCACTACAGCTCCATTTAATGGAAGCTGCATTTGTTCTTGAAGAAATTTAGACTCTTTGTCTAAATCCTTTCTTAAATCTTTTAATTTATTAATCACACTACTTTCAGACATTGACTTTCACTCCTAATCAAAATTAATTTATATATCTTATTTTTTGGGCTTACCCTTTGAACTTATCAAGGAAGCCTTGTACTTGCTATCCCATTTCTTACTTAGTTTTGACGTAGTGAGGCCTTGATAATCAACACCACTAATATCTTTAAATTCAGAAATTGCATCCTCCATAGCTGTCTCAAAAACACCTGAAAGGGTCATACTATATCCAAACTGCTCTGCAGCAGTTGCAGCGCCTTTAAACGCCTCAAAGATGGGTCTGCGAATTCTGACGCTGACCACTCTCTTTTCATCTTCTTTTTGATTTT
>CAJQTG010000007.1 GCA_905618925.1 uncultured Candidatus Thioglobus sp. | reverse complement strand
GCAAAAACACATGAAGCAGGTTCATTCATGTATTAAAGAATTTGGAATTTTTGCTAGAGCTGCTAAATCTGAGGACTGGAATAAGGCTCAAGAGGCCCAAGTTTCAATTGGAAATAAAGAGCAAAAGGCTGATAAGCTTAAGAAAAAATTAAGAATGAATTTACCTAGTACTTTTATGATGCCTTTTTCTCGTAGAGACTTGCTAGATGTTCTCTTAATCCAAGATTCTATTGCCAACATTACTAAGGACCTTGCGGGCTTAATGATGACTCGCCACATGGTCTTTCCTAAAGAGTTTGCAGAGGACTTCATAACGCTTGCTGATCTTTGTATTAAAACTTCAGGAGCTGCAGTGGTAGCGATTAATGAACTTGATGAGTTGCTAGAAACTGCATTTAGTTATCGTGAACGCAAAATTGTGGGTGAGATGGTTAAGAAAATTAATGAACTAGAGCATGAGACTGATAAGGCGCAGAATGATATACGTAATAAACTATTTTTGCTTGAATCCAACTTGCCACCTGTAGATGTGATGTTTTATTACCGAGCTATTGAGTGGCTTGGTGAGACTGCTGATGCTGCTCAAAAGGTAGGTTCACGTTTTGAAGTAATGCTTACCAAATAACTGGAGTTCATAATGGAGATTATTGCAAATTATGGTAATGTATTAATAATACTGGCTATTGTATTTGGCGTATTCATGGCGTGGGGTATAGGTGCAAATGATGTTGCCAATGCAATGGGTACATCTGTGGGTTCTGGCGCTGTTACTATTAAACAAGCAATTATTATTGCAGTTATTTTTGAATTTGCCGGTGCAATTTTAGCTGGAGGTGAGGTCACAGCAACAATTCGTAAAGGTATTTTAGATGCGGCATTATTTACTAATGAGCCACATTTATTGGTATATGGTATGTTGGCATCATTATTGGCAGCAGGCACCTGGCTATTAATTGCTTCATCACTTGGTTGGCCAGTTTCAACAACACACTCTATTGTTGGTGCAATAGTTGGCTTTGGTGCGGTGGGGGTAGGTGTTGATGCTGTAGATTGGAATCAAGTACTTAAAATTGTATTAAGCTGGGTAGCCTCACCAGTATTGGCGGGAATAATTTCATTTATGCTATTTAGGAGTCTACAAACTTTAATTATTGATACAAATGATCCTTTTGATAATGCAAAAAAATACGTTCCTTACTATATGTTTTTAGTAGGTTTTATTGTCTCTTTAGTTACTATATTGAAAGGATTAAAACATGTAGGTTTGAGTTTTGACTTATTTACAAGTTACTCATTGTCTGCAGGATGTGGTTTAATTGTTGCACTTTTTGGGACTATTTTGATTCGAAGAATACACTTTAATCCTGATGAAAATAAGGATTTCTACTATGCTTCAATGGAGAGAGTATTTGGTGTTCTTATGATTATTACTGCAGCTGCAATGGCTTTTGCTCATGGCTCTAATGACGTTGCAAATGCAATTGGGCCACTGGCAGCAATTTATAGCGTTATAGAAAGTGGTGGGGTTATTGGCTCTAAAAGTGCTCTTCCAGTATGGATTTTATTAGTTGGTGGTGCTGGTATTGTTGTTGGTCTTATAACCTATGGTCATAAAGTGATTGCGACTATTGGTACTCGTATTACCCATCTAACTCCATCTCGTGGGTTTGCTGCTACACTAGCAGCTGCAGCAACAGTTGTTATAGCATCAGGAACAGGAATTCCAGTTTCAACAACACAAGTATTAGTTGGAGCGGTATTAGGAGTTGGTCTTGCACGAGGAATGGCTGCATTAGATACGCGAGTTATTAATAAGATATTTTTATCGTGGATTGTGACATTACCAGCAGGTGCATTAATGTCGATTTTATTTTTCTTTACATTAAAAGGCGTCTTTGGTGCGTAAGCTAGCTAAATTTAGTAAAATGACTAGTAATACAATTATAAGTAGAGACTTATTATGACTTTAGAAGAGGTGCAAAAAAAACTTGAATTAGGAATAGAGCAATCTGAAGTCACGATGGAGGGCGATGGTTGTAATTGTTCTGCAGTTATTGTTTCCCCTATTTTTGAAGGGCTATCTTTATTACAAAGGCAAAGAGCAGTTTTAGGAGTTGTTAAAGAAGAGATAAAGAGCGGCGAGCTTCATGCATTAAGTGTTAAAACATTTACCCCTGCAGAGAGATAGTATATAATTCACCTTCTTTTAAATTTGAAGATATAAAGTTATGCAAACAGACATTCATCCTTCTTAC
>CAJQTG010000006.1 GCA_905618925.1 uncultured Candidatus Thioglobus sp. | reverse complement strand
TTTGTATATTTGACTGATTTTAAAAAAAACAGTAGATAAGCTATTCAATTCCGCTGATATTCAAATCAATGGACCACGCTCGTGGGATCCTCAAGTTAATAATGATTTATTTTATGCACGCGTTTTAAGTGGAGGATCTTTGGCGCTTGGTGAGAGCTATATGGAAGGCTGGTGGGATTGTGAGTCATTAGATCAATTTGGAGATAAGCTACTTAGTGGACGAATAGATAAGCAAGTCAAAATAACCAATCCTTATTTTTTAATGAATTTAGTTAGAGCATACTTATTCAATGCCCAAACAACAAAAAGAGCTTATATAGTTGGAACAGAACATTATGATATTGGCAATGATTTATTTTCATTGATGCTCGATGAAAGAATGAATTATTCTTGTGGTTATTGGAGGAAGGCAGAGAATCTAGAGCAAGCTCAAATCAATAAGTTAGATTTAATTTGCAGAAAACTTCACCTCAAGCCTGGAATGACTGTTCTGGAAATTGGCTGTGGATGGGGTAGTTTTGCAAAATATGCCGCTGAAAATTATGGAGTAAGTGTGCATGGTGTAACTATTTCAAAAGAACAAGTAAGTTATGCAAAAAAATCTTGTGAAGGCCTTGATGTGTCTTTCGAACTAAAAGATTACCGTGAACTCAATAAAAAATATGATTGTATAGTTTCAATAGGAATGTTTGAACATGTGGGGTATAAAAACTATAGAAATTACATGAAGGTCGTAAATAGATGCTTAAAAGATGATGGGTTATTTTTATTACATACTATTGGAAGAAACGACCCAGGACGTGCAACAGATCCATGGATTAATAAATACATTTTTCCAAATGGCATGTCTCCCTCTTCCAGTCAAATTTGCAAATCTATCGAAGGTTTATTTGTTACAGAAGATTGGCATAATTTTGGACAAGATTATGATGCAACATTAATGGCATGGAATGAAAATTTTCAAAAAAAACTTCGATATATTAACCAAAGTATATGATGAAAGATTTAAGAGGATGTGGGAGTACTATTTGCTAATGTGTGCTGCTTCTTTTCGCTCTAGAAAAAATCACTTGTGGCAGTTTGTACTCTCAAAGAAAGGTTTAAGAGGTGGCTATAATTACAATAATAATGCTAGATTCAGTGACCAAAAAGACCCTCTATCATCGCAATAGAGTTACAGCCTGCATCAAGCACACTTTGTTGATTTTCAATAGTAATTCCCCCTATACCAACAATAGGAATATTAATATTACTTTTGATATTTTGAATTGTTGAGAGAGAACAATAAGCTGCATTTGGTTTAGTTGAAGACTTAAAAATAGCCCCTAAAGCAATATAATCTGCACCATTATTTTCAGCTTCTATAGCAAGTTCAATACTATTATAGCATGACACACCTATAATAAATTTCTCGCCAAGCCGGCTTCTTGCAGAATTAACATCAACATCATTCTGTCCTAAGTGAACTCCATCAGCACCAATTTTCTTACAAAGGTTGACATCATCATTGACTATAAATAAAGTATTATGTTGTAGGCATAGTTCAAGCAACTGTGTTGCTTCATCTAGCTTTCGTTTTTCGTCTTGAGTTTTACGGCGGTATTGGAGAATATTTACTTTATGTTTTTTAATTGCATTCTCAATAAGGGTGATATTCAGGTCTTTGTCTGGGGTGATTCCGTACAGACCTTTTATTCTTTGATTTAACATATCATGGCTCTTTTTCAAACTAAGAAAATTCAATCATTTATAGTATCCATTATAGTCTTAGTGGCTGTTTTATGGATATTTCAAGACAATTTTCTAAAGCTGTTGGTATCTCAAAAAGTTACAGAACAATTAGGCTCTACTGCTGAAGAGGTTAAAGAAACTGCTTATCTTGAAAAAATAGATAATTTTATTCTTAAAGAATATTCAAATCAGCAAATTTTATTGCACACGATACAAGCTGATACTTACTATAGTTATAAAAATTCTCCAGTCCAGATTCTCGAAGTTGAAGTTAAAACATTTAATGAAACTCAAGAAGAAGGCTTAGTATTAACATCAAACCGTGCCGAAATTCTTAAATCAGGTGAGATGTTTTTTAATGGTGAAGTAAAAATTCAAACCAAGACAGGGGTTTCACATGAGCTTGATACCGAGTCATTAATAGTTCTCAGTGATAATGGTCAAATCAAAAGTAATAAAGAGGTTACATATTTAGGTGAGACAGTTAGAATCATTTCTGAGGGAATGGAAATGAGTATTGATAGTGATACAATGTATTTAAGTGGCAATGTTAAAATTTTTGAAGACTCTGGTATGACAGTTGATACAAAAAACTTATATATTAGTCATGATGCAGGTGAAAAAATATATAAAAGTAAAGAGAAAACAGTTTATCGTTCAAAAGATACTATCGTTAATTCAGAAAATGGCATTGATATGGATATGAATATACAGCTTATTAATCTGTTAGGAAAAGTAGAGGTTTTGAGTGGTCCTGGAGGTATTCTTAAAAGTACTAATGTTATAATTGATCAGTCGAATGATGGTGAAGTCTTAAAATCTAATTCACTTTCTCACTTTAAATCAAATACTGTTGACATAAAGGCAAAAAAAATGCATTATGATGCTGTTACAAAGAAACTTGAATTAATGAATAGGGTTGTAGCTGTTTATGAATAAAATTATTTTATTAATTTCCATTTTTTTTACGACGTTTGTCTTTGCTCTCTCAGAAGATGCAAAGCAACCTATAGAAATTGAAGCTGAATCTGTAATAGTTGACGAGACATCTGGTTTTAATGAATTTAGTGGAAATGCTGAGGTTAGGCAAGGCTCACTCTTGATGACTGCAGAGCTTATCCAGGTTCAAACTAATGCAGATGGTGTTGAAACTATGAAGGCAACTGGAACAGTTGATAATCCTGCCAAGTATATTCAAAGTCAAGAAAATCAGGCACGTTTTATAGAGGCAACAGCTACAATAATTACCTATGATGTAAATAAAGGTATGATTTTTTTGGTTGGGAACGCCTACTTAATTCAAGGATTTGATTCGTTTAGTGGCGACACATTAATCTATGACATCAATAACGATAAAGTTATTGTTAAAGGTTCAGAGGATGGAACTAAAAGAGTGAAGTTTAAAATCGTTCTCTAGATAAATTATAATTTAACTAATTAGTGCTAAAGTAATCCTGTCTTTTACCTCATCAAGAGAACCAACTCCGCTTATAGCAATAAACTTTGAGCCTGAAGCAGCTACTTTTGCATCATCACGATAGTATTTAACTAGAGGTTCAGTTTGTTTGTGGTAAATTTTTAAACGTCCTCTAACAATGTTTTCATCATCATCAACACGTTGAATTAAATCTTCACCAGTTAAGTTGTCTTTGCCTTCTAATATTGGTGGGTTGAAGGTAATATGATATGTTCTTCCTGAAGGTAAATGAACACGGCGACCAGACATTCTAACTACTATGTCATCGTCTGGAACTTTAACCTCAACAACATAGTCAATCGTGATGCCTTGTATTTTAAGCGCATCAGCTTGATTGATAGTTCTAGGAAATCCATCAAGTAAATACCCATTATTACAATCTGGTGATTGAACTCTTTCTTTGACTAAAGCAATAATTATCTCATCAGGCACAAGATTTCCTGCGTCTATAGTTTTTTTTGCCATGAGTCCAATAGAAGTTCCTGCATTTACTGCTGCCCGCAGCATATCTCCAGTAGAAATCTGGGGAATATTAAATTTTTCACAAATATGAGCTGCTTGAGTGCCTTTTCCGGCACCTGGCGGTCCTAATAAAATAACATTCATACGGGCACTCTTTAATTAAACTTCAAAAGGAGGTAATTTTTTCTTAATTTTTGATTTTTGCATTACGACATAATCGGGTAATCCATTATTATACGGTGGATAGTTCTCACCTTCAATAAGTGGAAGCAAATATTCACGACATGAATTGGTAATTGAAAACCCATCTTCTGAAATATAATTTTCTGGCATCATTTTTTCAACGTTAGCAATATCTTTTAATTCGCCATAACCTATTTCCCATTTATAGGGATTATTAGATATTCTAACAATTGCAGGCATAATGGAATTTTTACCATCTAGAGCCATTTCAACTGCCGCTTTTCCAAGAGCATAAGCTTGCTCCACATCAGAATTAGAGGCCAAGTGACGGGCTGATCGCTGGAGATAGTCTGCTACTGCCCAGTGAAATTTATAACCTAAGGCTTTCTTTATTATATTTGCAACAACTGGCGCCGCACCTCCTAATTGAGCATGTCCAAAGTCATCACGCGTTCCCTGCTCAGCTAGAAATTTTTCATCAGGCCACTTTGTGCCTTCTGAAACAACAATAGTGCAGTAACCAAAATCTTTTACATTCTTATCAACTTTTTCTAGGAATTTCTCTTCATTAAAGTCAATTTCTGGAAAAAGAATTACAACGGGTATTGACGAATCAACAAGTCCCCCCGCAGCAGCTATCCATCCAGCATGACGGCCCATAACCTCAAGCACAAAAATTTTGGTTGACGTAGCGGCCATTGATGCAACATCAAAACTTGCTTCCATCGTAGAGACTGCAATATACTTAGCAACTGAACCAAAACCAGGGCAATTATCAGTTACAGGAAGATCATTATCAACAGTTTTAGGAATATGAATAGCTTGTATTGGATACCCCATGCTTTCAGAGAGTTGAGATACTTTTAGGCAGGTATCTGCTGAGTCACCTCCACCATTATAAAAAAAATAACCTATATTGTGAGCCTTAAAAACTTCAATTAGGCGCTCATATTCAGCTCTATTTGCTTCAAGAGACTTCATTTTGTATCGACAAGATCCAAACGCACCTGAAGGGGTATGAATTAGTGCTGCTATATCTGCATCAGTCTCAACAGATGTATCAATCAGATTCTCAGTTAAGGCTCCAATGATTCCATTCTCACCTGCATATACAGTACCAATTTTATCTGGATGTTTACGAGCTGTTTCAATAACGCCACTAGCTGAAGCATTTATGACTGCTGTAACTCCCCCAGATTGAGCATAAAAAGCATTTTTCATAATATTTTATTGTTAGTTATAGTTGAAATAAAAAGGAGATAGATTTAAGTGAGCTCTACTAATTAGCCCACTTACAAATTTCTCTTCTAACTACACAGAAGTATAACATTTGAAGTAAATATAGCCTTCAATAATTCTATAGTGCAGTTTAATTATA
>CAJQTG010000005.1 GCA_905618925.1 uncultured Candidatus Thioglobus sp. | reverse complement strand
AAAGTAATGGCATTGGTCTCTCTACTCAAAATAAACTCTTATTTTCTTCAAGAACGAAGCGCTTAAAAGTCTCTCCACGCTCATTAAAATTGTTAAACATATCAAAACTTGCACACCCAGGTGAAAGTAATACTGCGCCACCTTCTGCCATTGAAGTTGCCATTGATACCGCCTTTTTCATTGATTCAACAACTTCCACATGAGGGGCAGTAATTTGCTTTGAAAAATCACTACTGCACTCACCAATTAAAACAACTGCATTAACTTTTTCATTTATTAATTTGAAAAGCTCTGAATAATCCTCTTTTTTTGATATTCCACCAGCAATTAAGGTCAAGTTATTATATTTTTCAAAAAGAGCATTAATGGCAGTTATGGTAGAAATTGCGTTGGTTGATTTTGAATCATTGTAGTAATCTATATCGTTTATTGTTGAAACAAATTCCAATCTATGCTCCAACCCTTTAAAGTCGATTGCAGCCTGAGTCATTACTTTTAAGGATAACCCAAAACGATGGCCTAACGTTAAGGCTGCTAATAGATTTTCTATATTATGTCTTCCAACAACCTTCAAGTCATCACTTGTGATTAGACGATTGCCTTTATGAAAAACTTCATAGGTGTTACCATTTTGCTTAGCAATAAAGTCACATTTTAAGTTACTTAGTTCAATTCCATAATAGTTATCTCCATCTATGCCATTAGCCAAATCTACATCTAGATTTACAGTAGAGAATTGGCAATACTTGTATATAGAAAGCTTAGAGGAAATATACTCACTAAAGCTAGAGTACCTATCCAGGTGATCAGGAGTTATATTCGTAATTACGCCAGTTAATAAAGAAAGTTTATTTGTGTAATCTAATTGATAACTTGAAAGCTCAACAACATAGAGTTCGGCTTCATCACTTAAACTGTCCATTACAGGCTTACCGATATTGCCGCAAATAACAGCATTTTTCCCATCAGCAAGTGCCATCTCACCTAATAATTGAGTTACGGTTGATTTTCCATTTGAGCCAGTAATGCCAATAATTGGTGACATAGCATATCGACCAAATAACTCTATATCACTAATTATTGAAATATTTTTATTGCGTATCCAAATTACAATATCTTCGGACTCAGCGATACCTGGACTAATAATTACTTCAGAAATACCAATCAAAAGATTTTCATTCCAATCTCCAAAATAAGCATCATTAAGTAGGCCCTCTTTTTTACTTACTTCAAGCATAGGAGGCTCTTGACGAGTGTCAGCAATACGAAATGAGATCTCATTTTTAAAGAAAAAACGAGCTACAGAAAGCCCTGTAATACCTAGCCCTAAAATAAGTTTCATGAAAACCTTGTGTTTTCGACCAAAATTGACTATATTTTACACTTTTACTTCACTATTTTATTATGCCTACAAATGTTCAGACAACTTCAAGCGCGATTGTAATAAATCGGACACTAAGAAATACGTATCAGCTTTTATCAGCAACGCTTCTTTTCAGTGGTTTAATGGCTTACTTATCAATGTATCTTAGACTGCCTTACTTCGGACTTCTAATAACGCTTGGTGGCTATTTTGGTCTCTTATTTTTGGTGACAAAGCTTAGAAACTCGGCTTTTGGAATCCTCGCAGTCTTTGCACTAACTGGTTTCATGGGTTTAACCCTTGGGCCAATTGTTGGCGCATACACAACTGCCTTCTCAAATGGGGCCGAGCTTGTTGGAATGGCAATGACAGGAACTGCGGTTATCTTTTTATCGCTTTCTTTCTATGCTATTACATCTCAAAAAGACTTTAGCTTTATGTCCGGCTTCCTGACTGCTGGAATAGTAGTTGCATTTTTAGCAGGGATAGCAGCATACTTTTTCCAAATGCCTGCTTTATCTCTTGCAGTTTCATCTGCATTCATTTTACTAATGAGTGGCCTTATATTATATGAAACAAGCAATATTATTCATGGTGGAGAAACCAATTACATCATGGCAACGGTTACTCTATACATTTCTATTTACAACCTATTCTTAAGCCTCCTTCACCTATTAGGTGTGTTTTCTGGCGATGACTAGTGATAGATAGCGATGGATATCGCGCAAATGTTGGCATTGTAATTACTAATGAAAAAAGGCAAATACTTCTAGCAAAGCGCTTTAAACAAGATGCATGGCAACTTCCTCAGGGTGGAATTGACACAGATGAAACTGAGCTAGATGCTCTTTATAGAGAACTTGAAGAAGAGGTTGGTCTTAATCCAGGCCATGTAACTCTTTTAGCTAAAACTCCTAAATGGCTTCGCTATGATCTGCCTGCAGAGCACATTAGGCGTCGCCAAAAACCAACCTGTATTGGTCAGAAACAGGTTTGGTTCCTATTAAAGCTTAAATCTGGTGATGACAATATCACTCTTGATTCACACCATGATATTGAGTTTGATGACTGGAAGTGGGTTGACTACTGGAAACCCGTCGATGAAGTGATTGACTTTAAAAGAGCTGTCTATGAAGACAT
>CAJQTG010000004.1 GCA_905618925.1 uncultured Candidatus Thioglobus sp. | reverse complement strand
GCGGCAGGTAATGCATCCACTGCGCTCACTGCTATTGTTTTATCTGGTGAAAGTATTGATGCCAATACAGAGCCAGCAGTAAGCTTGGTATCTATTGCAAATGGTACGTTCACTTATGGTCAAGATGTGTCAGTTACCGTACAGTTTAATGAGAATGTCACCTTAACGGGTCTGACGAGTGCATCAACCTTGTCATTGACCATCGATGGTACCGCTAAAAATGCAACTTATGCATCCACTAATGGAACCGATAGTCTTACATTTACATATACTGTAGAGTCGGGCTTTACGTCTACTGGCGATGTAGTAGCTTTGATTAATGGTATTACATTAGCTTCAGATCAAACAATCACTGACGCTGTGGGTAATACAGCAGATATTACTTATGCTGCGGTTACTAATGCCTCCATAACGGTTGATGGCACTACAATTGAAACTTCAGCAGCTACGCTAGACTTATCTAATTACTCTGCTGAGACAGGATTGCTTACGATAGATTCAACTAATGCAGCCGATACTGCACTAACCATTACTGCTGCAGATATATTTACAGCGAATGATACGGCGGGAAGTCTAACATTTACAGTTACAGGTGAGTCTGGTGATACACTAGATTTAAGTGGTGCTTCGTGGGTTAACGTTGGTGGTAATTATTATGCTACTGGTAACTTTGATGGTAGTGCTGGAGATGAGTTGTATATTGTTAATGTTACTAATGTATCTGTAACAATTTAAGTCTAATTTAATGACTGTACAATTTGTAGTAATACTTAAATAGTTATTAGATAAGGTCGGTTGTGGAAAAAATATTTTTATTTAAATTACAACAGCATTATCTCATCCTATGAATATCAAAAATTCTATTTGAAGTTTCATTCTCAGTCAGGATTTTTCTTGATAATTGTAAAATGCATTGTCCGAGGGTTTAAATCCTTTTCCTTTCGCCATTATTAACAAACCCACCAAAAGGTGGGTTTTTTGTTTATTAAAGTGTTTAAAAAAAGAATTTACTCCAGGGTTGAAAGTAGTCTATTAACAAGTTGCCAGTTCAGTTTGGTAATTTCTTCACCCAGATTTAAACTCATAAAACTATCCCAGTTGAAAAAGATACCAACGATACCAAGTGAGACTTGTTTGCAGTCGTTCTCGCTGACATTTGGGTGGCGTTTACTAAGCTCATGAGTGATGTCGTCAACATAAACATTAAAACATTGTTTTAGCCGTTGAGTGACTTTTGGATAGCGATGTGCAGATGCCAGCAGTGAAAAGAAGGCTGGTATGAGCGCCTGATATTCTTCATCAGGGTTATTGTTAAACAGAGTTATAAGCAGCCACTCATCACCTTCATCATTGGCGTGTTTGGTGCGTTGTTGATGCCAGATGGCCTCGAACTTTGTAGAGACGTATTCGGCTACTTGATTAATTAGCTCTGCGCGGTTTCCAACATTGTGACGTAGCAAACTGCGACGCATTTTCGACTTTAGTGCAATGTCATCGAGCGTGGTGGCATGGAGACCTTTGGAGGCAATGCATTCAGTAAATGCTTGCAATATGATTCTCTGGTGTTCATGTTTTTTGGAGGGTCTAGCCATGGCGTTTGAAATAAATAATCATTTGTGATTATTTTACGCCACATATATTACAAAGTAATTTTTTTAGAGAGATGAGCCAAAACCCACCAATTGAATTTAACAGTATGATGTGCTCTTAATGTTGTATTTTATATGGCCGATTGGTGATCAAGGTGAGCATCAAAAAATTCTACAATTTTGGCCTCAAGCATGCGCGCTAACTCATTGGCTGGAATGGATCCCGAAATTCCGAAATTTTGCAAATAAGGCGAAAACAGTGGCGCATCAGAAAAATCGAAGTGAGCCGTTCCTTGCAACTGTAATGAAGTTTGTTGAGAGCTATTAGCCAGTAGCTTTTTTAATTTTTGGTTATTCAGTTGATCTGGCCATAACTCTCTGCCGATGTATAAAAAAGGCTTATGTAAGCCCTTATCGATAAGCTCGGGACGTATCGGTAGAATCCAACCGTCTAGAGCAATAGCTGTGTCAATTCGATCATCTTGATCAAGGGCAATAATGCTGGTGGCACCACCATAAGAATGGCCAAATATACCAATGCGATTTAAGTCAATAACTGACCAAAAATCTTCACCAGAGTTTTGTTTATTTTCTATGGTGTCAATCACAATGGCAGACACTGCCCTTAAAGTAGGTGAAACTAGCTTGGTAACCTTTACTTTTAGTGAAGTTGTTACTGGTTTTGCAGCAACAGACGTCACGGTTGTAAATGGAACAATTACTGATCCATCTTCAGCTGATGGCGGAACAACTTACACAGCAACTTACACGCCAACAGATAATACAACGGATACAACTAATGTTATTACTGTTGATAATTCAGGCGTAACTGAGTAGTATTGAGGACATTCTTGGTTGTAGTGTTGATCTGTATACATTTACTTTCCATTATCCTTAATTTTTTTTTAGGGAACCGATCCTTAATTTCTTAGAATAACTTCCGTCTTTAAGAATATACCCTTTACTTTTGTCATTATTATCCTTATAAATTAACTTATCATTCACATAAGGTAACTTAAATTTTATTGTAAGGTCATGTTCAAGGTTGTCCGTACTTTTAACAACAATGTTATTAATAATGGTTTTAAGGAATTTCTTTTTATCTTCAAATTTGAAATCAGAATTTTTCATTTCTTCTAATCTAACTCCCCATTCGTTGATCCAATTTACCCATTGAGAATCCCTGTGTCTTGTTGAGATCTCATTAGTCATTTTTTCTTTATTATTTTTTAGTTTCAACAACTCAAAATCTAATCTTCTTAATACATCATCAATTTCTTTCTTACTTCTAATTCCTATTAACTTATCTGTTTCTTGGTTTACTATTGATTCTGATATTCGTTGGATTAAATGATCATTCTGTTTTAATTTACTTTCAATCTTTTTAACATCTGTCTTTGTTTGGATCATTGACTTATCATCTAACAGTTCATTCTTAGTACTTTCCTTAAATAGATTTGATTTAGTAATAACATTACGAACTGTTTCCCAAACTAACTCATCTGTATTAATCATATTGAGATTTCTTTTAATCGAACAGTCCGTTCTACCTTTAACATGACCTCTACGATTCAAATTTCTATTCGTTGTACATGAGTAGTAGGGGTTTTGTTTGTTTGTGTTGGATTTCCATCCTCTGAAGATTCCATTACAATGACCACACACAAATAGATCGTTTAATAGATATTCATGTTTCTTGGTTGGTCGTTTGTTTGTTGGTCCATTATGTTTTCTACTATCAAATAATTCTTTAACTTTTAGAATTAAACCTGAAGGAACGGTAGGTGGACAATCAACTCTGACCTTTTCATCAGTTTTCCCATCAACAAAATCCCAATATCCTTGATAGTGGGTATTGTTAGTTAGGATCATATGAATACTTCGTTCTGAAAAGATTGGGTTTCCTCTTTTTGACATAACACCATTTACAAGTAACCGATCTTTGATCTTTGGGATTGAGTCACCATCTGAATACCATTCAAACATTTTATTAACCCATTTAGTCTGAAGGTTATTTACTATCAAGTATCCATCTTTCAAATCGTAACCATAGGGTGGTGGTCCACCTTTCCATCTACCTTTTTTGACATTTGATAACTTACCTAATCTAAATCTTTCTGTTCTTAATTGGTTATCGTATTGTGAAAATTCTGACATGATTCCAACCATTAGGTTGGTTTGAGGATCTGATAGTTGTTGTTTACCTGTTGGTGTATGAAGGGTTATATCATGTTGGATTAGTTTTAATCTAATCATTCCCCATGTATTAATGTTCCTACTTAACCTGTCCGTATTCCATACATACAAATGTTTTATTACCCCAATTTCAATTTGGGTTAGGATCTCCATTAGTTTTGGTCGGTTTGAAAGGTCATCTTTTGATCCTGATTGACCCCCTTCATTCCACAACTGATATTTCATTCCAAGTTTGTCAGATCGTTTGATCCCTTCTTCAAGTTGGGTATCAAGGGATGTACCTTCATCTTCCTGTATTCCTGTTGATACCCTAGTATAAATGTGAAGAATTTCTTTAGTCATAACTTAAAATGTCCTGAATACTACTTAGATGGTAGTTTGATTATATCAAGTTTACTAATTCCCTTTGACAATCTGTGTCAATTTCAATATACCGTTGGGTTGTTTGAAGATTCTTATGACCAACTAATCCCTGTACATCCCTTAATGTACCACCAACAATAGATAACTTCTTAGATAGGTTAGTGATGAATGTTCTTCTACCACTATGACTACTACAACCAATAAAGTTCATATCCCTATACCATCTTTGAAATAGATTAACTATTGACTGAGGTGATGTCTTATTAGATCGTTCTGTTCTAACTACCTTTGATGTATAGATGTCGAAATCTTTATTTGTTACCCTTTCAATCTCAAATAGTTGAAGTAACTTTTCTTTCAAATGGTTGTTTATAGGTATTACCCTTCCAGAGTTACCTTTAGATACCCTATCCAATAAATTGATTGTATTTCCCATATTACCTTCAGGATCAACAATCATATTCCATTCAACCTGTGAGATCTCTTTAGATCTCAATCCCCCCTTACATGAAAGTAAGAAGATTACTTGGTTCCTAATATTCATTCTAGTTAAAGAAAGATGGTTCATCATCATCTTGATTTGTTTGTCTGATAATATTTTTGATTGTTTACCTAACATATGTACTCCTAACTTGTTATAAAACGATACATGAATATTATAATATAACTAGTTACGAATGTACAATATTACTAGGTTCTCTACAAGTCAATGGTGGTAAGGGTTTTGGGTAACTGGTTATATTTTATACAAAAGATTACCAGTTAAAAAAATGGTAAAAGTAGTATATGGGTAATACACAACAACTTTTACTATTTTTTAGAGTATTATCGTTGATATGAAGGGAAATACTAAAAATGGATTGAAAATCAATCCAACAGGTGATAGAAAGAATTACCCTATTGATAAGGTCAATTTCCTTAATTTAGTTCCTCTAAACCAAGTAGATCAACCACGACCGTATCTAATCATTGGTTTTGATACAGAATACCAGTCAACAGACAATCTAAAGAAGAATAGGATCTATTCTGACAATGATGTACTGTCGTATCAATATTCTTGTTCAATCATCCATCATGATAACAAAGGGTCAGAAGTTGAATGGGATGGGATTGTATTACCTAATAGTTATAAGGTAGAAGATCGGTTAACCCTTAGATCATTCATTGAATTTATAATCGGTCATGGTATTTCATTACATCCCAAAATTAGGATTCCTAGGGATATCTATTTAGTTTCCCATTTCACAAGATGTGATATCCCTGGTTTCAAGGATTTTCAAGATGATCAAGAAAGAAAGGATCTGAATTTTCAGAACATACGGGGTACATTTGTCAATGTAACTCAAGATCTACCGTTTGATCTGAATGATTCAGAAACAAATGAAGATATCAAAGTAAGGATCAAGGTCAGGGATACCCTTCACATATCACCACAACAAGGTGGATCATTAGAAAAACTAGGATTGGTGTTAGGATATGAGAAAGTCAAACTAGGTAAAGATTCAATAGAAGAAAAAGAAATCAAAACCCATATGAAAACTTATCTTGAGAATCATTGGGATAGTTTTAGGAAATACGGAATTAGGGATAGTGAGATCTGTCAGAAATGGGTTAACAGGTTAATCAGATTGAATTACAAAGTTCATGATCAAAAACCAAAACAATTCAAATTACCATTAACACTATCATCCATTGGTGTATCCCTTCTTGAACAACATTGGTTGAATGTTGGTTTAGATCGATTAGATGTGATTGGTAAGTATGTAAAAACTTATAAGAAATATAGTACAAAACATCAACGATACATAACCAACAAAACAGAACAGTACCGACAAGATTTATATTACCGACAGGATTTTCTAACAGATTCATATCATGGTGGTAGGAACGAACAATTTTGGTTTGGACAATCACATCAAGATCAATGGACAGATTTTGATTTGAGTGGTTGTTATCCTACGATCATGTCATTGATTGGTAAACCTGATTGGGATTCAATGAGGATCCTTAAAGATACTAAAGATATGTTAGATTCTAAACCAGTTGATCTTACTTATTGTTTTGTTAAATTTGAATTCCCTAAATCAGTAAGGTATCCAACACTACCAGTAAGAACAGAAGAAGGAATCATATTCCCAAAAACTGGTGAATCTGTTTGTCATATATCTGAAATCCTATTGTCTAAAAAATTAGGATGTAAATTAACATTGGTTGAAGGATGGACATGGGAATCAGAAAGATTTAAGGATAAGAACAATAGAATCTTTAGGGAATTCTTAAAGAACTGTTCAGAAAATAGGAATCAACATAAGAAGAAAACTGTTGAGAATCTATTTTGGAAAGAAATATCGAATTCTATATATGGAAAAACAGGTCAAGGGTTAAGGGAACGAAGGGTATATGATCTCAAAAGTGATAGGGTTAAAGAGTTGGGTGAATCCAAAATAACAAATTCAATCTATTCTTCATTTATTACTTCGTTTTCCAGAGGGGTACTGGGTGAGATCATGAATAATCTTCCATCTGATGTAAATGTGTTTTCAGTAACGACAGATGGATTCCTAACCAATTCAACACAACAACAAATGGATGATTCGATTCATGGGGTTTTGTGTAATTACTTTAGGGATGGTAGGGATAAGTTGGTTAATAAGGATGATGTGATTGAAAGTAAACATAAGGTCAGACAATTACTAGGTTGGAGGACAAGAGGTCAATCAACATTAAAACCATCCATTGATTCTGATTGGTCATCCAAACCAAAGGATGATGAAAAGATTGTCCTAGCAAAATCTGGAATCAAGTTACCAAATGTTCTAGGTAAGGAAGAAGAAAATGATGAAATCATTAGATTGTTCTTTCATAGGAAACCAACAGATCAAATACCTATGACTTTAGGGTTAGGTATTAAGGATTTATATCGTGGTGGTTACGATTTTGTTCATAAGGATATGAAGAAACGGTTATCAATGGAATTCGATTGGAAAAGGAAACCATTATTCGTTGGTATGAGTAACGTCAAATATAAAGATACTGTTGATCAGAATCATCTTTTCTTTTCAACAACACCATGGGAATCGGTCAAGGATTTTCTAACGGTCAGAGAGTTATGGAATCAATATAATCAAGGGGGTTATCATTGTCTTAAGACAATGGATGATTATCAAAATTTTAATAACTATGTTGAATCCAATCTATCACTATCAAGTAGTAACAAAAAGTATTTGAAGAAGAAGGATGGTGACTTGATACGGTTACGAAGGGATCTTATTGTTTCACATAAACATAGAAGATCAGGAACTACTAATAACTATCCTCACAACCCACCACCACCATTGACCAAATACATCTTCAAAGATAAAAAACTAACATCTAAAGAATTAACATATCTATTAAATGATGTTGTGGGAATACCTTGTAAGAAGTCAGATGTTGATAATGATAGGAAGAAATCATCATTTGAAAAACATTCAACACCAAATACCCAACTAACAAGGGATAAATTAGATCTTGTTAAACGATTGGTGTTCCCTGATTTAGTGATTGAGGATTTCTTACCAACGAAAAGTACATTGAATCTGGATTCTGTACAATATAAAGATTGTGAATTGAGTCAGAGGGTGGTTTGTGTTGAATAACTTTGTTAAACATTCAATAATTAGATTTGTTACACAAGAATTGACAACGATTCTTGATGAAAATTCAGGTGGTTGGTCATCAACTACTGTTCATTACAAGGTCAATACAAAATTTTCAGATGATTCCTTTTATATGAATAAAGTAGATGGTTCATTTGACGAATCATTACATATGTTAATTCACAGGATTATGTATGTAGAAAAACACTATCTGAGGTTTTTAGATTCTGAACTAATGAATGAAGTTGAAGAAGATCCACATTCAAGATGGTGGGTTGATTCAGGTCATAAAGATTATGATCTGATTAGTGACTTCTTATCTGATATTTATTATGACTGTATCGTCAATGTTTATGAATACCTAACTAATAAAGTTGGTATTGATGTTAAGGAAGAATTCAAAGATTATTTAGATCTGTGATAAACCAATTAAAACAATCACAACCAAGATTACAATCCAAATATTAATAGGATTCCTTTTTTCATAACTGACTTTAATGTCTTTTGAAAATTTACATTTAGGATAACTACTACATCCTAAAAACCTGTTACCTGTTCTTGATCCTTGTTTAACTGTTCTTTCAACTAAGTCAGATCCACATGAAGGACAAACAGTATCAGATGTATGTCTGTCATGTAATGATTGAAGATGTTCTTGTTTTGAAATCTTACCTTCATTATTAATTAACAAATTACATATCCTTTCAATTTCATCATTAGACAAAACTGTTTCATTGAATTGTTTGATGTAGGAACCTAATCCGTAAGATAAGACATTTGAAGGTAGTTCAGTTTTGAATTCAGAATTACCATTAAAGTAAACCACCGTTTCAATATTTGATTCATTTACATCAAGGAATTTAGATAATACTTTTTTATGTCTATGTGTCTGTCTTAGAGGATTTTGAAAGTAATACTTTTTCCCATAAATAACTTGTGTCCATTTAGATTGGGTTTCAGATCCAAAGATCCATCCTGTTTTATTTTTTGTTTCAACTATGAACAATCCAAATGGTGATACAAGAATATGATCTACTTGTGTTGTACCGTTAGAAGATGGGATGATGACATCATGGAAACGACGGTAAAGTTTTTTATCCAAACTAAACCATAAATTAAATTCTGTTTTTTGTTCCCCAAACCAACCTTTCAACATAAAAGGTATTCTACCTTCTACCTTTCCCCTTCCCCAACAATTGAAGTGATCCAGTAAGAATTGATAGATATAAATTTTGATCTGATAGAAGATCTAATTTCTTTTGAAGTTTTGTTGGGTCAATCTGTCCGTTTTCAGGATTAACTAAACTAATGGATTTTAGTTGTTTGTTGTTTCCTTGGATCTTTCCAACCAAAACTACCCCAGATACAGTTCTTAGATTTAACCCCTCTTCAAGGTAATCTTGGTTTTCTTCTATATTTCGTTTTAAGGTCATCATATCTGTCCGTTTGTTAGTTTTAATTGATAAGGAATTAAGTTATATGGGTAATGTGTCTAAATAACCAAGAATGTAGTTCTGGAAGTCATCAATAACTGTTTTCCCATGTTTTTTGATTCATTGATCTAGGTTGAGGATGGAAATGGGTTTTTG
Organism: uncultured Candidatus Thioglobus sp.; assembly: GCA_905618925.1. GTDB lineage: Bacteria > Pseudomonadota > Gammaproteobacteria > PS1 > Pseudothioglobaceae > Pseudothioglobus. The sequence continues at coordinate 60,120 of CAJQTG010000004.1, read as the reverse complement.
GTGTTAGTTTCCTTTGTTTCAATTCATTCAATTCTTTACTACTGATTTGATATTGTTTCAATTTAATATGTTCTTGTGAAATGTAGTTATTGATAAATCTTACAATTTCAGATGTCATTGTTGATTGGTTAAATGTACATACAGTTTTGAAGTCATCTTTAATTTGATTAGGAATGTTCATTGTCATCATTGTGGTGTTGGTCATTAATTGTTTCCTCTAAATGGGTAAAGTATAGGATTGTGGTTCTTGTTTCTTTTGTTTCTTGAATAACTCAAGTGAATAGAGTTGTTCAGTTATATTTATATAATTAAGATTTTTTTCTTGTTTAAGAAAACTATTTAATAACCTGTAATGGTATTTAGAATGTAAATGACCTTTAGTGATAAGGTAATGTTTAACTTCAAGTAATTGTTGTTTTCTTAATATATGTTTCTTCTTTAATAAGTTACTGGAATAGTTAATAAAGAAGTTAAGAATATTATGATATTGGTTTAGATCTTTGATTATGTTTTGTTTAGTTTTATACATGGGTACTATTAATTAATAAAGAAGTAATTTACTTCTTTTTGTTATTGTTAAATTGTCAATAGATTGTTTAGATAAGGATCCTATGATCATCAAATCTAACTATGGAAATTCATCCAATCTACTTCATCATCCTTATGATCAAACTTGGTAATATAGTCATTCCAACCTTCATCAATATTTGAATTAATATGAATATGGTTATGACCAAATTTGGTTTTCTTCCATACAGAATTAATCAAATAGGAAAACCTATTGGGATCATTGGGAAAAGGATTTTCTAGGGTTAGATGAAAATGTAACCTTTTCCCACTTGATCTTTCTATTACTGGTAATACTTTCAATCTTTTGTTAAATCTTTTAGATTGATTACCAAAACATTTTTGGTTTAGGACATTAAGGAAATGTCTAAGGTTTTGTGAAGATGAAATCTTATCTAATTTTTGATTCTTAATTCCTTGTTGAAGGGTGAGGGTGACACCAAAGGAATTATTAACATCAAAGTTAATCAAATAATTTTTAACATCAATTTTTAATTGTTCACTCAACAACAACACAAAACCCCCAAATCTATAAATACTTCATATATATAAAATATATTTATACAAATTAGTGTTTCCAGAACAATCTTTTTTAATTGGTATTAAGGAATATCTTTACATACCAACAATCTAATAAATACAAATGGAGGACAGTAAGAATGGGAATGATAAGAATGGATAGTATCCAAGTAACAGATAAGATCCATATTGATGATCTAAGATCATTAGATATGGTTAGTATTGATATGTGGAATGGGGTTGAGATGGAAGTACAACCAAATCGACATCATATGAATGTTGATTTAAGTTACTTCGAAGAAAAGATTATTGACTATGTTGAAAAACAACATCCATTGGATCTACAAAGGATTGTTGAAAACTGGGAAGTACCATCATACAATCTAATAAAGGAATTGAATACCAATGGTATCGGTACTGATAAAAGATGTGATTATGTTGTGAATGTTGACAATGATGGTTATGTTAAATCAGTAGTGATTATGACTGAAAGAAATTGTAGGGTTGTATTGGATTTATTACTAGAATTGGTTAGTTAAGATCTCCATCGACCATGTCAGCAAACTGTTTTAGTATGGTTATGAACTCATCATCAACTCTATAGTCATACCATTGTTTCCCACCTTTCTCAGATAATTCCATTCTTAAGTGAACACCACTAACTCCATCCCACATTAACTCACCAATACAAACTAGTTCATTATTTGTTCTGGATTCTTCTTTAGAATCCCTTATGTCATAGATTTCCCAAGTATCTGTTCCATCCGTAAGTTTTTCACCAATTGTGTATTCTTGAAGATCAGTACAGGTTGTTTCTTCAATACTTCCTATACTGTTTGAAGATGATCCATTGAATAAACCATCAAAATAACCTTGTTGATACAATCCGTAAGTAATCCATACAAGAACACCTAACCCTATCATGTTTAATAAGATGTTACTTTTTTCCGTTTTCTTTTTACAGAAACGACATACCTTTGCTGAATGTAGGATTTCTTCTGAACAGTGACGACACTTTTTCATTTTCATAATTAATTAACAGATGTCCCACCAAGGACAAGTAGTAATAAAGTTATTGTTGTTATAAAGGTTGTTATTGTTTTGTTGGTTATTGTTATTATTTTGATTGATGTTGTTAAACATTTGTTGGATTTGTAATGATTGAACTTTACTTTCCATTTCTTCTACCTTCCAAACTAATACTTCTTGTTCTGTCATAGAATTCTGACTGTAAGTAAATTTACCATCTTTATCAAAACATTTGATTTCCCCAGGGGTAACAACATCATAACTTTGACATGACGATCCACCAATATCTTTATAATAATACCCATCCTGTAATAATTGATTGGTAGGACCACAACCTGTCAAGATTAGAGTAACAATTAATCCAAATAAAATTGTTGGTAGTTTTTTCATATTTACCATTCTACTAGGGTTTGTTAATCAGGAAACCAAAATTTAATGTTAGTTATTTTTAGTTCTGAATGTTTTAATCTTCTATTTATTTTTCTTGATTTATAGAAATACATTCCAATGAGTTGTCTTGTGTAATCCTTTCCTGTTGGTGTTTTGATATTATGGGAATTGAGGTAATTTGATATTTCCTTATTACCCATTCCTTCTTCATGAAGTTTATTAATGAGGTTATGGGTATCTTCAAATCGTTTTGATTTTCTGAATCTTGTTAATACTTGTGTCTTTAGATTTACATCAAAGGTTATGATTAAATCTTCAGGTTTTTTTACATGAGGGAAGGGTGGTAGAATGTCCTCAATACTACTCCACCGTGACGGATTTAGCTAAATTTCTTGGTTTATCTACATCAGTCTCTTTAATGAGTGCAACATGGTAGCTTAAGAGCTGCAAGGGTATTGTAAAGATAATTGGAGCTGTAATACGGCCAAGATTTGAAGTAATTGGGATAACTTCCATTGCTTCCAATTCCTGAACTTTTGAATTTTCATCCTCAAAAACAATCATTTGAGAGCCCCTAGATTTAACTTCTTGTAAATTAGATTTTAATTTTTCAAGAAGCTCATCATTCGGTGCAATAGCAATTACAGGCATGTCTTTGTCAATAAGTGCGATAGGGCCATGTTTTAATTCTCCTGCAGGGTATGCTTCAGCATGTATGTAGCTAATTTCTTTAAGCTTAAGGGCCCCTTCCATAGCAATAGCATGCATTGTCCCTCTTCCAAGAAATAGCGCACTATTTTTGGTTTTAAAGCGAATTGCCAGCTTCTTAATTTGTGTTTCTTGAAGAAGAGCCTCATTAATAAGTCCAGGTAGTCTTTTTAGACCATCAACTATCTCTCTTTCTTGCTTCTTATTAATGACTTGTTTAATTTTGCCAATAGAGCAAGTTAAAAGCGCTAAAGAAACAAGCTGAGTAGTAAATGATTTTGTGCTTGCAACACCAATTTCAGGGCCAGCATGAGTTAAAAATATTAAGTCTGAAAGTCTCGTTAAACTTGATTCTGCAGAATTGGTTATACAAAGAGTAGAAATATTATTATTAATTTTCTTGGCAGTTTTAAGAGCCTCAACTGTATCTGCTGTTTCACCACTTTGTGAAAGGGTAATAAAAAGAGTGTTATTTAAAAGTATGGGGTGACGATAACGATATTCACTTGCTACTTCTACATTACATGGGATTTTTGCTATGTCCTCTAGCCAATATTTGGCAACTAGTCCTGCGTTATAGCTTGTACCACACGCAATAATTTGAACCTGTTTAATTCTACTAACAATTTCCTCAGCTTTATCTCCAAAAGCTGAAATCAAAACAGAGTCATTTGTAATACGCGACTCTAATGTGTCTCGTATTGCTTGAGGCTGCTCAAAAATTTCTTTTTGCATGAAGTGATCATAATTTCCTAAATCCGTTTGACCGGGTTTTAAATTAGAGGTCTTGATAGGGCGATCAACTAAATTACCATCTAAGTCATAAATAGTAATTTTGTCTATTTTTATTTCGGCAATATCTCCCTCTTCCAGAAAAATAAATTCTTTAGTTACAGATAAAAGAGCCATTTGATCAGAAGCAATATAGTTTCCATTAACTCCAACTCCTATTACTAAAGGTGAGCCTTTTCTTGCAGCAATAATTTGATCTGGATATTTAGATGAAATAATTCCCAGTCCATAGGACCCAGAAAAAGATTTAATTGCTAGTTGGACTGATGATATTAAAGTGCTGCATGATTTCATGGCAAAGTCAATTGCATGGGCAATAACTTCAGTATCAGTTTCAGAAGCAAATGTGTAACCCTTGGTTAATTGGTCATTTTTAAGTTCAACGTAGTTTTCAATAATGCCATTATGAACCAAGCTTACTGAATTCATTGATATATGAGGGTGTGCATTATTAATAGTAGGCTCACCATGAGTTGCCCAACGTGTGTGAGCGATTCCAATATTCCCTTTAATTTTATTATCTCTTGCCTTTAAATTGTCTTCAAGGTTTTTAACCTTACCAACTGACCTTGCTCGATCAAAAATATTATTTTTAGATAAGACTATAAGTCCAGATGAGTCATAACCTCTATATTCTAAGTGATTTAACCCTTCTAATAAAAGTGTTGTAATATCTTTATTTGTAACGCCACCAACAATTCCGCACATAAGTACTTATTATTATAAGAAGGATTATTATTATAGTTAATAATAAATTTTTGAGCTATTGGAAATTAACTTAAAGTTTTTAGTTGTTTTTTAGCTATACCCTAAGAAATTAAAGGGATTCTGAGCTAAATCAACTTTTAGATTATAATAAAGCACATAATGAAAGCGGACTTACATAATCATTCTTACTATTCAGATGGCGTTCTATCACCAAGTGAGGTTGTTAGACTAGCCAGTGAAGCCGAGTGTGATTTATTTTCATTAACAGATCATGATACTACTGATGGAATTGCAGAGGCTCAACTAGAGGCGGATAAATTAAACTTAAATCTTGTTAATGGTGTTGAAATATCAGCACTTTGGCGAAATATGGCGATTCATATTTTGGGCCTGGGTATTGATGTCAATAATGAAATCTTGCAGACTGGCCTAGAGCATAATCAAAAATTACGAAAAGAAAGAGCGGAAAAAATTGCTCTTGATCTTTGGCGCTCTGGAATTAAAGACGCACTAGAAAAAACGCAAAGTTTTAGCAAAACTGAAATGCTAACCCGTACGCATTTTGCACAGATGCTAATCAGTGAGGGTTATTGTAAAGACATGAAGGCAGTATTTAGACGATATTTGACAGGGAAAAAACCTGGTGGTGTTCGCGTTGAGTGGGAAGATTTTGATGAGATCGTTCATTGGATTCATTCAGCTGGCGGAAAGGCCTTAATAGCTCACCCATTTAGATACCGAATGACTCATACAAAAATCAAAGCTATGCTTAATGATTTTAAATGTGTATTAGGTGATGGTATAGAAATCGTAACAGGAACCAGTTCGGACGAAGAAATTCAACTTGGAAATCAGTGGGCAGGTAAATATAATTTACTAGCAACATGCGGCTCCGATTTTCATGGATGGCCAAACCAAAGAGTTCGTATAGGAAATTTAAGAGATTTGCCGGACCCTGAAAAAGCTGTTTGGAGGTACTTATAATGTCGACAATAGTTAATATTCATCCTGAAAATCCTCAGCCACGAATCATTAAACAAGTCATTGAAATTATGGAAAAAGGTGGGGTTATAGCTTACCCAACAGATTCAGGTTACGCTTTAGGCTGCACCCTGGGAAATAAAAAAGCCATGGATCAAATTATCAACATTAGAAAACTGAGTAAGAGTCATCACTTTACCTTGATGCTCAAAGATTTGTCACATGTTGGTGAATATGCAAAATTAAATAATTCAAGTTTTAGGTTAATGAAAAAATTATTACCAGGCGCTTATACATTTATTTTAGAGGGCTCAAAAGACATTCCAAATCGTTTACTAAATGGAAAAAGTAAGACTATTGGAATCCGAGTTTCAAATAATCTTATAGTTCAGTCGATTCTTGCAGATTTGATCGAGCCAATGATGAGCGTTTCTTTAATAATTAAAGGTTTTGAATTTTATAATTGTAATGATGTTAAGGCAGTACTTAATGGATCTATTGATCTTGTAATTGATGCAGGTCACTGCCCACCAGAGCCAACTTCAGTAATTGACCTCTCAAGCGATGATGTTCTGGTCTTACGAGAGGGCGCTGGTAGTATTGATTTTTTAGTTTAGTAGCGCTTGTTTTTATAATGTAATTACAATATAATTACATTATGGCAAAAATAATCAAAATAGGCAATTCACAAGGAATAAGAATTCCTAAACCAATAATTGCACTAGCTAATCTTGAGAATATAGAGTTAGATTTTGTTGTTCTGGATAGCGGCTTACTTATTACTCCTGATAAAAAAGCCCGTGTAGGATGGGAGAATGCTACTAAACAGGATGACTTAACTGCTAATTGGGAGTGGCTTAAAAATTCATGAAACGCTTTGATGTTTGGTTAGTTATGAAAAATTCTGAACATGGAAGAGTGGTTGATAATCTAGGCCTATGTGTAATTGTAACTCCTGAAGAATTAATTGACTTACCAAGCCTTATGGTGGCTCCAATGACGACTTCGAGTGCGAGCCTTCCAAGTAGAGTCGAGTGTGATTTTGAAGGTTCAAAAGGGTATGTCATGCTTGATCAGATTAGAGCTGTAGAAAAAACTAGCTTCATAAAAAAATTAGGCGAACTTGAATTAGATATTCAGGTAACTCTATGTGATTGTCTCCAAGAGTTTTTTGCCCTCTAACAGTGCCATGAGTATAATAACTTTATTTATAATAAATCAATTTTGAAATGAAAACTGCTGAAATACGACAGAATTTTTTAAGGTACTTTGAAAGTCATGGACATTCAATTCAGCAGAGCGCATCTTTGGTGCCACATAATGATAAAACGTTGCTATTTGTTAATGCTGGAATGGTTCCATTTAAAGATATTTTTACTGGTGCTACTAAAAGTTCATTTAATCGTGCAGTTTCCTGTCAAAGATGCGTTAGGGCTGGAGGAAAGCATAATGATTTAGATAATGTTGGCTATACAGCTCGTCACCATACATTTTTTGAGATGCTTGGGAATTTTAGCTTTGGGGATTATTTTAAGAGTGAGGCGATTCGCTTTGCCTGGGATTTTTTAACAGTAGAACTTGAACTCTCTAAAGATAAGCTATGGGTAAGCGTCTTTGAGGATGATGATGAGGCGGCTGATATTTGGGTCAACGAGATAGGCTTCCCTAGAGAAAGAATTTCACGCTGTGGAGCTAAAGATAATTTTTGGCAAATGGGTGATACCGGTCCATGCGGACCTTGCAGTGAAATTTTTTATGACCATGGTGATCATATTAAGGGTGGCCCTCCAGGAACACCTGAGGAAGATGGCGACAGGTTTATTGAAATTTGGAACTTGGTCTTTATGCAGTTTGATCGTCAGCAAGACGGAACATTAGTGCCCCTTAAGTCAACAGGAGTTGATACAGGAATGGGTCTTGAAAGACTAGCCGCTGTTTTACAATACGAGAATAATAATTACGATATTGATATTTTTAAAGATCTCACAAGTGCGATTGTAAATCTTATTCCCAAGGCTCAGAAAATTAAAGCTAGTAATGCCTCAGTAAGGGTAATTGCTGATCATATCCGTTCTACTGCATTTATGATTGTTGACGGTATTATTCCTTCCAATGAAGGCAGAGGTTACGTACTGCGCAGAATAATTCGTCGAGCCATTAGGCATGGCCATAAGTTGGGAATTGAAGAGACCTTTTTTTATAAACTTGTTTCAGTTTTAGCAAAACAGAATAAGAGTGCTTATCCAGAATTAATCTCTAAGCAATCCCATGTTGAAAAAGTTCTTAAAAAAGAAGAGGATCGGTTTATACAAACATTAGATATTGGTATGGGAATGCTTGAGTCTGCAATCAATGAGATTTCTGGGAAAGAAATAAGTGGGGTTGTGGCCTTTAAGCTATATGACACTTATGGATTTCCAGTTGACCTTACAGCTGACGTAGCAAGAGAACGCAGCCTTACTGTAGATATGGAAGGTTTTGAAGCTGAAATGATGCTCCAGAAAGAGCGCGCACGTAAAGCAGGTGATTTTGATTCTATAAAATCAACTATAACGATCGAAAAATCAACTGAGTTTTTGGGTTATGATCAATTCAAAAACAGTGCAATTATTAGCGCTATTATTAAAGACAATAAATCTGTAGATTCTCTTAATGAGGGCGAAGAGGCGATTTTAGTGATCGATAAAAGTAGTTTCTATGGAGAATCTGGTGGTCAAAGTGGCGACCATGGGACTTTGTCAAAAAATGGTGCACAATTTAAAGTTACTGATACTCAAAAACAGGCTTCAAGTGCATTTGAACATCATGGGTTTCAAGCTAGTGGCTCACTTCATGTTGGTGATAAGGTTGAGGCATCAATTGACCAGGATAGACGAAAAAAAATTATGCACAATCACTCGGCAACCCATCTTTTGCATGAGGCTTTAAGGCAGGTTCTTGGTGACCAGGTAAGTCAAAAAGGCTCTCTGGTTGAATCTGAAAAGTTACGGTTTGATTTCTCACATGATGAGGTCGTGTCAAGATCTAATTTAGATAAGGTTGAGGCGATCGTTAATGAGCAAATTTTGGGTAATACACAAGTAATTACTGAAGAAACTGATATTAAAACTGCTAAGAAGAAGGGCGCAATGGCTCTTTTTGGTGAGAAATATGGAGATTCAGTTAGGGTTCTTTCAATGGGCGACGATAACTTCTCGGTTGAGCTTTGTGGAGGTACTCATGTTCAAAGGCTAGGAGATATTGGCAGGTTCAAAGTTATTTCTGAGGGCGGAGTAGCTTCAGGTGTTAGAAGGATAGAGGCAGTTACTGGAGTTGATGCTTATCAGCTTGATAAGAAAAATGAAGAGACCCTTAGTATGATTGCAAGTCTTACAAAATCTACTAATTCAATGGCCTTGAATAAAGTAAAGCAATTACTTAGTAATCAAAAAAACCTTGAGAGACAGATCGCAGTTTTTCAGAAACAATTATCAAGTGATCAAGGTGACTCACTTTTATCCAAAGCTATAGAAGTTAAAGGCGTTAAGGTTTTGGCGACTGAAGTTTTAGATATTCCTGCAAAAGATTTAAGAGATTTAGCGGATAAGCTAAAAGATAAGCTTGGAACAGCAATCGTTGTATTGGCAGTTGTCTCTGATAAAAAAGTCTCTCTTGTTGCAGTGGTTACCAAAAACCTTACTGATAAATATCAAGCAGGAAATATTTTGAATCATGTTGCTACCCAGATTGGTGGAAAAGGCGGTGGCCGCGCAGATATGGCGCAAGGTGGAGGCACAGAGCCGGATAAATTACCAAAAGCACTGGACTCTATTAAAGACTTACTCTAAGTCGATATAAAAAGCAAAACACAATGCAATATATTATTTTTTCATGAGCTGGAAACAAATATCTTTTGAAGTTAAAAAGTCTGAAATAGATCTTATTTCAGAGGTTTTGATGGGCCTAGGAAGTCTATCCATAACCTACTCAGACGCCCTTGATGATGCAATTTACGAGCCTCCAGTTGGGCAAACACCTTTGTGGGATAGCGTTAAAGTAAATGCTTTATTTTCTTCAGAAGTAAATCAAAAGTCTATCGAAGCTTCTATTTTAGAAATCTGCAATATTGTTGTTATAGGTACTTTAGAGCTTAAAGATACAGTTTGGGAGGATGAGTGCAAAAAAGATTTTCCTTCAATGCGCTTTGGTAAAAAACTATGGGTATGCCCCTCATGGGACACTGAAACTAAACTTTCAAATGACTCTCTTATAATTAACATGGATCCAGGGCTAGCTTTTGGAACTGGGACCCATCAAACAACTAGATTATGTCTCGAATACTTAGATTCAAATCCACCAAAAAACCTTCACGTTATTGATTTTGGTTGTGGTACTGGAATACTTGCAATAGCAGCTGCGAAGCTTGGCGCTGAGAGTGTTATTGCTATTGATAATGACCCACAAGCAGTGCTTTCAAGTAAAGAAAATGTAGCCAAAAATAATTGTAAAAATATCATTAGTACAATTCATTCAATAGACCGGGAGGATAGTAATCAATGTGATTTATTGATAGCTAATATTTTGGCCAATCCACTAGTTGAATTGGAACCATTGTTTTCAGATCTAGTTTACTCAAATGGCCTGCTACTTCTATCTGGCATCTTAAAAGAACAAGTTGACAGAGTGGTTAATTGCTATTCAGTTAATTTTTCAAATATTGAAGTTGTCAATAAAGATGAATGGTTTAGGATTTCTGCCAAAAGAAAATAAAAATCGTAGTTAAATTTTTATGTTTATCTCTTAACCACCTCCGACTGCGTTAATTACTTCAACCTTATCTAGGTCATTAAGTAGAAATGAAGAATGATTAGATTTTGGGATAATTGATTCATTAATTTCGATTGCAATTCGCTGATTTTGATAACCTAAATGCACAATTAGATCTTCAATACTTGAATATTCAGGGAGTGATATTTTTTCACCATTTACTAAAATTTCCACAAATGCACTGAGTTGTTATAAGCAAGCTAATTATAACATTGGATTATAAAATTCAGGATAAGTTAACCTTAAACACATGGTAAAATTTCTCAAGTTTTTTGACCTCTACTAGGAGTAAAGTTTTGCCTCAAACTGCTATATTAGCACTCGAAAATGGTTCAGTTTTTTGGGGTGAGTCTATTGGCTCTATTGGTGAAACAGTTGGTGAGGTTGTCTTTAATACCGCAATGACAGGGTATCAGGAAATACTTACTGACCCATCTTACAATCAACAAATTGTTGCGCTCACTTATCCTCATATCGGAAATACGGGAATAAATATAGTCGATGAAGAGTCATCAAATGTTTATGCTGCCGGTTTAATTATTAGAAACTTACCAATTGCTTATAGCAATTGGCGCTCTGAGATGAGTCTTGATAGCTACCTATCGAGTAACAACATAGTTGCAATTTCAAATATTGATACTAGGGCCCTGACTCGCCACTTACGGACTCATGGCGCCCTTAAAGGCTGCATTATGGCTTCTAATAAAATTGATTCGAATAAGGCAATTCAAAAAGCAAAAGATTTTTCTGGTCTTAAAAATATGGATTTGGCAAAAGTAGTATCGACTCCCAAGGCTTATTCTTTTAATCAAGGATCCTTCAATATCCAACAGTCTACTTTTAACAAGACACCTACAAAACTAAAAGTGGCAGTTTATGATTATGGAGTTAAGAAAAATATTTTAAGAATGTTGGTTGATAGAGGCTGTGAACTTTCCATCTTTAATGCACAGGCACCCCTTGAGGACTTATTAGCGATAAATCCTGATGGTGTTTTTCTGTCAAATGGACCAGGAGATCCTGAGCCATGCGATTATGCGATTAGAAGTATTAAAAAATTATTAGAAAAAGATGTTCCAATTTTTGGAATATGCTTAGGTCACCAGCTCTTATCAATTGCATCTGGCGCTAAAACAGAAAAAATGAAATTTGGCCATCACGGTGCAAACCATCCAGTTCAAGATCTAAAATCTAAACAAGTAATGATTACCTCTCAAAATCATGGCTTTGCAGTTTCAGAAGAAAGTATTTCTGATAATATTGAGATAACGCATAGATCTTTATTTGATAAAAGTATCCAAGGCATTAAGGTAAAAAATAAGCCTGCTTTCAGCTTTCAAGGGCATCCTGAAGCCTCTCCTGGCCCCCATGATGTGAGTTACTTGTTTGATGAATTTATAGATCTCATGTCAAAATCAAATTTAACTTCACATTTGAATAAAAATGCCTAGAAGACAAGACATAAAAAGTATTTTAATTATTGGAGCAGGGCCGATTGTTATAGGACAAGCTTGTGAGTTTGACTACTCTGGCGCTCAGGCATGTAAAGCTCTTCGAGAAGAAGGGTATCGAGTGATTTTGGTAAATTCAAATCCTGCAACCATTATGACTGATCCAAAAATGGCTGATGCGACTTATATTGAGCCAATCGAGTGGAAAATAGTTGAAAAAATTATTGAAAAAGAAAAACCTGATGCCTTGCTGCCAACTATGGGGGGTCAGACAGCGCTTAATTGTGCGTTAGATCTTGATCGTCATGGTGTTTTAGAAAAACATAATGTTGAGATGATTGGTGCTAATAAAGAGGCAATCGATAAGGCGGAAGATAGAGAGTTATTTCGCCAAGCCATGTTAAAAATTGGTCTTGATATGCCTAAGGCTGCAATTGCTCATACTATTGATGAGGCTCTTAAAGTTCAAGAACAAGTCGGTTATCCAACTATTATTAGGCCGTCATTTACAATGGGTGGTTCTGGTGGTGGAATTGCTTACAATAAAGAGCAATTTATTGAGATATGTCAGCGAGGACTTGATCTATCTCCAACCAATGAGCTTTTAATTGAGGAGTCAATCCTAGGTTGGAAAGAGTTTGAAATGGAGGTTATTAGAGATAGTAAGGATAACTGCATTATCATCTGCGCTATTGAGAATTTTGATCCTATGGGTATTCATACCGGTGACTCGATAACAGTTGCTCCAGCTCAAACACTAACTGATAAAGAATATCAAGTAATGAGAAATGCTTCTCTAATGGTTCTTAGGGAAATTGGAGTCGACACAGGAGGCTCCAATGTTCAGTTTGCTGTAAATCCTGAGAATGGAAGATTAACAATTATTGAGATGAATCCAAGAGTTTCTAGATCATCGGCCCTTGCATCAAAGGCAACTGGCTTTCCTATTGCAAAAGTAGCGGCTAAATTAGCTATTGGATACACCCTGGATGAGCTTGATAATGATATTACAGGCGGTAAAACACCTGCATCATTTGAGCCATCTATTGATTATGTTGTAACAAAAATTCCAAGATTTGCTTTTGAAAAATTTCCTCAAGCTGATGATCGGCTTACAACTCAAATGAAGTCTGTAGGTGAGGTAATGGCAATGGGCTCAACTTTTCAGGAGTCATTTCAAAAAGCTATAAGAGGTCTTGAGACAGACAAATCAGGTTTAGACCCAATTGTAGATATTAATGCAGAAGACTCTAAAGGAAAAATTAGAAGTGAACTTTTGTCTGCTGGAGCAGATAGAATATTCTATTTAGCCGATGCATTTAGGATGGGAATGAGCTTAAAAGATGCTTTTGATCTTTCTAAAATTGACCCTTGGTTTTTATCCCAAGTTGAAGATCTTGTTCTATCAGAAAAAAGAATTGAAGGCTCTGATCTAGGCAAACTTAGTGCTAACACAATATATAAATTAAAGCAAAAAGGGTTTTCTGATAAGCGATTATCTGAACTTCTTCAATGTACTGAAGATGCTTTTAGAGATAAAAGATTATCTTTAGATATCAAGCCAGTTTTTAAGAGAGTAGATAGCTGTGCAGCAGAGTTTGATACACAAACGGCTTATCTATATTCCACCTATCAGTCTGAGTGTGAGGCAAAGCCAACAGATAATAAAAAGATTATGATTTTGGGCGGAGGTCCAAATAGAATTGGACAAGGAATAGAGTTCGATTATTGCTGTGTTCACGCCTCTTTAGCTCTTCAAAAAGATGGGTTTGAAACTATTATGGTTAACTGTAATCCTGAAACTGTTTCTACGGATTATGATGTGTCAGATCGGTTATATTTTGAGCCACTAACACTTGAAGATGTTTTGGCAGTAATTGATGTTGAGAAGCCTGAAGGCATTATTGTTCATTATGGCGGACAAACACCGCTCAAGCTTGCTGCAGCACTTGAAAAAAGTGGGGCAAAAATTATAGGTACTAGTCCAGACTCGATTGATCTGGCAGAAGATAGAGAGCGTTTTCAAAAAATGATTCAAAAACTGAATCTTAAGCAGCCTGTTAATGGTACCGCTCGATCACAAGAGGAAGCAGCTAAGATTGCAGATTCTATTGGATTTCCTCTGGTTGTAAGGCCTTCATATGTTCTAGGTGGACGCGCTATGGAGATTGTGTATAACAAGGAAAATTTAGAGCGTTACATGAAAACTGCAGTTCAGGTTTCTAATGATTCTCCAGTGTTGCTAGATTCATTTTTAGATCATGCAATTGAGGTCGATATTGACGTAATAAGCGATGGTAAAGATATTGTTATTGGCGGAATTATGGAGCATATTGAGCAGGCGGGAATTCATTCTGGAGATTCTGCTTGTTCATTGCCACCTCATTCACTTCCTGGTGACGTTCTTGATGAGATGAGAAGGCAAGTTAAGCTAATGGCTAATGAGCTTAACGTAATTGGTTTAATGAATACCCAACTTGCATATCAAGATGGCGAGATTTACGTAATTGAAGTAAACCCAAGAGCTTCTAGAACTGTTCCATTTGTCTCTAAAGCAACTGGCGCTTCAATTGCTAATATCGCAGCACGCGTCATGGCTGGGATGTCCTTAGAAGAGCAAAACTTTACGACGGAGATTATTCCCAAGCATTTCTCAGTTAAAGAGTCAGTTTTTCCATTTAATAAATTTTTAGGAGTTGATCCATTTTTAGGTCCAGAAATGAGATCAACTGGAGAAGTCATGGGAGTTGGTCCAGATTTTCCTTCTGCATTTGATAAAGCCTTTCTTGCAGCGGGCGATATAATTCCCACTAGTGGTAAAGTTTTAGTAAGTCTTCGAACTTTAGATAGAGACAGGCTTGTGGAGTTAGGTCAAAGACTAATTAGCCAAGGTTTTGAAATTGTTGCAACACGCACTAATCAAGAAATTCTCAAACAAGCTGGCCTTGAATGTACAATGGTTAATAAAGTTTCAGAGGGTTCGCCGCACATTGTTGATGCGATTAAAAATGATGAAATTAGTTTAATTATTAATTCAACTGATGACTCTCAAGGATTTGAAGATGCCTCAGTTATACGTTGTCAAGCTTTGATTCATAAGATTCCATGTACGACAACAGTTGCTGCTGCCTTTGCAATGCTTGATGGATTAATGTCCCCTAACAAGCTTGAAGTTCGCTCTTTACAATCAATTCACAAATAAGTTTTATGGATACAATACCTATAACAGTTAGTGGAGCAAAAGCTCTTGAAGTTGAGTTACTGAAACTTAAAGATGAAGAGCGCCCAAGAATAGTAAGTGACATTGCTACGGCTAGAGAGCATGGAGATTTAAAAGAGAATGCTGAATATCATGCTGCTAAAGAAGAGCAAGGCTTTATTGAGGGAAGAATTCAAGATATTGGATCCAAGTTATCTCGATTACAAGTCATAGATGTTAGGCAGCTTAGCCAAGATGGTCGATGCGTTTTTGGGACCACTACAAAGCTTTTAAATTTATCAGACGACAGTGAAATAACCTATCAAATTGTTGGAGAAGATGAGGCAGATATTGCTTTTGGTAAAATTTCTTGTCATTCACCAATTGCTAAGGCCCTATTGGGAAATGAAGAGGGTGATGAGGTAACTGTTAAGGCACCCAAAGGTGATATTCTTTATGAAATTCTTGAAGTTCTTTATATTTAGTTCAATACATCTTTTAGCTCTCTAGTTATTTCAGTTTTTTCCTCATATTTTTTTTTCAATTCTGTGTAGAATTGTTGTATTCTTTTTTCTAATTACAACTAATGGAGTTATAAAATGCCAGGCTTATTACCAAACATTGATCCTGATGGACTCTTAGAATATTCAGTAGTCTATACTGATAGATCGCTTAATCACATGTCAAATTCATTTCAAAGCGTAATGAATGAGGTTTCTACATCTCTTAAAAAGGTCTATAGCGCTGAAGCAGTTGTTTTAGTGCCTGGCGGTGGAACTTACGCTATGGAGGCTGTAGCTCGACAATTTGCAACTGATAAAAGTTGTCTAGTTTTGAGAAATGGCTGGTTTAGTTATCGCTGGTCTCAGATTCTTGAAATGGGTGATATTCCTTCTGAGCAAGTAGTCTTAAAAGCTAGTAAGATTAGTGATGGATCTCAAGCTCCATTTGCGCCTGTTGATGTTAATGAAGTTGTAAACCAAATTAAAAATCAAAAGCCAGCTATGGTTTTTGCACCTCATGTGGAGACGTCGGCCGGTATTATTCTTCCAGATGACTATATTCAGATTGTTGCAGAGGCGGTTCATTCAGTTGGCGGCATGTTTGTTTTGGACTGTATTGCTTCAGGCGCTATATGGGTTGATATGGAGAAACTTGGTGTTGATATTTTAGTGAGTGCACCTCAAAAAGGCTGGAGTGCATCGCCATCATTTGGAATGGTAATGCTTTCATCAAATGCCTCTAAAAAGATTCATGACACTAAAAGTACAAGCTATTCATGTGACCTCCTTAAGTGGCTTCAAATTATGCAAGCCTATGAAAATGGTGGGCATGCTTATCATGCGACAATGCCTACAGATGCAATTAAGCACTTTCGAAATACTATTAATGAGACTGCTGAATTTGGTTTTGATAATGCACGTCAAAAACAACAAGAGCTTGGAGATAGAGTCAGAGACCTACTTAGTAAATATAATTTTATTAGTGTAGCAGCTGATGGCTTTCTTGCCCCAGGAGTTGTCGTGAGCTATACCTCTGATAAAGAAATACATAATGGTGCAAAATTTAAAGATATGGGTATGCAAATTGCAGCTGGCGTCCCTCTTAAGTGTGATGAAGGCAATGATTATCAAACATTCAGACTTGGTTTATTTGGACTAGATAAGCTCAAAGATGTTGATGCTGCTGTGGGTAGGCTTGAGGTTGCCTTTAAACAATTAATGGCATAATGAAAGTAGAGAGTCTAAAAATAAATGATAAAGAACAATGGTGCGAACTTTATCAAGGTTATGCTGACTTTTATAAAATGCCAATGAATGATGATATTCTTGATACAGTCTGGTCATGGATATTTGCTGAAGAAAATAAGTTTTATGCTATTGGTGCAAGATCTTCTCAGGGAAATTTAGTTGGTTTTATGCATTTTAGAGAAATGCCATCTCCATTAAGAGGCTCCTTAATTGGTTTTTTAGATGACTTATATGTTCATCCAGATTACAGGGGCTCTGGCGTGGT
The DNA here is from genome assembly GCA_905618925.1 of uncultured Candidatus Thioglobus sp. Taxonomy (GTDB): domain Bacteria; phylum Pseudomonadota; class Gammaproteobacteria; order PS1; family Pseudothioglobaceae; genus Pseudothioglobus. Next base: position 42,954 of record CAJQTG010000004.1, on the reverse strand, counting down.
TCAGTCCTTATTTAGAGAGCTTAAGTCACTTGCTGAAAAGAAAGATTGGCCATATGTTAGGTGGATTACTGCAAGTGATAATCATAGGGCGCGAGCAGTTTATGATAAGATTTCAGGAACAATCGATTTTGTAACTTATCAAATGCAGTCAAAATAGTTTCAAGGACTTATTTATGAAATTTGGTGAAATTGTAAATAATTTTTCAGAGCCTCCACACCCAAGAGGCATCTCAATCGAAGGAAAATTGGTTAGCTTAAAACCTTTGGTTGCAAGCAAGTATTCTGAAGAGCTTTTTTTGTCTAATGCACTAGATAAGGATGGTATTAACTGGGCTTATCTTCCTTATGGGCCGTTTGAAACTGAGCCTGAATATTATCAATGGATAGAGTCATTTGAAAAAAATGACGATCCTGTCTTTTTTGCAATTATTAGTAAAAAACTCAATAAAGCGATTGGTATTGCGAGTTATTTAAGAATTAATCCAGCTGATGGTTTAATTGAAGTTGGCCATATAAACTATTCCCCACTGCTTCAAAGAACGACTGAAGCAACTGAAACAATGTTTTTAATGATGAAGTGGGCATTTGATAATGGCTATAGAAGGTATGAGTGGAAATGCAATGCTCTTAATCTAAGATCACGTAACTCCGCCCAAAGACTCGGTTTTTCATATGAGGGTGTCTTTAGGCAGATGGCTATCGTAAAGGGCCAAAATCGCGATACAGCTTGGTTTGCAATTATTGATAAGGAATGGGAAAAAGTTGAATATTGTTTTAAGAAATTCCTGTCTAGTAGTAATTTTGATAAAGAAGGGCGGACATTGGCCTCACTTTCAGCTTTAACAAAGCCACTGCTATACAAGTTAGACAATCTTGATTGCTCATAAACTTTAGTCTAGTATTTTATCCTTTTGGATGATGTTTTTGATGCTGCGTCTTAAGTTGCGCATTTTGAATATGAGTGTAAAGCTGAGTGCTTGAAATATCGCTATGTCCAAGCATTAATTGAACAGATCGAAGGTCAGCTCCTTTTTGAACAAGGTGAGTAGCAAAGGCATGTCTTAGAGAGTGAGGAGAGAGCGGTTTGTCTATTCCTGCTTTCAATGCATAATCTTTAATAATGTAGAAGAAATTTTGTCGGGACATTGCCGTTCCTCTATTTGATAAAAAGTAACTATCATTCTGGCCATTTTTTAAAAGTGTTGGTCTTGAGTTGAGTTCATATTTTGTTAAATAATCAATTGCAATTTCGCCCATTGGGAGTAATCTTTCTTTATTTCCTTTTCCATGAATACGTATAAATTCATCTTTTAGATTGATATTATGGTAACTTAAATTAATTAGTTCAGAAACGCGGAGTCCGCAAGAGTAAAGTAATTCGAGCATTGCTCGATCTCTTTGACCAAGTAACGATTTACTACTAGGTGTCTCTAATAATTTCTCAACCTCTTGAATATTTAGAAAGACAGGTATTTTTTTTTCTAATTTTGGATAATCTAATTGTTCAGTTGGGTCAATTTTTAAATTATGTTTGTCAGCTAAATATTGATAGAAAGAATGCAGACAAGTTAGCATTCTAGACTGCGAAGAGGCGCTTATATTTAAATCTTTTCTATATGAAAAGTAATCTTGAATCTGTTTTTTATCAACATCGATAAGCAAATTATCATCAAGCCACTTACTAAAAATTTTAAGATCAGAGCGATACGCACTTAAGGTATTTTTACTGGCACCAGTTGTCAGCCAGTAGAAATCAATAAATTGGTCTATTAGATCATTATTCATTTGGGATTATTCTACTTGAGTATATTGTAAATGGGGCAAAAAAAATGCCAGTAAAACTGGCATTTAAAATTCAAATAAAATGATTACTTCTTTTTAAGTTTTTCTTTAATACGGGCAGCTTTACCAGTAAGTCCTCTCAGGTAATAAAGTTTTGCTTGGCGAACTTTACCACTTCGTTTGACTGTTACGCTATCAATCAAAGTGGAGTGAGTTTGAAAAACTCTTTCAACTCCTTCACCATGAGATATTTTACGAACAGTAAACGCAGAACTTATGCCGCGGTTTTTTATTGCGATAACAACACCTTCAAAGGCTTGTAATCTCTCACGAGTTCCTTCACGGACCTTTACCTGAACCACTACAGTATCTCCTGAAGAAAATTCAGGAATGTCCGATCTTAGTTGCTCACTTTCAATTTGATCAATTAAATTCACGTTGCTACCTTTTAAGGGTTTCTGAAAAAGCCGTAATTATACATATTTTTTCTTTCCTACACAAGAAGCTAAAGGCTATTAAATAGATATTAATCATATTATTTTTTAAATGCTTTAACCATAATATGAGATAATGAAAATAATATTTTTTAAAAACAGATAATGGGTAAAGTAACGGGATTTTTGGAGCTAGATAGGCAAGTTGAATCCTATCGTGAAGTCGAAATTCGTATAAAGGATTTTGGTGAGATCTTTTCTGGTACCCATAATTTAGATCAACTTCAAGAGCAAGGTTCTCGTTGTATGGATTGTGGAGTTCCATTCTGCCAGTCCTCAAGTGGATGCCCAATAGATAATTTGATTCCTGAATGGAATGATCTTGTCTACAATAATGAATGGAAAGAGGCATTAGAGAGATTAGAGAAAACAAATAATTTTCCTGAGTTTACTGGAAGAGTTTGCCCTGCTCCATGTGAGGGTTCATGTGTTCTTGGATTAAATACTCCAGCGGTTACAATCAAGAATATCGAGTTAGCTATAGTTGATAAAGGTTTTGAAGAGGGCTGGATAAAGGCCAGACCAGTTAATACTCAAATTGGAAAAAAAGTTGCTCTAGTAGGCTCTGGACCTGCAGGCCTAGCTGCTGCTGATGAGCTTAATCAAATGGGTTACTCCGTAACTGTTTATGAGCGAAGTGACCGAATTGGTGGTCTTCTAATGTACGGTATTCCTAATATGAAGCTAGGAAAAGATATTGTAGATCGCCGCGTAGATTTATTAAGACAAGAAGGTATTGAATTTATTTCTAATACTGATATTGGTAAGGATGTCTCAACGAAAGAATTGAAAAAATCATTTGATGCTATTGTTTTTACAACTGGCGCAACAAAGCCAAGAGATCTGCCAGCTGAAAATCGAAATGCTATTGGGATTCATCCTGCCATGGATTATTTGACGTCCAACACTAAAAGTCTTTTGGATAATGGCTATGCAGATAACAGTGAGCTCTCTGCTAAAGGCAAAAATGTTATTATAATTGGTGGCGGTGACACAGGGACTGACTGTATTGGCACCTCTCTTCGGCAGGGCGCTAAGTCTATAACCAACTTTGAATTAATGAGTCAGCCACCAGAGGCTCGCTCTGAAAACAATCCTTGGCCAGAGTGGCCAGTAATCTTCCGTGTCGATTATGGTCACGAAGAGTCTAATAAAGTTTTTGGTAAAGACCCAAGGCAATACCAGCTTCTCACAAAATCTTTCATTAAAGATAATGACGGACATGTGAGCGGTATTAAAACAATTAATGTTGAATTTTCAGATGGTAAATTAAATGAAATTGATGGCACTGAAAAAACTTGGGATGCTGAGTTGGTTCTCCTTTCAATGGGTTTTCTTTCTCCCGAGCACTATCTAAGTGAAGATGCAAATATTGATATCGATGAACGCGGCAACTTCAAAGCTAAGCATGGTGAGTATACTACTTCTCAAAAAGGAATCTTCTCTGCTGGAGACTGCCGAAGAGGCCAATCACTTGTAGTTTGGGCAATCAATGAAGGCCGAGGTGTTGCAAATAGTGTAAATAATTTTCTAGTAAACTCTTAAAGGATTGAGAAATAGTATGGCTGAAATTCTAGGAATGGAAGTAGATGAAGAGGGTTACTTATTAAAAGTTTCAGATTGGAGTGTTGAGATAGCTAATGCTATGTCACAAGAGGACGGCATAGAACTCTCCACTGAACATTGGGAAGTTATTAATTTTCTTCAGTCATATTATAAAGAGTATGAGTTTGCCCCAGCTGTTAGAGTTCTAACAAAAGCAATAGCTAAGAAACTGGGCAATGACAAAGGAAATTCTCGCTACCTATACTCACTTTTTCCATATGGCCCTGCGAAGCAAGGCTGTCGATTTGCTGGCCTTCCTAAACCAACAGGCTGTGTTTAGCCTGATAAATAAGCCTTGACTTCCATTTTGGGATAAAAAATAAGTCATATGTCATTAATCAGCATTTTTTTTACACTCTTTTTCTACTTCTCTGTATTAATCTTTATTACAGGCCTCTCTTACAAGGTTGTTCAATATTGGAATACCCCTGCGCCGCTTAAGATACCTATTGCACCTGCTCCATTAACAAAATCTGGAGTATTTTTAAGGCTCGCTAAAGAAGTTTTTTTATTTGCAACTCTTTTTAAATCAAGTAAATGGACTTGGCTTTTTGGCTGGAGTTTTCACCTTGCTCTTGTCCTTCTTTTTTTTCGTCATTTAGTTTATTTTTGGCCTGGCGAAATTCCTTTAATATTGCTTAAAACTGAACCATTAAAATATGCTGCTTATCCCCTTATTTTTGGTTTGATTGGATTACTAGGTAGAAGAGTTTTTGTGGATAGAGTTAGATATATTTCAGCGCCATCAGATTATCTCATGCTGCTATTAATAATTTTGATTGGTGCAAGTGGAATGTTAATGACCTTTGCAAATAATCATCCAAATATGCTTCTAGTTAAAAATTTTGCAGAAGGTTTGATTACTTTTCAATGGTCTGAATTACCAAAAGAGGCGATTTTCTTAGCTCATATTTTTCCAGTCTTCTTTCTTATAGCTATTTTCCCGATATCAAAATTATTACATGGGCCTGGTATATTTTTTGCCCCTACGCTTAATCAAGTAGATGATGCACGTAAAAAAAGGCATATCTCTAATTGGGCTATGCAAAAAGAAAAAAATACTAAAATTGATCTCGAGCACAATCAGGATAAAGGGAATTAATTATGTCAAAAAATAGTATCGAAAAACTTCCTACATATCTTGCAATTCCGCCACTAAAGAAAGACTCAATGGCTGGTAAGGGGCCTTTTAAAGCCAGTATAGAAATACAAAAAGACCTCGGATTTCCAGGTGAAAAAGTTGATAATTGGCAGCAAGTAGCAATTAATAAAATTGCTGAAACTAAATCTAAATATCGTTCTGTCCAAGTATTTTTGGACTCTTGTATGAAGTGTGGTGTTTGCACTGATAAGTGTCACTATTATTTAGGAACTGCCGACCCCAAAAATATGCCAGTTGCTAGACAAGATTTATTTAGAAGTGTTTATAGGAGACACTTTACTTTTGCAGGGAAGTATTTTCCAAAACTAGTAGGCGCTAAAGACTTTGATGAGAATATGCTTGATGATTGGTATAACTACTTTCACCAATGCTCGCAATGTCGAAGATGTGCGGTATTCTGCCCGATTGGAATTGATACTGCTGAAATTTCAATGGCAGCTCGTGAGGTAATGAATGCAATTGGTGTGGGCCAAAAATACCCTAACCAAATCTTAGGAAAAATTAATAAAATTGGAAATAATTTAGGGATGCCTGAGCCAGCTCTAAGAGATACTTTAGCTGACTTAGAGGAGGAGATTGAAGAGGAGACTGGTGCTAGTGTTAAGTTGCCCCTTGATATTAAAAATTCTGAAGTTTTAATGGTCACTCCTTCAGCAGATTTCTTTGCTGAGCCTCATATTGATGGACTTATTGGTTATGCTAAAGTTTTTCATCAAAGCGGTGTAAGTTGGACATTAAGTTCTTATGCCTCAGAGGCTGCAAATTTTGGCATGTTTATTGGTAATTATGATGTTATGAGACAAGGAGCATTGCGAATTCGTAAAGCAGCACTTGACTTGAATGTTAAACGTGTAGTAGTCGGTGAGTGCGGACATGCGTGGCGAGTTGCTTACAGTTTTTGGAATACTCTTACCGGCTTAGGAAATGGGGGGAGTGATGAATATTCATTAAAACTTCAAAACCAATTAGATAGCAACTATCCGCAGCCACAACATATGATTGAATTTACGTATGATTTAATCCAAAGAGATAAATTATCATTTGATAAGTCTAAAAATGATCATCGAGTTGTAACTTTCCATGACTCGTGTAATGTTGCTCGTGGAAGTAATATGGGTGATATTGAAAATGGTCAGTTTATTCTCCCAAGAGAGGTAATCAAGGCAGCATGTAATAACTTTTCAGATATGCATAAATCCACAATAAAGTCCGCTACCTTTTGTTGTGGTGGCGGTGGTGGACTTCTTACCGATGATCTTATTGATTTAAGAATAAAGGGGGCAAAGCCAAGAATGCATGCCTTAAAGCAAAGTGAACAAGACAATGGCGTAAACACATTAGCTGCTATCTGCGCTATATGTAAATCACAGTTTTCAAAGGTACTACCTAATTATGATTTTGACCCTTACATGATTGTAAGTGTTCATCAACTGGTAAGTGATGCAATTATTTTAACTAAAGATTCAGAAACTTAAGCTAGAGGCTATAAGTAACTATTCTAGTTTTTGGTAGTAATTAAGTATTCCTTTATACATTGACTCTGCAATTTTTTTCTGTTGTTTACTATTGGTCAAACGTTTTTCTTGAGTTGGATTTGATATAAATGCAGTTTCAACCAGAACTGAAGGTATGCTGGGCGATTTTAATACTACAAAGTTGGCTTTTTGAGGTTCTTTTTTATGGACTGGTCCAATTTTCCCAAGTTCACTGAGTATTTCCTTAGCAAGATTCTGTGATTGTATGTCTCGATCTTTTCTTGAAAAATCTGACAAAATATTTTTCAAAAATTGATCATTATCAATTACAGTTTCAACGCCTCCAAACTGGTCTACTAGATTCTGGGATTGCTCCAATTGCTTAGCTAGTTTGCTATTATTTCCCTTCTCACTTAAGGTGTAAATCGAAGCACCTTTTGCAGTTGAACTTTCGACAGAGTCTGCGTGAATAGAAATAAACATGGTAGCATTTTCTTTTTGGGCTATTGTTATTCTTTTAGTTAGCGGAATATAGTAGTCACCACTCCTGGTTAGTATGGCTTTTAGGCTACTATTTTTATTAATTATTGCTACAAGTTTTTTGGCAATTGCCAAATTTACAGACTTTTCTTGTGATTTATTTTTACCAATAGCCCCAGAATCTTCACCGCCATGACCAGCATCAACTAAGATAATTCTTTGATCCTTTTGAGTTGACTTTTTTACTTTTTTAATGCCTTTTATAGTTTCTATTTCTTGTATTTTTACTTGAGACTCCAGATCAATAATATCAACTACAAGTCGATGAAACTTATATTTTGCATTAGGCTCTAGGGTGAAGTGCTTAACTTTGAAATTTTTATTAATATGAACGATTAGCTTAATAGTTCTTTTATCTCTCTTTATAAGGACTTTTTGTATTCTGTTATCTTTAAAAAAAATATTTGAAAAAGTTTCAGACAATACTTCAGTATCATCAAAACTTATAATTACAACCTTATCAGTATTGGTTATATTAAAGAGGGTGTCTTCCTCTTTATCAATAACAATTCGAGTTTGATCTGGAGCGGTCCAATACCTAAAATCATAAAGTGAAGTTTTTTCTTCACTAAATGCACAGGCGGCAAATACAACAATAATCAAACTTATCCAATAGCGCATTTTAGAATTAATTTTCCTGTTTCAGTTTGAGATGTGATATTTATTGTTCTTTTTTCGCCACTCCCGCTAATATTGATTGATATATCAGAATGTGCAATAGCTCCTTTACCTAATTCTGGCCACTCAATAAGTTGAAGACTATTTGGCTTAAGATATTCACGAATTCCAATGTACTCTAATTCTTCTGGATCACTGAGTCGATAGCAATCGAAATGATAAATATCTATTGCATCATTTTGATAACTTTCAACTAAAGTATAAGTGGGACTTTTTACTTTATCAAACCCAAAGTATCCAATAAAGTTTTGCGCTAGAGTAGTTTTTCCAGCACCAAGATCACCAATTAAGTATATTACGCATGAGCTTTGTAAGGCAGAGCAACATTGAGCAAGCTTTCTACCCAACTCTTGAGTACCATGAAGATTTTTAAGAACTAAATCCAAAATAGTTGATACAAATAAACAGACAAGGCGGTTAGTAGAATAAAGCCACCAAAACGACTGATTTTTAGCCTTATTGAAAGAATGACAATTAGAAGTGTAAACATTAACATGAAGAAATAGTCACGACTCATTACTTCGGCTGGAATTTGAAATGGTAGAATTAAGCCTGGAATTGCAAGGACCCCAAGGGTGTTAAATAAGTTTGACCCAATAATATTGCCAATGACCATTTGATGTTGCTTTTTTAATGCACTGCTTATGGATACTGCGAGTTCAGGAAGGCTTGTACCAAGCGCTACAACTGTTAGACCAATAATTAGGTCACTAACACCAAAAGATAGAGCAAGACTAGTTCCGCCCCACACTACAAGTCTTGCACTAGAAACTAATATAGTAAGAGATACAATTAAGAGCAGCCAAGTCTTCCCCTTATCTTGATTCTGAGAATGAATTTCAAGACTATCAGTATCAATAGGGCGCCCTTTCTTTGATTCTCTAAATACATTAATGAGAAATAGTAATAATAAGGTCAGAAGTATCAAGCCATCAGTAAAGCTTAGAAACCCATCTAATAATAAAAAACCTACAATTAGAGTTGCTAAAAATAAGAATAACCACTCCTTCTTTAGTACAGATTTTTCAACTGTAATAGGAAGAATGATTGCAGTAACTCCTAGAACCAAACCTATATTAAAAATGTTTGAACCGAATGCATTTCCTATACTCATTTCAGGGTGGCCATCATATGCTGCAAGGCCAGAGACTAACATTTCTGGTGCTGACGTGCCAAATCCAAAAACGAGCAGGCCAATCACTAGAGGTGAGATGTTAAATATTCGTGCAATTTTAGCCCCATTATCAGTGAAAGCATCTGCACTCCACATTAGTAATAAGAAGCCAGCTAGTAGAGATAAAATTGGTAGTAACATGTTGTTATATAGAATGATTATGATGTCTATTATAAAGTCATCTAAGTTAGAATTTAAAAAACAGGGCCTCTAATTTACCTACTAAAGATTAATGTGTTTATAACAAACATTAAAGACAATCTCAAAAGCATGTATTTATAATGAATCAATGATACTTATAACTCGACCAATTGCACAGACTGAAAATCTCAAAATGCTTTTAGAAGCATCTGATATTGAGTATGCTTTTTTTCCCGCCTTTGAAGTAAAAAAAATAAACAATGGGGTTTTGAGTCAGAAGTATGATGTTATTATTTTTATAAGTGTTAATGCGGTTAACTATGCCGAAGATTATTTTAAAAAATTGTTTTCTGGGACATTTAAGGTATTTGCAGTCGGCCCCATTACTGCTAAAAGACTAATTAATAAAGATATTAAAGTTGATTGCTTTCCTAAAATTAATGCATCCAGTAAAGAGTTATTGGCAATGCAAGCTTGTTCAGAGTTAATCGATAAGAAAATTCTCATTGTTAGAGGAAAGGGAGGATCAGAAACACTAAAGAATAATTTGAAAAAATTGAATCAGGTTGATTATCTTGAAGTCTATGAGCGGGCGCCTTGTGAGCTCACAAAACTTCATTCTGAATCAATTGAAGTATTTTTAAATTCTCCAAAGGGTGTGCTAATGGCAAGTAGCAATGAAAGTCTTTCTAATATTGTTCGCCTATTAAATCTCGCCTCTCCTGATAATTTTAATAAGTTTAAAACAAGAAGGCTTATTGTTTTTAGTCAGAAAATTAAAGTTTTGGCAGAGAATCTAGGCTTTGAAAATATAAAAGTCACACTAAATCCTTCTGATCAGGATCTAATAAACGAATTAATAATTTAAAAAAACTCACAAGTAGAAAATGATTGGGTAACATACATTAAACTATATCGGGAGTTCAGGTGATTAGATTCGGTATTTCATGGGTGGCACGCTTACTTGGCGTCAGTGGTTTTACCGTCCAACAACCAACAAGTCGTGGATCCCTCCAAGATTTAAATATTCCTGAAAGGATTGTTCCTTTTAATCCTAGTAACTTAGCTATTAATAATGCAAATTCTTTTGATGATTCGCAGGCTACCCGACACTTAAAGCGCTTCCAAGATACTCAGGTCAAGCTAAGCCAAGGAGAGCGGGTGAGTGATGCCAGTAATGATCAGGACCTTGTATCGGTAATTGCTACTTTGAAATCAAAATTATATCAAGAGTCTATTAAGAGCAAGCATTATACGAATGCTTTTAATGAGCTAAATGAAAGATTAGTTGAGTTAGAAAAAATTGTACAACCTAGTAAGAAGACGGATTTTCAAAAGCTCCAGGGCTGGGTCCATTCAAAAAGACACTTTCATTAATCTTTAATTTTTTTAGTTTTATTATTGTTGATGAGACGTTCTCGTCTTGATTCATACTGTAAAAATGAAAAGTAATTAGGTATAATGCTACTTGGTTTTTAAATGAATATTCTTATTAAATAAATATGTCAAAAAGTGATTACATTGAGTTAGAAGGTGTTGTAAAAGAAAAATTACCTAATACAACTTTTAAAGTTGAATTGGAAAATGGACATAGCGTTCTTGCTCATATTTCTGGAAAGATTCGTAAGCACTATATACGCATACTACCTGGCGATAAGGTAACTGTTGAAATGACTCCTTACGATCTAACTAAAGGAAGAATTACTTTCAGACATAAATAAACCTTAGATAAGCCAGTGTGGTGGAATTGGTAGACACGCCGGATTCAAAATCCGGTTCCTTCACGGGAGTGCCGGTTCGAGCCCGGCCACTGGTACCAAACTTGTTTAGGATGTAATAAAATGGATAACAACTTTGTAACTGATGCACTAACTTTAACCATGTTTGGTATGGGTTTCGTTTTTGTATTTCTTGCTCTGATGGTCGTTGTCACAAATGTAATGTCGCTACTTGTAGCAAAAATCCAACCTGCAACTAATGACGCTTCTGCGTTAGATTCTGATCCAATAATTGAGATTGACGAAAAAACAAGAGCAATTATTGAGGCAGCAATAAAAATGCATACACAGAGATAACTACATGTCTAACAAAGAAAATAATAAACCAGTCCAAATAACTGAGCTAGTTCTTAGAGATGGACATCAATCGCTTTTTGCAACTAGAATGCGAATTGATGACATGCTTCCTATTGCAGAAAAATTAGACAAAATAGGTTATTGGTCAATGGAGTCTTGGGGTGGCGCTACATTTGATGCTTGTATTCGTTTTCTTGGAGAAGATCCTTGGGAGAGAATACGTGAAATCAAAAAAGTTATGCCTAACACTCCTCAACAAATGCTCCTTAGGGCCCAAAATTTATTGGGTTACCGCCACTATAGTGACGATGTAGTTAGAAAATTTGTTGATAGATGTGCTGAAAATGGCGTTGGTGTTTTAAGAATATTTGACGCAATGAATGATACGCGCAATCTTAAAACTGCCATTGATCAAACAGTTAAAGTTGGCCAGCATGCTCAAGGTACGATTTCATATACAGTTAGTCCAGTCCATACAACTGAATTATGGATTGAGATGGCTAAAAAAATTGAAGATATGGGCGCACACTCTTTATGCATTAAGGATATGGCTGGCTTATTGCAGCCTTATGTTGCTTATGACCTAGTTAAAAAATTAAAAAAAGTGATTGATATTCCTATTCAGCTTCATGCGCATGCGACTACTGGTCTTTCTACTGCTAGCATTATCAAGGCTGTTGAGGCTGGGATAGACCGCGTTGATACCTGTATTGGTTCGATGAGTATGACTTACAGCCATTCTGCAACTAATTCTATTGTTTCTATTTTAGAGGCAAGCCCTCGTAAAACTGGTTTAGATTTAAAAAAGCTTGAAGAAATTGATCAGTACTTTAAGCCAATCAGAGCTAAATATGCTAAGTTTGAGGGATCACTTAAGGGTGTCGATTCAAGAATTCTAACATCTCAAGTTCCGGGCGGCATGCTGACTAATATGGAGAGCCAATTAAAAGAGCAAAATGCACTTGATAAAATGGATGAAGTTTTACTAGAAATACCTCGAGTTCGAAAAGACTTAGGTTATATTCCTCTAGTAACTCCTACCTCTCAAATTGTTGGTACTCAATCTGTACTCAATGTTCTAACTGGTGAACGTTATAAAACTATTACCAGAGAGTCAGCTGGCATACTGAAAGGTGAATATGGTGCTGCACCTGCTCCAGTTGATAAAGATCTGCAAGAGAGAGTTTTAGAGGGTTTAGACCCTATTACGTGTCGACCTGCAGACAATATTGAGCCTGAGCTAGATATTCTTGAATCTGAGTTTGATAAACTTGTTGTAGAGAAAGGCATTAGAGTTGCAGATGAGAAAATTGATGATCTTTTGACTTATGCTCTTTTTCCACAAGTGGGAATTAAGTTTTTAGAAAATAGAGATAATCCAGATTTCTTTGAGCCAGTTCCTCAAGCGCCAATCAGTTCTTCAACTAACGAGGAAGATGCAGGAACATATACTGTTTCATTTAAAGGGCAATCTTATACAGTTAACGTTTCAGCAGGTGGCACGATAAAATCTATGGGGACCTCCTCAGATACCTTAGAATTAAGCTCTGAAGATTCCCAAGTGGGCTCTGAGCCATTGGCGAATGGAAAAGAGGACGTTTCTGCGCCACTATCAGGAACTATTTGGAAAATTTTAGTTAGTCCTAATCAGAATGTTAAAAAAGGTGATACTTTGCTTGTTTTAGAGGCTATGAAGATGGAAACTGAAATCAAAGCAACACGCTCTGGAGTGGTTTTAAATGTTGGCGTTAAAGAGGGTGATTCGGTAACTGTTGGTCAACTCCTTCTTTCTTTAGGTTAGTTATGGAGCAACTAAAACTACTTTGGGTTAACACAGGCTTATATCAAATGGATTGGGGCCAAGGCCTTATGCTTCTTGTAGGTATCTTGTTAATCTATCTAGCAATTGTAAAAAAATTCGAACCCCTTTTACTTTTACCTATTGGTTTTGGTGCTCTTTTAAGTAATATACCAGGAGCTAATTTAGCTATTGATGGTGGAATTTTGCATCTATTCTATGTTGTTGGTATTGAGTCCGGTGCTTTTCCTTTAATCATTTTTATGGGTGTTGGCGCTTTAACAGATTTTGGCCCACTTCTTGCTAATCCTAAAACCCTTTTACTTGGAGCTGCTGCGCAGTTTGGAATTTTTGCCACACTCTTAGGTGCAGTAGGATTATCAGTACTTGGTCTATTTGACTTTAGTTTGAAGCAGGCCGCTGCAATTGGAATTATTGGGGGCGCGGATGGTCCAACCTCTATTTATGTAGCTTCAATTCTTGCGCCAGAGTTACTAGGAGCAATTGCAGTTGCTTCATATTCATATATGGCCTTAGTTCCTCTTATTCAGCCACCAATTATGAGGGCGATGACCACTGAAAAAGAAAGAAAAATCAAGATGGTTCAGTTACGTGAGGTCTCTAAGGTTGAAAAAATTGTATTCCCAATTATTTTGTTATTACTTGTTGCTCTTCTTCTGCCCGCAGCAGCTCCTCTATTAGGTATGTTTGCTTTTGGTAATTTAATGAAAGAATCTGGAGTTGTTGATCGCCTTAGTGATACTACTCAGAATGCTTTAATTAATATAGTAACCATTTTTCTTGGCCTTGCAGTAGGGTCAAAACTGATGGCCGATAAGTTTCTTCAACTTGATACTTTAGGAATATTACTATTGGGCTTAGTTGCTTTTTCTATTGGAACAATGTGCGGCTTGTTGATGGCAAAATTGATGAATGTGTTTAGTAAAAATAAAATTAACCCATTAATTGGTTCTGCGGGAGTTTCAGCAGTTCCAATGGCTGCTCGTGTCTCTAATAAAGTTGGCCTTGAGGCTGATTCAAATAATTTCCTTCTTATGCATGCAATGGGACCTAATGTCGCTGGTGTTATAGGATCAGCAATCGCTGCAGGCATAATGATTCAATTTCTAGGCTAGTAAAAATTTTAGAGCACAATAAAACGTCGCATCTGGTTTATTCGACCGACGTCGGGCGAATAAAACAGCCTACCACCCAAAAGTCTTTCAAGACTGATGGGATCGTGCGTATCCGCCGCGAAACTAAAGGTCGTAAAGGCAAAGGGGTGACTAATGTGTCTGGCGTCAATCTAGCTGACGCAGAGTTAAAAACCTTAGCCAAACTACTTAAGCAGACTTGCTCTACCGGCGGCACGGTCAAGGATGGGGTGATTGAAATTCAAGGTGATCATCGTCAGATCCTCAAAACTGAGCTAGAAAAACGTGGCCACCAGGTCAAACTGGCAGGCGGGTAATATGTCTCAAATTCCAAAAGCCTATGGCAGCTGGCCATCTCCAATTAGTGCCGAGTTGATTACTCATACCCCCAATTGCACTGCTGATCTCACCGCGCCTGGTTTAAATTTTGTACAATCTCATGAACAGTGTCTATATTGGGTTGAAAGCCGACCCTGGGATGCTGGCCGCTGCGTAATTATGCAGCGTAATGAGCTGAACAAAATCACTGACCTATTACCCAGTCCTTTTAGTCATCACAGCAGTGTGCATGAGTATGGAGGTATGGCTTATGCAGTTAATGATGCTTATTTATACTTTGTTAATGCCACAGACCAACGTATTTACCGTCAACACCTTGACTCACTGGGTACACCAATAGCCATTACCCCAAAGGGTCCATGGCGCTTTGCAGACCTCATTGTCGATGCTCAACACCAGCGCCTAATCGCGGTCTGTGAAGAACATCAGGAACAACAGGAAGCTGAAAATTATTTGGTTACTATCGCCTTAAATGATAGAGGGTCGAGTATTAAAAAAATACAGTCTGGGGCTGATTTTTATGCTTACCCACGCCTAAGTCCAGATCGAACAAGGCTTTGCTGGATCCAGTGGTCACACCCTAATATGCCCTGGGATAGTAGTGAATTATGCTTGGCTAACCTCAGCCAAACAGGTATTAGTGAACAAAGAGTAGTTGCTGGAAGTAAGGGTAACGAGGCTATCTTTCAGCCTCACTGGTCACCTGATAATGACCTGTATTTTGTGTCTGATAAGACGAATTGGTGGAATATTTATCGTTTTGATGGCTCTAAAAATATTCTAGTATTTGCCTTAGATGGCGAGTTTGCGACACCCTTATGGCAGTTTGGCATGGCTACCTATGATTTTATCGACACTAGCACGATTGCTTGCCTATGGACCGATAAAGGCCTTTGGTACAGTGGTTTTATTGACATTGCAACAGCTCAGCTAAGTCCAATTATAAGCCCTTACAGCAGTATGCACGCACTCGCCTGCCATGAGGGCTGTTTGTACACTATTGCCGGTGCTGCAGCTTTGCCTAATCAACTCATCAGCATCAATCAACAGGCCGTTATTACCTCTATTTATGCACCAGCAACTTTAGATGTAGAACCGACTAATCTTGCTCAACCCACATCGATTTTTTTCCCAAGTGGCAATCACCAAATGGTGCATGCGTTCTTCTACCATCCCACCAGCGCCTTGTATTGTGGGCAAGCTAATGAGCTTCCTCCTGTTATTGTGATGTGCCATGGCGGCCCCACAGGTGCTACTAACAGTGCTTTAAATCTGAAATTACAGTATTGGACTAGTCGTGGCTTTGCTGTTGTGGATATTAACTACCGCGGCAGTACTGGTTTTGGACGACTTTATCGCCAAGCTTTGGGGAGCGCATGGGGTTTAGCCGATGTTGAAGACACTCAAAATGCTGTCCACTATTTGGCTCAACAAAAAAAAATAGATGTGCAGCGTTGTCTCATTCGGGGTGGCAGTGCTGGTGGGTACACTGTGCTCTCCGCCCTAACCTTCACCGATACATTTAAAGCGGGAGGCAGTCTCTATGGCATTGGTGACCTAGAAACCCTAGCTACTGATACTCATAAATTTGAGTCTCGTTATCTTGACAGCCTTATTGGTCCTTACCCCGAACGAAAAGACATCTATATCGAGCGCTCCCCCATTCACCATGCAGAGGGTATCAACTGCCCCGTGATCTTTTTACAGGGTCTAGAAGATAAAGTTGTACCTCCCAATCAAGCTGAAATGATGGTTGAGTTACTCAGGTCAAAAGGCATTCAGGTGGCACACGTAACCTTTGCAGATGAAGGCCACGGTTTTAGAAAGGCAAAAAATATCATACAGTCCCTGGAGGCTGAACTGGCTTTTTACCAACAGGTGTTTCAACTTGGAGATGACAATAACCCAAATTAAAAGCCTTTAAGTTTTTAACCCTAAAAAAACAAACTAGTTTTATGTTTCGTGTATTTCGCCATTGGTTAAGGTAAGCTTTCTACTCATTTTATTTGCAATAGAAAGATCATGAGTGACAATTAACAGTGCGGTAGTTTTAGCTGTGTTTAGCTCAATGATAAGTTCTAATACATCCTTTGCATTTGCCGCATCTAAGTTACCTGTAGGCTCATCTGCCAAGAGACAAGTTGGCTCAGTTATCATAGCTCTTGCAATTGCAACCCTTTGCCTTTCTCCACCTGATAGCTCTGAAGGCTTATGATTCAATCGATTTTCTAGCCCAACCTTTGTTAATATTTTTTTAGATTGTAAGAGCGCATCACTTTTATCAACGCCCATAATTAACAAAGGTAAGGCAACGTTATATAATGATGAAAAATCATTTAATAAGTGATGAAATTGATAAACAAAGCCAAGGTTTTTGGCGCGCAACTCTGTCCTATCTTTTTCGCTAATTTTTGAAATATTGGTATTAGCAATGAGCACATCACCTTCAGTAGGAGTATCAAGGCCAGCCATTAAATTAAGTAGCGTTGATTTTCCGCATCCTGATTGACCAATAATTGCAGTTGTTTCTCCAGACTTAATTTTAAAATTTAAATTTTTTAAAACAGATGTTTTATTATTGCCCTCATTATATGAAAAGCTAACAGAGCGACATTCAATTATATTACTCATGCCGTAAAACCTCTGAAATATTAACTTTTCCAGCACGTTTTGCTGGATAAATAGCTGCAATGATTACTAATATAAAAGCTCCCAGAACTATACTAACCACATCGCTTAGTAGAATTTTTGATGGAAATCGGCTAATATAAAATAAATCTTTAGGGAAAAATTGGAAGCCAATAATACTTTCAATTCCAGAAATTACAGATTCGATATTAAGAGCTAAAATTAATCCAAGAATTGTTCCTATAGTAATACCAATAAAACCAATACTGAGGCCTTGGTAGAAAAATATTCTAACAATTCTTTTTGGAGTCATTCCGATAGTTCTTAGGATTGCAATGTCAGACTTTTTGTCAGTAACCACCATAACCATCATGGATACTATATTAAAAGCAGCAATAGCAATTATCAAAGAAAGAATAATTGCAATCATTTGCTTTTCAAGATTTAAAGCTCTGATAAAGTTTCGCTGTTGTTGCATCCAATCAACCCCATAATATCCATCTCCAAGAGATTTAATTACACTATTTGTAATCTCGTTTGCTTCAAATAAGTCATCTACTTTAAGGCGAATTCCAGATACTTGATTTCCAAGAGCGAATAAATCTTGAGCGTCATAAAGGTGGATAAATGCAAGATTGTTGTTAAAATCATTTACGCCAGCATTAAATATGCCACTCACTGTATAAGCTTGTGACTGAGGAATTAGTTTGCCATTTGAATTTCTTGAGGGAGCTATCAGAGTAAGCTTATCCCCAATTCCTGTTCCCATAAGTGTTGCAAGGCCAACACCAATTAATATTGATGAATCGTCTTCATTAAGGCTAAGACTGCCATATTTAATATCATCTAATAAGGCAGAGGTTGTTGATTCTAAATCTATAAGGATGCCTCTAACACTGACACCTTGTGAGGCATTCTTTGAAGTCATTAAGGCAAAGTCTTCAACAAAAGGTGAGGAAGCAATAATCTGATCCTGTGCGTTAATTTTTTTTCTAAGATCTTGCCAATTATCAAGAGTATCATCAGTTTCTGTTATGTAGGAGTGAGAAATCGTGTTTAAAACTCGATTTGTTAGCTCTTCATGAAAGCCGTTCATTACTGACAAGACAGTAATAAGGGACATAACAGCTAGAACTAGACCAACCATAGAAACGCCAGAAATAAAAGAAACAAAGCCTTTTTTTCGATTGGATCTTAAATATTGGTTAGAAATATGAAATTCAACACTCATGGTCGGAATATTTTGTCATAATTAATGTTTTAAAAGTGATTAAAATTATCAAAATGCTAAGTATTACAAGTTTTATCAATCACAGTAAGTTTGGCCTGGTTAATTTTTTGCTTTTGCCTTTTTCCGTTATCTTCTTCATTTTTAGTTATATACGTCTTTGTCTTTACAAAGTGGGGTTATTAAAAGTAAGTGAGTCATCAGTACCAGTTATTGTTATAGGCAATATAACAGCAGGTGGAACTGGAAAGACGCCAATTGTAATTGCAGTCGCTAAATATTTTGCCTCTCGTAATAAAACAGTAGGAGTTGTTTCCAGGGGCTATAAAGGAAAGTATACTCAAGAATCATTAGAGGTTACTTCGACAAGTGACCCAATTGATTGTGGTGACGAGCCTTTATTAATAAAGCAACAAACTGAAGCCTTTGTTGTGGTGGCTAAAAAACGAAGCAATGCAGTAAAGTTTTTAACTGAAAACCATTCAGTAGATTTAATTATTAGTGATGATGGTCTCCAGCATTATGCTATGGGGCGTGATATTGAAATTGCAGTTATAGATGGACATAATCGATTAGGAAACGGATGGCTTCTTCCAGCAGGACCTCTAAGAGAATCAAAAAGAAGGCTCAAGTCAGTTGATTTTATTATAAATAATGGTTCACAAGCTGAAGGAGAGATATCAAGCAAGATTGAAGCGAACTGTTATATTAATCTAGTTACAAATGAAAAAAAAGATCTTGATTTTTTTAAGAGTAAAAAATGCTTTGCTGTAGCAGGAATTGGAAAGCCAGATAATTTTTATTCATTACTTGAAAAACTTGGTGTTAATTTAATTACTAAAAAATTTGCAGACCATCATGCGTTTACTGAGAAGGATTTCGAATTTAAGGACGACTATCCAATCCTAATGACAGCTAAGGATTGTGTAAAATGTAAACAGTTTGCAGCAACTCAAATGTGGTATTTGTCTGTTGATGCAAAAATTAGTCCTGACTTTTATCAGCAACTGGAGTCTAAATTATGATTGACAAAAATTTATTAAAAATGTTAGTTTGCCCAGAAAGTAAAGCGCCCCTAAAGTTAGTTGGTGAAGAATTAGTGTGTGATAAAAGTCAATTAGCTTACCCTATCATTGATGGCATTCCAATTCTTCTTGTAGAAGAGGCTCGAAAAACTAATTCTGAAAAATAATGGATTTTTCCGTTATTATTCCTGCTCGATTTGCTTCAAGCCGTTTACCGGCAAAGTTATTAGAAAATATTAATGGTAAAACACTTATTGAGCATACTTATTCAAATGCCATTAAGAGTAGTGCTAAACGTGTAATTATTGCAACAGATGATGAAAGAATAAGCATAATTGCTAGAGATTTTGGTGCAGATGTTTGTATGACTGACTCAAGCCACACATCTGGAACCTCTCGCTTATCTGAAGTAGTCACCTCTCTAGATTTTAATGATGATGAAGTCGTTGTTAATGTTCAGGGTGATGAGCCTATGATGAGCCCTGATGCAATAAATCAAGTTGCCTCTAATTTGATTAATAGTGGTATGAGTGTTGCAACGTTGTGTGAAAAAATTGAAAGTGAGGAATCTTACTTTGATCTAAATTGCGTTAAAGTCGTATATAATTCGCGCGGCAAAGCATTGTACTTCTCAAGGTCACCAATCCCTGCATTTAGGAATAGTAGTGAAATTAATTTGGATTTTTGTTTTCGTCATATTGGCTTATATGCTTATCGAGTTAGTTTTTTAAAACAATATTTGAAAATGGGTAAATCTGAATTAGAAATAGCTGAGAAATTAGAGCAGCTAACTATATTAAATCAAGGAATCGATATTAATGTCGATGTTTCTTGTGCTCCAACAGGCTATGGTGTTGATACAGAAAGTGATTTGAAAAAAGTTAAAAAGGAATTAAAAAAATGAATATTATTGATGGTAAAGAGATTGCAAAAAATTTACGTCTAAAAATTGCTGAAGAAGTCAAAATGCTTCAACGACCTCCAGGTCTCGCTGTAATTTTAGTAGGTGAAGATCCTGCTTCAGCAGTATATGTAAGAAATAAAGAAATTGCATGTAAGCAGGCAGGTTTTTTTTCAGATAAGATTATTAAATCAGAGAATATCACAGAAGAACAGTTATTAGAAGAGGTGGAGAGACTTAACAATAATCCTTATATAGATGGCATTTTAGTGCAGCTTCCCTTGCCTAAACATATAGATGCAAATAAGGTTATTGAGCACATCTCACCATATAAGGATGTTGATGGGTTCCACAGTGAAAATATTGGAAAGTTAATGCAGAATAAATCCCATTTAAGGCCATGCACTCCAAAGGGCGTTATGACTATGTTGGCATCAGTTGATTGTATGGTGGAAGGTATGAATTGTGTAGTTATTGGTGCTTCAAATATTGTCGGTAGGCCAATGGCAATGGAGCTTCTAAATGCTCGAGGAACTGTAACTATTTGCAATAGTAAAACTAAAAATGTTGCTGAAAAAGTTAGGCAAGCTGACATTGTTGTTGTAGGTGTTGGAATTCCAGAAATGGTCAAAGGTGACTGGGTTAAAGATGGAGCTATCGTTATAGATATAGGCATTAATCGATTGGAAGATGGCTCTCTAGTTGGAGATGTAGACTTTGATGCAGTCAAAGATATAGCCGGGGCTATAACGCCAGTTCCTGGTGGAGTTGGGCCAATGACTATTGCAACGCTTTTAGAAAACACATTGATAGCTTACAGGCAAAGTTTATGAGATTTTTTCTAAGATTATTAAGAGAAGGCTCGGGCAGGGTAGTGATATTAATTGACTGGTTATTTAAGCCTTCAGTAGTAAAAAGAAATGATGAAGAGCAAGCTAAGGTTGACCAAGAAACAAAAACTCTAAAGCTTTATCAGTTCTATGCTTGCCCATTTTGCGTTAAGACTAGAAGAGCAATTAAACGTTTAAATCTTAAAGTTGAGACTCGTGATGCTCAAACTGCCGGTCAATTCAGAAAAGAGCTGGAAATAAGTGGTGGAAAGATTAAGGTTCCATGCTTAAAGCTAGAGGGTGCTGGTGAAGCTAGTTGGATTTATGAATCAAATGATATTATTAAGTACCTGGATGAACGATTTCAATAAACTATGTGATTTTTTGTAAAAATGCTTTATATTCGTGGTGGTAATAAAGAGCAAATAGAACTTTCGCAGCAGCTATTTAGTTTCTGCAGTAACGGCTTGTTTCAAGCAAATAATATTCCAAATATAGATCTAATTATCCAGAAAGTAGATGATGCGTTTGCTTGGACAGATTATGAAGGTGATGGAAAGTTTTTTATAGAAATTGAAGAATCATTAGATAAAAAAAAATTCATTATTACTCTGTGTCATGAGATGATTCATGTGTGTCAATTTTTAGCAGGAGTTGAAGTCAGTGAGCTATCAGCATATCACTATGAAGAGGAGCTAGCAGAGCAGTTTTATCAAGAAGAACTGGGTGGTAGTATTAATGGAAGTCTTTCAGATCTAAATGAGGATTAAGGTAAATACTCTTTTAAGCTTCCTATCGTTTTATTTAATTCATCTGTTGAGTTAGAAGTTAAAGTTATATGGCCTAACTTTCTTCCAGTTCGCTCTTCTTTATTATATAAATGAAGGTGAGCATTTTTAGTTTTAAGTACTTTTTGGATTGGTCCATGGACTCCAATTATATTGATCATAGCACTGAACTTTGAAGTAATAGTTGTTTGCCCTAAGGGAGATTCAGTAATAGCTCTTATATGATTTTCAAATTGAGAGGTTTGTGCGCCTTCAATGGTCCAATGGCCAGAATTATGAACTCTTGGAGCTATTTCATTAACTAGAAGGTCATCAGATTCAAAGAGTTCAATGGTTAAAACTCCAACATGTTTAATTTCTTTAAGAATAGAACTCATATACTCTTCCGCTTTTTTTTGAAGAGACGCTGAGATATTTTGAGCAGGCGCTATAGTTAATCTTAGTATTCCCTCATGATGAGAATTTTCAACTAAAGGATAATATTTAAGACTGCCATCTATACCTCTAACTGCAATCAAAGATAGCTCTCGCTTAAAATTTATAAAGCCTTCAAGGATAGAATCAGCGCCACACATCTTTTCCCATGCTTCATGGATCTGGGTTTCAGATTTAATTAAAAACTGACCTTTACCATCATAGCCATCTGTTGCTGTTTTTAGTATGGAAGGGATTCCAATATTCTTAATTGCACTTTTTAAATCATCAAGACTATTTACCATTTGATAGGGCGCACAAGGTATTTTTAATGAATCTAGAAGTGCTTTTTCTCTGCCGCGATGTTGAGAAATATAAAGAGATTTATCACTAGGAAAAACTTTGGTATTTTTACTAATTTCATTAACAATAGTTACGTCAGTATTTTCGCTTTCATAGGTCACAATGTCCGAACTATCAGCAAAATTACTAACCATTTCTGGATTATTATTATGGATAAATGTTTTTCCAAGAAGTGAAGAAGGGTCTTCTTCAGATAATGCTAAAAATCTCATTTGGTGACCTAACGGATAAGCCGATAGCGCAAGCATTCTCCCCAATTGACCAGCACCAAGAACCCCAATTTTCATAAGTTATTTGTCAGGATTAGGATTGTTGAGAACATTTTGAGTCTGCTCTAAACGAAATTTAGCAACCTTTTGTCTTACTTCTTCATTATGGTTGCCAACGATCTGGGCTGCTAAAATTCCAGCATTTTTTGCTCCAGCTTCGCCTATGGCAAGCGTGCCCACAGGAATTCCACCAGGCATTTGAACAATGGATAATAAAGAGTCGTGACCACTTAATGCTTTAGACTGAATTGGCACCCCTAGGACTGGAATAATTGTTTTTGAAGCAACCATCCCTGGTAAGTGGGCAGAGCCACCAGCACCAGCAATAATTACTTCAAGGCCTCTTGCTTGAGCTGTTTCGGCGTATTCAAACATTAAATCAGGTGTGCGATGGGCTGAGACAACCTTGACTTCATAAGGAACACCTAATTCGTCAAGCATCTCTGTGGCAATTTTCATTGTGGACCAATCTGACTTTGAGCCCATAATAACTCCAACTAGTGCACTCATTTTGATTTTGGTGAGGAAATTGATTAAATTATACCAAAAATAAAATAGTTATTAGAATTGAAACTAATCTGGAAAGATCTGGTAATTAAAGTTTAAAGTCTTTATCAATAAAAGGAAGATGACCAGAGCGAATAATAGAGGTTTGTGAGCCAACTGCCTCATACCATTCTTTAATTTTTACTGGAACTAGAGTATCAAGTGAGCCAAGGATAGTAGTTTTAGGTACTGCAATATCTTTATAAATATCTCGCAAGTCAGAATTAATGATTATTTCTAATCCAGTATTTAGCGCACTATGTGAGGCTGGATATTTTTGAATTGATTTGTAAAGCTCTTGAAGTTGAGACTTGTCTTTGCTTTGAAGGCTTACGAAACGTTTGAGTGATTTAGTACTATCATTTTTTAAATTAATTGCAAATTGATCAAATACCTCACTACTTATTCCATATTTCCAGTTTTTATTATTTACAAGACAGGGTGTTGCGGCAACTAGAATTAACTTGCTAATCTTAATTTGACTTGCAATATAGGTTGAAAGTAAGCCACCTAAAGACCAACCAAGTAAGATTGATTGCTCTGGGATTAATTTAGTTAGTTCATTGCACCAGTTTTCGATATTTCCATCTATATCTCTACTTCTTCCGTGACCAGGAAGGTCAATAACTGTTATTCGATAGTTTGCCTTATATTTATCTATCAAGCTTTGAAATATATCGCTATTAAAGGCCCATCCATGTAATAAAACTAGACTTGGGCCATCGCCTACAGTTTTATGCCATAACATCATGTACCTTTTTTAAAAGTATTTCAATTTGCTTTTCACTATGACCCGCTGATAATGTAAATCGAAGTCGGGCGGTGTTAGGAGGAACTGTAGGAGGCCGAATAGCGCTAACAAAAAAACCTTCATCAAATAGCTTGTTACTTAGCTTGAGAGCTTTATTACTTGAGCCTACAATAAGCGGTTGAATTGCACTATCAGATTCTTCAAATTGAAGATCTAACTGCCTATAAATATTCTTAAAGTGACTAATATTAGCTAATAACTTATTTTTTTGCTCACCCTTTTTAATTAACTCAAGGCTCATAAGGCCTGCATGACAAAAACTAGGGGGGATGGCAGTAGTGTAGGTATATGGCCTTGATTTTTGGATTAAAAATTCTATAAAGTCATCATCTCCAGCTACAAAAGCCCCCATAACACCAGCAGATTTTCCTAGCGTAGCCATGTAAATAGAATGCTTAGGGATTGTTGAGTTAAAAACGCCAAATCCATGAGCATCATCTTGCATTAATATTGCATCAGTTTGGTTTAGAATTTTATCAATTTCTGAAATATCTGCCTCGTCTCCATCCATACTAAAAATATGATCAGTTACAACAAGACCAGGACCAGTTTGATTTTTTAATTTCTTTTGAAGTGAGACAAGATTTTTATGGAGATACCTTTGAAGTGGAAGGTCAATAAGTCTTGAGCCATCGATTAATGATGCATGATTTAATTTATCTTGAAGTGACCATTTTATTTCATCCCTTAGAGCAGAAAATATTCCTAGATTTGCGCTATAGCCTGATGAAAAAAGCAATGCTCTTTGCTGGCCAGTATGCTCAGCTAATGATTCTTCAAATATATGATGTGATTTTGAGTGACCACTTACTAGATGAGACGCTCCTGATCCAACTCCATATAGCTTTACTCCTTCAATTAGTGCCTCTTTAATTTTAGGATGATTGGCTAGAGATAGATAATCATTTGAGCAAAAATTCACAATTTTCTTGCCATCAATTTCCATAATAGCACCCTGGGCACTATTAGCAATTCTTCTTAAACGTAATAAGTGATTCTGCTCAATATCACTTATTTTTTTTGAGAAGTTCATTGCATTAACATCTTAAGGCTATATTAAATTTTCCATAGGTGATGAAGCACTTGCATAACTTTTCTTAATCATTCTGCCTGCAAGATAGGATTCACGCCCAGATATAATAGCATGCTTCATTGCACTTGCCATCAGTATAGGGTTTTCTGCATTTGCAATTGCAGAATTCATAAGTACGCCGTCACACCCAAGTTCCATTGCTTCAGCAGCATCACTTGCGCAGCCAATCCCAGCATCAACTAGGACGGGAACGTTGGCTTGATCTTTAATTAACTTAATATTAAAAGGATTTGCAATTCCTTGACCTGATCCAATAAGAGAAGCTAACGGCATAATTGCACAGCAACCAATATTTTCAAGTTCTTTAGCTACTATAGGATCATCCGAAGTATAAACCATAATATCAAAACCTTCTTTTATTAGTATTTTAGATGCTTCAAGAGTTTCTACAATGTTAGGATAAAGTGTTTTTTCATCACCCAGAACCTCTAATTTAACCAGGTTATGCCCATCCAACAATTCTCTCGCTAGAAGTAGAGTTCTAACTGCATCTTTTGCGTTGTAACAGCCGGCAGTATTTGGAAGAATAGTATATTTTTTAGGTGATATAGCATCAAGAAGGCTTTCTTCATTTGGATTTTGACCAATATTTACACGGCGAATTGCCACAGTAATAATTTCTGAGCCAGATGCTTCAGTGGCTAATTTAGTTTCCTCTAGATCTTTATATTTTCCAGAACCAACAAGGAGTCTAGAGTTAAAAGTTCTGCCTGCTATTGTAAATGGAGTGTCTTTTTTCATAGCGTTATAAGATACCATGAGATAGTAAAAATAATGGTATATCGCTCAGTATTCTTTTCAATTTTAGATGAATTATTTATATGCTTAATCCTGCTGCTTGTTGAATCTCATTTATAGCTTTAGTAACAATGCGTGAAATTGAGAAGTCAGATTTTGATCCTGATTCTGCAAGAGCTACAAAGTCATCCACCATAAGTTTGTATTGGTTACAAGGTGGAAAACTAACTTTATTACCTTCTTGTAATCCCCCATTAGACCAGTAGGCATGAGTTATTTCAGGTGGGTTAACGGGCACATTTAGTTTTGCCCAGCCATCTGAACCTAATACCGTCAATGTTTGACATAGTGCAGCACTACCTGAAACAGTAAAACTAAGAGTTTCACCATTTGGCCATTTGAGGGTTGCATCTACTTGCTTTTCTACATCGAAGCTATCATTCATTATTGCAGTTGCCGAGACAACTTCAGGCCCACCTTTAAAAAGTAAACAGCCTGACAATATTGCATAACAACCAATGTCGTATAATGGGCCACCACCATCTACTGCACGATTACGGTAGTTGCCTGTAGGCTGCTGAGGGTAGCTAAAAATAAAATGAGATGACTGATATTTTCCAATATCAAGTTTTTTAAGCCAATTCCATTGAGGGTGACTTCTAACCATATAAGCTTCATAGAAAAATGCACCAGTTTCTTTGGCTGCTGCTTCTAGTTTAATTAATTCATCAAGGTTAAGTGCAACAGGTTTTTCACAAAGAACATGCTTTCCTAATTTGAGTGCTTGAATAGAATAGGGAACATGCAGATGATTTGGGAGTGGGTTATAAATTGCATCTATTGATGGTTCTGATAGGAGGGCTTCATAGTCTGTCTCACTAGCATCTTTATAGATACTTGGTAATGGCACTTGACCAGGATTTCTTCTTCCAACATGGGTAACTTCATGTCCTGCAGCTAATATTGCTGGAACAACATGTTCGCGAGCAATTTTTGCTTCACCTAAAATTCCAAATTTCATTTAAACCCTTTATTTTTTAATGAAGAGCTAATAATACTTGTTCTTTTTATATGATTTTTAGAAAAATATTACAAATTGTTTTAACATGTAAAATTAGTTTCTTAATAAGTTTTTTTTGAAGGAATATCAATGCCACTAAATGCAATAAAACACCCTCTTTTAGCCCATAAGATTGCCTTACTTAGGCAACATGGAATTAGCACAAAACAATTTCGCGAACTAGCTAATGAAGTTGCAAGTCTATTGACATATGAAGCTACCCGGAATTTACCACTCGAAGACCGTGAAATTAATGGCTGGCAAGGAGAACCAATCAAAACTCAAATGTTATCTGGAAAAAAATTATCAATTGTTCCTATTTTGCGAGCTGGCTTGGGAATGCTTGATGGTGTATTGACTTTAGTGCCAAATGCTAAAGTAAGTGTCGTTGGTCTTTACAGAGACGAGGAAACTTTAAATCCGGTTGCATACTTTGATAAAGTTATTACAGATATTGATCAAAGAACTGCCTTAATTATTGATCCTATGCTGGCAACTGGAGGAACACTCCTTGCTACAATTGACCTACTAAAGCAGAAAGGTTGCAAAAAAATTATTGGTTTATTTCTAGTCGCCTCTCCTGAGGGGTTAGAAAGGGTAACTAAACTTCATCCTGATGTAGATCTTTTTATAGCTGCAATAGATGACTCTTTGAATGAGCAGGGCTATATTCTTCCGGGGTTAGGAGATGCTGGTGATAAGATTTTTGGAACTAAGTAAATAATCTTGGAAGAAGATATTTTTCCAAAAGGAGCGGCCTGGTTGAATGGTGAATTCATTCAACTATCTGAAGCTCGTATTCCGATTTTAGATTGGGGATTTTTAAGGTCTGATGCAACTTATGATGTTGTTCATGTTTGGAAAGGTCGTTTTTTTCGCTTAGATAAGCATATTGACAGATTTTTTGAATCAACAGAAAAATTAAGAATGCCTTGTATAGTTAGCCGTGATGAGCTTAAAAAAATACTTGCTGGTTGTGTCCATCGATCTGGACTGGATGATGTCTATGTAGAAATGATTCAGACTAGAGGAATGTCCCCTAAATTTGACAGAGATCCACGCAAATCTAAGCCTCGGTTTATTGCTTTTGCTGTTCCATTTGGCTGGATTCTGAAGCCCGAAGATTTTGAGAAAGGATTGGACGTTTTAGTAAGTGCTAGAAGGAGAATACCAACTAATTCTATTGATTCAAGAATTAAAAATTATCACTGGCTTGATTTGGTAAGTGGAATGTATGAAGCTTATGACTTAGATCATGACACGGTAATCCTTGTGGATGAAGAAAATAATATTTCTGAAGGGCCAGGTTTTAATATTTTTTGTGTAGATAAGGATGGGCTTCATTCTCCTAATCAGGGGGTTTTAGAAGGCATAACTAGGCAAACAGTTCTTGATTTAGCAAAAGAATTAGGCATTCCTTTTCAGTTAAGCTCAATATCATTAGAAAAGCTTCAAGATTCAAATGAAGTTTTTGCAACTTCAACAGCGGGTGGAATAATGCCAATTACAAGAATAAATAATAAATTAGTTGGCAAAGGTGTCCCTGGAAAAATTACCAGAATACTTCATCAGAGTTATTGGGACAAACACATTCACCCTGATTGGAGTCAGTCAGTTAGTGATTTTTTAGAGTAGGGGCTTTAACAGAGCTTTGGTTATTAATCATCCACTTTTTTTAAAGATTTAAACGCTTCAAGTGCATTCTGGCGAGATAATTTTAAATCTATAATAGGCTTTGGATAGTCTTTTCCAATAACAACTCCAGCCCTATCTAATTCTTCTTGGGGCGCTTCCCAAGGATTAAATAAGTATTTGTTTGGCAGCTCACTTATTTCAGGGATGTATTTACGAATATATTCCCCATCCGAGTCGAACTTTTGCCCCTGTGTGACTGGGTTAAAAATTCTAAAGTAGGGCGCTGCATCTGCACCACAACCTGCAATCCATTGCCAACTTGCACTATTGCTAGCTAAATCTGCATCTACTAAACAGTCCCAAAACCATCGCTCACCATGATGCCAATGAAGTAGAAGATTTTTAACTAAAAATGAACCTACAACCATTCTTACACGGTTATGCATTGCACCAGTAATCCATAACTCCCTCATGCCTGCATCAACCATAGGTATTCCAGTTTGACCTTTTTGCCAAGCAATTAATTTTTTCTCATCTTTGTCCCAAGGGAATAGATCAAACTTTGATTGGAGATTCTTTTTTGGAAGCTCTGGGTTAAAGTAGAGCTGAGTATATGAAAATTCACGCCAACCCAGCTCGCTACAGAAGTGATCAATATTAGTATCATCACCTTTTTGCTTTGCAGCATGCCAAGCTTGATTTGGAGAAATCTCACCAAAATGAAGGTGAGGTGATAGCCTAGAAACAAAAGGTTTTGATGGAATGTTTCGACCTTCTTTATAATTTTCAACTCCATTATTTAAGAATTCTGTTAATCGGTTATTTGCTCCAATTTCGCCAATATTCCAAAATGATTTCATTTTAATATCCCATTTAGTGGATGGCAATAAAGACAAAGCATTAATATCTTTTAAACTATTATTATCATGAAAAAAATCTGGATTTATAGGGGTAGAAATTGGTTTACGAGGCTCGTCAGATAAAAGACATCCCTTTCGAAAGTATGGCGTAAAAACTTTATATGGAGTCCCATCGCCTTTCTTTATTGTCCAGGGTTCCCAAAGCAACGAGCCATTTAAAGTATTTACCTTAATACCCTTAGATTCCAGTTCTTTTTTGATTTGAGTATCCCGTTTTATGCGCCATGGCTCATAACAACGATTCCAATATATTTCTTTAATGTTCAGTCGATCAGTAATTTCCAATATTATCTCAAGGGGCTCCCCATGATAAATTGATAAGTTTTGATCTAAGCTTTTGTTAAGAGAATTTAAAGAGTGATGCAGCCAAAATCGACTTGCAGCTCCCACAATAAGTTCTTTTGGATTTATGTCATCCAGAATATAGATAGGAAGTATTGAGCTATTTTTTGCCGCCTCAAAGAGTGCAGGGTTGTCTGATAACCTAAGGTCTTGACGAAACCAATGGATAACTTTAGGTGTATTCATAGAGCGTTCAATATTATGGCGGAGAGAGAGGGATTCGAACCCTCGATAGGAGTTAAAGCCTATACTCCCTTAGCAGGGGAGCGCCTTCAGCCACTCGGCCATCTCTCCGAAGAAGGCATATTATACTGGAATTATTTTAAATGAGTATTTTAGTAATAACGGTTTAATCAAATATTATTCATTGACTTCAAAATCATGAGTTATCTTTGTGGTTTTCCCTAGCATGATTGATGCAGAACAATATTTTTCAGCTGAAAGTGTAATTGCTTTATCAACTTTTTTTGAATCTATATTTTTGCCTTTAACAATAAAGTGAATATGTATATCAGTAAAAACTTTTGGATGCTCATTTGCTCTTTCAGCACTAATCTTGGTTTCACAATGGGACAGGTCTTGACGCATTTTTTTAAGGGTTGTAACAACATCAATCATAGTGCACCCTGCTAATCCAAGTAGAAGCATTTCCATCGGTCTAACACCTAGATTCTCACCACCAATCTCTGTTGGACCATCCATCGTAATAGAATGACCACTATGAGATTTACCAACCATTAGCATGCCATCAACCCAATTTACAGAAAGATTCATTCAAAAAACTCCTTAAGTTTTTGGCCAGGGTTTGAGTGCTTCATAAACGCCTCGCCAATTAAAAAACCAAATACATCATTCTGGTGCATCAATTCTACATCAGCCTTAGAAGTAATACCTGATTCAGTTATCACAAGTTTATCATCGCTAATTTCACTAAGCAAGTCAATGGTGGTTTGAAGGCTAACTTCAAAGTTTCGAAGATTTCTATTATTAATTCCAATCATTAGCAAGTCTAATTTTAGAGCTCGACGAAGTTCATTTAAATCATGAGCTTCAACTAATACATCCATATTGAGGGATGAAGCAAGATCGCTTAAATGTTTGATTTCATCATCCTCTAGGCAAGACACAATTAGTAAAATACAATCTGCGCCCATTGCTCTTGATTCATAGACTTGATATGGCTCAATAATAAAGTCTTTACGAATAACTGGTATTGAAACTGCAGCTCGCGCTTTTATCAAATACAAAGGGTCACCTTGAAAAAAGTCACGATCCGTCAATATAGAAAGGCAGCTTGCACCTCCATCTTCATAGCTTTTTGCAATTTCTACGGGCTCAAAATTTTCTCTTAAAATACCTTTGCTTGGAGAAGCTTTTTTAATTTCGGCAATTATTCCACTTTGGCGTTCTATTACTTTTTTGTTTAATGAATTAAAGAAACCTCGAGGAGTATCTGCACTATTTGCTAGCTCAATCATTCTTTCAATTGGAAGCCGCTTTATTGACTCTGCTATTTCTTCTTGCTTTCGAGCAACAATTTTTTTAAGTATGTCGGGTGTTTTTTGTGCCATGGTTTTAATGAATTTATAACAATGCTTATTTTAAACGAATATAATTTACGTATATATTTAAGTAATGAGCGAAGTACATGAATTTACTAGATTTTCAGGCTGGAATTGATCACCCATTTTTTTTGATTGCTGGCCCATGCGTAGTTGAGTCAGAGTCTTTGGCAATGGAAACTGCAAGTTATTTAAAAAAAGTTTGTAGCGAACTTAATATTAATTTCATCTATAAATCTTCCTATGACAAGGCCAATCGTACAAGCGCAGATAGCTTTCGTGGTTTGGGTATTGAAGAAGGGCTACGTATTTTAGAAAAGGTAAAGTCTGAAGTGGGCGTCTCTGTTTTAACTGATGTTCATGAAGATTCACCTCTAGATGAGGTCTCTTCAGTAGTTGATGTCCTTCAAACTCCTGCTTTCCTTGTAAGGCAAACTAATTTTATTCAAAATGTATGTAGTCAAGGACTACCTGTAAATATTAAGAAAGGGCAATTTCAAGCACCTTGGGATATGGTCAATGTTGTTGAGAAGGCTAAGGCATCAGGAAATCAACAGATTATGGTTTGCGATAGAGGAACATCTTTTGGATACAACACGCTTATTTCAGATATGAGAGGTCTTTCAAGTATGAGGTCAACAAATTGTCCTGTTGTTTTCGATGCAACTCATTCTGTTCAGCAGCCTGGTGGAGAAGGAGCGTCTTCTGGTGGGCAAAGAGAAATGGTGCCGGTTTTAGCTAGAGCTGCTGTTGCAGTTGGTGTTTCTGGAGTCTTTATGGAGACGCATCCAAATCCAAAGCTTGCAAAAAGTGACGGTCTTAATTCTATGCCAATGAACTTAATGTTTACTTTACTTGAAACTCTCAAGAAGATTGATGCTGTAACTAAAAATAATGATTTATTAGAGGATTCTATCAATGACTAGAGTTGCAATAAACGGATCTAAAGGAAAGATGGGGCAAACCCTTCTTGAAGCTATAAATTTAAATACTAGTTCGACATTAGGTGCGGGCTTTGATAAAGGCGATAGCCTTAATGATTCACTCCAAGATTTCGATGTTTTAATTGACTTCTCAAGACCAGAGGCATCCCTGAAGGCCATTTCAATTTGTAAAAATTCTGGAAAAGCTATGGTCATTGGAACTACTGGGTTTAGCGATGATGAGCTAGAAGAAATTAAGCAAGCATCAACTCAGATACCAATTGTTTTTGCTCCTAATATGAGTGTTGGAGTTAATTTAACACTTAAGTTATTGGAGACTTCTGCAAAAGTTATTGGGCAAGATTCTAGTATAGAAATTATTGAAACCCACCATCGATATAAGGTTGATTCGCCTTCAGGTACAGCTCTTAAGATGGGTGAGGTTGTTGCTAATGCACTTGGAAGGGACTTAGCTAAGTGTTCAGTATATGGCCGTGAAGGTATTGATGAGCCTAGAGATTTAAATACCATTGGATTTTCATCTATTAGAGGTGGCGATGTTGTAGGTGATCATACTGTTACTTTTTTTATGGATGGTGAGCGAGTTGAAATAACGCATAAAGCATCTTCTAGAATGATTTATGCAAATGGCGCTGTAAGGGCAGCTAACTGGCTTCATGATAGGCCGAGTGGTCTATATTCAATGCAAGATGTTTTAGAGCTTTAGGAGTATTTAATGTTGTACGCTATTATTTCTCAAGACATAGAGAATAGTCTTAAAAAACGTAAGAGCGCTAGGCCCGATCATGTTGATCGTTTAAATCAATTAAAAGATGAAGATCGTCTTATTTTGGCTGGACCTCATCCTGCTATTGACTCAATAGATCCAGGTGATGCAGGTTTTACTGGGTCGCTTATTGTTGCTGAGTTTGAAAATCTTAAAGAGGCGCGCTCTTGGGCCGACGCTGATCCTTATGTTGCTGCTGGCGTATATTCCAGCGTAGTTGTTAAAACTTTCAATAAAGTTTTGCCTTAAATGATTTCCATAAAGGAGTTTTTTTGCTGGATAATTTAGCCTTTTTTGACAAAAGTAGCTCAATCAAAGACTTGAATAATGATTACAGTTAAAAATTTATCAAAACATTTTGGTGGTATCAAGGCAGTTGATGGTGTCGACTTACATATTGAGCGAGGCTCAATAACAGGTTTAGTGGGCCCAAATGGTGCTGGAAAAACTACAATGTTTAATTTGATTGCTGGACTTTATCAGCCTACAGAGGGTGAAATAATTCTTGATGGTGAAGACGTAACAAACTTAACATCTCACCAACTTTTTCATAAGGGACTTTTAAGAACATTTCAAATTGCACATGAGTTTCCAACGCTAAGTGTCTTGGAAAACTTAATGATGGTGCCTGCAAATCAGTTAGGCGAAAGCTTGATGAATACTTGGTTTAAGCGAAAGCAAATACATGCCCAGGAAAGAGAGCTTCAAAAAAAAGCAGAAGAAGTTATCGATTTTCTCAGCATAAGCCATCTTAAAAATGAAAGAGCAGGAAATCTATCAGGCGGCCAGAAAAAATTGTTAGAGTTGGCTCGCACTATGATGGTTGACGCTAAGGTTGTTCTTTTGGATGAAGTTGGGGCAGGTGTTAATCGAACTCTGCTTAATCAAATTGGCGATGCAATATTACGACTAAACTCGGAAAGAGGGTACACATTTTGCATGATTGAGCATGATATGGATTTTATTTCAAGGCTTTGTAATCCAGTAGTTGTTTTAGCTGAAGGTCGAATTTTGACAAGCGGCACTCCTGATGAAATTAAAAGTAGTGATGCGGTTATTGAGGCCTATCTAGGCAAAGGAATTAAGACTGAGGCTACTAGTTAATGGCATATCTTGAAGGTAAAAATTTAGTTGCATCTTATGGAGTAGTTCCAATACTTCATGAGTGTTCCGTAGAGGTTGAAAAAGGAGAGCTTGCAGTAATTGTTGGTCCAAATGGCGCAGGAAAGTCTACTGTAATGAGAGTATTGCTCGGAATGTTGAATGCAACTTCAGGCTCAGTTACATTAGATGGAAAAGATATTTCAATGCTTTCTACACAGGATAGAATTAGCCATGGGTTAGCATTTGTTCCTCAAACAAAAAATGTTTTCCCCTCAATGACAGTTGAAGAAAATCTTCAGATGGGTGGTTTTATTAGGCAAGATGATATCAATGAAACAATCGAAGAGGTTTATGCGCTTTTTCCGATTCTCTATGACAAACGCAAACAACTTGCAGAGCAGCTTTCTGGAGGTCAAAGGCAACAGGTTGCGTTTGGAAGGGCTATGATGACAAAACCTTCAATCATGCTCTTAGACGAGCCAACAGCTGGAGTTTCACCAATAGTGATGGATGAAATTTTTTCTAATATTTTAGATGTTAGGAATGCTGGCATGGCCGTTCTTATGGTTGAGCAAAATGCTCAGCAGGCATTAAATATAGCAGACAAGGGCTACGTTTTAGTTTCTGGACGTAATGAGCATACTGGAACTGGTAAAGAGCTCATAAATAACCCCGAAGTTAGAAAAAAGTTTTTAGGAGGTTAGATGACATCAGACTCAATTGATATTATTAATGCATTTGCCTTACTAACTAATTTTGTATTACTTCCTGCATTATCTTATGGCTCACAATTGGCATTGGGAGCCCTAGCTGTAACTTTAGTTTATTCAGTTTTGAGGTTTTCTAATTTTGCCCAAGGCGATAGTATGGCTTTTGGGACAATGATTGTTATATTACTTACTGGTTTTATGATTAGTAGGGGGTGGACAATTTCAGGAATTCCTACTGCTCTATTAGTAATCCCTATAGCTATAGTATTTACTGCAATGTACTTGCTTACAATGGATAGGCTGATTTATCGGCACTATCGAAAAATAAAAGCAAAATCAATTACGATCGTAATGTCCTCAATAGGCGTTATGTTTGTTACTGGGGGAATAGTCAGGTTTGTATTAGGTGCTACTGCACAAAAATTTGAAGATGGTGAGAGGTTTATTTTTTCTGTTAGAGAGTTTAAGGCCTATACCGGCCTTGAGCAAGGAATTGCCTTCAAAACGTCTCAATTTTTAACTATTACCATCGCTTTTTTATTAGTTGCTTTTGTATTTTACTTTTTACAAAAAACTAAAACTGGTAAGGCTATGAGGGCTTATTCTGACAATAAAGAGTTAGCGCTTCTTTCTGGTATTGATCCAGATAAGATGGTTCAAATAACTTGGCTATTGGTTGCAGCTCTTACTACAATCGCTGGTGCACTGTATGGACTAGACAAAGGCTTCGCGCCTCAACAATATCACTTATTACTCTTACCAATTTTTGCCTCAGTCATTGTAGGCGGTATTGGCTCTCCAATAGGAGCAATTGCAGGTGCTTTCTTAGTAGCATTTTCTGAAATACTCCTTACTTATGCCTATAAAAAGTTTTTAATATACTTATTGCCTCTATCTATGCATCCTTCATCTTTGGTGCAGCTTATTGGTACTGAGTATAAATACGCAATATCCTTCGTTATTTTGGTTATTGTTCTTTTAATAAAGCCTACTGGGTTATTTAAAGGTAAGGTGATAGTCGATGAATAATCTAAATAATGTTTGGCAATCGTATAGAGCAATTATTAGTTTTGCCCTGATGGGCCTCGTACTTTTATTTGTTGGTTTCAATCAGTCATGGGCACTCGTAATAGGCATTATTAACATGTCTTTGATTTCAGCCATTATGGCTTTAGGGGTTAATATTCAATGGGGCTATGCTGGATTATTCAATGTTGGAATTATGGGGTTTGCTGCTTTAGGAGGCGTTAGTGTTGTTTTGATTTCTCAGCAACCTGTAACTGAAGCTATAGATGCTGGCGGCATAAAGATGCTTTTTGCTTTAGCTTTAGGAGCTGCAACGATTGCCGCAGGAGTTTTATTAAATAGAAGGGGGGTTAATAAATGGTTAATATCTTTAATCGTAGTTATTGGCTATCTCTTTACAAGATTTTATTTCTCTGAGGCTTCAAAATTAATTGAAAAGGTAGACCCTGCAATTACAGGCTACTTAGGCGGTTTTGGACTTCCTATAATGCTCTCTTGGATAGTTGGTGGCATAGCTGCAGCTGGAGCTGCATGGTGGATTGGAAAAATTACTTTGAGCTTAAGGTCAGATTATCTTGCGATAGCAACTCTCGGAATTTCTGAAATTATTATTTACGTCATTAAAAATGAAGACTGGTTTGTACGTGGGCTCAAGAATGTTTATGGACTTCAAAGGCCTGTTCCTTATGAAGTAGATATGCAAAAATCAGAATGGCTTCAAAATATTGTTGCCTGGATTCACAGATCAGAACTGCAGTTTTTATCTCAATCAGAACAAATTAAAATTCTAAGTGACTATGTTAGAGAGGCATCGGTCGTTTTTATAAAACTTAGTTATTCAGGTTTATTTCTTGTAATTTTAGTCGCCTTCATTGTTCTTTCTAATCTTGCTTTAAATTCT
Source organism: uncultured Candidatus Thioglobus sp. (assembly GCA_905618925.1). Lineage (GTDB taxonomy): Bacteria > Pseudomonadota > Gammaproteobacteria > PS1 > Pseudothioglobaceae > Pseudothioglobus. The sequence goes on along the minus strand of CAJQTG010000004.1, from coordinate 5,933 downwards.
CCATGGGGCAGAAAAGTAAGGGCAATCCGAGATAATGAAGTGGCAGCCTCTGCGATGGGTAAGAATATTACGCGTCAACATCTACAAATTTTTGTTATAGGATCAGCAATTGTTGGTGTCGCTGGTGCATTACTAGTAACCTATGATGGAATATTTATTCCCACTGCATATCAGCCACTTCGGTTTACTTTTTTGATATGGGTGATGGTTATTGTTGGAGGATCGGGTAATAATTTAGGGTCAGTTCTAGGGGCTTTTATTATGTGGTTTATTTGGATTCAGTCTGGTCCTATAGGTCTTTGGGTGGTTGAAATGCTTGGTAATTATGTTCAAGAAGGGAATGCATCATTAGAATTTATAGAAGATCGAGTTCACTATCTAAGACTTATCTTTATGGGCAGTATAATGCTCTTGATCATGAGATTTTCTCCTGGCGGAATTCTTCCAGAGAAAAATAAAGAACTGTAATATGTTCTTTAAATTGAGCTGAAATGAACTATTCTAGAAAGGTTTAGTTCATTTTTTTTTATAATATTTTTAACACAAACTACAGGAAACTGTTTATCATTAAGGGGATTCCCATAAGAAATACGCTTTAATGCTTTATTAGGTGTAGGGACTCTTTTTTATATTTTAGGAGACGAAATGAAAGGTTATTTAAAAACAACAGCTGGATTTGTATTATCAGCTACGATGGCATCAGTATCACATGCTGATGTAACTATAGGAGAGCTACAAGGCTTTACTGGACCGCTTGAATCAATGATTGGTGCGATGTCTGGTGGTGCAAACTTAGCAGTAACTGAGGCTAATGCTTCTGGTAACTACCTCCAAGGAACAATTAATGTTGTCCAGGGTGATTCAGTATGTATTGATCCTGCAGTTGCGATTGCTCAAGCAGAAAAAATGATTAATGATGATAATGTTATGGCTATTATGGGTCCTAACTGCTCAGGTAATACTGGTGCAGTTATAACCAACGTGCTTGTACCTAATGGTATTGTTTCAATTTCACCATCAGCTACTTCACCTGCTTTAACTACTCTAGAAGATGGTGGATGGTTCTTTAGAACTGCTCCTTCAGATGCTAGACAAGGTCCAGTACTTGCAAGTATTGCAATGTCAAGAGGGCAAACTGATATGGCTGTAACTCACTCAAACAGTGACTATGGTAAAGGTTTGGCTGATGCATTCGTAACTGCTTATGAAGCTATGGGTGGAACAGTTACAGTTATGGCTGGACATGATGACGACAAGGCTGACTATTCAGCTGATGTTGCTGCATTGTCTGCAGGTGGCTCAGCTACTTTAGCTATATTAGGTTATGCTGATACTGGTGGTAGAGGAATTATTGCTGCTTCTGAAGATACTGGTGCATTTTCTGACTATGTATTTGGTGATGGTATGATCAGTGCATTAACTTCAGGCGCTGTTGCAGATGGCTCTTGGGGTACAATTGCATCTCCAGATTTAGATCTAGTTGATGTCTGGGCAGCAGTAGCTACTGCTGGTGGTGTTGATGGTTCTGGTGCATATGCAGGTGAATCTTATGATGCTATGGCATTGATTATTCTTGCTTCACAGGCTGCAGGTTCAACAGACAGGGCGGCAATTCAAGCTCAGGTATTAAATGTTGCTAATGCTCCAGGTATTCAATGTGCTGCTGGTGATTTAGCTACGTGTCTGAAGTACATTTCAGGCGGCTTACCTGTAGACTATGTTGGTGCTACTGGTGTTGAGTTAGACGCAGGTGGAACAGCTAATGGTTCATATGCAGAGCGTGAAGTTATTGCTGGTGCATTTACTAACGTAAAGATCCATCAGTAATAAGCTTTAAATATTGATTAAAAAGCCCGTCTTATGATGGGCTTTTTTTATTGGCATTATTTAGATAATGTATGAATTTACAACTTTTTATTAGATTGGTATAATAATAACTTAGGTTTAAGAAAATAAGGGCAACCAAAATGAATAATAATGAGATCTTAGAAAGCATAAAAAAAGCTTTTAAACTTACAGTGGATAAGCTAGATAACCACTACATGTTTTATCTAGATGAAATGGTAACTCCTAAGTTAATAACGCTTTTCTATTGGATACTGTTGTTTGCTTTTATAACAAAAGGACTTGGTGATATATTCCTTGAGGGTGATTTCTGGCGCGGCTTAGTCTGGGTAATTGGCGGTTCTTTAGCCTCTCGAGTGGCCTGTGAACTTGTCGTAATCCTATTTAGAATTAATGAAAACTTAGATGAAATTAATGAGAAAACTAGTGAGAATGACACCCTAAGTGATACTAATTTTGAAAAAGATTACTATAAGCATTAATAAAAATAACATTAGATTATTTAGTCTACAATAGGCGTTTTTCTTATGTAAGTTTTTGCTTTATGAATAAAGGCATCCTGCTTGTCCTTTCAGGCTACCTGATGTGGGGAGCATTCCCTCTTTATTGGGCATTACTGAACCATGTTAACCCGTCTGAAGTTCTTCTTCACAGGATCCTGTGGTCAATTCCTGTTCTGTTTGTTCTTGTCTACTTCAAGCCATCTTGGCAGGCAAACTTTAAAGTGGCAATATCTTCTAAAAAAGAATTATTTTTCTTATTTTTAACAGCCATCCTCATCACCATTAATTGGGGAGGATATATTCTCGCTGTGAATTTAGGAAGAGTAGTTGAAGCATCTATGGGGTATTTTTTATCTCCAGTAATAAACATGGTTGGCGGCTATATTTTTTTTCACGAAAGAATTTCTAGACTTAAGCAATGGGCGGTATTCTTTGCAACAATAGGTGCACTATATTATGTTTTTAGTGGCGACTCATTTCCATGGCTTGGCCTTCTCATTGGACTTACTTTCTCATCCTATGGAATTGCAAGAAAGGCAATGGTTACATCAGCAGTTCCAGGGTTATATATTGAGACATTACTTCTTTTGCCATTTATTTTTATTTTTAGCTTATGGTTTTATGCAAATTACGATTTAGCTATTTTTAATATAAACTTGTCAACGGATATTTTATTAATTTTGGCAGGAATTGTTACTGTTGTTCCATTGGCACTATTCACTGCAGGTGCAAAATTACTTCCAATGACAACCGTAGGTATATTGTTCTTAATTACTCCTACGTTACAATTTATAGTTGGTTATGTATTATATGACGAGCCTGTTAATTTCAATCAATTGCTTGGATTTATCGGCGTTTGGGTTGGACTTATTATGTATAGTTATGCGCTTATAAAAGGTAAATAGCCAACTCAAGAAAGCTTACTACTGGGTCTTATGTGGAAATTTTTATGAAGAATACTAAGAATATGATTCCTACAATTTTTAAAACACTACATGTAGCAAATCTAGATGAATTAGGAGATCTTTACAAAAATTGGGATGACTATGAGAATGATGTTATTCAATTAGCTGGGTACGTTGGTCACCTAGTTACTACTGAAGCTTTGCTTAAACACTTAAAGAATAAGGAAGCCAAGATATTGGATGCAGGTTGCGGTACAGGACTTGTAGGCGATATTCTTTATAACAAGGAATATAAAAACATAGTTGGAGTGGATTTTTCAAAAGAAATGCTCAATAGAGCGCTTAAAAAAAATGTTTATGAATCTCTAAGTTTATGTGATTTAACTCAAAAGCTAGAGTTTGAAGATAATTCTTTTGATGCTATCGTTTGTGCGGGTACTTTTACATGTGGCCATGTGGGCCCTGAAGCGCTAAATGAAATGGTGAGAATAACAAAAAATGAAGGATACATAAGTTTTACTGTTCGAAAGCAAGAGTGGGAGGCATCGCCTTATGAAAAAATTATTAAAGAATTAGAAGGCTCTAAGTTATGGCGGCAGGTTGAACGCCATACATCAGAGTACAACACTCAAGAGGGTGTAACCTGCCAATTATGCTTGTATCAAGTAACTAAATAAAATAATATGTTTTCAAGTTTTTCTAATCAAAATAAAGCGTACCTTTTTGCGGGCATTGCTATTTTTTTCTGGTCTACTGTTGCTACGGCTTTCAAACTTGCATTAGAGCATTTAGAGCCCATTCAGTTGGTTTTTTATTCGACACTATTTTCAGTAATAGTGCTTTTCTTTATTACGCTTATTCAAGGCAAGCTAGGTTTAATTAAAAGTTTCTCGAAAAGTGCACTAATATATTGCGCTTTTCTTGGTCTTTTAAATCCTTGCCTTTATTACATAATTCTTTTTAAGGGTTATGATATTTTGCCCGCACAAGAGGCCATGGTGATCAACTTTAGCTGGCCTGTTATGATTGTTATTTTATCCATTCCAATCCTTAAGCAAAAAATTGATATTAAATCCTTTCTGTCAATTGTTATTTGTTATATTGGAGTTGTGGTTATCGCCTCAAAAGGCAGTTTATTTTCAATGCAGTTTGAGAGCCTTTTAGGTGTTGGGTATATTTTAATGACGACTGTTATATGGTCCTTATTCTGGCTTTTTAACACCAAAAATTCTAATGATTCTGTAGTGAGTTTATTTTTTATTTTTTTATTTAGTTTGCCCTATATTTTGATAATTGTTTACTTGAGTGATTCATTTGTCATTCCTTCATTAAAAGGGGTTATTGGCTCTGCATATATAGGTCTATTTGAGATGGGAGTTTCTGTAGTTCTTTGGCAACTAGCTTTAAAAACTTCAACAACTGTTTCAAGGGTTGCTAGCCTTGTTTTTATAACCCCTTTTTTATCTCTGTTGATTCTGCATTTCGTATTAAAAGAGGACATCTTGGCTTCAACTATTTTTGGTGTTATTCTTATTTGTTTAGGCCTAATATTACAAAAATACTTTACAAGAAAGAGTCTTGAAACTTCTTGATTCTCAAGCAACTGTAATAATTTAATATATAATTCTCATTTTTTAGCTAAGGACGAAAATATGTCTTATCTTACTAAACTTAAAGGCTCTCCAGCATCTATCCCGCCAAGACCGTCATTTAAGGAGACGGGTTTTATTTCCTTAGGTGCGTTTCTAGCAGCGTGCGTAATTGGATTTTTAGCTTATTACACAAATGAACCAATAATTATGGGCTCGTTTGGCGCGTCAATTTTTGTTTTATTTGTACTTCCAGACTCTCCATTTGCGCAGCCTAGAAATGTAATTTTTGGGCATTTTGTCACAACTTTCGTTGGACTTATTTTTTATCACTTAGTTAGTTCAGACTGGTGGAGTATGGCGTTAGCTTTAGCTTTTGCTATAGCATTAATGCAGTTCCTAAGAATTCCTCACCCACCGGCAGGCTCTAACCCGTTTATTGTTTTTTTACTTGGCGCTAATTGGGATTATTTATGGATGCCAACTCTCATAGGGTCAGTATTAATAGTATTGGTAGCTCTTCTTTATAACAACATATCTAAAAATAGAAGTTACCCTAAATACTGGTAGCAATAAATTTTTAAATGTTATTTTGAGTTAGTTCTTATAAGATATTACAAGCATCCTCAAAATTTAGTCGTGGCGCTCGAGGACGTAATTTTGACTCATCTCCATAACCAATTCCACAAATAAAAATAGCCTTATTCTTATTATCTGGGAAGAATTCCTGATTAAGCTTCTCTTTATTAAACCCCAGCATTGGACAGCAATCTAGTCCTATAGAACGAGCTGCCAAAATAAAGTACGCACCTTGGAGCGCTGAGTTAAATTCCGCAACATTTTTTATCATTTTATCTTTGCCTTCATAAAAAGATTTGGCATCATTATGCGGAGATAGGGTCGGTAATGATTCATAAAATTTAGTGTCATAGCTAATGATTACTACAGAAGGAGCGTTCATAGTTTTGTCAATATTTCCCTCATCCAATGATGGCTTGATTCTATTTTTTGCTTCAGCACTTTGGATAAATGTGAACCTTGCAGGACAGCAATTACCAGAGGTTGGTGCAAATTTTAGCAAATCATAGATT
>CAJQTG010000003.1 GCA_905618925.1 uncultured Candidatus Thioglobus sp. | reverse complement strand
TGGTCGTAGGCAGATTCAATTTGGAAATACTGAAAATAGTGAGCTGACTTCTGGAAATAGCTTTGAGACTGCAAAGCTATTTATTTGCCACTCTAGTAATGGAATTAGTGGGATTGGCAAATCGTTTCGATCTCATGTTGCTAATTCGATTATTAAAGCGACTAAAGACAATTTAAGGCCTGTTCATTACAACTGCTGGGAGGCTATATATTTTGATCATAATATTGATCAATTAAAAGAAATAGCTAACCTTGCTTCCGAAATTGGCGCTGAAAGATTTGTATTGGATGATGGTTGGTTTAAAGGGCGTAATAGTGCCACCTCAAGTCTTGGTGACTGGGATGTTGATAAGAAGAAATATCCTAAGGGATTGCAACCATTAATTAGTCATATCCATTCTCTTGAAATGTCTTTTGGGTTATGGTTTGAGCCTGAAATGGTTAGCCCTAATAGTGATCTTTATCGACAGCATCCTGAATGGATAATGGGTCACAAAGACCAGGCACTGGGAAGAGGTCAGTTAGTCCTTAATATTTCCATTAAAGATGTTGAGGATTATCTTTTTGAGAAAATTTCAGCATTGTTAATCGAGTATCCAATTGACTATATCAAATGGGACCATAATCGAGTTTTGCCTTATCCTGATTCCTCACAAACAAGAAGTCTTTATGTATTACTTAGGCGAATTAGATTGGCCCATCCAAATCTTGAAATTGAATCTTGCTCATCAGGTGGTGGCCGAATAGATTATGGCATTTTAGAACATACACAAAGAGTTTGGTTGTCTGACAGTAATGATGCAATTGAAAGGCTGCGTATTCAACATGAGGCTATATTGTGGCTACCAACTTCGATAACAGGAAGTCATGTTGGGCCTAAAGTTTGCCATACTTCTGGTCGTGAGCTTCCAATGGCTTTTAGAGCATGGGTAGCAGCGCAAAGACATATGGGTTTTGAGATGGATCCTCGTGAACTGTCATCTTCAGATAAAACACTACTAAAAGGTGTCACTAGTTGGTGGAAGGAAAATCGTCAATGGATGAGAGATGCAAATATTTTACGACTACCTTGTATTGATAAAAGCGTTACTGCTGAAATTCAAATTAGTTCAAGCGAAAACCACTTTGTTGTTTTTGCAGGCCAGAATACGTCATCAGATTTTAGCTCACCAGTGCCATTGGTCCTAGCTGGGCTTGATTCAATGGCACTGTATAATGTCTCACTACACAATAAGAATCAGATCAACTCTCTTGGTAAATCAAAAGGTGGTCTTTTGCAAAAAACATTGAAACTTAGTGGACATTTTTTAATGAGTCATGGATTACAATTACCTAAAGCATTTCCAGCTAGCATGATGGTAATAGAAGGGGATAAAGCCGCATGAGTAAAGCTAATAATCGTCGATCATCAAATTGGTATGGAAAAATGGATAAAGATGGTTTTATTCATCGTAGCTGGATGAAAAGTCAAGGATTTCCAGATCACGTTTTTGATGGGCGTCCAGTAATTGGGATATGTAATACTTGGTCTGAATTAACTCCTTGTAATGCAGGTTTAAGAACTTTAGCTGAAGGTGTTAAGAGAGGCGTTTGGGAGGCGGGAGGTTTGCCACTTGAATTTCCTGTAATGTCTTTGGGTGAAACTCAAATGAAACCAACTGCAATGCTTTTTCGCAATCTTTTGTCTATGGATGTCGAAGAAAGTATTAGGGCTTATGGAATTGATGGTGTTGTTTTATTAGGAGGCTGCGATAAAACTACACCAGGGCAATTAATGGGCGCAGCAAGTGTTGATTTACCAACAATTGTTGTGTCTTCTGGCCCTATGCTAAATGGCAAATATAAAGGCCAAGATATTGGCTCTGGAACTGATGTATGGCGTTTTTCTGAAGATGTTAGAGCTGGAGATATGTCTTTACAAGATTTTATGTCTGCTGAAAATGGAATGAGCCGCTCATCTGGGGTTTGCATGACCATGGGAACTGCATCCACAATGGCAAGCTTGGTTGAAGGAATGGGTTTAAGTTTACCAACGAATGCGGCTATTCCAGCTGTTGACGCGAGGAGAATGGCTCTTGCACACATGACAGGAAAACGAATCGTGGAGATGGTTGAAGAAGGTTTAAATTTATCTAAAGTCCTTACAAAAGAAAGTTTTCAAAATGCAATTACATTAAATAGTGCAGTTGGGGGTTCAACTAATTCAGTAATTCACTTGTTGGCTTTAGCAGGCAGAGCTGAAATTGAGCTTACTTTAGAGGACTTTGAAAAAGCTGCAGATATACCTCTTCTTGTTAATTGCATGCCATCAGGTAAATACCTAATGGAAGATTTTTGTTATGCAGGTGGAGTTCCTGCAGTATTGGAGCAAATTAAGGATCATATAAAACCTGCTAATACGATTTTAAATAAAGACATAACTAATTACTTTAAGGGCGCTGAAACATTTAATGAGGATGTTATTAGGCCAATAAATAATCCATTAAAACCTGCAGCTGGGCTAAAGGTTTTAAGAGGAAATTTGGCTCCAAATGGAGCAATTATTAAGCCTGCTGCTGCAACAGAAGAATTGTTAAAGCACGAAGGTTTAGCTTATGTATTTGAAGATATTGAGGATTTAAAGGCTAATATCGATAGGCCTGATCTTGCCGTAACAAAAGACTCTATTCTGGTGTTAAAGGGATGTGGGCCTAAAGGCTATCCAGGAATGCCAGAGGTTGGCAATATGCCAATACCAAAAGTTTTAATTGAGCAAGGAGTTAGAGACATGATTCGAATCTCAGATGCCCGCATGTCAGGTACCGCTTTTGGCACAATAGTTCTTCACGTATCTCCTGAGGCAAATATAGGTGGGCCAATTTCAATAGTGGAAACAGGTGATCCTATCCGTCTTGATGCATACAATGGGGTACTTGAACTTCTAGTTGCTGAGTCTGAAATTGATGAGCGTCTTAAGGCAAGGAAAGAGCCAAAGGTAAATTACACACGTGGATACGCAAAACTTTATATCGATCATGTCATGCAAGCTGATAAAGGTGCAGACTTAGATTTCCTAGTAGGCAAAGACACCCGACTTCCAACCAGGGAGTCCCATTAATGAATACTTACGCAATTTTTAAGGATTTAGAAGACACTTCAGTTTTTATTACTGGAGGTGGATCGGGTATTGGCGCATCAATAACTGAGGGTTTTTTAGCTCAAGGAGCTAAAGTCGCATTTGTACAGAGATCAAATTGTGATGAATTTCTAAATAAAGTTTCTTCAAAATATAAGCATGATCCATTATTTATAAAATGTGATATTACAGATACTAATGCACTAAAGGACGCAATATCAGATGCCAGTGTTGCAAATGGTGGTATTAATGTTCTTATAAATAATGCCGCTAATGATTCACGTCATAGCCTTGCTGAAATGACAACAGAAGAATGGGATCAGTCGATTAATGTCAACTTAAGGCCTCATTTTTTTACAGCACAAGCTGTGGCCCCATTTATGAAAGCTCAAGGTGGTGGAAGTATTATCAATTTTTCTTCTGCATCGTATTTGATGGGCAATACAGGATATCCAGCTTATGTTGCTTCTAAGGCTGGAATTACAGGTCTAACAAGAAGTTTAGCCAGAGAGCTTGGTGTTGATGGTATTAGGGTGAATACATTAATTCCAGGATGGGTTCTTACTGAAAGACAGACGAAGCTATGGGCAAATGATAAAGATTTAGCAAGTCACATGGAAAAACAATGCATTAAAGAGCACTTGATGCCTAATGATTTAATTGACTCCACATTATTTTTAGCGTCGGACGCGTCTCGAATGATGACCGGCCAGGCTTTGGTGATTGATGGTGGCGTAGTAGTTACAGGATAAAAAATAATGATAGATTTAAAAGCTAAGTGGATTGCTGCAGATTGGGGAACGACTCATATGCGCGCCTGGGCAATTGATGAACAAGGTGAAGTTCTTGCTTATAGTGAATCTAATGAAGGCATGAAAGATCTTCAGCAGAATGAATTTGAGCCTGTATTATTGCGCCTTATTGAAAACTGGCTAGATAACAAAAAAATAACGCCTGTTATGGCTTGTGGAATGGTTGGTGCACGCCAAGGATGGGTTGAAACGCCATATTTAAAAACTCCATGTGTCCCTATAGATAAAACTCAACTTACAGTTGCTACTACAAAAGATACTAGAATCCAGGTCAACTTGGTCCCGGGAGTAATGCAGCATAAGCCAGCAGATATTATGCGGGGTGAGGAAACTCAAATTGCTGGTTTTATTAAAGAAAATCCAAGCTTTAATGGAATTGTCTGTCTTCCAGGTACTCACACAAAGTGGGTTAATGTAAAGGCAGGTCAGATAGAAAACTTTAGAACTTTTATGACAGGTGAGCTTTTTGGTGTAATTTCTAATAAAACTTTAATTAAGCATTCAATTAAGTCAGATGGGTGGGACCAGGCTAGTTTTGAAGATGGAGTCATTAAGGGTTTTGATAATCCAGGTTTAATTGCTTCAGATCTTTTTTCATTACGATCCGAATCAATAGTTAATGATCTAGACTCTAACTCTGCAAGATCAATTCTTTCGGGATTATTATTAGGTGTTGAGCTAAATGGGGCAAAAAATTATTGGAAAAATAAAAATGTAATTATTATTGGTTCTGAGCTTCTATCTAAAAATTATCAAAAAGGATTAAAAATACTTGGTGGAGAAAGTCATTCTTTTAGCCTTGAGGCTGCAACATTATCAGGGCTGACTTCTGCCTATATTGAACTTTACTCTGAATAAGAATATGAATAGAAATATAATTGCTATATTACGAGGTGTTAAACCAAAAGAAGTTCTTGATATAGTCAATGTTATTGTTAGAGCAGGGATTAGCCAAGTCGAAGTGCCTCTTAACTCCCCTAATGCTTTTGAAAGTATCGAGCTAATTCGTGATGAATTTGATGAATTAATTCAATTTGGCGCTGGAACAGTGACAGATATAAAGCAGGTTGAAGTTCTTGCTAAAATTGGAGTGAATTTTATTGTTTCACCTAATTTTGATCCTGGCGTTGTTAAGGCAACTAAAGAGGCAAATATATTGAGTTATCCAGGAGTAATTACTCCAACAGAATGCTTCTCTGCACTAAATTCTGGAGCTGATGGTTTAAAGTTTTTCCCAGCTTCTCTTATTGGGCAGGAAAATTTAATCGCTTTAAAGGCTGTTTTGCCAGAAGATATACCTCTTTTCATGGTTGGCGGCGTTGGCCCAAAAAACTTTTTATCTTGGATTAAAGCGGGAGCTACTGGTTTTGGAATAGGATCAGGGCTATATAAGGCTGGTGAATCTTCTGAAGTAGTTTCTAAAAAAGCTGAATCAATTGTTTTGGCTTATGATGAAGCGCAAAAATGATAAGTGACTATCTTCCCCTAGATTCGTCTAATTTGGGTGAAGGCCCATTATGGCATCCAAAACTAAAGTCTCTATTTTGGTTTGATATAAATTCCTTTAAGATGCACAATTGGAATAACTCTAAACTTAAAACCTGGGTATTTTCTGAGCCAGTTTCAGCTGCAGGATGGATTGATGAGGAGCATTTAATGGTTGCGACTGCATCCTCATTAACTAAACTTACCTTAGCAACTGATGAAAGAGAGGTGATCGTTGATTTAGAGGCTGATATGGTTCACACCCGATCAAATGATGGGCGCGCTGATCCATGGGGCGGTTTTTGGATTAGTACAATGGGACTCAATGCCGAGGTAGATGCTGGTTCTATTTATCGCTTCTATAAAGGCGAGCTAAGACAGTTACACCAAGATATTACAATCCCTAATAGCATTTGCTTTTCCCCAGATAAAAAGTTTGGATATTTTGCAGATACACGTAAACAGAAAATTTGGAAGCAGAAATTAGATGAATCTAATGGCTGGCCTACTGATGAGCCAGTTATTTTTGTTGATCTGGAGCCTCAAGGTCTTCGTCCTGATGGTTCAGTATGTGATAGTGAGGGATTTCTATGGAATGCTCAGTATGGCGCATCTAGGCTAGCAAGATATAGTTCTAATGGACAATTAGATCAAGTAGTTAACTTTCCAGTTTCTCAGGTTACTTGCCCTGCTTTTGGCGGTGACTCATTAAATACTATTTATACTACTTCGGCCTATCAGAACTTAAATAGTGAAAATTTAAAAGTTGAGCCTTTAGCTGGTAAAGTATTTTATTTTCAATCAGAGATAACTGGTTTAGCTGAATATCAAGTTATAGCGTGAGGAGATTATGATTCCAAAACTAGGAAGTTGTTATTATCCAGAGCATTGGCCAGAGAATCAATGGGAAAAAGATGCTAAGGATATGATAGAGTCAGGCTTAACTTGGGTTCGAATAGGTGAATTTGCCTGGAGCCGATTAGAGCCTGAAGAGGGTGCTCAAAATTTTAAATGGCTTGACCGAGCTATTGAAGTATTAGGCAGTGCTGGATTGAATGTGGTTATGAGCACTCCAACTGCAGCTCCCCCAAGGTGGGTTGTAGATAAATGGCCGGATATGCTTCTAGTTGATTCTGATGGACGTTCTCGTAAATTTGGCTCAAGGAGGCATTACTGTTTTTCTCATCAAGGCTATCTCCAGGAGTCATCAAGGATTACAAGGCTTGTTGCAGAGCGGTATGGAAAAAATCCTTACATTAAAGCATGGCAATTAGATAATGAATATGGCTGTCATGAAACCACTTTGTCTTTTAGTGCTTCATCAGAGAGTTCATTCAAACTTTGGTTATCTAATAAATATAAGACGATTAAAAGTCTTAATGAGTCTTGGAGTAATGTCTTCTGGTCGATGGAATACAATAGTTTTGAGCAGATTGAATTGCCAAATCTAACCATTACTGATGCCAATCCTATTCACGAATTAGACTTCAGAAGGTTTAGCTCTGAGCAAGTAGTGAAGTTTAATCGTTCTCAAGTTTTAGTAATGCGCAAATATACAAAAATGCCACTTATCCATAATTATATGGGGAAAATTACGGATTTTAATCATTATGAAGTAGGTAATGATTTGGATATTGCTAGTTGGGATAGCTATCCTTTGGGATTTTTGGAAGATCGATCGACTCAAAATGAAGACTTTAAACTTAAATTTATGCGTTTTGGAGACCCTGACTTCCAAGCATTTCATCATGATTTATACAGAACTGTTGGGCGAGGACGATGGTGGGTAATGGAGCAACAGCCAGGACCAGTCAATTGGGCTCCCTACAATCCAGAGCCTGCTCCTGGGGCAGTTAGGCTTTGGTCATGGGAGGCTATTGCTCACGGCGCAGAAGTGGTAAGTTATTTTCGATGGAGACAGGCACCTTTTGCTCAGGAGCAAATGCACGCAGGACTTCAAAGACCAGATGGTGAGGTTGCCCCAGGCTTAACCCAAGCCTCACAAGTTAATTCTGAGTTAAAAGAATTTGATGGCATTCAGCAAGTTCAATCAAAGGTCGCTATAATTTTTGATTATGAAAGCTGTTGGGCATGGGAAATTCAACCTCAAGGCAAAGACTTTAGTTATTTTGAATTAGTTTATGAATACTATAAGGCTCTTCGAAGCCTTGGTTTATCAGTTGATATACTCCCTCCAAATCAAAAAGATTTAACTGGATATAAAATTGTACTTGCGCCTGGGTTAATGCATTTTGATAAAAATTTTAAGGCAGCAATTAAATCTTTTGAAGGCGTTTTAATTTCAGGTCCAAGATCTGGTTCAAAAACATTAGATATGACTATTCCAAAAGATTTACCACCAGAAGTTCCTGGCGTTGTTGGCACCGTTGCTAGTGTTGAGTCTTTGAGGCCAAATGCCAGTATTTCAATTAAAGCTGGAGGTAGTTTTAATCGTTGGATGGAAACTTTAGTAGATTGTGACAATGTTATTGAGGAGTGTAAGGATGGCCGTCCAGCAGTCATTGGACAAACAAATAGACTATATTTAGCGGGTTGGGGTAATCAGGAGGCGTTAACAAGAATATTTAGGGATGCTTGTTTATCTCAAAATATTTCTACAATGGATCTGCCTGATTGCGTTAGAGTTCGTGAAACACTCAAGCATCGCTTTTGGTTTAACTATAGTGAGACAGAGTCGATAGTTGGCGCAGTTAAACTTCCTCCTTCTGGAGTTTTCTGGGAGTCTCTATAAAGACTTTTTTTTATTTGATTCGAAGTTCAGTTTTAGGGTCAAAAAATAAAGCTGAAGTTGTATTTGCTTCTATTCCAACTTTTGATCCTGTTAAGGGTAATTTTTCCTCTCTTGACTCTACAACCACTCTTTCACCACTCGAAGTTTTTAAGTAGACGTATGAGATATCTCCAAGAGCTTCAGTGAACTCAACCTCAAGATCTCCAGTCTTAATAAGTTTTAAATGCTGAGGCCTTAATCCAATAATTAACTCAGACATAGAGGAACTTATCGCTTTACTTACTTTGATTTTTGAGGGCTCAAGGTCAGGAATTATTAGCTTTGAATCAACAACACTACCCTTTAAAAAATTGATTGTTGGTGAACCAATGAAACCTGCAACAAAAATATTTTGTGGATCTTCATATAATTCTAGAGGTCTGCCTACTTGTTGAATTAAGCCTTCTTTTAGAACGACTATTTTATCAGCGAGTGTCATTGCCTCTACTTGGTCATGCGTAACATAAATGATAGTTGTTCCAAGTTCACGATGAAGACGAGAGATTTCAACACGCATTTCGACTCTAAGTTCAGCGTCAAGGTTTGATAAAGGCTCATCAAACAAGAATACTTCGGGGCCTCTTACAATTGACCTTCCAATGGCAACTCTTTGTCTTTGGCCACCTGACAACGTCTTGGGCTTTCTATCTAAATAATCTTCCAGGTGTAAAATACTTGCCGCATCATTAACTTTCTTGTTAATTTCATCAGAAGGAACTTTTGTCATTTTAAGTCCAAAGCCCATATTTTCTCTAACTGTCATGTGGGGGTATAAAGCATAAGACTGAAAAACCATTGCAATACCTCTGTCAGCGGGATGCATCGTAGTGACATCTTTTTCACCAATATGAATCTGTCCAGTAGTTACTTCTTCAAGACCAGAGATCATTCTAAGAAGAGTTGATTTTCCGCAACCTGATGGTCCAACAAACACGCAAAACTCACCATCCTCGATTTCTAAATCAATTCCATGGATAACTTGTACTTTATCGTATTTTTTTGTGGCTTTAGATATCTTTAAAGATGCCATATCAAAGGTGTCCTTATATTAATTATTTTGTTCAGGAAAATTCCATGCACCAGCTTCTTTCCCAATTAGTTCTGAGGTCTTAAGTAATTGAGGCTTGAATTCTTGAAGGCTCTCTAAGCTGTGTATGTCAATTGAGCTGGTGATCGATAAACCGCCAATCACCCTTCCTTTTGAAGACAAAATTGGAGATGAGATGCAAATAATTTTTACTTCATGCTCCTGTTTATCAAAGGCTATTCCTTGTTTTTTTATTAGAGATAGCTCTTTGCGAAGCTCTTTTTCAGAGGTAATTGTAAAGTCAGTATATTTGAAGAATGCTTGTTTAGAAATTACTCTACTTAGTGCATCTTCATCTAGAAATGCCATCATTGCCTTACCAACTCCAGTGCAATATGCAGGACCAACTTTGCCGGCTTGAGAGTACATTTCAATTGGTGAGCTAGGGTTTCTTTTGTCAACATATAATACTTGGCCGTTATCAAGCTGAGCCAAGTGAACAGTTTCACCAACCTTGTCAGATAGTTTATCTATAAATGGAAGGGCAATAGGAGCGAGCGAGCTTTGAAGCCAAGCTGCATGGGCCATGCGAACTAATTTAAGTCCCAATTTATAGGTTTGCTCCTCATCATTGTAACTCAGCATATTTTGATTTAGAAGTGTCTGAAGAAGTCTATATAGAGTCGCCTTAGGATACTTGCTGGTTTTTAAAAGACTTGAAAATCGAACTGGCGAGCCAATTTCTGCAACTTCATTTAGAACATCCAGCGCTTTGCCTACTGTCCCATCTCCTCGTTTTTCTGCTGCCATAATTTACTAGTTTTTTTTAAATGTTTATTAATTGAATCAACTGTTGTATATGATGAACAGCTCATTTGCTGATTTAATTTTAGCAGATAATGTATACTATTTTGAATAAGTTTACAATAGTAGAACTTAGTTCCATTATTTGGAAATAGGATTCCTTAATTATGACAAATTTAAATAAATTTATTCTATCAATAGATCAAGGAACAACCTCCTCTAGAGCGGTAATATTTGATTCAAATTATCAAATTGTATCAATAGGTCAGAAAGAGTTTACACAGTTTTTTCCAAATTCAGGCTGGGTTGAGCATGACCCAGAAGAAATTTGGATGTCAGTTCTTGATAGCTGCGCTATTGCCATTGAAAAGGCAGAAATTAATAGCAGTCAAATTGTTTCAATAGGAATTACAAATCAGCGTGAAACTACTATTGTTTGGGATAAAGAGACTGGAAAGCCCATATATAATGCAATTGTTTGGCAGGACAGAAGAACTTCTGATGAATGTCAAAAGCTCCGAGATCTTGGTCATGAAAAAGATGTTACAAAAAAAACTGGACTTGTACTTGATCCATATTTTTGCGCTACTAAAATCTCTTGGATTCTTGACAGTATTGATGGCGCTAGAGATAAGGCAAATGCTGGTAAATTGCTTTTTGGAACGATAGATAGTTTTCTACTATGGAGATTAACTAATAAAAAAGTTCATTCAACTGATGCTACAAATGCATCTAGAACTCTTTTATATAATATTCATGAAAGCTGTTGGGATGAGGATTTACTTAAACTTTTTAATATTCCCAACTCAATGCTACCAAACGTGTGCGATAGCGCATCAAACTTTGGTGAAACTGAAAAATCTTTTTTTGGCTCTAAAATACCTATCTGTAGTTTAATTGGTGATCAGCCCTCTGCTTTAGTAGGCCAAGCCTGTTTTAAGCCAGGCATGGTTAAATCTACCTATGGAACTGGTTGTTTTGTTTTAATAAATACTGGAGAGGCTGCAGTTGAGTCAAATAATAAATTATTAACAACAATTGCATATCAAATTAATAATAGGCCTTGTTACGCTCTTGAGGGGTCAATTTTTGTGGCTGGCGCTGCTGTTCAGTGGCTACGTGATAAGCTTGAGTTTATAGATAAAGCCGATCAATCAGATATCTTGGCAATGAAGGCTAATCCAAAAGAAGACGTATATTTTGTTCCTGCATTCGTTGGACTTGGCGCACCTTATTGGGACCCAGATTGTCGGGGTGCTTTATTTGGCCTGACAAGAAACACAGGTCCTGCAGAAATTACAAAAGCTGCCCTAGAGTCTGTATGTTATCAAACTTGTGATCTTTTAAATGCAATTTCAAAAGACCTTGGAGATAATGAATTAAGCGCTATTAGAGTAGACGGAGGTATGTCCGCTTCAAATTGGACTATGCAGATGCTTGCAGATTTACTTAATTTACCTGTTGAACGCCCAAAAAATTTAGAAACAACTGCTTTGGGAGCGGCTTATTTTGCTGGAATGCAGATGGGTTTTTATCCTCCAATTGAAGAATTTGCAAAATCGTGGAAAACTGAAAATCAATTTAATTCAAAAATGACAGATTCGAATAGAGAGAAAAAACTATCAGGTTGGAAAGATGCTGTTAGTAGAACTCTTTCTAATAAGCATCCTATTTAAAAAAGAAATATTTCTTTTCTAGCTATTCTCTATATTTTTTGCTTCCAGCCGGACTCTAGAATTTCACCTGAAGCAATTAAAATTGGATAAGCTACCGAAGATAAAAGACTGTTTACTTTCTTATAGTCGCGAATAACATCAATGTGCATAGAGCTGGTTTCTAAACTATCAGTAATGCCCTTTCCAATTCTTTGAAGATGTTTAGTGACTGAGCGTTTTTCAAGATTATAAAGTTCTTGTTTTTTCTCATAAAGTACTCTTGCAAGCTCACAATCATCAGAGACAAAGGTATTAATAGCTAAATCATAATTTGAACAAACAACCTCATGTATAGAGATAATTTCACTTAATCCTTCCTTTGAAAACTGTATATGTTTATCAATTTTTTTCCCTGAAATATCCATTAAGCTGTTATTAATAATGTCACCAATATGTTCCATATTTGTTGTAAAGTTAAGGATATTTAAAGCTTTTTGGGTCTCTAATGGCGTTAATTCTTCTTGTAAGATTCTTGCAATATAAAGTTTGATTGAATCAAATATATTATCCACTATGTCTTCATTTTTAATCACTTCACTGCGTAAAGTGGTATTGTCATCTCGAAGAACGGCTAGTGAAGAGACAACCATTTTTTGTGAAATCTCAGCCATATGAATCGCTTCACGTTTTGCACTAGCAAGGGATATTGCTGGCATTGCAAAATTATTTGCCTCTAAAAAACTAGGCTGACTAAGCTCTTTGTCCTCAAGATTAGAGAGCATTTTTGTTGCAAGTGCAAGGATATTTTTAGAAAATATAACCCCAGTAATAGCCACGATCAAATTCAAAGACAGATGGTAAATTGCAGGAAATAACTCAATAGATACAAACTTTAATCCAAACGTGGAAACAAAGTCAACAAATGGATAGAAAGCTAAAATACAGATTACTCTTATAATAAGATTTGCTAATACTGGCGTCAGCTCTTGTATGGATCCTCTCCAGTTCGAGATAAGAGGAAGCATCCCGCTTCCTAAATTTGCACCTAGTACTAAGTATAGCCCTTCATTTAATCCAATTACACCTGTTGCTAAAAAGCTTACTGAGAGTAAAACAATTGCTAGGCTTGAGTATGAAAGATAAGTCAGTATTAATGCTAAAAGAATAAAGAATACGGGCTGATCCTCAAATATATTTAACAGCGCAGTAAATTGTTTAAGTTCTGATAGGCCGCCTGCAGTTGATGCGATTAATGAAAGTGCAAATAAAATTAAACCAAGCCCACTGATTGCTCTAAAGACATTTTGCCATTTATTAATTTTAGAGCCAATAAAACCAAAAACGCCAATTGCCAAAAGTAATGGCGCAAGTGTCGTAAATTTTTGAGAGGCAATAAGAACTGCTACTGAGGTTCCAACATCAGCTCCTAACATTGTTATAAAAGCAGAGCCAACACTGATGAGTCCCTGGCCAGCGAATGAGGCAGATATTAAAATGGCTGCTGTGCTGCTTTGCAGCAAAGCTGCAACTAATAGTCCCGACGTAAATGCAGGTAAAGTTTTACCTTCTGAGCGCCGCGCTAAACTCTTTAGGTTGTTACCATAGGAGCGCATTACTCCAGTTCGAACCATTCGAAGACCCCACAATAGAAGGGCAATTGATCCTAAAAGTTCAATTAGTAGACTCATGCCGAAATAGTCTCCTGATTCTCTGAAGATGCAATGTTTTCAAAGGATTGTGATTTTGTATTGTAATTTTTCAAAAATAAGTTAAGGTTTTCTACTTCTGTCTCGGAGAGTAATAATCCAAGCTTTGAGCGCCTAAAAAGAATATCATCTGAAGACCTAGCCCATTCCTTATTAATTAAATATTTAACTTCAGCTTCATATAATCCGGCTCCAAAATTTTCACCTAATGAGTCTAAACTATCAGCATCACCAAAAATATCAAAAGAAATCTCTCCGTATGATCTAGCAAGTCTTCTTATGAGTTCATTTGTAAAGAAGCTATATTTACTTTTTAGCTTGGCTTCAAATTCAGAAAGAGTTGCGACTTTGATGTCTCCCCCAGGAAGACGAGAATTTTCAGTCCATGACTTGCCTCGTTTACCAAGAAAATTTTCAATATGACTAAGAATCGTTTCTGACAATCTACGGAAAGTTGTAATTTTTCCGCCAAAAATATTAATCATCAACGAGTAGTTGTATTCTTTAGCTGAGACAACATAATCTCTAGTTGCCTCTTGAGCTTTACTTGCGCCATCGTCATAGAGCGGTCTCACACCTGAATAACTCCAGACAATGTCTTTAGTTGTGATTTCTTTTTTTAAGTAACTACTTGCTGACTCACAAATATAGGTTTTTTCATCCTCACTTATTTTTACTTGATCAGCCGACTCACCATGATCAATATCTGTTGTACCAATCATTGTGAAATTATCTTCATATGGAATTATAAAGAAAATACGCCCATCTTTATTTTGGCAGATATATGACTTGTCTCCCTCATATAGTTTGTTTACAACAATATGACTTCCCCTGACAAGGCGAACATTTTTTGAATCTTTAACTTTAAAAGATTCTTTTAAAACCTCGTCAACCCATGGTCCAGAGGCATTAACAAAGGACTTTGCCTTAATAACCCCTACTTTACCACTTAAGGAATTTTTTGTGGAGATTGTCCACAAGCCATTGGAGCTAGTTGCATTTGTTACCTTGGTGTAGTTTCTTAATGATGCTCCTTTTGATGCGGCATCAACTGCGTTTAATATAACCAGCCTAGAATCATCTACCCAGCAATCTGAATACTCAAACCCAGACTTAAATGTCTCTTTAAGTGGTGAGTTTGCTTTTTGACCGGCAAGATTTACACTGCTTGTGCCCGGTAAAATTTTTCTATGTCCTAAGTGGTCGTAAATTGCTAATCCCAATCTTAAGAACCACCTGGGCCTCATTCCTTTTGTGTGAGGAAGAATAAATCTCATTGGCCAAATTATATGGGGCGCCATCTTTAATAAAATTTCACGCTCCTTTAGAGACTCCTGAACTAGGCGAAACTTATAGTGCTCAAGATAACGAAGGCCTCCATGAATGAGTTTAGTAGAAGATGATGAAGTACCAGAAGCAAAGTCATTCATTTCGCATAGACATACTGAGTAACCTCGCCCAGCAGCATCTCGAGCTACTCCAACACCATTAATGCCTCCACCAGCTATAAATACATCATAAATTTTATCGTTTATATTTGACATTTATTTTGAACAAATAAGTTTAAAAAAACTATCTCCTTAAAAGAAAATTAGCAAGCTCAACAAAACCTTCACCTGAGTGCTTTGATGTTATATATTTTGGTGGTTGATTTAATTCATCAATAAAATCCATAACATTCGCTACTCCAACCGATTTAGCGAAATAATCGAACATCATTGAGTCATTTGGCGAGTCACCAATAAAGAGAACTTCATTTTGTATATTTGATTTACTGATCCCAAATACTTGATCCAGTGTTGATAGGCTTGTCGATAGTTTATTGTGGCTTCCAATCCAACAATTCACATGGATTGAACTAACCTTTGCAATTGCGCCAGCATTTTCAGCAATTTTGACAATATCTTTAATCTTCTCAGATGATAATAGTGATACGTCTTCAGCAAAATCAATAGCTAGGTCTGTATGTCTATAATCCTGGTCAGAAGCTAACGCAGATCCAGAGACGTTTTTAAGGATGGAATTTTTAATATCATGAAGAGCTAGATGATTCTCTTTTCGCTCTTTTGAAGTCTGACAATAAGTTTGCTGCATTTTTTTAGCTTGATGATTATAACTAAAGAAAAAAGCACCATTCTCTCCAACCACACCATTAACTGGCCACATTCTGGCAATGTGATCACACCAACCTGCACATCGACCCGTTACTGGAATAACTATAAAGCCAGAATTTGATAAATTCTCTAGAGCGCTATAAGCATTACTTTTTAGCCTCCCATTAGTAGTCAATGTGTCGTCTATATCTGTAAGAATGATTTTTACCTCATTCAGTTGCTGCTTAGACATAGCGGAAATATTATCCATTTGTTCTCCTAATTCTTTAGTAGTAAGTGATTAGATTTGTCTTATTAATATAAATACTTGAGCAATAATGCAATAAATAAAGACTTTTTTAATTATATGTTCATATGAACAATTATGTTGATATTTTATCATAATTAACCAGTATTTATGCGATTATTAGTGAAATATATTCTTGTAATTAAAAATAATATTCAAATCAATAGTATTATGGTAGAATCATAGTTCAAATGAACTTTTTTGGTTATAAAAATGGATTTAACTGCTCGACAAGCTGAAATCTCAGATCTTCTTCGTCAAGAAGAATTTATTACTGTTGAGACTCTGGCTGAGAGATTTGACATTACTACTCAAACAGTTAGAAGGGATATAAATGCACTTTGTGATTTTGGCCAGGCAAGGCGAAAACATGGTGGTGTTGAGTCCATATCAACTGAAGGGAATCTTGCTTATGGAACAAGGCAGGTTCTTAACAGAGTCGCTAAAAGAGCCATAGCAAAACATGCTGCCAAACTAATCCCAAATGGTAGCTCAATATCCCTTGGAATTGGAACCACTCCTGAAATGGTTATGAGGGCACTTTTAAGACATAAAGATTTAAAGATTTATACAAACAATTTAATAATTGCACAAACCGCAAGTGCGAACTCTACTTTCGAAGTTAATTGCTCTGGTGGCCGCATTCGAAGCGGAGATTTTGATATGCTTGGAAGTCCTGTAGAGAGCTTTTTTAGTTCTTACATGACTGACTTTAGCGTATTTGGTGTTGGTGGAGTTGATATGGATGGAGTCCTTTTAGACTTTGATGATGAAGAGGTTCAGATTAGAAGGGTGATACTTAATAACTCACGTGAAAGTCTTTTGGTTTTAGATCACGAAAAGTTTGGTCGTTCTGCACATGTTCGTGGTGGACAAATTCAAGATGTGTCAAAAGTTATATGTGATCAAGAGCCACCTAAAGAGATATGCCAGATTTTGAATGATTCTGAATCAGAACTAATTATTTGTGAGAAGGAAGAATTATGAGTTCAATTGAAGTAAAAAACCTATCTAAAAGCTGGGGTGAAATAGAAGCCGTTAAGGATGTTTCTTTTGTTGTTCCAGAAAAATCATTTACAGTTTTGTTAGGACCATCAGGCTGTGGAAAATCAACCCTTCTTAGAATGATTGCTGGTCTTGAAGTTATTACTAGTGGATCAATACTTATTGATGATACTGAGGTCAATAATATTTCTGCCTCTAAAAGAGGGCTTGCAATGGTTTTTCAATCTTATGCGCTATATCCGCATATGACTGTTCGCCAAAATCTTGCATTTGGTCTTGAAAATCTTAAGCTTGATAAGGTGGAGATTGATCAAAGAATAATTAAAGCCGCTAAACAGCTTAGAATGGAAGATTATTTAAAGAGGAAGCCTGGTCAACTTTCTGGTGGACAAATGCAGCGAGTTGCGATTGGAAGAGCTATAGTTCGTGAGCCTTCAATCTATTTGTTTGATGAGCCATTATCAAATCTAGATGCTGAGTTGCGCGTTGCTACTCGCGTTGAATTGAAAGCTTTACATGCTAGACTTGGGAACACAATGGTCTACGTTACTCATGACCAAATTGAGGCAATGACAATGGCTGATAAAATCGTTGTAATGCATGATGGTATTATTGAGCAGATTGGAGCCCCTCTAGATTTATATAATAAACCTGCTAATTTATTTGTGGCTGGATTTATTGGCTCGCCAAAAATGAATTTTTTAAAGTATTCGTCTCTTCCAGAGAAAATCAAAAAACTAGCACCTAAGGATGCATTCACTTTTGGAGTAAGACCAGAGCATCTTACAATCAAAGAAGAGAACTCTCTCCCTTTGATGGTTAGAAGTATTGAGCAGTTAGGGTCTGATAGCTATCTTTATGGTGAAACTATTGAAGGACAGGAGCTTTCTATTAAATTAAACAACCAAACTGAGATTACATCTAAACAATCTGTCAACACTGGATTTAATTTGAGTGATATGCATTGGTTTGATATAAATGGAATATCACTTATGTCTTGATTGTGTATCATCAATCAAATCTTTAAAAATCTAATATTATTTAACCAGTATGAGTCATAAAGTAATTTGGATTAAAAATCCTCTAGCTATATTTGCAGAAGATAGTGATGGAGGTATCGTCGTCAATGGTCCAAAAATTATTGAATTAGTTCCTCTAGGCTCTAGTCCAAAATCTCATATCGATGAAATTTATGATGCTAGTGATAGCGTTGTTCTTCCTGGGTTGATTAATACCCATCATCACTTTTATCAAACTCTAACTCGTGCTTATCCTGAGGCCCTTAATAAAGAGCTTTTTCCTTGGCTTAAGAGTCTCTATAAGGTTTGGGCACATATTCAGCCTGAGATGCTCGCTGTTTCAACAGAGCTTGCTCTGTCTGAACTTCTTCTTTCTGGTTGCACTACTGCGAGTGATCATCACTATTTGTTCCCAAGCCAACTTGAAAATGCTATAGATATACAGGTTGAAGAGGCTCAAAAGCTTGGTATGCGTGTTGTTTTAACGAGAGGCTCTATGAGTCTTGGAGAAAAAGATGGTGGCCTGCCTCCTCAGTCTGTTGTTCAAACAAAACAAGATATATTAATTGATAGTGAAAGGCTAATTAAAACATATCACGATAGTAAAGAGGGTGCGATGACTCAAATTGCTTTGGCTCCTTGCTCTCCTTTTTCAGTGACTACTGACTTGATGATAGAAACTGCAAATCTTGCTCAGCAGTATGACGTTCGTTTGCATACCCACCTGGCAGAGACGATAGATGAAGAAAATTTTTGTTTAGAAAAGTTTGGCTTAAGAACTGTTGACTATCTTGAAAGTGTTGGCTGGCTATCTAATCGAACTTGGCTTGCTCATGGAATACACTTCAATAAAGATGAAATCAAGAAATTAGGACAATCTGGAGTTGGTATTTGCCACTGCCCAACCTCCAACATGATGCTAGCTTCTGGCATTTGTCATAGTCTTGAGCTTGAAGAGGCTGGCTCTATTATTGGACTTGGCGTTGATGGCTCTGCATCTAACGATGGGTCCAATATGATTGCTGAACTTAGGCAGGCAATGTATTTACAGCGTTTGCGTTATGGCGCCTCAAAGATCACCCATCAGAAGGCATATGATTGGGCAACCAAAGGTTCGGCAGCGCTTTTAGGCAGAAATGATATTGGTGAGATTTCGATTGGAAAGCAGGCGGACTTGGCATTATTTAAGTTAGATGAGCTGAGATTCTCGGGTAGCCATGACTCTTTAGCAGCACTACTTCTGTGCGGCGCACAAAAAGCAGATAGAGTTATGATTGCTGGCTGGTGGAAAGTTGCCAATGGAAAGATTATTGGAAAGGATGAGTCTGAATTAATCAATCGCCATAGTAGCGCAGCAAAAAAATTACGCCAATTAGCTAACGCATAACTTTTTCTTAATACTGCCATTGACTTGCTATATTAGTTAATTTATAATTCCAACTTGAATACTGTTACATAAATCAAGTTAATTATGAATACACCTAATCATGGAGGCGCCAGAAAGGGCGCTGGTCGTAAAAAAAACTCAGGTAGCTTTAAAGAGGAAACCAAGGTTATTAGAGTACCTATCAGTCTTGTAGATTCACTTATTCCTACGATTGAAGTTTATAAATCCCAGGTTAAATCTAAAGTAGAAGTCTTTTTAGCTAAAGACAATCCAACAGAGCTTTCAATTCCAATTTTTACTTCCCGAGTGCAGGCAGGATTTCCCTCTCCAGCAGACGATCATTTAGAGGATGTGCTTGATTTAAATACACACCTTATCCACCATAAAGAGGCTACCTTCTTTGTTAAAGCGCAAGGAGATTCAATGCTAGGTGCTGGCATCCAGCAGGGCGATATACTAATTGTTGACAAGTCTTTAAGCGCTAAAAGTGGAAAGATAGTTATCGCAGTTGTTGATGGTGAATTCACTGTTAAGCGCTTGCATAAATACAAAGGAAATATAACTCTTAAAGCTGAAAACCCTGATTTTGAAGATATCAAAATTGGAGGTACTGACGAACTTATTATATGGGGAGTTGTGACATCGGTTATACATCAGTATGAATAACCGGCCTAAGTTTGCGTTGGTTGATTGTAATAATTTCTATGCTTCTTGTGAAAGAGTTTTTGAGCCAAAACTAGAAGGCAAACCAATTGTTGTTCTTTCTAATAATGATGGATGTATTATTGCACGCTCCAATGAAGCTAAGGCATTAGGCATCAAGATGGGAGCCCCTTACTTTAAAGTAAGGGGTTTGATTGCTAATAACGGCGTTGTAGTAAAGTCCTCAAACTATCCTTTGTATGGAGATATGTCCTCTAGAGTAATGAAGGTTATTAGTCAATTTTCCCCTATCCAAGAAGTATATTCTATTGACGAGAGTTTTATAGATTTAGCGGGGCTTCCTCTTAATTTAATGGCTCATATGCACTCTCTAAGAGCTCAAGTTAAAAACTGGACGGGGGTTCCAGTTTGTATTGGTATGGGCAGCACTAAACTTCTAGCAAAGCTTGCCAATCGTATTGCTAAAAAATATTCAAAATTTAATGGCGTTTTCGATATAGACGAACTTCCTTACGAAAGATACTGCAAATTACTACAATCGGTCGAAGTAGGCGATTTATGGGGAATAGGCAGACAAAGCGCTAAAAAACTCAACCGTATTGGAATTAATACAAGTTATGATTTTTATCAGGCAGATGTTGGCGTTATTGAAACCCTTTTAGGCGTTAATGGGAAAAAGATTTATCAAGAGCTTCGTGGTAATTCATGTATTCCTATCGAGTTAATTCCTCCGACAAGACAACAGATTGTCTCTTCTCGCTCTTTTGGTGTTGATTTAAGCGACTTTAATGAATTAAACCAAGCTTTAACTGCCCTTACTAGAAAGGCTGTCAATAAGCTTAATAATCATAAACTTGCAATGACAACTATGACTGTCTTTATTTACACCAATCCCCGTAAAAAAGACAAACCCTCTATTCATCTATCAAAAACTGTAGGAATGCCAATTGCTATTGAGGATGAGTCTCAAATTATTCCATTGGCATCTCAAATATTAAGGCTTATTTATAAGCCTGGTTATTCCTTTAATAAAGGAGGCGTGGTATTAAGCAACTTAACTAAAAACTATCGGCAGCAAGATCTTTTTTCAATAACTCAAAATAGTCAATCACAAGTGTTAGCTCGTAAAAAGTCTGATGTTATAAAGGGTGTTAACAAAAGATTTAACGAGTCAATTAAATATGCCAGTGAGATTGGTAGTGGTAGGTGGCTCCCAAGAGCTGACTTTAGGTCAAATAGATATACTACAAAATGGTCTGAGTTGTTAATAATCTGAGTAGTTTGTTTTTAAGCCAGTAATAATATTGCCTCAAGTGAGGTTATTTTTTTTGTCTATAAAATTGCAAAAATAATATCATTGTATATACTAAGTTTTTTTAATAAGATTTTTATACACCAAGTATATGGAAGGTAAGTCTTAATGAAGCATCTTGCAATCATTGATGATGATCTAGAAATTCTTAAATTGTTAGATCAGTATCTAACAAAAAATGGATTTGAAGTAAGCGCTTTCACTGATGGTGAATCATTCTTAGCGCAAGACCATGCAAAATTTAGTCTAGTAGTTCTAGATCTTGGCCTACCTGGAATAGATGGGCTTGAAGTGTGCAGAATGCTGCGCAAAAATTCAAATATACCTATTATTATGCTTACCGCAGCGAGTGATGACCTTGATCGAATTTTAGGATTAGAGCTGGGCTCTGATGACTATATGGGTAAACCGTTCAACCCAAGAGAACTTTTAGCAAGAATCAAAGCTCTATTGAGGCGCTCAGAGGTAAAAGATGAGGATGTAGATAATCATATAGTTATGAACTTTGCAGCTAGAAGCGCGTTTATTAATGGCGCTCAATTAGACTTAACTGGAACCGAATTTGATTTGCTTTGTGTTTTTCATAAGCAAATAGGCAGCGTCTTGAGTAGAGACGAAATTGGTGAGCTCCTTCACGGCAGAAAGATAGATCCATTAGACCGATCAATTGATACCATTGTGAGCCGGTTACGTAACAAACTTAGCGAACATTTTCAAGGCGAAATTATTCAAAGCGTAAGAGGAAAAGGGTACGTTCTCCTTTTAAAAGATTGACAAAAACAAACTTGATTCTTAATTGGATCACACCAAAAACTGTTGTAGCAAGATTGACTTCAGTGCTCTTTATTGGAATTCTTATAGCCCAGCTACTAGGAACTTGGTTATGGGTGGAACAACTCCAATCATCTGAGAGAGATAGGATGATAGAGGTTTCCGAAGCAATGGGCTCTCGCATAGCTCAAACTATTGCATTTTTTGAAAAATTACCAAAGCAATATAGACATATTGTTCTTGATCAATTAAGAGATATGGGCGGAACCCGTTTCTTTGTCTCAGTAAACAAACAATATATTGATTTAGTCCCAATTGAAGAGTCAGAATTTTCATCACTGGTGCGGGATAACTTACAAAAAAGTATGACAGCCCAGTTAGGACAGGTTGAAGATATGGAGATTGCATTTGTTGATTTTGATAATTTAAAAATATTAACAGGTAATAACTTGATGGTGTCTTTATCACCTACCTGGAAAAGGTTTGCACTCTTAGAGCCTGGGGACGAAAGTCCGTTTGTCGTAATTCAATTTCCAATTGATTCAGATGAATGGATGTATTTAGCCGCGGTTGTTCCTAAAGGAGAATTACTATTAGGCGTTGACTGGATTAATGGTGAGAGGATTTTTAGTCTTTCAGCAGTTTCGCTAACAGTACTCTTACTAACTTTTTTGTTTGTTCGTTGGCTCGTTCATCCGCTTAAAATATTGGCGCATCAGGCAAATCTTCTAGGAAAAGGACGCAATCCACGACAGCTCGAAGAAAAAGGTTCTAAGGAGATGATAGCAACAATAGGAGCATTTAATTCTATGGCAAAACGCATTCAAAAATTTATTGCCGATAGAGAGCGTTCTTTTGCAGCAATTTCCCATGACCTTAAGACGCCATTGACTAGAGCTCGGTTAAGAGTTGAAGGAATTAATGATGGGCCTATTAAAGAAAATTTAATTGGTGATTTAGACTACCTTGAAACGATGGTTAAAGGAAGTCTTCAGATTATGACTGATGGTGTTGAACATGAAAATACCAGCGACGTTGAGCTGTCATCATTATTAGTCTCAATCCTCAAAAAAGAAGAGATTCATGACCTTCCAATTAAGATAAATATTAAAGGTAACATCTCAATGAAAGGTCGAGCTCTAGCGATTGAGCGCTTGTTTTCAAACTTGATTAATAATGCTATTACATATGGTAAAGGCGTTGAAGTGACTGGAGAGAAAAAAGAGACTGGAATATTCATCCAGATAAAAGATAAGGGACCAGGTTTGAGCGATGCTGACAAGGAGAATGTATTTAAGCCATATTACCGCTTAGAGCATAAGTTAAGTGATGCTCATTCTGGCCTTGGAATGGGAATAGCGCGTAATATTGCAAATATCCATGGCGGTGAGCTTGAGCTTAAAGACCGAAGAGGCGGCGGCCTAATTGTTGAAGTCTATTTTCCTGTTTAATGAATAAACCAATATTCAAAGATAAAGAATTTTTAATTGAACACATTGAGTCAATTATGAAATTTTATCACCCTCATTGTATTGACAAAAAAACTGGGGGTTTTTTTCAGAATTTTCGAGATGATGGAAGTATTTATGATTTTGATACTAGGCATTTGGTAAGTAGCACTCGCTTTATATTCAATTATTCGATGGCTTCAATTCAGTTTAATAATGATGAGTATTTAGACGTTGCAAGGCAAGGAATAGAGTACTTAAGACATTTTCATTTAAATAAAAAAACTGGCGGTTATGCTTGGGTTTTAAAAGGCAGTGGGGTACAAGATTCTACAAACTATTGCTATGGGCTGGCATTTGTTTTGCTCGCATATTCAACCGCATACAGGGCAGGTATTTCCGAAGCTAAATATTATATTGATGAAACTTTTGAGCTTATGGAAAAACATTTTTGGCTGAATGAATTCGGCTTATATTCAGATGAAATAAGTAGTGATTGGAGTGATGTTTCTGAGTATCGAGGTCAGAATGCAAATATGCACTCTTGTGAGGCCCTTATTTTGGCGTTTGAAGCTACAGGTAGTCAAAAATATTTAGATCGAGCACTTCTCATTGGGAAAAACATATGTATTAGGCAGGCTGGTCTTGCAGAAGGCCTAATTTGGGAACATTATGATTCTAACTGGCAAATTAATTGGTCATATAATAAAGATCGCCCCGATGATTTATTTCGCCCCTGGGGCTTCCAGGTAGGGCACCTAACTGAATGGGCAAAATTATTATTAATCCTTGAGAGGCATGTTAAAGAAGATTGGTTGCTTCCTAGGGCACAAGAATTGTTTGATGATGCGGTTGAGATGGGTTGGGATGAAAAATCAGAAGGGCTATTTTATGGCTTTGCACCGAATGGAGACATCTGTGATAAAGATAAATATTTTTGGGTCCATGCAGAATCATTAGCCGCTGCAGCAGTATTAGCTAATCGGACAGGCGATGATTATTACTGGGAGTGGTATGATCGAATCTGGAGTTACAGCTGGAAGTACATGATTGATCACAAGTACGGCGCATGGTTTCGCATTTTAGATTCAAATAATAATAAATATGATGACCTTAAAAGCCCGGCTGGAAAAACGGATTATCACACAATGGGCGCTTGCTACGAAATTTTAAAAATAATCTAAGAAACTTTGTTATAAAAAGCTGGAAGTTTAATACTTAGACATGTTCCTTTATTATCAGAAGTTAAGGTTAAAGAGCCCTCATGAAGTTCAATAATTGTTTTGGCAATTGATAAGCCGAGCCCACTTCCATGGCTATTCGCTTCAGAGTCATAAAAAAATCTATCAAATACACTATCAATTAATTCAGATTTAATTCCACTTCCATTATCCTTAACGAATAATAATGCTGAATCAGATTCCAGCTTAAGTTCAACATTAATTTCCCCTCCATTTGGACATCCATATAAAAGTGCATTATCTATTAGGTTGTCAATAGCCTCTCCTAAATAAGTTTCACTTCCAATAATCTGAATTGATTGTTCATTAAAATCTAAAGATAAATTAACATTTTGTTTGTCAGCTTTTAGTACAAATTTAGTTAATATTTCTTGAGTTAGCTTAACAAGATCAAGATTTTTAAATTCTGACTTGATAGATCTTTGAGAAACATGCTCCATTGAAAGAAGTTGCTGAGTCAATCGCGAGGTTTTTTTAGCTGCTATTGCTACATCTTTAATTCTAATTTTCATACTTTCTAGAGTTTTTGATCGTTCAGCAGCCTCAGCCTGACTTTGAATTCCAGCTATTGGATTTCTTAATTGATGGGCCGCATTAGCAATGAATTCATCTTTTTCTATAAATGCTTTTCTTAATTGTGAGAATAGATTATTCATTGAATTTAAAAGACTTGAAACCTCCTTTGGTACTGCTCGTTTTATTTCACTAATATCATCTGCAGATCTCTTTCTAATTGCACTTTGAAGTTCAAGTAGTGGCTTTAAACCATATTGCACGCCAAACCAAACTATCAAAGCTGTTGAAATCAACATAATAATCATTGTTACAAATGCATCTGCTGCCAGCTCTAAGAGTAATTGCCTTTGCCCAATTCGGGTTTGCCACACATAAATATTAACCCATCCTGGGTCTTTCATAGATGAGATAAATTCTCTAGAAAAGATAACTCTTACAGATTGATCAAGATAGTTAGAGTCATAAAAAATTGGTTGATAAGGTTTAATTTCTAATTTATTTGGTATTCCTGGTGGGTTTGAGTATCCAACAAAAAGTGTATTATTTTCATTTCTAACTTGATAAAAAATTTGATCATTTAGAGAGTCTGTTAATGTTTCAAGGAGTTGCTCTGTTAAGAGATCACCATCACTCAAAACAGCATCACGAAGAATAACTTGTGATATTGTATGAAGAAGGTTATCAAAGATTTCTTGTGATTTTTTTTGTGAGTCAAAATAAAGTGCGACAGTACCGATTGACACAATAAATATTAGAGGAAGTATTATTAATAAAAGCAGTCTACTTCTAAGAGATAGGATTTTTTCTTCCATTATTCTAGCTTATCATCCATCATGTAACCAATCCCTCTAGCAGTAGTAATTTGAATGCTGTAGGCGGAGAGAATTTTTCTTAAACGAGATATACTGATTTCAATTGCATTAATATTGATATCTGAGCCAATTCCATATTGAGTGTCCGCAAGAGAAGATTTAGAAATATATTGACCTTTTTTGTTAATTAAGATTTCGAACAAGGTAAGTTCTCTTCTATTAAGAGTTAACTCATTATCGTTAAAGTAAAGTCTTCTAGAGGTTCTGTTGTAAGCTAAGCTTCCAATGCTTTCAGTATTTGACAGTAATGAGGTATTTCTTCTTGATAATGCTCTTATACGAGCATCTAGTTCATCCATTTGGAACGGTTTAACAAGGTAATCATCAGCACCAGCGTCTAGTCCAATAACTCGGTCTTTTGTCGCGCCTCGTGCCGTTAAAATGATAATTGGAAAAAGCTGTTTTCTGGCTCGAATATTTTTAGTTATTGAAATTCCATCCATATTAGGAAGATTGATATCAATGATTGCTAAATCAGCACCTTCATACCTTAAATGTTGATCTGCTCGTTCTCCATCAACAAAATAATCAACAGAATGGCCCTCGTCCAAAAGAATTTTTTGAATTCCTTCAGCAAGCATCTGATTATCTTCAATAAGAACAATTCTCATTTTATTAACTTAAAACTTATGAATAAAAAAAGTATAAATGAAATTTTATCTTTAGAATCATAGTTTTAACTTCTTGACAGGTTATGGACAGCTTAAATTCTTATCATGAAGAAAACTTACTCATTTATTTGCAAACTTAATAAATACTATATAAGATTGATACTAATGACAATATTCAAGATAATAAAAATTAAATCATTTTTTACTTCACTAGTATTTCTATTTACCGTTGTATTTTCAAACAATGTATCGGCTGAGATTGATCTATCCAATCATCATATTAAATGGGTAGTACCTTTTTCAGCTGGCGGTGGAGCAGATGTCTTGGCGAGATTTTATGCCCCACTTCTAAGTGAGTACTTGCCTGGGAAACCAATTGTTGAAGTCATTAATATGCCAGGCGCAGGCTCTACAAAAGGTGCCAACTGGTTCAGTTCCGAGGCGCCAATTGATGGTTCAGTTATTTTTTCTACCTCAGGCTCAACACAGTTTCCATTTCTATTAGGTGATCCGAGAGTTAAGTATGATTATAAAGACTGGGAGGTTATCTTGGCATCGTCAACGGGAGGGGTTGCTTATCTTCCAAAAGAATTGGGTGCGCTTTGGAATATCAATCCTCAATTAACTCTTGATGAGAATTATGTCTTTGCGTCTCAAGGGCCTACTAGACTAGACCTTGTTCCTCTATTAGCCTGGAGCATGCTTGGCATGAAAGTAGAGCCCATTTTTGGTGTAAAGGGAAGGGCGGATGGAAGGTTAATGTTTGAACAAGGTTATGTCAATATAGATTATCAAACTTCTTCTTCATTTCTAGCAAAAGTTATGCCACTTGTTGAAAAAGGCGATGTGGTTCCAATTATGACATGGGGTATTCTTGATGATAATGGAAGCATCATTAGAGATCCAAATTTTCCAGACATCCCAACTTTTAGAGAGGTTTATATTCAAATTCATGGTGCAGAACCTATAGGGAGTAGTTGGGATGCTTGGAAGGCATTCTTTATTGCAGGTTTTTCTGCTCAAAAAATGGTTGTAATCGATAAAAAAACTGATCCAGAAATTATTAATGCATTTTCAAAAGCATTTGAAAATATTATTAACGAGCCAAGTTTTAATTCAATATCAGAAAAGTATATTGGTATCTATCCGCAATCAACTGGATATAAGGCAATAAAATTTAAAGAGATTGCAACTCAAATAGACCCTGTAGCTATCTCTTGGGTTAAAGATTGGCTTAATGATAGTTACAATCTAGATCTTTAATTCAAAAGAAATAGTCAAAATCTGACAGGTTTCTGAAAGAATTAAAGCATATTATGAGATTTGTTGATTAACAAATTTTTTATATCTTCTAACAAGTACGATCAAGTTTGTTGATTAATTATCTACTTAATGTTGAGTAGGTTATTGTGGAGAAATAATTATGAAAAAAATATTCATAAAATTAGTTTCCTTCTTGTTTATGTTTGGCGCTCTTTCGAGTGCGGCAATTGCAGTTGATAAATTGCATTTTGTTGTACCTGGCGGTGCTGGAGGTGGATGGGATGGTGCTGCAAGGGGAACTGGCGAGGCTTTAGTAAAATCTGGCATGCTTGAATCAGCATCTTTTGAAAACATGTCTGGCGGTGGCGGTGGTAAGGCGCTAGCATGGATGATTAAAACGATGCCAAAAAACACAATTATGGTGCAATCAACTCCGATTGTTCTTCGTTCTATTAGTCGACATGCAGGTTATGTTTCTTCTGATGCTGCAAGTGGTGTTTTGTCTTATAAAGACGTAACACCTATTGCTGGAATTATTGGTGACTTTGGTGCAATCGCGGTTGCAGCTAATTCGCCTTTTAAATCATTTGCTGATGTTGTTGATGCATATAATGCGGATCCAAAATCAGTCAAGATGGCTGGAGGTTCTACCCGAGGAAGTATGGATCACCTAATTGGTGCTCTTGCATTCCAATCTGCAGGCGCTAATCCAAATAATGTTGTGTACATTCCTTATGATGGAGGTGGTGAAGCTCTAGCTGGCCTACTTTCAGGCGAAACCCAGTTGTTATCAACAGGCTTCAGTGAAGCTCTTGGTGCAGGTGATCAAGTTCGCATCTTAGGAATAACAGCGAATGATCGTTCAGCTGATGCTCCAAGTGTTCCAACGCTTAAAGAGCAAGGCTATGATGCATATTTTGTTAACTGGAGAGGATTCTTTGGTCCACCAAATATGAATGCAGCTGAAAGATATGAAATTGCAAAAATGTTAGGCGATGTTCAAAGTACTCCTGAATGGGAAGCTGTCCGAAAACGTAATGCATATGTAAATATCTACAATCCAGGTTTTGATTTCATGGGTTTTTTAGAAACACAAACCCAAGAAATGACAGACCTAATGAAAAAACTAGGCGTTATTTAAACTAGTATTAAGGGGGAAGATGAATGAATATTAATTACTCGCGCTTAAGTGCTCTCATCTTCCTTCTTTTTTTTATTGTTTACTCATATCTTGCAAGTGAAATAAGAGTATTTGCTTTTGATGAAAATGCAGACTTTAACGCAAGAACTTTCCCAACATTTATTTCCTACCTTGGTATTTTTGTATCTTTTTTAACACTAGTTCTATCTAAAAATGAACATGAAAAACTTGGCCACTATGAATGGCTAAAAGTGATTGTTTTGTTTGTATTAGTTTTTACCTACGGCATTATTATTAAATCAATTGGATTTTTCTTATCCACCAACCTATTTTTAATGGTCGCTTATTATTATCTTGGTGTTCGAAGTCCTAAGGTTATTATTTTGAGCTCTATCCCAGTTGTTGCAGGCTTGCAATTTCTGCTTCATGAGTTATTGGATGTTTATATTCGGGACCCTTTTTTACAAGCAATTGGAGTGATTTCATGAATGAAGGAATACTAATTGGTATTAATACTGCATTTAGTGGTTATAACATTTTGATGGTGATGGCAGGGTGCTTTGCTGGTACTATCATTGGTATGCTACCTGGTCTTGGCCCAATGTCAGCTATCGCACTCATGATCCCAATTACTTATGGCTTCGATCCAGCTTCGGCTATGATTTTGATGGCAGGCGTTTATTATGGAGCTATATTTGGAGGCTCCACCTCATCGATTCTTATTAATGCTCCAGGCGTTGCAGGAACAGTTTCAAGCTCGTTTGATGGCTACCCGATGTCTCAAAATGGACAAGCTGGAAAAGCATTAGCGATTGCAGCTTATGCTTCATTTTCAGGAGGCACAATTGCAGCGATATTTTTATTAATTGCAGCACCTCAATTAGCAAAAGTAAGCTTAAGTTTCCAATCTGCTGATTACTTTGCACTCATGTGTGTTGGATTATTATCTATTGCTGCATTTGCTAGTAAAGGTCAATTTTTAAAAGCAATGATTATGACTGCTCTTGGCCTTGCATTAGCCACTGTTGGACAAGATGCATTGTCAGATATCACTCGCTTTGCTTTTGGTAATATAAATTTAATGGATGGGATTAGTTTTGTTCTTTTAGTCATGGCAACTTTTGCCATGAGTGAAGCATTTATGATTATTTTTAAAAAAATGGATATTAGTTTTAAAGCCTCCGATGTTAGTAAAGCTAATTTAGGCTCAATTAAACTGTCAAAAGCTGAAGTAAAAGAAATGGCCCCTGTAATTGGAAGATCTTCAGTTCTAGGTTTCTTAGTTGGTGTGCTTCCTGGAGCTGGCGCGACAATTGCAAGTTTTTTGGCTTGGGGTTTTGAAAGAAGTATTGCTTCTGCGAAAGATAAACTTAAATTTGGTAAAGGTTCAATCAAAGGTTTGGCCGCACCTGAAACTGCCAATAATGCAGCTTGTACTGGGTCTTTTGTTCCACTATTAACTTTAGGTATTCCAGGCTCAGGCACTACAGCCGTAATGCTAGGTGCCTTACTATCCTTTGGAGTGCAACCTGGCCCTAGGCTATATATTGAGCAGCCCGAACTTTTTTGGGCGGTTATTGTGTCAATGTATATTGGTAACGTAGTTTTGTTATTTTTAAATTTGCCCTTAATTCCATATATTGCTCGGATCTTGGCAATTCCAAAAAATATACTAGTCCCCTTGGTACTTTTTTTCTCTGTTACAGGTGTCTATTTAATTTCTTTTAATGCGTTTGATATATATTTTATGGCAATTGTTGCATTCTTGTCATTAGTTTTAAGGGTATTAAACTACCCAATGCCTCCTTTAATACTTGGATTTATACTTGGAGGTATGCTTGAGAAAAACTTAAGAAGAGCAATTCTTATTAATGATGGCTCATTTTCATTTATGTGGGAAAGGCCAATTAGTTTAGCTTTATTTGTAGTTATGATAATAATTGTATTATTGCAAATCTATCAAGGCATTCAAAAGAATAAAACATAAAAAAGTTATCTATTTTTTAAATAAGCTTCCTAGTTTAAAATACTTAATTAATTTATTAAGATTTATATATTTATGACACCTAAAAATATAATTGAGCAATGGGCAGACTTTTTTAATAATGCTGATATGAAAGCCATTCTGAGCTTGTATCATGATAACGCAACTCTTTTACCGACCTTCCTACCAAAACTTTTAGAAAGTAATAATGAGATTAAAGGTTATTTTGAAGTTGCTTTTAATGGAGATGCATCTGTAGAGGTTAATGTTGAAGATGCTATATCTAAGGAGTTACCTGGAAATATTTTTTTAATGACGGGTAGCTATGTTTTTTGTCTAGGCAGTAAAGGAGGTAAAAAATATTTATCTTGGTATAGCTTTTTAATAGACCTGTCTGATGATTCGCCAATTAAACACCACCACTCCTCTAGGGTCCCATTTGAGTTCGATCTAAGTCTGAACTGATCAATAATAAATTTTCCATTAAATTCAGTCACATATTGAACATTGTTCGATTCAATTTGTAATCAATTGTAACAAAACTACACACTTCCTCACAAGCTCAGTAATAAACTGAAACGCGATTCTGCTCAATAATGTGTGGGATTAATATTATTTCAATGGAGAAAAATATGAAGAATACAATATCGACGCTAGCAGCCACAGCGCTTCTAGCAAGTACTACTTCAGTTAGTGCAGGTGAAGTAGAAGTTTTACATTGGTGGACTAGTGGTGGTGAAGCTGCAAGTGTAAATTATTTAAAAGATAAGTTAAGTGATGCTGGCGTTACTTGGACTGACTTTGCTGTTGCTGGTGGCGGTGGTGAAAATGCGATGACTGTTTTAAAGTCTAGAGCTATTTCAGGTAACCCTCCTACAGCTGCACAAATTAAAGGTCCATCAATCCAGGAATGGGGAGAGTTAGGATTCTTGGCTGACATCGATGATGTTGCTAAAGCTAATGACTGGGATAATTTATTACCAGCAGTAGTTTCAGATGTAATGAAGCACAATGGTAAGTATGTTGCTGCTCCAGTAAATGTTCATCGTGTTAACTGGATGTGGTCTAATCCTGAAGTTTATGCTTCTGCAGGTGCTACTATTCCAACAACTTGGGATGACTTTATGGTTCAAGCTAAAAAACTGCAGGCAGCAGGTTTTGTTGCTCTAGCTCATGGTGGGCAGCCTTGGCAAGATGCAACTGTATTTGAAGCAGTTGTTCTTGGAGTAGGTGGTGCTGATTATTATAATAGTGCTTTTGTTGATTTAGATATGGACGC
Source organism: uncultured Candidatus Thioglobus sp. (assembly GCA_905618925.1). Taxonomy (GTDB): domain Bacteria; phylum Pseudomonadota; class Gammaproteobacteria; order PS1; family Pseudothioglobaceae; genus Pseudothioglobus. Next base: position 104,215 of record CAJQTG010000003.1, on the reverse strand, counting down.
TTTGAACAGTTCGACAACGTTAGAAGTCTTCGAAACTTTTGGAAACTTACGTCAATTTGTAGATGCTAATTCTCCTGGACGTGACTGGAACGTTGCAACTTCAATGGTAATTGAAGGTAAAGCGGGAAGTCAAATAATGGGTGACTGGGCTAAAGGTGAATTTAAAGTAGCTGGTAAGAGTGTTGGAACGGACTACGTATGTACTGCGGCTCCAGGAACTTCAGGTGCTCACACATTCAACATTGACTCATTTGCATTTTTTGCGCAATCAGATGCTTCAAGTACTGAAGCTCAAAATATAATGGCAGCTGAAATTTTGGGTACTGATTTCCAAACAGTATTTAATCTAAACAAAGGATCTATTCCTGCGCGTTTAGGTGTTTCAAGAGCTGAGTTCGACACGTGTGCACATGATTCTATGGACGCATTTGTTTCAGCTTCTGCTAGTGGATCTTTAGTACCAAGTTTTGCACATGGTATGGCGATGTCTTCAGCAGTTGGTGGTGCGGTAACAGACACTGCAACAAACTTCTTCAACTCTGATCAGAGTGCTGCAGATGGTGTTGCTCAGTTAGTTGCATCAGTTAAGGCTGCAATGTAAGAGTAGTTAGTTTTCTAAGCAGATACCACTAAGATCTCCTTTTTCTTTTGGTAAGTGTTTAGATTAGGGGCGCCTAATTTAGGTGCCCCATTTTTTTAATTAAACAATATAATAAATCATTGTGTTAAATTTTCTAGAAAAAAACTTACCAAAAATTGTGTTAGCTCCTACAACAATTGTAATGGTTGTTTGTATGTATGGTTTTATTGTATGGACTGGTTTATTATCCTTAACCAAAAGTAGAATGATGCCTCAATGGGACTTTGTAGGTCTCGACCAGTATCGACGTTTATTTGCCAATCCTCGTTGGGATGTGGCCGTTGATAATCTCTTTGTTTTCCTAATTTTATTTATTATTATTGCACTAGTTTTAGGACTTTTCTTGGCAATATTCCTTGACCAGAAAATTCGTGCCGAAGGTGCTATAAGAACTATTTACTTATACCCTATGGCAATCTCTTTTATTGTTACAGGAACGGCATGGAAGTGGATTCTTAATCCTGGCCTAGGCATTGAAAAGCTCATGAATGACTGGGGTTTTGTAGGGTTTGAATTTCGCTGGCTTGTTGAACAAGATATGGCAATTTATACCATTGTTATTGCCGCTGTATGGCAATCAAGTGGCTTTGTAATGGCGCTTTTTTTGGCAGGACTGCGAGGTGTAGATGAAAACCTTACTAAGGCTGCTAAAATTGACGGCGCATCAACAGTCCAGCTTTATTGGCATGTTGTATTGCCTTTAATGAGGCCAGTTTTCTTTAGCGCTATTGTCATTCTTACACACATCGCAATTAAGAGTTTTGATTTAGTTCAGGCGCTTACTGGGGGTGGCCCTGGATATGCATCTGATTTGCCTGCCAATTTTATGTATACGTTTACCTTTAATAGAGCGCAAATTGGTCTTGGCGCTTCCAGTGCAATGATTATGCTATTTGGCGTTCTAGCAATTTTAATTCCTTATCTATATTCTGAATTACGTGAGAAAAATCATGACTAGTTTAAAGCTAACAAAATATAATATTGGCCGCGCATTTATTTATCTAATACTACTTTTCTTTGCGTTTTTATACTTAGCTCCTTTGTATGTTATGTTTACCACTTCCCTTAAAGATATTGAAGAGATTCGAAGCGGTAACTTAATGGCGCTTCCTATTGACCCGACCTTTTATGCATGGAAAAAGGCTTGGTCCTCAGCTTGCACTGGCAGTGAATGTAATGGCTTAGCTCCATATTTTTGGAATAGTGTTCGTATTGTAGTTCCAGCAGTCATAATTTCAACTATTGTTGGGGCTTTTAATGGTTATGTTTTGGCTAAATGGAAGTTTAAAGGAAGTGAGTTTTTATTTGGAGCTCTGTTATTTGGGTGTTTTATACCATTTCAGGTAATTCTTTTACCAATGGCAAAATTACTTGGTATGTTAGGCTTGGCAAATACAGTTACAGGATTGGTATTGGTTCATGTCATTTATGGCGTAGCCTTTACAACACTTTTCTTTCGTAACTATTATGTAGGAATTCCAACAGAACTTGTTAGGGCAGCAAAGCTAGATGGTGCAGGATTTTTTGCAATCTTTAGGCATGTTTTTATTCCTTTATCTGCTCCAATTTTTGTAGTAACAATAATATGGCAGTTTACTCAGATATGGAATGACTTTTTATTTGGGGTTGTATATTCAGGCTCTGGAACTCAGCCAATAACTGTAGCGCTTAATAATCTAGTCAACACTTCAGTAGGCGGTAAAGAGTATAACGTGGATATGGCTGCAGCAATTATTGCCGCATTGCCTACTCTAGCTGTATATGTAATAGCAGGAAAATATTTTGTTCGAGGACTTACTGCGGGAGCAGTAAAAGGGTAGATAGTAACTTTTATATATTAAATTTGTCAGCATAAATATGATGACATTAATAAGAACTAAAAACATACATTGAAAAATAGGATAAAAAAATGGGAAGCATAAGTCTTAATAATATTAATAAATCATTTGGTTCGACTGAGGTACTTAAAAATATAAACCTTGATATTGCAGATGGTGAATTCTTAATTCTGATTGGCCCATCAGGTTGTGGTAAGTCAACTTTAATGAATTTAATTGCTGGACTTGAAGACCTTAATAGTGGAGAGATTATTATTGATGGCCTAAATGTGTCTGATGAATCTCCAAAAGATAGAGATATTGCAATGGTATTTCAATCCTATGCCTTATATCCAACGATGAATGTTGCAAGGAATATCTGTTTTGGTTTGGAAATGAATAAAGTTCCAAAAAGTGAGCAAGAATCTATTCTTAAAAGAGTATCAGAGCTTTTGCAAATTGATCATTTATTAGATAGAAAGCCAGGACAGCTTTCTGGTGGTCAACGCCAAAGAGTAGCAATGGGAAGGGCGTTAGCGCGATCTCCAAAAGTGTTTCTTTTTGATGAGCCATTGTCAAATTTAGATGCAAAGCTTCGAGTTGAAATGCGCACTGAAATCAAAAAATTACATAAGCGTATAGGAACAACTATGGTCTATGTCACCCATGATCAAATTGAAGCAATGACTTTAGCAGATCGAATAGCTGTTCTTAAAGATGGAGAGCTTCAGCAAATAGGCACTCCTTATGAAATCTATAACGATCCAGTAAGCCATTTTGTTGCTGATTTTATGGGCTCACCTGGCATGAATTTTATTGAATGTATTGTTAAAGATGAAAATTTAATAATTGAGAGTGGTGGTAAAAAATACGAAATATTAATCCCATGTAAAGATGCTCTTAATAAATCTAATTTAGATGTTGTATTATTAGGTATTCGCCCAGAAATGCTAACTGAAGTTCAGCCTTCAACTGTTGGGAATAAATTTATTCAGAAAGTTAAGTTTGATGTTGAGGTTATCGAGCCAATGGGCGCAGATACTGTTGCGATAGGTCAATGGAATGAGACTGAGGTAATGGTAAGGTTAAGCCCAGAATCTGGTAACTCTGCGGGAAATGGATTTGATCTTCAGGTTGATACAAGTAAGGCTATATTGTTTGACCCTAGCTCTGGCCTGAGATTACGATAAAAGTCGATTAACGATTGTAAGTACTTAAAGTCCTTATATCCAAAGGGTTAATTAGCCTTTTGGGTTTAGAGTTATTGGAGTTGAGATATTTTGGATACTCTTTCTATTAATTAATTTAATGGGAAAATCATAGTTAACTTCTAGGTTTGAGTTGTAACATAGGTTTAAAAGTCGTCTAGTTGCTGAAATAGCCATTAGGATAAAAGGCATTTGAATCGTACTTAGAGGTGGAGAGGTATATGAAGCTATATTCATGTCATCATAGCCCATTACTGAAATATCATTTGGAACATTAAGGCCCTGATTTGTTATTGCTGAAATTGCAGACATTGCAGATTGGTCATTCCCACAAAAAAGAGCAGTAAACGGATGGTTTTGCTTTAACAAATGAAGAGCACCCTCATGACCTTTTCTATATGTGTAATCTCCTTCAAAAATTAGCTCTTTAGGGATATTAACGTGATTATCATTCAGAGCTGAAAGGAAGCCTTGGTGTCTTTGATTTCCGTCATCAGTTTCTAACCAACCGGTAATACAAGCAATATTACTGTGTCCATTATTAATCAAATGTTGACCACATATGTAACCAGCTTTGTAGTGATCAAAATAAAAACACTTATCATCAATTAACTCAATTTTATTATTCAGTAGAGTTATATTAGGGAATTCATTTTCGATCTTAAGTATTTCAATTGCAGGAAGACTTGAGCCCCAAATAATTATTCCATCGCAACCCTTGTTAACAAGCCTATCAAATGATTGTCTAGAAGCATCTGGGTCTTTACTAGCGTTTAGATCACCATCAGCTAAAATTAGGTGTATTCCAAATTCTTTCAGTTCAGCTTCCATTCTTGTTAGGGTGCGCCTATTCATTTCGCCAGATGTTTGGGTGCCCCAAATACCAATAGTATTACTTTTTTTTGAAACTAATGAGCGTGCTGCATTGTTTGGTGTGAAATTTAGTGTCGCCATAGCTTGGCTCACCTTTAATTGAGTTTTGGATGAAACAGAGCCATTTCCAGAAAGAACTCTGGAAACAGTTCCAAGGCCTACACCTGCTAATTTTGCTACGTCTCTAATTGTTGCCATATCTGCTAGATTATATATTTCAATTTAAACAATTTAAGTTTGATTTTAAAAGAAATCTATCAATTTTTCTATAGATAGTTATTGACATCAAAAGTTACAAATTGATACATTTTGACACAATAGTATCGTTTTTATTTACTTATAATTGGAACCGGTTCCAAATGCTATTACTGATTTAGAGCTAAATTTTATTTTTGTATTATATATTAGGAGAGAGACTATGAAAAAAATATTAAAGAGGTCAGCTCTTGTCGCAACTGCACTTATTACAGGTGTGGTTAATGTGGCATCAGCTACTGAACTAGAAGTTACTCATTGGTGGACTTCTGGCGGTGAAGCAAATGCGGTAGCTGAATTAGCTAAAGCATTTGATGCAACTGGAAATAAATGGGTTGATGGCGCGATTGCTGGGTCAGGTGGTGTTGCACGACCTATTATTATTAGTAGAATAATAGGTGGGGAGCCAATGGGAGCTACGCAACTTAACCATGGTCGTCAAGCTGAAGAACTAATTGAGGCTGGACTTCTATTGGATTTAACTGATGTTGCTGATGCTAATGGTTGGAAAGACGTTATCTATCCAAGAAATTTACTAGATGCATGTACTGTCGATGGACGAGTTTATTGTGCTCCTGTGAACATTCACTCAGCACAATGGTTATGGTTGAGTCATGCCGCTTATGAAACTTCTGGTGTAGCTATTCCATCAAATTGGGATGAATTTGTTGCTGCAGGACCTGCACTTCGTGCTAATGGTATCGTTCCTTTGGCGCAAGGCCAGCAAGGATGGCAAACTGGTTTAACTTTTGGTGTATTAGCTACAGCATTAGTTAGTGAAGATGCTTGGTACGCGGTTAATCGTGATAAAGATGCTAAAGTTGCGGGTGGTTCTGAATATGCTCGTGTATGGAAAGCTTTTGATGACGCCCGTAAAATGGCTATTGGATCAAACGTTGGTGACTGGAATATGGCTACTAATCTAGTAATAACTGGTAAAGCAGGTGGTCAAATTCATGGAGACTGGGCGCAAGGTGAGTTTAGCGTAGCTGGCTCAGTTGCTGGAACTGATTATTCATGTCTTCCTGGTTTAGGAAATCGTGAAATCCTAGATACTGGAGGAGATGCTTTTTACTTCCCAGTTCAAGATGATTCGGATGTTGAAGCCGCTCAAAAAGAGCTTGCTGCACTTCTTGTATCTCCAGCAGTTCAAGTTGCTTTTAACCTTAAAAAAGGTTCACTGCCAATCCGTGGTGACATCGATATGTCAACTGCGAATGATTGTATGCAGAAAGGTTTGAAGATTCTTGCAGGTGGAAATGTTCTTCCTTCAGGTGATATTCTTCTTTCACCGGACACAAGCAATCAGATTAATGATCTGATGACAACATTTTGGAGTGATATGTATATGAGTGCTGAGGATGCTCAAGCTAAATATGCTATGATTATTGCAAGTGCTGACTAGGTATTAAGTAAAAAAAAGACTGCCAAGCTTAACTAGGGGCTTGGCAGTTTTTCATTAGATAATCCTAGTTTCTATTAAATATTTTTTTAACCGTTTTCTTGTAAATTTTATTCATACTTATGCTTACAAAAGCTCATCCTGAAAGATTTTTTATTGGTTCAATTATGTTGGCCTTTGCTGCATTGATCATGACTACTGTTGGTATCAAGCCTCAATTACTTCAAAATCTCCAGTTTCTAATATTACTTGTATCGCTTCTTTTGGTAATTTGGATTGGGTTTAAAGCAGGTAAATTTCAAATTATTACAAATCGACTTCGCAATCGAGCAATAGGCTGGCTGATTGCAGCAACATGCTCAGCAGCGCTTTGGTCATTTGCTCAAAAAAGCACTCAGATAGTATTTCCAGCTCTTAAGGAGTTTCGAAAAATTTGGAATACATTTGAACCTTTTGCTTTATTCGCAACAATTGTATTTATTTTGTTTGCTTTAATTTTGTTTATCGTTGGATCTAGAGATTCTAAATTAGAGCGCCCAGGATTTATTGAACGCTCCCTTGTTAATAATTTGTCTAGCAAAATTGCAGCACTGCCTATGGTTTTTACTGCCGTTGGTGTTTTCGTTATAGCAACCTTGTGGACAGTTTATCATTCATTTACGAATAGTCGTATGCTACCAAAAAGTGAATTTATAGGACTCGCGCAGTATGAGCGCCTATGGAACTCTGATCGTTGGTATATGTCTATTGAGAATTTGGCTATTTATGGAGCTTGCTCTTTAATTTTTTCACTATTAATTGGCTTTATGTTGGCGGCTTTATTGGATCAAAAAACAAGATTTGAAAATACTTTTAGAACTATCTTTTTATACCCATTTGCTCTTAGTTTTATAGTTACAGGACTAGTATGGCAATGGATTTTAAATCCAGATTATGGTGTTCAAAAAATTATTCGATCGTTAGGGTTTGATTCATTTGTATTTAACCCGCTTTACAATATGGATATTGTTATTTATGGAATTCTAGTAGCAGGTCTTTGGCAGGGCACAGGCTTTATTATGTGCCTAATGTTGGCAGGTCTTCGCGGAATTGATCAAGAGATATGGAAGGCTGCACGAATTGATGGCATTCCAATGTGGAAAACTTATATTCAAATCGTTATTCCAATGATGCGCCCAGTTTTTATAACAACACTTGTCATCATTGCTGCTGGAATTATTAAAGTATACGACTTAGTTGTTGCTCAAACTTCAGGTGGTCCAGGAATGTCTTCAGAGGTTCCTGCAAAATACGTATACGATTATATGTTTGGCGCACAGAATCTTGCTCAAGGATTTGCTGCCTCAACTATGATGTTAGTTTCTGTTCTAATTGTATTAATTCCATTTGTATATTTGGAATTTGGGAGGCGTAAAAATGCTTAATTCTTCAACTTTAAAGTCTATAGAGGGTCCTAGAGGTCCAAAACCACGAAAGATATTAAGTCGAAGAAATATTATTCTTTATGGAACTCTTATATTTGTTGCCATATATTACTTAGTCCCACTGTATGTGATGATTGTTACTTCCCTAAAAGGGATGCCGGAAATTCGTTTAGGTAATATCTTTTCACCTCCAATTGAAGTTACTTTTGAGCCTTGGGTTAAGGCATGGGCACAGGCGTGTACAGGACTTAATTGTGATGGTTTGTCTAGGGGTTTTTGGAATTCAGTGAAAATAACCGTACCCTCAGTTTTTGTATCAATAGTAATTGCATCAATTAATGGTTATGCTTTGGCAAACTGGCGCTTTAAGGGAGCCAATCTATTTTTTACTATACTAATATTTGGTGCATTTATTCCCTATCAGATTATGATCTATCCACTTGTAATACTGTTACGTGATTTGGGGCTTTATACAAAATTACCTGGATTAATTCTTATTCATACTATTTTTGGAATGCCTATCTTGACACTGTTATTTCGTAATTATTTCACCACAATCCCCGAAGAGCTTTTTAAGGCAGCTAGAGTTGATGGGGCCGGATTTTGGGGAATATACTTCCGAGTAATGATGCCGATGTCACTGCCAATATTTGCCGTTGCAATTGTTTTGCAGGTGACGGGTATTTGGAATGATTTTCTATTTGGTGTAATTTATACAAAACCAGAAAATTATCCAATGACCGTTCAGCTAAATAACATTGTGAACTCAGTTCAAGGCGTTAAAGAATATAACGTAAATATGGCTGCTACTTTACTTACAGGATTGGTGCCTTTAGCAATCTATTTCATATCAGGAAAGCTTTTTGTAAGAGGCATTGCTGCGGGTGCTGTTAAAGGATAAAAAAGGATAATAAAGAAATGAATAGTATAGAAATTAAAAATCTTTCACTAAATTTTGGTGAAGTTGTAGTTCTTAAAGATCTTAATTTAACGATTGAAAAAGGTGAGTTTTTAGTCCTTTTAGGTGCTTCAGGCTGTGGAAAATCAACTTTGCTTAACTGCATTGCTGGCCTCTTGGACGTTACTGATGGCCAGGTTTTTATCAATGAGCAAAATGTAACCTGGCTTGAGCCAGCAAAAAGAGGTATCGGTATGGTGTTTCAATCCTATGCGCTTTATCCTCAAATGACAGTTGAAGGCAATCTTTCGTTTAGCTTAAAAAATGCAAAACTTGCCAAAGATGAGATTAAAAAGCGCGTTAAAAATGCGTCAGAGATCCTTCAAATTAAAGATCTTTTAAAGCGAAAGCCTGCTGCACTTTCTGGCGGTCAGCGTCAGCGGGTTGCAATAGGGAGAGCATTAGTAAGAGACGTTGAAGTTTTTTTATTTGATGAGCCTTTGTCTAACTTGGATGCTAAATTACGAACTGAGCTAAGAGTGGAAATTAAACGACTTCATCATAAGTTAAACAATACAATGATCTATGTAACTCATGATCAAATTGAAGCAATGACACTGGCAAATCGTATTGCAATTATGAGAGATGGGTTGATTTTACAATTGGATGATCCTAAAACAATTTACAATTTTCCTGTAAATAAATATGTTGCGGAATTTATTGGCTCACCAGGCATGAATTTCCTTCAAGGCAACCTTAATAATAAAGACGCTCCAAACTTTCAAATTGATGATAATTTTTTTGATTTACATGGTTATAATTTTGAAAAAATTGTTGAAGATAAAAGGCCTGTATGGCTTGGAATTAGACCTGAAAATATAATTGTTAATGATGGAGATAAAAGTATGCCTGTCAATTTTGATTTAGTGGTTGAGATTGTAGAGCCTATGGGTGCTGATACACTTGTCTGGTCTCATTTTAATGGCCAAGAATTTCGATTTATTGTTGATGGCAATAAAGCTATAAATATTGGTGAAAAAATTAATGTAGGTTTTGACCCTTCACATATTTCAATCTTCGATTTTGATAGTGAAGATAGACTGTAATTTACTTTTTATTTATGAATATAGGTTGATAAAAAATGTATAAATTTCCCAAAGATTCAAAATTGAATAAACCTGAATTCCTTTTTGGTGTTGCGACTGCATCCTACCAAATTGAAGGCGCTACTAGGGTTGATGAACGTTGCCCTTCTATTTGGGATACATTTTGCGCTAAACCAGGCGCAGTTTATAAACAACACAATGGTGATGTTGCATGCAATCACTATAACCTTTACCAGCAAGATGTGGATTTGATCTCTTCATTAGGCGTTGATGCATATAGGCTTTCAATTGCTTGGCCCCGAATTATAAAGACTGATGGAAGTGTTAACCAAAAAGGTCTTGATTTCTATGACAGATTGATTAGTGCTTTAGAAGAAAAAAATATTACAATTATGGCAACTCTCTATCACTGGGATTTACCTCAATATCTTGAAGATAAGGGTGGCTGGTTAAATCGAGAAACTTCAGTTAAATTTGCAGAATATACTGATGTTGTTAGCTCATATTTTGGTGATAGAATTAGTTTTTATGTAACTCTAAATGAGCCTTGGTGTAGCGCTTATCATGGTTATCGATATGGTATACATGCTCCTGGTATTGCGGATGAAAAATCTGGCTTTTTAGCGTGCCATAATTTACTACTTGCTCATGGTATGGCTATGCCTATACTAAGAAAAAATGCTTCAAATTCAAAACATGGAATTGTATTAAACTTTACGCCAAATTATCCTGTTGATGACTCATCTATTGAGGCGGCACAATTTGCTGATGATGAGCATAGTCATTGGTTTCTTAAGCCCCTCATAGATGGAAAATATCCTGAATCCGTATACAATCACTTTTTAGATGTTATGCCTGTAATTGAGAGCACTGATATGCAGATTATTAGTGAAAAGATTGATTTCTTAGGTGTAAATTTTTACTCTCGAAGTATGGTTTCAAATGGAAGGCAAGGCAAGGTTTCTGACACTATTTTACAAAAACTTGATCGAGCTGAGATTCGTATGCAAGAATCGAATGATGTTTTAGATGATGATACTAAAGCTGAAAAGTTGCAAAAATTGATGAACCAAAAAAGTATCCACTATAAAAGTGTTGATTTAGAGGAGGTTGAGAGAACTCATATTGGATGGGAAGTTCACCCAGAGGCACTTCTAAAATTATTGACAGACCTCAATCAAACCTATCATCTGCCGCCGATTTATATAACTGAAAATGGTGCTGCAGTTGACGACCACTTGGTTGACGGCAAAATTGATGATGAGCAGCGCTATCGATATTATCAAAACCACCTATCTATGGTAGACCAAGCAATTAAACTTGGTGTTGATATAAGGGGTTACTTTGCATGGAGCTTGATGGATAACTTTGAATGGGCAGAGGGCTATAAGATGCGCTTTGGTATAGTTTATGTAGACTATGAAACTCAAGTAAGAACGCTGAAGCGCAGCGCTATTAAGTTTCAAGAGTTTTTGAATGCTCGCAAACAAGGATTATTGTAATTTATATTGACTTTTTTGTTAGTTAAATTTGCAACACTTTGACACATTAATTAAAAATCTATAGATTAAAATTTATCTGGTTTTAATAAACATATTAATAATAATTTTATTGTAAATTTATGAATAATGTTAATACAGATATAGGACTCATTGGTCTTGGAGTTATGGGATCAAGTCTAGCGCTAAATATGGAGAGTCATGGCTTTACTGTAGCTGTTCATAATCGAACGGCACCCCAAATAGACAACTTAATTAATAATAGATCAAAGTTCAATAAAATTATTGGCTTTGAAGACCTTAAAGAGTTTGTTAGTTCTATTAAAAAACCTCGCAAAATCATGCTAATGGTTGTTGCGGGTTCAGTTGTTGATGATTACATTAAAAAACTTATTCCTCTTATTGATCAAGGCGACATAATAATCGATGGTGGCAATTCTCATTATCCAGACAGCATCCGAAGAACTAAAGAGTTAGAAGCACAAGGATTTCAATTTATTGGTGCTGGTGTTTCTGGTGGAGAAGAAGGTGCTCTAAAAGGCCCTTCAATCATGCCAGGAGGCTCTGTTTCTGCTTGGCCTGAAGTTAGAGGCATATTTCAAGCAATATCAGCTAAAGTTGAAGGTAACGAGCCTTGTTGTGATTGGATAGGTGAAGACGGCTCTGGGCACTTTGTAAAAATGGTCCACAATGGCATTGAGTATGGAGACATGCAGCTTATTTGTGAGGCATACCAAATCATGAGAGATGTTTTAGGCATGTCTAATGACGAAATGCATCAAGTATTTAAAAAGTGGAATGAAAGTGAGCTTGACAGTTATCTAATCGAAATCACTGCAGATATACTTAAATTTAAAGATAAAGACGGAACTTATCTTGTTGATAATATTTTAGATACGGCCGGTCAAAAAGGTACCGGTAAATGGACTGCAACGGTTGCCCTTGAACTTGGTACACCTCTTACACTAATTGGAGAGGCGGTATTTTCGAGATACCTTTCATCAATTAAGCAAGAGCGCGTCAAGGCATCAAAGTTGTTGAGTGGCCCAAGCCTTACTTTTGAAGGTGACAAAGTGCAGGTGCTTAATGATATTCATGATGCATTATATGCTTCTAAGATCGTATCTTATGCCCAAGGATATGCCTTACTAACTAAGGCAGCTTCAGAATTTAATTGGAATTTAAATTACGGTGGTATTGCACTTATGTGGCGTGGAGGCTGCATCATTCGATCGACTTTTTTAACTAAAATTAAAGATGCGTATGACACTAATTCTGAGTTAGAAAATTTATTATTAGATCCTTTTTTTAAAGATAAGATCAATAAATCTCAAGATGGCTGGCGCCGAGTTTGTTCTTTAGCAATTAGCCATGGCGTGCCAATACCTGCAATGACATCTTCGCTTTCATATTTTGATGGTTATAGGGCAAAGAGATTACCCGCTAATTTACTCCAAGCACAGCGTGATTATTTTGGTGCACACACTTATGAGCGCCTAGATGGTAACAAAGGTGAGTTTTTTCATACTGAGTGGATTCAGAGCGATTAAATATGACGCCTAAACCCGCTATTAAAATTGAAAGTTTTGTTCTTTTTGGAGCCTTAGGTGATCTATCTATTCGTAAATTAATACCTGCTTGGTATTATTTAGAGCGGGATGATAAGCTTAATGATGGTTTGCAGATTTTAGGCATTGGTAGGCAGGAGCTAACAAGGCTTCAATTTCAAGAAAAAGTAAATGATGCTCTGAGCACTTACGTCTCAGATGAATACTTAGATATTGGTGTTATCTCTAGACTTTTAAATCGTTTTGATTATTGTTGTTGTGATCTTCAGAAGCCTAATAGTTATCAAGAGTTAAGCTTAAGTCTTAAGAATTTAGGTAAGGCAGTCGCGTACTATTTAGCAATTTCTCCAAGACTTTTTGAGAGCGTTTTTGATGGGCTTAATGGTATTAATGTGCTGACCTCTTCGTGCCGAATTGTTGTTGAAAAGCCTATTGGATTTGATCTTGAATCTTCTAAAGAAATTAATGCCAAACTTTTAAAGCACTTTGAAGAGTCACAAATTTATAGGATTGATCATTATCTAGGTAAAGAAACAGTGCAAAATCTTATCACTCTTAGATTTGCAAACTCCTTATTCTCAAGCCAATGGAACAGTAAAAGTATTGATTATGTTGAGATAACTGCGGCGGAGTCTGTTGGAATTGAAGACCGTTGGGGGTATTTTGATGGAATGGGTCAGCTAAGGGATATGGTGCAAAGCCATCTTCTTCAGTTGCTATGCCTCATCACAATGGAGCCACCTAACCGACTTAATGATCAGAGTATTCGCTCAGAGAAGGTTAAGGTTCTTGAAGCTTTAAAACCAATTAATGAGAAAGGAATTGAGTCAAATTTTGTTTCTGCGCAATATACTGATGGTGAAAATAAGATTGGATATATTAATGAAGAGGGTGTTGATGTAACAAGTGATACTGAGACTTTTGTAAGTATCAAGGCAGAAATACAGAATTGGCGCTGGAAAGGTGTTCCTTTCTACTTAAGAACTGGCAAAAGAATGGCCAGCAAGACGACGCAAATTGTTATTCATTTTAAATCTGATGGACACTATATTTTTGATCAAGATAGTGAAAGTTTGAAAGGAAATACCTTAATTATCAGTCTGCATCCTTCTGAAAGCATCTCTTTGAAGGTTTTTACTAAGCCCCATGGCGTTGATAAGCACTCAACTTTAAGGTCTGACCCTATGAGCCTAGATTTTATAAAAACTCAAAAACTACTTAATATACCGAGCGGCTATCAAAGTCTGTTAATGGATATTCTCAATGGTAATCAGAGTTTATTTCTCTGTAAAGAAGAGGTTGAGCTTGCTTGGGAGTGGTGTGATAACGCTTTAGAGGCTTACAAAAATTCTAATCAAGAGCTTTATTTCTATCCTGCAGGTACCAATGGGCCTAAGGAGAGTGAGCAACTAATTCAAAACAATGGACATAATTGGCATGAGGAGTAGTAAAACTCATTATTTGCCAGACTCTGTTGGCTTCTATAGTGCCAACAATAGTGAATCTTTGGCTTCCGATTTATGTCAAAGTATTGGTGAAATTTTAACTGAAGCAATCAGAAAAAGAGGCCATGCAAGTATGGCTGTTTCTGGAGGAAGCACTCCTGTACCACTTTTTAAAGAGTTTTCGTTGTTGAGTATAGATTGGACAAAGATAGATTTAACACTAGTTGATGATCGATGGGTTGACGCTAAGAATTCTGATAGCAATGAATTACTTGTCAGAACCCATCTCATAAAAAATAAGGCGGCTAAGGTCAATTTTATTCCGCTAAAAAATGACTCTAAAACAGCTAAAGAGGGCCAAAAAATTAGTGAAGAAATGTTAAGAAAAATTACGCTTCCTTTTGATGTTGTTGTTTTAGGTATGGGCTCTGATGGACATACTGCATCTCTTTTTCCTTGCTCGGATGAGCTTCCTGATGCGATGGATCTAAATAATTTAAACTATTTAATATCGACTTCTCCAAAAACTGCGCCTTATCAGCGCTTAAGCCTTACTGCAAGAGTAATTATTGATGCCAAAAATGTCTTTCTACATCTGAATGGCTCCAGTAAGCTCCACACTCTAGAAAGTGCAATGGAGTATAAAGATTCAAGCAGAATGCCGATCTATACTTTTTTAGAAAACGGACTTAATATCTACTGGAGCCCTTAGAGTATTAAATTTTTGGCTTTCTGATTAAAAATGGTTTTGTTTAAAAAAAGCTATGGATAATACTACCCTTTAAAAGTTTATTAAATTTAAGTTATTTCTATGAAAATAAATAATATAGATGGTGAAGTAGTTAAAGATAATGAAACGTATATTCTTAAAGATAATACTTCGCTTAAAAACTTTGTCATTAGCTCAACAACTCTGCATGTTGGTAAATCAACAAAAGGCCATAATCATGCTGGAAAAGAAGAAGTTTATTTGATTATGAGTGGAAGTGGAAAAATGGATCTTGATGACAAGACTATACTAATTGAAGGTGGCGATATGGTACTGATTGAGGATGGCGTTTTTCATCGAGTTCATAATACTGGCAATATAGATTTATATATGGTTTGTATATTTGATGGTGAACGAAAAAATGTATATAAAAACTAACTATTTTAGGATGATTTAATCATTAGTAGGCATTCTTATAATTTGGTTGGAGACATAGGCGGAACAAACGCAAGATTTGCTCTTCTAGTTCCAGGCGAGTCAGAATTAATAAGTATAAAAACGCTTCAGTGTACAAAGTTTGAAACTGTTCAAGAGGCAATTAAATCATATCTGTCCTCTATTGATAGTGTTGAAATTATTTCTGCATGTATAGCCTCTGCAGGAACAACCCACTTAGACGTCTTTAAGCCAGCAAATAATGACTGGGTAATTAATAAGGCCAATGTCTCTTCAGCATTAAATGATATTCAAGTTAATTGGATTAATGATTTTTCTGCGCAAGCCCTTGCTACTACTACGCTTAATAATAATGATATTTTTGTTGTTAATAAAGGAGTAATTCAGCCTGAAAGAGTCCGGTTAGTTATTGGTCCTGGAACTGGCTTAGGAACGTGTGGCTTAATATATTCATCAAGTGGATGGGTTCCTCTACCAGCGCAAGGTGGACACTCAGACTTTGCCCCAAACTCTAGCTTGGAAATTGAAATTTGGACTCTATTACATAAACAATTTGGACATGTTGCTGTTGAAAGAATTTTATCTGGGCCAGGTATTGTTAATTTATATAAAGCCCTATGCCAAATTAATGGAAAAGAAGTCTTATTTCATTCGCCTTCAGAGATAACTTCTGCCGCAATAAAAGCAAACCCAGACTTAATGTCTGAAAAATCACTTCACTTATTTTGTCAAATATTTGGCTCAGTAACTGGAAGTATTGCATTAACAAATGGCTGTTTGGGAGGGATTTATATTACAAGTGATCTTGTACGAAATTTTTTAGATTTCTTTATTAATAGTGAATTCTTGGAAAGCTTTGAGGACAAGGGTCGATTGAAATATTATATGACTGATATCCCTATTTTTATATCAAAAAAAGAAAATATGGGCCTAATTGGAAGTACTTACCAGCTAAACAAGTAAAGATCTTTATTTTATGTCTAGAGCCGTTTTATGAAGAATCTGTGCAATTTCATCTCTAGACCCAAAGTAATTTGCCACTTTAATTTCTAGACCTGGATTCCCTTTAGAGGCTTCAGTAATCTCATTAGGTATATCTCTTGTTATGTGGACCCCAGCAGATAGGAAATAAGGCAATATTGTTACTTTAGTTGCGCCAACTTCAGCACACTCTTTAATTGCTTCTGGAATAGAAGGTGAGGCGAACTCAAGAAAAGCAGACATTACTTTATCAAATTCTTTTGATTCAAATTTTGAAATTTTTTCAGATAAAGATTCAATCTCAACATTTGACTCTTCTCTTCTGCTGCCATGAGCTACTAATAACAATATATGCATATTTATTTATATAACAATGTAAGTGAGAATGAGTAAATAACTACAATAGATACAGATAACATGTTTTACAGTGAAAGGCACTTTATAGGGTATCTTATCACCTTGAAAAATTAAACTTGAGAGACTATTTTGTACCAATGTACTTCAATACACGAATCTGTAAGTGACGCAAAAATTGGAATTCTTTTGTCTAATTTGGGAACTCCTGATGCGCCTACGAAGAAGGCGGTTAAGCCCTATTTAAGGCAGTTTTTATCAGACACTAGGGTTATCGAGCCTCCCCCACCTAGCTGGATTTGGAAAATTATACTGAATGGAGTAATTCTCAACATAAGGCCAAAAAAATCAGCGAAGGCCTATCAAACTGTCTGGGATACACATGGTGAAGGGTCACCACTTCTATCAATTGCAAAAAAACAAAAAAATGCAATAGCAATAGAGCTTGAAAAAAATGCGCCTGGAAAGTTTGTTGTGTCTTTAGGTATGAGCTATGGTAATCCATCAATGAGCTCTGCACTTGATGAGCTTGAGGCACAAGGATGCAAAAATATCATTATTTTGCCTCTATATCCTCAATACGCGGGAGCATCAACTGGCTCAGTATTTGATGCAGCTGCTAGAGAGTTTATGAATTGGCGAAATGTTCCTGATTTAAGGTTTATTAGTAGTTATAACAAAGAAGATTTATATATCGAGGCTTTAGCCAATAGCGTTAAGGAATACCAAGCTATACATGGTAAGCCTGATCTGCTTCTTATGTCTTACCACGGAATACCAAAGCGCTACTTTGATAAGGGAGATAATTACCCATGTCAATGCTGCAAAACCACGTTTCTTTTGGCCTCTATGTTAGATTTAAAGCCTGACGAATATACTATGACGTTCCAATCTAGACTTGGAGCTGGAGAATGGATGAAGGAATATACAGATAAAACATTGAAAGCACTTCCAGGCAAAGGGGTGAAAAATGTCCAAGTTATCTGCCCAGGTTTTTCTGCAGATTGTCTTGAGACCATTGAAGAGATTAGTGAGGAAAATCATGATTATTTTATGGAATCGGGTGGTGAAAAATTTGGCTATATCCCTGCGCTTAATGACAGAAAAGACCATATCAAATTTCTAACACAGCTTTTACTAAAAAATGCAGTAGGGTGGATGTAATAAAGTGAAGATTATTATCTTTGGCGGCTCAGGATTGATTGGGAAGGCACTTTCTAAAAATCTTTCAATCAGTCATGAGGTTCAATGCTTAGATAGAAATGCCTTTAAATCTATAGATGTTTTGTTATCAATATTAAATGAGAGTGATCTTGTTATTCAATTATCTGGTTCAACTATTGCAAAGCGATGGACTAAGAAGCATCTAAAAGAAGTATGGGAAAGTAGGGTTGATACAACTCAAATGCTCTCAGAAGCAATAAGCATGATGACTATTAAGCCCAGGGTTTTATGCGCTTCAGGCGTTAGTTTTTACCCTGAGTCAGACTGTGGTAATCCTTGCTCTGAAACTGATAAAAAAGGCGAAGGTTATCTTACTGAGCTTTCTGTAGCGTGGGAAAGTGCTGCAAAATCTATCTCAAAGGACATCATAATTTTAAGATTTGGAGTTGTTCTTTCTAGAAGTGGAGGCGCCTTTATGAAGCTTTATTGGCCTTATTTTTTTGGCCTAGGCGGCCCAATTGCCAGTGGAAATCAGTGTTTTTCTTGGATTCACATAAACGATCTTGTTAGATCAGTTGATTTTATTATTAACAATCCTAAAGCTACGGGAATATACAACATTACTGCGCCAGAGCCTATTCCACAAAAAGTGTTTGGAAGGGCCCTTGCAAATTCTTTAAAGAGACCATTTTTTATTCCTCTTTGGGAGTGGCAGTTAAAGCTACTTTTTGGAAGTGGCTCGCAAATACTTACAGAGAGTATATCCGTCATTCCAAAAAAACTACTTTTAGAGGGTTTCATTTTTGATTACCCAGATATTAAAAGCGCTATGAATGATCTTATCTAACAAGATTTTTTAATCCTTAGGCCTGAAGACGTTTTGGCATATGGTAAAATATAATATTGAGATTCACTCTGTAACTAAGAAGTATTTCTAGACTTTCCATCTCGGAGGGTCTTTTTTTTGTATTAAATTTTGGAGAAGATATGAAGGTAACTAAAGATAAAGTCGTTTCAATGCATTACACGCTTAAAAATGATGCAGGAGACGTTATTGATTCGTCTGAAGGTAAAGAAACTATGGACTTTTTACAGGGCCATGGAAATATAATTCCAGGATTAGAGACAGCACTTGAGGGTTCAAAAAAAGGCGACAAGGTTAAGGTTTCTATTGAGCCTGAACAAGGATATGGCCTTAAAATGGATGATGCAATTCAAGAAATTCCAAGGACTGCCTTACAAGGAATCGATGAAGTAACAATTGGAATGCAGCTCCAATCTCAAGACCAAGATGGAAACCCATTTGTTGTAACGGTTATTAAACTTGACGACGAAAAGATCACAGTTGATGCAAACCATCCTTTGGCTGGCGAAACTCTTCACTTTTCAGTTTCTATAGAAGATATTAGGGATGCTCTAGAAGAGGAGGTTTCTCATGGACATGCCCACTCTGCTGGTGGACACTCTCACTAAACATATATGATTATTAGTGGACTATAGTGATTAGTAGAATTACTTGTCCGATTTGCAAGTCAACTAATAGCTCTAAATTCTATAAAGATAAGTCTCGAGAATATCTACGCTGTTTAAGTTGCGATTTTGTTTTTGTTCCAAGAGCGTATCACCTTTCAGAAGTAGAAGAAAAATCTAGATATGATACGCATAACAATGATCCTCATGACCACCGTTATCGCCACTTTTTATCCCAGCTATTAGTGCCTCTTTTAGAAAAAATTTCAGAAAAATCAAATGGTCTTGATTTTGGCTCAGGACCCGGTCCAACACTCTCACTTATGCTTGAAGAATGTGGACACTCTATGGACCTTTATGACAAGTTTTATGCCAATAATGATTCTGTATTTGAGAAAAAATATGACTTCATTACTGCAACTGAGGTAGTAGAGCATTTGAGTGAGCCTATGTCAGAGATAAGCAGGCTTATCGAGATGCTTAATAATCAAGGCCACCTTGCTATAATGACTCAGATATTAGGGCCTCAAATTGACTTTAGCACTTGGTATTACAAGAATGACCCATCTCATATAGGTTTTTTTACTGAGAAGTCTCTAAATTTCTTAGCAAACTATTTGAATATTGAGGTTTGTTTTATTTCAGAGAGGGTAGTTTTTTTCCAAAAAAACATTTAAGGAAGGATGTTAAGATAGCTTTCGTAACGATTAGAATTTATGACTCCTAATTCAACAGCATCTTTAACAACACATCCAGGCTCATTAATGTGGTGACAATTTCTAAACCTGCACTCTCCAGCGAGTGATTTAAATTCTCTAAATCCATTAACTATTTGTTTTTCAGAAAGGTTGTCTAATTGAAATTCTCTTATTCCTGGTGAATCAATTAAATCACCACCACTAGGAATGTGATAAATAGTAGTATTTGTTGTGGTATGTTTTCCAAGCTTACTCTTACTTGAAATTTCATTGACCCTAAGCTCTAAATCTGGGATAAGTGAATTAATGAGCGATGATTTTCCAACGCCAGATTGACCAAGAAAAATGTGCGATTTATTAACAAGTTTTTCTTTAAATTCTTTCAAATTCGTTTCGTTCTTTACACTTAGAAAGTGAACATCATATCCAAGCTCTTTATAGTGTAAGAAGTCATTTTCTAGTAGCTCACTATTTTTTGAAAGCTCAATTTTGTTAACAACAATATTAATTGGCAAGTTGGAGTCTTCTGCGATGACAAGGTAACGATCAATAAGTTCAAACTGATAGTGAGGCTCAATAGCTACAATAAGCCATAATTGATCAATATTTGCTGCTATTAGGCGATCCTGCCTTTTTAGTTCTGTTTTCCTTGGAAATATTGCTGTTACTATTCCCTCACCTTCTTTCGTTGTCTGAAGCAGAACTTGATCTCCCGCGACTGAAAATCCAATATTCTGACGACTCACTGACTGAAAAACTTCACCATTATCAAGCTCAACAAGCTGGCGCTGACCATATCTTGTAATAACTAGGCCTTTATGCTCAATTTCACTATTTTCTATATCGGATTCAGCTTTAATGGAGACTTTATTTGCACGAGCAATTTTTTCAGATTGAACCTTATCAATTCGCCACTGTTGTCTTCTGGTAAGGGCCACTAAATGAGCAATCTGTTATTGTAACCGCTCAATTCTGAGAACTGCGCTTGGATGTGAGTCATGAAAGGCTGAGTAATATTTATCTGGAGATAATGATGATGAATTTTCTTTATAAAGTTTAATCAGTGAAGAAATTAAATCATTAGCATCCGTATGACTCGCTGCGAAAGCATCAGCTTGGAATTCATGTTTTCTTGATGCCAGGTTACTGAAAGGCGTTATAAAAAAACTAAAGACTGGAAGCGCTAAACTGAAGAGTACAATCGCAGTATGTGATGATGGCTCAGATATTCCAAGTCCATTATAAAACCAAGTTTGATTTATTAGGTAACCTAATAAGGCTAGGCTAATAAAACTAAATATAAAAGAGCTAATCATTCTTTTTTGAGTATGCTTATGATGAAAATGTCCAAGCTCATGAGCTAAGATAGCTTCAATTTCTTTATCCTCCATTCCTTTGAGGAGAGTGTCAAAGAACACTATTCTTTTATTTTTACCAATCCCTGTAAAGTACGCGTTACCATGAGAAGACCTTTTGGAGCCGTCCATAACGTAGATACCATCACTACCAAAACCTGTTCGGCTAAGTAGGCTTGTAATTCTTCTTTTAAGGCTTTCATTATCCAGCAGATTAAATTTATTAAAAATTGGCGCTATATAAGATGGATAAACCCACATCATGATTAGTGTAAAGAGGCTAATGATTACCCAAACATAAACCCACCAATAATTACCAATAGTTTCAATATTCATAAGATGTAGGATTGCATAGATAAGAGGAAGCATTAAAATTAAAGTTAATAAAATCTCTTTAAATAGATCTACTATAAAAGTTTGAATAGTCATGCGATTAAAGCCAAATTTTTGCTCAAGAACAAAGGTACGATAGATGCTGAAAGGGAGGTCAATGAGGCTTGCAATTAACATAATGCTGAGAATAAAAACTGTTCCCATTAAAACAGGATCTAAAATTCTTTGACTCCAATAAGAGTCAAGTGAATTCATAGCTCCACCAAGCGTCCAAATAAGAAGTACAACAGTTGAAAAAATAATTTCAAAATGATTTAACAATAACTTAGCCTTAGTGTAGTTGCCAGCTTTTTGATGATCTTCAAGTTTAATAGAGTCACTAAAGCCTTTTGGGACAGCGTTAAAGGAGTTATTTATTGCTTTATCTTGTCTAAAATTAAGCCAAAGTAATGCTAAAACAGACGTTAATATTGCAAATAAAAAAATAAATGTAAATAAGTTGAATTCCATTTTTTTTAATCTAGAAGGGAAAAAGTTTTCAGAAGTAATTATACCTAGTGATTTAACATATATTAGATATTGAAAATTTCATAAATTGCTGGGTATAATTTCGTGATAAATATCAAAGATATATAGTTTAATTTTTAAAAATTAAGGTTTTTATGATGACAATGGAAGATAGAGATGGTTTCATCTGGATGGATGGAAAATGGGTTGATTGGCGTGAAGCAAAAGTTCATGTCCTAACGCATACCTTACACTATGGTATGGGTGCTTTTGAAGGCGTTCGAGCTTATGAAACATCAGATGGGCCTGCAATATTTAAACTTGAAAAGCATACTGAGCGCTTATTTAATTCAGCTAGGATTCTTGGAATGGACATTCCTTTTGATGCAGATACTTTAAATCAAGCTCAAAGAGAAGTTGTTATAAAAAATAACCTGAATTCTGCCTACATTAGGCCAATGTGTTTTTATGGCTCAGAAGGCATGGGCTTAAGGGCTGATAATTTAAAGGTACACGTAATGATAGCTGCCTGGGAATGGGGATCTTACTTAGGCGAAGATAACATGAAAAACGGCATTAGAATTCGAACATCTTCATATATTAGGCATTTCGCCCATCCTTCTTTAAGCGGCGCTAAGATGAATGGTAATTATATTAATTCAATGATGGCACTTAAAGAGGCGCAAGATCATGGGTTTGATGAAGCTTTAATGCTAGATGTTGATGGCTTTGTTTCTGAAGGAAGTGGTGAAAATATTTTTGTAATTAAAGATGAAGTTATTTATACACCTCATTTAACTTCCGCTTTACCAGGTATAACTCGAGATACTATCTTTACTTTAGCAAAATCTTTGGAATATAAGATTGTAGAAAAGAAAATTTCTTGTGATGACATTTATACAGCTGATGAGGCCTTCTTTACAGGGACCGCTGCAGAGGTAACGCCGATAAGAGATTTAGATGGAAAACAAATAGGAATAGGGTCACGCGGATTAATTACTGCGAAACTTCAATCTTTATATTTTGATTGTGTCCATGGTCGTAATGATGAATATTTGCATTGGATTGAGAATGGGAGATGTTCTTGAGTCAATCAAATCATCCTGAATGCACTTTTACTTTAGTCTCAAAAAGTCAAATTCCTTTTCATTGTCCGCCAAAGGGAGTGAAGACATGGAATATGCATCCTAAAGTATTTCTTTCATTTTCTGATGAAGGAGAATCAAAATGTCCTTATTGTGGTGCTAATTATAAATTGGATAAATAACTTTTTGCCCTAACAGATGCAGTCAAAAATTAACAATATCATTCTAGTTGGCCCAATGGGTTCAGGCAAGACAACTATTGGTAGGCGTTTATCAGAAAGTTTAAATCTAGATTTTTTTGACTCAGACCATGAAATTATTGATACAACAGGCGTAAGTATCGATCACATATTTGATGTCGAAGGTGAAAAAGGTTTTAGGACTCGAGAATCTGATATATTAAAAAAATTATGCAATATGCCTAATATTGTTTTAGCTACTGGAGGAGGCGCTGTAACACTTGAGGAAAATCGTGAACTAATTATGAAATCAGGCTCGGTAATTTACCTTTTGTCATCGGTTGATCAAATCCTTAGAAGGACTGCAAAGTCAAAAACTAGACCTCTGCTTGAAAAAAGTAACAATCGTAGAAAAACGATTACTAGTATTTTAGAAGCTAGAGATTCATTATATAAAGAGGTGGCTTCTCTCAATATTAATACTAATGGAAAAAAACTTAACGAAGTAATCGATGAAATTATTGAAGCGCTATAGGCTTTATATTTTTTATTTTTTCTTAAAATTCATCAAAACTTCACTAAAATATTTATTTGATGCTCTAAAATGTAGTTTTTTACATGTTAATTGTTCTAAACAATCAAAGGGGATAAGATGTTAAAGAGAGCCATTCTTTCGGTATTTTTACTTATATCACTAAATGCAAATGCAATTACCCTAACTGAATTTAGCGAAAAGTTAGTAGAAACGCACCCTTATTTTATTCAGCTATCTCTATCTGAGAAAACAAGTCTACTTGATCAAAAATCATCTTTAACTTACTCGGACTGGAAAATAAAAGCTGGCGCTAGTGAAACATTTACAGGTGGAGAGGATTCTGCTTCAAGAGCATATAAAAACTTGTACTCAACTAAATATGAGGTTTCTGCAAATAGAAAAGTAGAAAACTCAGGCGCAAGTGTTAATTTAAAGCACTCTTTAACTCGAAATGATAAAGACAGTAATGCCTCCCACGCAAATCTCTTAGCGTTTGATTATGCCCGTCCTCTTCTACAAAATAAAGATGGTTTGAATGACCGTCTTGCTAGCGACTTAGCCTCCTTAGATTTAATGGCAAAGCAAATAAGTCTAGAAGAGCAGGCTGAGACGTATCTGGCATCTAAGCTTTCTAAATTTATAGATTTGGCGCTCAAACAAGAAGTTGTAAAAAACCATAAAATTTCACTTAATTTATCAAAGCAGCAATTAGATCTGGATGAAGAAAAATATGAAAACTCGCTAATTGATAAGTCAGTCTTAATCCAGCAAAAAGACTCTTATGTTAAAGCTAAACAACAATTGCTTCAATCTAGTAAAGAATTGATTATTGAGAGAAGAGAGCTTGCAAATCTAATAGGCTCTAAGGAGTCAGACATGATTGTGGACCTTGATTTATTTGAAGTTCATAATTTAACTAAAATTGACCCGCGTTCTTTTGTTAAAGATTCGAGATTAATACAAAAGTTTGATTTTGATAAGGCTAGATTTCAAAGACAACTAATAACCTTTGAAAATAAAACCATGCCTAGTGTTAATTTAAATCTAGGTTTATCTTCGTTGGGTGAAAATGATAAATATTTTGGTAGTTTTGGTAATAGAGATTACTCTTGGAATATTGGTGTTGATATCTCTTACCCATTAGGCTCTAGAAAAGAGCTAATAGATGTTGAGCGTACTGAAATCAGTATTGATAATGTGGATGCTAAAAAGAAAGAAGCTGAGATTACAAATGTTCAGCAAATTAACTACTTACTTGCGCAAGTTGACTTATTGTCTGAACTTGTTGTTCTTTACTTAGAGCAGGGCTCTTTAGCTGAAGAAATGGTTATTGAGGAACAGATTAAGTTTGGTGAGGCTCGTGGTCAAAAGTCACTAGTAATTGCAGCAAAAAGAAATGCTAACCTAGCAAACCTTACTTATCTCCAAGCAGCTGGTACTTATCAAAAAATAGTTATTGATTACAAAGCAGCAATTGATCAATTATATAAATAAAAATGATTCGCCTATTTTTATCTTTATGCTCTATTTTGCCTCTAAAGATTAATCATATATTTGGTGCGTTAATAGGAAAACTACTTTATATTTTAGGATCAGAAGCAAAAAAAATTTCAGCTCAAAATATTGAAATTTGTTTCCCTGAACTTTCAAGCAAAGACCGAGAATCTCTTGTAAAAAATGCATTAATTCATACTGGCAAAAATTTAACCGAATCTGGTTTAATTTGGAATCAAAGCTTTTCGAAAAATACTAACTATGTTTCTGATTTTAATGGTGCACATTATTTAGATAATTCTAAAAAAACTATTTTACTAGTGCCCCATATTGGTTGCTGGGAATTAACTGGCAGGGTCCTTGCTAATACAAGAAAAGTAACATTTATGTATAAGCCATTAAGAAGTCAAAAACAAAATGATTATTTATTTAAACGCAGAAATAAAGGCAATCTGACTATGGCCAGTGCCGATAAATCTGGCATTCTAAAGATTCAGCGCGCATTAAAAAATAGTGAGCTTGTTGGAATGTTGCCAGATCAAGACCCAGGACTAGAGGGTGGTATTATGTCTCCTTTTTTCAATAAACAGGCTAATACAATGACTCTACTGGCAAAAATTGCAAGAAAGAATGATGTGCAAGTGTTGATTTTTTGGGCCAAAAGACTACCTAAAGGCAAGGGTTATGAATTAAATCTGGAGCCTGTAGATCTTAACCTAAATGGAGATACTTTAGATGAACAGGTTGCATCTATGAACTTCAGTATTGAGGCTTTAATCAGAAAGATGCCAGAGCAATATATGTGGAGTTATAAAAGATTTAAATCGACACATTCATACGGTTGATTACCTCAATTTTAATAGTTGTTATTTTATTGCCACATAAATCTTGTCATTATCAATAATGGTATAATTCCTCTATGAGAATTTTTGAAGACGTAAGAAGCGTATTTGATCGTGACCCAGCTGCAAGAAATGTATTTGAAATACTTACCTGTTACTCAGGGGTGCAGGCTGTAATTATCTATCGATTAACCCATTTATTGTGGGGCTATAAGCTCTTCTGGCTTGCACGCTTTATTTCTACTTTTGCTCGCTGGGTTACTGGGATTGAAATCCATCCTGGTGCAGTTATTGGGAGGCGTTTTTTTATCGATCACGGTATGGGCGTTGTTATAGGTGAGACTGCTGAGATTGGTGATGATTGTATGATGTATCACGGAGTTACGCTTGGCGGCACCTCTTGGGATAAAGAGAAACGCCATCCTACTCTTAAAGATGGCGTAGTTATAGGTGCTGGGGCAAAAATTTTAGGTCCAATTACGCTCGGACATAATGTTCGTGTTGGCTCTAACTCGGTTGTAGTTAGGTCTGTTGATGATAATGACACTGTTGTTGGTATTCCAGGTCGCGTAGTTATAAAGAAGGCTAGTGAGAGTGATACATTTGACTCTTATGCAGCAAGTTCAAGTGGTCGCTCAAATGATCCTACTATTCAAGCTGTAGATTCTATTATTGAGCGCTTGGCAGAAATTGATAAGAAAATAGCCAATCTTCCTATTGATTCTGGGCCTAAAAAAGAAGACTCGTAAATTGTTGAAAATAAGTAATTGTTGAGTGAATTTAATACTTGACTATTTTCCTAGGTTACTAGTATAATTTCCTTGAATTTTTAATTAACCAAAAATGTTATGCAACTAACCACTAAAGGAAGATATGCAGTAACTGCAATGCTTGATCTTGCATCAAATGAGTCGGCTAAACCCGTCACTTTAGATATGATTTCTCAAAGGCAAAACATCTCACTTTCTTATTTAGAACAGCTTTTTGCAAAGCTAAGAAAAGCATCTTTGGTTAAAAGTGTTAGAGGTCCAGGAGGCGGTTATCTTTTGAATGTTAACGCTGTTGATGTTACTCTTACACAAATTATTGAAGCCGTTGATGAGAACATAGATTTACGTCGCTGTCATGGCTCAAAAGATTGCTTAAGGGGTAAGCAGTGTTTGTCACATCATTTGTGGTGTGAGGTGAGTGATCAAATAAGAGGGTTTCTGAGTACGAGGAATCTTCAACAGGTCATCGATGATTATAAGATTAATCAAGATATACAATTATATTAATAATTAAGGAATATAAATAATGCTAACTCCAACTTATATGGACTATTCATCTACTACACCAGTAGATCAACGTGTTGCTAAAAAAATGGCTAAATATTTAACAATGGAAGGTGACTTTGGGAATGCGGCTTCGCGCTCACATTATTATGGATGGCAAGCTGAAAAAGCAGTCGATGAGGCGCGCTCACAAGTGGCAGATTTAGTAGGGGCTGACCCAAGAGAGATCGTCTGGACCTCAGGGGCAACTGAGTCAAATAATTTAGCTATTAAAGGTATTGCGCACTTTTATGAAAAGCGTGGTAAGCATATTATTACTTTAAAAACTGAGCATAAAGCGGTCTTAGATACTTGCCGTCAACTGGAAAGAGAAGGTTTTGAAGTAACTTACTTAGACCCATTGCCGAATGGTTTATTAGATATGGACGTTTTCAAAAAAACTATAAGAGAGGATACAATTCTAGCTTCAATTATGCATGTTAATAATGAGATTGGTGTCATTCAAGATTTACAAGCTATTGGTGATATTTGCAGAGAAAACAAGGTATTTTTTCATGTTGATGCAGCACAATCAGTTGGTAAGTTAGAGATAAATTTAGAATCACTTCCAGTTGATTTAATGAGCTTTTCAGCGCATAAGATATACGGGCCAAAGGGAATGGGTGCGCTTTATGTGTCTCGTAAACCAAGAGTTAGACTTGAAGCTCAGATGCATGGTGGCGGTCATGAACGTGGAATGAGGTCTGGCACTTTAGCTACGCATCAAATTGTTGGTATTGGTGAGGCTTTTGCAATTGCTAAAGCTGAAATGAAAGATGAAGGTATAAGAGTTCAAAAGCTTCGTGATAGACTTCTTGCTGGATTTTCTGATATGGAGGAGGTTGTTGTTAATGGAGACCTAGAACAGAGAATCTCAGGAAATTTGAATATTAGTTTTAATTACGTTGAAGGTGAATCTCTAATGATGGCGATTTCTGATGTGGCGGTTTCTTCTGGATCAGCTTGCACTTCATCTAGCCTTGAGCCTTCTTATGTTCTTCGCGCTCTAGGGCTTACTGATGAACTTGCACACAGCTCTATTCGTTTCAGTGTTGGACGTTATACAACTGAAAAAGATGTTGACGATGCAATTACACTAGTACGTGAAAAAGTTCAAAAATTAAGAGATTTGTCGCCTTTATGGGATATGTTTAAAGATGGAGTTGATCTAAGTACGGTAGAGTGGGCTGCGCACTAAGCATACTAAGCGTTTAAATCAATAAAATATAGCGGTTTAGAGTAAAATAAAAGTTAAATTCGGAGTAATTTATGGCATATGGTAAAAAAGTAATGGATCACTATGAAAACCCACGTAATGTAGGGGTTTTAGATAAAGATGCACCTAATGTAGGCACGGGAATGGTTGGAGCGCCTGCTTGTGGTGACGTAATGAGATTACAAATTCAAATAAATGATGAAGGCGTAATCGAAGAAGCAAAATTCAAAACTTATGGATGTGGCTCGGCAATAGCATCATCATCTCTCTTAACAGAATGGGTTAAAGGAAAAACATTAGATGAAGCAGCTGAGATTAAGAATACTGAAATTGTAGAAGAGTTAGAGCTACCTCCTGTGAAAATTCATTGTTCGGTATTAGCTGAAGATGCTATAAAAGCGGCAATTAATGATCTAAAGAGCAAAGCTGCAATTAATAATCTAAAGAGTAAAGCTAGCTAATAATTATGGCAATAACGTTAACTGAAAAAGCGGCAGAGAGAATGAGTGATTACCTAGCTAATCGAGGTACAGGTGTTGGCGTAAGACTCTCTGTTCAAACTACAGGCTGCTCTGGTCTTGGTTACAATATGGAGTTTGTTGATGCTGTTAATGAAGACGACACTCTATTTGATGACAAGGGCGTTAAAGTCATCGTTGATGCTAAAAGTTTAATTTATATTGATGGTACTGAAGTTGACTATCAAAAAGAAGGACTAAACGAAGGCTTTGAGTTCAACAATCCAAATTCGAAAGCTGAATGTGGTTGTGGTGAGTCCTTTACTGTTTGATTCGATTTCGTTAGCTCTCAAGGTAAATCCCTAATGCAAAATTATTTTGAGTTATTTGATCTTGAAACGTCATTCTTTATTGATGATGATCAGCTCAAAACCTCTTATCGAAAAGAAATATCTAGGTTTCACCCGGATAAATATGTGACAAAAAGTGAGTCTGAAAAAATTCAGGCTCTGCAGAACACATCGCTTTTAAATACAGCATTCTCATCCCTTAAAACACCTTTAAACCGTGCAAGCTATCTACTAAAGATTGAAGGATTAGATCCATTTGACGAGAGAGACACTACAATGAATCATGATTTTTTGATTTCTCAAATTGACTTACGTGAAAAGCTTGAAGTGATTAAAGAAGATCGAGATAGCCTTGGTTTAGAAAGTTTTTTGGAGAGGGTTGACCTTCATATTGAAGAGAATACTGAATCAATTTATAAGGGTTTTAAACTGAAAAGTGATCTTATGGACATCAAAATGAATGTAAGAGAATTGAAGTTTTATGATCAGCTCTATAAAGAAGCTAATAAATTAATGGACGAACTGCTCTAAGGATTTAGTTTATGGCGTTATTACAAATTTCAGAGCCTGGCCAATCAACTGCCCCTCACCATCATAATTTAGCGTGTGGTATTGATTTAGGGACAACAAACTCACTTGTAGCTAGCGTAATGAGTGGTGAGACAAAACTGGTTTTAGATCAAGATGGTAGGGCTATTCTTCCGTCTGTTGTTTATTGTGGCTCTAAAGAGCCTCTAGTTGGGCATGATGCTCTTGATTTGGTAACACAAGACCCGACAAACACAATTTTATCGATTAAGCGCTTTATGGGAACTAGTTATAGTGAAGTAAAGGAAATTAAAAATTTACCTTATGATTTTGAAGAATATAAAGGCAATATTTTATTTAAGACAGCTATTGGCAGTCTCTCTGCAGTTGAAATTTCCGCAAAAATACTTTCTACTTTAAAGCTGCGTGCAGAGCGAGCCCTTGGAGGAGAGTTAAAAGGTGCGGTAATTACTGTTCCTGCTTATTTTAACGATGCGCAGAGGCAGTCTACAAAGGACTCCGCCAAACTTGCTGGAATAAATGTCTTAAGACTTCTTAACGAGCCAACAGCTGCTGCAATTGCTTATGGTTTAGAGTCAGGAGAAGAGGGTGTTCATGCAGTTTATGATTTAGGCGGCGGTACGTTTGATATATCAATACTAAATTTTACTAAAGGCGTCTTCGAGGTCCTTTCTACTGGTGGTGACTCAAGTTTAGGCGGCGATGATTTTGATAACTTAATTTTTGAAGATTGTGTTCAGTCACTCAATCTTACT
Source organism: uncultured Candidatus Thioglobus sp. (assembly GCA_905618925.1). Lineage (GTDB taxonomy): Bacteria > Pseudomonadota > Gammaproteobacteria > PS1 > Pseudothioglobaceae > Pseudothioglobus. The sequence goes on along the minus strand of CAJQTG010000003.1, from coordinate 73,277 downwards.
AATTTATCTGCTTTGCAAATTCAAACAATTAGAAAACTTTCAAAATTAGCAAAAGAAGCATTTTCAACTGAAGAAGATGCTGAATTTTCTATTGAAGGGCTTTCATACAAGATTACTAAATCTCAATTTGATACTATGAGTGATGCTTTAATTAAAAGAACATTACTTTTAACAAAGAGAGCTTTAAGAGATGCTGACGTTAATATATCAGACGTTAAAGAGGTTATTATGGTTGGTGGTTCCACTCGAATGAGCTCAGTTAGAGAGCGAGTTGGAGAGATTTTTGATAAACCAGTTTTGTGCTCTATTAATCCTGATGAGGTTGTCGCTAAAGGCGCTGCAATTCAGGCAAACATATTGGTCGGCAATAAAAGCAGAGACGACGTATTATTACTAGACGTTCTGCCTCTTTCTTTAGGTCTTGAGACTATGGGCGGACTGGTGGAGAAGGTGATTCATAGAAATACGACAATACCAATTACTAGGGCTCAAGAGTTTACGACTTACAAAGATGGCCAGACTGGCATGAGTATTCACGTATTTCAAGGAGAGCGAGAGCTTACAAAAGATTGTAGATCTCTTGGACGATTCGAATTAAAAGGAATTCCTCCAATGGTTGCGGGAAGAGCTCGCATTCTAGTTGAATTTCAAGTCGATGCGGATGGACTTTTGTCAGTTTCAGCAAAAGAAGAGACTTCTGGCGTTAAATCTAAAATAGTTATTAAGCCTTCATTTGGTCTTAGTGACTCAGATATGGAGAAGATGCTTAAAGATTCAGTTGTATTTGCGCAAGAAGATATTATCTTAAGACAGCTTCAAGAACAGAAAGTAGATGCAACTAGAACAATAGAGGCAATTGATTCAGCTTTAGAGGCTGATAAAACTCTTTTAGATGAAGTGATGCTCAAAAGTATACTTCACTCACGAGAGTATTTATCATCAATAATAGAGTCTGATGATGTAGCTCTCATAAAAAATGCAACCCTAGACCTTGAAAAGGTTAGCTCAAAATTTGTTGAGATGAGAATGAACAAGTCAATAATGAGCGCTATGCAAGGCCATAAAATTGATGAATTTAACTAATAACTATAAAATAACACTATGCCTCAATTAATTATCCTGCCAAATGAAGAATTCTGCCCAGAGGGTATTGTTATAGAAACAAATACTGGAACAAGTGTCTGCAGAGCTTTGCTTGATAATGGCATTGAAATTGAGCACGCATGTGAAATGTCTAACGCCTGCACAACATGTCATATATACGTTCGAGAGGGTTTTGACTCAATTGAAGAGTCTGATGAAATAGAAGATGACCTGCTAGATAAAGCTTGGGGCCTTGATCCTGATTCAAGGCTATCTTGTCAGGCTATTGTCTCAGAAGAGGATTTGGTAATTGAGATACCAAGATACACCATTAATCAGGTGTCAGAGAATCACTAAACTTTAATACAGAGGCAAATTATGTTTTTAGATAAGATTGATGATGGATTTTGGGCATGTAAGCATACATGGTCTAAAAGTGCTAATAATACCAAGTGGTGCCTCATTGGCTGCGCTACTGGTGAATTTGCGACACTAGCCTATTACAGTTTCTCTGGAATTACGAGTGACCTGGTTCTTTATAGTACTGTTTGGTACCTATTTGCAGCGCTGCCCCTCATTAACGGCTTAATAACAAGTGTTATCTTGGAAACGATAATTCTTATAAGGACAGGTTTTGATTTTGCTAACGCCTTAAAAACGGCACTTGGAATGTCTTTTATTTCAATGCTGATGATGGAGATCGCGATGGAGTTTACAGACCTGGTATTTACAGGCGGCGTTTTAGGTCTAAATTTTTATGCAATCCCTTTAATGCTTCTAGTTGGTTTTTTAGCCCCTTGGCCCTATAATTACTGGCGTTTAAAGAAGTTTAATAAGGCTTGTCACTAACCTCCCCCAATAAAGAGAGAGGGTAGTAAACTTATAGATTTTTACTCGATTGTAATCTTTGGAAAAGCCCCAATTGACTCACTTTGAAGTGATAGTGTTGCGGCAACATTTCTTGCAATTTGCTGATACATCATTGAAACTTTACTCTCTGGATCTTTAGCGACACTTGGGTTTCCCTCATCAACGTCAGTTCTAATTTCTAATTTAAGTGGAAGCGCGCCAAGGAATTTAGTTTTAGAACTTGCAGCCATTCTTTCACCACCTCCGTTACCAAAAATCTCTTCAGCGTGGTTACAGTTTGAGCAAATATGAATCGACATGTTTTCAACGATACCTAATATTGGAATGTTTACTTTTTCGAACATTGCTAAGCCTTTTTGAGCGTCAATAAGGGCAATGTCTTGGGGCGTTGTAACAATGACTGCTCCGCTGACAGGTATCTTTTGAGACAAAGTAAGCTGAGTGTCACCCGTTCCTGGTGGAAGATCAACAATCATATAGTCAACATCTTCCCATTCTGTGTTCTTTAAAAGCTGTTCTAATGCCTGAGTTACCATCGGGCCGCGCCAAACCATAGGAGAGGCTTCTTCCACTAAAAACCCTATAGACATTGCCTGAATGCCATGCGCTAAAATTGGCTTCATATTGCCTTCTTTAGACTCTTCGGGCCTAAGGTCTTTTACGCCTAACATGCGCGGCTGAGATGGCCCATAAATGTCCGCATCAAGGAGCGCAACGTTTGCGCCTTCTGATTGAAGAGAGAGCGCAATATTTACTGCAGTTGTTGATTTTCCAACACCTCCTTTACCGGATGCAACAGCAATTATATTTTTAACGCCAGGAAGAGCTGGCACGCCGCCTTGAACCGCATAAGCAGCTATTTTTGATTTAATAGAAATATTTGAGTAATTAACACCTTCCTTTGAAAGTGCTTCTTCAACTGAGCCTTTTAGGTCTTCATGGTAGTTGATAGCAGGATATTTAAGAAGTAATTCAACATTTACTATCTCATCGTCAATAGATATATTTTTAACATTTTCAGAGGAAACAAGGTCTAAGCCTGTATGAACATCTATAACAGTGCTAAGAATCTTTTGTATTGAGTCTTCAGTTAAATTTGTCAATTTGGTGACCTCAGTCGGTAAAATAGCGCTATTTTATCGTACAACTATCTTAGGAATCCTTAATAATATTGGGATTATTGATAACTAATTATGACCAAACGTAGAATACTTGTTACTTCAGCCCTGCCTTATGCCAATGGTGAAATCCATTTAGGGCACTTGCTTGAATACATTCAGACAGACATCTGGGTTCGGTTTCAAAAAATGCAGGGTAATGAATGTCATTATGTATGCGCGGATGATGCCCACGGAACTCCAATAATGCTTAAGGCTGATGAGATGGGGATTGATCCTGAAGAGTTAATTGCAGGGGTTAGTGAGCGCCATCAGGCGGACTTCAGTGACTTTAATGTGAACTTTAGCCAGTTTCACTCAACGCACTCAGAAGAGAACCGTCATTACTCAGAGCTAATTTATTCTCGCCTTAAGGATTCGGGTTTTATTAAGACTCGGGTTATATCACAGGCCTATGACCCTGAAAAAGAAATGTTTCTGCCAGACCGCTTTATTAAGGGCGAGTGTCCTAAGTGCGGTGCTGATGATCAGTATGGTGATAACTGTGAGGCCTGCGGCGCAACTTACTCAACAACAGAGCTTAAGAATGCTAAGTCTGTGGTTTCTGGCGCAATCCCAATTGAAAAAGAGTCTGAGCATTATTTCTTTGATCTTCCTCAGTTTGAAAAAGAGCTTAAGGACTGGACAAATGCAGGGCACCTTCAAGAAGAAGTTAGTAATAAATTAGCTGAATGGTTTGAACAAGGTCTTCAGCAGTGGGATATCTCTAGAGATAAGCCTTATTTTGGTTTCAGAATCCCTGGAACTGAAGACAAATATTTTTACGTATGGCTGGACGCGCCAATTGGCTACATGGCGAGCTTTAAAAAATTATGTGACAACAGTGATCTTGAGTTTGATGATTTCTTTGCAAAGGGGTCTGACACTGAGCTTTATCATTTTATTGGCAAAGATATTGTTTATTTCCACGCACTATTTTGGCCGGCGACCCTTATGGGCTCAAACTTTAGAACGCCAAACGCGATCTTTGCACACGGCTTCCTCTCGGTAAACGGTCAAAAAATGAGTAAATCACGTGGAACCTTTATTCAGGCAAGGACGTACCTTGAAACCCTTAATCCAGAGTGCCTTCGTTATTACTATGCCTACAAGCTATCATCAAAGATTGATGACATTGATTTAAACCTAGAAGACTTCAAGCAGCGTGTTAACTCAGACATAGTTGGTAAGGTAGTTAATATTGCATCAAGAAGCGCTTCATTTGTTGTTAAGAAGTACGACAAGGAGCTATCAGCTGAATGCATTGAGCAAGAGCTCTACAATGAGTTTGTAGACGCTAGCACAGAAATTGCAGGTCATTATGAAGCTAGAAACTTTGGGCACGCAATGCGCTCAATTATGAAGCTTGCTGATAAGGCTAATCAATACATTGATGAGAAAAAACCATGGCAACTTGCGAAAGAAGAGGGTAAGGACAAAGAGGTACACGAAGTCACTTCTCTTGCAATTAACATGTTTAGAGTGCTAATGACTTATCTTAAGCCAGTTCTTCCAGAGATGGCTAAGAACTCAGAAGAGTTCCTTAATATTGAGTCTCTTAACTGGGATGACATTAAGACCCCGCTAACCAGTCATCAAATCAATAAGTTCAAACCACTAATGACTCGCATTGAAGATGAGCAAATTGAGGCAATGGTAGAGTCCTCAAAAGGATAGAGTATAAAAAAGTTTCGGAGGATTGGCAGAGCGGCTTAATGCGCACGCTTGGAAAGTGTGTAATCGGTTAAACGATTCGTGAGTTCGAATCTCACATCCTCCACCATTTTTAGTTTTAGTGCGCCTTTCAAGCCGCTTTTTTTCAATTCAACTACACCTGAGTTTGTTTATTGACTTGTATTTGCCAAAGTCTCGCATATTGACCGTTGAGATCAAGCAACTGTTGATGCTTTCCTTGCTCGGCAATAGTGCTATTGCCGAGTACAATAATTTGATCGGCATCGACAATGGTGGAAAGGCGATGAGCAATCACCAACGTTGTGTGTTTATGAGCCAAACTTGCTAACGCCTTTTGTACCATTTTCTCCGAATACGAATCAAGCGCCGAAGTGGCTTCATCAAAAATCAATATTGGTGGATTTTTTAACAACACTCTTGCAATCGCTAGACGCTGCTTTTCACCGCCTGAGAGTTTTAAACCTCTCTCACCAACCAGTGTGTCATAACCTTGCGGCAAGGAGTCAATAAAGCTGTCAATAAAACTGAGCTTCGCTGCCTGTTTAACTTCAGCTTCGGTTGCACCCGCACGACCGTAAGCAATATTGTAATAAATACTTTCATTAAACATCACTGGATCTTGTGGTACGACTCCTATCGCGCTGCGAACTGAGTCTTGGGTGAATTGTTTAATGTCCTGCTGGTCAATGCATATTTCACCGCTAGAAATATCGTAAAAACGAAAGAGTAGCTTAGCAAGTGTTGATTTGCCTGCACCAGAAGGACCGACAATCGCTACTTTTTGCCCCGGTTTAAGAACAAAGTTAATATTGCTTAGCACCTCCTGCTTGCCAGCGTAAGCAAAAGAGACATTGTTAAATTTAACCTCGCCTTGAGTCACTTTGAGCTCTGACGCATTAGCAACATCGACGACTTTAGAAGAGCGATCCAATAGGTCGAACATATTGTTCATATCGATGAAATTATGTTTAATTTGACGATAAATAATACCCAAACCACCGAGCGGAATAAAGAGCTGTAAGAGGAGTGCTTGGATCATAATAAGGTCGCCCAAGCTAAGCCTCTTATCAACTACACCTTGTGCTGCCATAATCAAAACAATGGTCACACCAATAGCAATCACCGCACCTTGGACAAAATTAAGCGCTGTCATGGAAGTAAAGCTTTTGGTGGCAAGGTCTTCCCAGCTCTGCATCGTCTCACCATAACGATTGACTTCAAATTTTTCTTGATTAAAGTATTTGACGGTCTCGTAATTAATCAAACTATCGACCGCATTGGTATTGGCCTCGGATTGCATATCGTTCATTTGATAGCGATACTTCATTCGCCAAGTGGTAATGGCTAATGTTAACGTAACATAAAAGAACACAGTCAATAAAGAGACGCCAGCAAAAAGAAGGTCGTAATTTAGCCATAAAATGCCGATTACTAAACATATCTCAAATAATGAAGGCAGAATATTAAAGACAAAAATGGAGAGCAAGGTGGAGACACTTTGGGTGCCCCGGTCAATATCACGGGTAATACCGCCAATGCGACGATCCAAATGAAAGGATAAATCCAAAGTGTGCAAATGTCTAAAGACGCCAAGTGCAATCAAATTCATCGCGTGATAACGAACTTTGGCAAAAATGGCATCACGAAGCTCATTAAACAGTGAACTTGCCAGTCGTAAAAGGCCGTAAGCTAGCAACATGCCAAGCGGCAATACGAAGACTAAATTCGTCTGATCAAGGCCATCAACGATCTCTTTTAGCGCAAGGGGAACAGCAACATTAGCCAATTTTGCTAACATTAAAAAACTAACAGCCCAAATAACTCGAGCTCGCATTTTGAGTAAATACGGCAAGAGCTTTTTTAAAACCTTAATATCCCTGGTTTTAAAATCGTAAGCCTTAGTTTGGTTCCTGCTTGATTGCATCGAGTGTCACTTTAGTTAGAAAAGGCTTGGTTGTAAGGATTTTTTTTCTTCAACCTGATAAATCCTTATAAGTAGAGGAAAAAGCTTCAATTGCTTTGTCTAAATCATCTTTGGTATGTCCCGCTGATATTTGTACTCTGATTCTTGCTTTGCCTTTTGGCACCACAGGAAAGAAAAAACCAATAGCATAAATTCCCTTTTCTAGTAGTTTGACTGACATCTTTTGTGCTAATTTAGCATCACCTAACATGACTGGAACTATTGGATGAACTCCATCATTAACATTAAAGCCTGCATTTTGCATACCTTGACGAAAATAATGCGTATTCTTTTCTAGGCGATCTCTAAGTTCTGTAGAGTTTGAGAGCATCTCTAACACTTTAAGTGAAGCTGCACATATCGAAGGTGCTACAGTATTTGAAAATAAATAGGGCCTGGAGCCTTGCCTCAGCATATCAATGATTTCTTGACGACCTGAAGTGTAGCCACCCGAACCACCGCCAAGAGCTTTGCCAAAGGTTCCAGTAATAATGTCAACACGGCCCATCACATCGCAATATTCATGAACTCCTCGGCCCGTCTTTCCAATAAAACCAACCGCATGACAGTCATCGTGATGAACCATGGCATCATACTTATCAGCTAAGTCGCATATTTTGTCGAGCTGCGCAATAGTGCCGTCCATCGAAAAAACACCGTCAGTTGTAATTAGTATACGTCTTGCTCCACTTTCTTTAGCTTCAATCAGTTTAGCTTCAAGATCAGTCATGTTATTGTTTTTATAACGATATCGAGCGGCCTTGCAAAGACGAACACCATCAATGATTGAAGCGTGGTTGAGCTCGTCAGATATAACCGCATCATCCTTAGATAAAATTGCTTCAAAGAGACCTGTATTGGCATCAAAACAAGCTGCATAGAGAATCGTGTCTTCCATACCAAGAAATTCACTAACCTTATGTTCAAGTTTTTTATGGATGCTCTGAGTACCACAAATAAAGCGAACAGATGACAAGCCAAAACCCCAATCACTAAAACTATCTTTAGCTGCTTGAATTACCTCAGAATGGTTTGCTAAACCAAGGTAATTGTTCGCACACATATTGATCACTTCAGCGCCACCTTCAAGTGTAATTTGGTTTTTTTGATCAGATGCAATGATGCGTTCAGTTTTCCATAAACTTGCCTCTTTAATGGCATTTAAATCTTTTTCTAAGCTCACTTTTGCGCTTTTAAAACTCATTAAAATTCCTTAAATTAATCTTCCCAATTGAGAATCACTTTGCCAGATTGGCCTGAACACATCACATCAAAACCTTTCTGGAAGTCAGTGTAATGGTAATGATGAGTAATAATTTTTTCGAGTGGGAGGCCACTTTCTACCATCATAGAGCCTTTATACCAAGTCTCAAAAATCTCACGACCATAAATACCCTTTATATGCAACCCTTTGAACACAACCAAGTCCCAATCAATTCCAGAACCCGAAGGCATAATGGCTAGCATTGCTACCTTACCGCCATTAATCATTTTATTAAGCATCTCCCCAAACGCCTGAGGGGATCCTGACATTTCAAAGCCAACATCAAAGCCTTCAAAAATACCTAAACTTTCCATTAATTCTATCGTGATTTGATTTTTTTCAACATTCACAGTAATGACTTTTGGTAAGATTTTTTTAACTAAATTAAGGCGGTATTCATTTAGATCAGTAATTACTATATTACGAGCACCACTATGAGCAGCAACCATTGCCGCCATAATTCCAATTGGTCCTGCGCCAGTTATTAAAATATCCTCTCCCACCATATCAAATGAAAGTGCGGTATGAACTGCATTCCCATAGGGATCGAAACAAGCTAGTAAGTCCGCTGAAATTTCAACACTTGGTTTAAATACATTTTCTGCTGGAACAGATACATACTCTGCAAAAGAACCGTTTCGATTAACTCCAATCCCAACAGTATTAGGACACAGGTGTTTACGTCCACCTAGGCAATTACGGCATCGATTGCAAACTATATGTCCCTCAGCAGAAACCAAATCACCAACCTTTAACCCAACAACACTTTCACCTAACTCAGCTATAACTCCGGCAAATTCATGGCCTGTTGTCATCGGCACAGAAATGGTTTTTTTTGCCCATGCATCCCAATTATAAATATGTATGTCAGTACCACAAATTGCAGTTTTCTGAACTTTGACAAGTACATCGTTACTACTTACGTCTGGCATGGGAACGTCTTCAAGCCAAATACCTTTCTCTGAGTGACTTTTAACTAATGCTTTCATAATATGCTTCCTGGGTTTTATGAAAAAAAATTTGAGTTTTTTATGGTAGAACAAGGTAAAGGTTAAGATTTATAATCCTAACCTTAATCGCCTTTACCAGGCTTTTCCGAAAATAAATGCATCTTTCCATCTGGAAAATTATCTGGGTGATATTTTTCATGCTCTGGGTCTGGGCCACTATTTTCAGTAATAACTGGCCACATCATCTCAGTACTATATTTTCTGTTGAACTCTAACCATTTAACGCCAACAGGGTCAGTATCAGGCAATATTGCCTCAACTGGACATTCTGGCACACATACATCGCAATCAATACATTCATCTGGGTTGATAACTAGTGTGTTTTCACCTTCGTAAAAACAATCTACTGGGCACACTTCAACACAATCTAAGTGCTTACATTTGATACAACCATCTGTTACTACATAGGCCATTTGATTTCATCCAATATTAGAAACAGAAAAATATATTTCTAGGTTAATTAGAAGACATTATATAAAGGATAAAAACATGGAATATGATAATTCTAAAAACTATTTTTTATGTAACGCTTCTTGATGTTGATTTAAGACCAAAGCTACTAAACATGCTCTAATAGTTTCAGTAATAATAAAAAGAGTACAATTAACTTGAAATAGCTTTACTTCAACTAACGGAGAGAACTATGAAAAAACAAAATGTAGAGCCAAAAACAAAGAAGAAAGAACTATCATTACAAGAAAAAGCAATAAAAGCGACTAATGCAAGGTCTGAAGAATCAGATATTCATAATTCTGACTGGAATCCAGGCTCTTTAAAGAGGTTAGATAAGGCTCTTAAAGAAGAGAGTTAAAGTTTAATTGATGGGTGTTTAATTAAGAAGACAATGAAGTTGGCTTTAAGAAAAATGTTTGAAAATTAATACATTAATTTTCTGGTATGAAGGGCCTAATGCATTGGTGGACATAATCATCAGGAAGGTTGGCACTTTTAATGCCTATATTCATTCTTTCAATATACTCAGTTTGAGGTTTGCCAATATCATTACTGGAGGCAACATAAACCAAACAATCATAAACACCTTCTTCCGTTTCAATGTTCAAAATATACTTACTATACATGCCTTCAGCTACATGTTCATAGAGGTCTAAATATGAAATATCTTGTTCACTTAAGGTGAATATTTCCCCCAAAACAAAGGCATTCGGTGAAAGCTTTATGCTCGCATAACCCCTATTATTAATCAACCAAGAATAGCCCGATAACCTGCCCGAAATTAGATAATCTGAGTCTGGACAACGAAGAGACATTTGCGCCTTTGATAAGTTTGACCCATAGGCGAAGTAATAGTTTTTTTGAGTAGCCATAATTTTTATTAAACGATTAATTATTTACTATCATTAAAACCTACTTGTTTTGCAATGCCCTTAAATTTAGGCATAGCCTTAAGTAATGACTTAGTATAAAGATGTTTTGGATGCTCAAAAATACTATCGTTACTTCCATTTTCTAGAGCCTCTCCATCTTTCATCACAATAACTTGGTCACACATCTGCCGAATGACTGCTAAATCATGACTAACAAAAAGTAGAGTTAATGAAAATTGTTCTTGTAAGTCTTTTAATAAATTAAGTAAATTAGCTTGAACAGAAACATCCAATGCAGAGGTTGGCTCATCACAGAAAATAAAATCTGGTCGATACCCTAATGCTCTTGCAATTCCAATTCTCTGGCGTTCGCCACCCGAAAAAGCATGTGGTAATTTATCTGCATCATGACGCTGCAGCCCAACAAGAGTCATGAGGTCTTGAGCTAAAGATTTTGCATTCTTAGAGTCAATCAGTTTATGTACTTTCAAACCATAAGTGATATTTTCTCCTGCAGTCATACGAGGATTAAGTGAAGAGTAGGGGTCTTGAAAGATACATTGAATTGAAAGACAATGTGCAAGACGATCTTCGGGACTAGTAATGCTTTTAAGGTCTCTACCATTATAAATTATGCTACCTTCAGTTATATCTTCTAATCCTAATATCATTCTTCCAATGGTTGATTTTCCAGATCCAGACTCTCCAACGATTCCTACAGTTTCCCCACGATTCACAGAGAAACTTACATTTTTAACTGCTTTAAAGGCTTCTTTTCTTTTGAATAAAGTGGAAGACGTATAAAAAATTTTTGAAATATTAGTGACTTTTAGAATCGTTTTGTTTAAATATAAATTCTCTTTTCTTTCTTCTTCTAAGTAGCCAAGGTGGCTAGTCATACCCTCCATCTTGTCTTCATTAGGCAGAGCAAATCGATGAAGTCGCTTCTCTATAAGTGGCACGGATGCCATTAAAGATCTTGTATATTCTTGTGTCGGCTTTTCTAAAACCTGAACAGTTTCTCCTTGTTCGATATGTTTTCCATTTCTAAGTACATACACATAATCACAGGTTTCTGATACAACTCCTATGTCATGAGTAATTAGAATAATAGCAATATCTTCTTCTTGGCTAAGTTTAATAAGGGTTTGAAGAACAGAACTTTGAACGGTTACATCCAACGCAGTTGTTGGCTCATCAGCGATAATCAGCTTAGGTTTTGCAGCAATTGCAATTGCAAAAACAATACGTTGACATAAGCCGCCTGACAGTTGATGAGGGTATTTTTGAAGTCGATCTTTGGCAAAACTTACGTCAGCTCTTTCCAGCAGCTGAATAGCATAATTATAAGCCTCTTTTCCAGTCATCGCAGTATTGGCTAGTATTGCCTCGATGACTTGTTCACCAATTTTTAAGACCGGATTAAGCGCTGTCATTGGATTTTGGTATATATATCCAATTTGGTTTCCACGAAAAGACTCATATTGCGATTCACTTAAGCCAATCATTGCTGTATCTGTCAATGTAATTTCGCCAGATACAATTTTTGCTGGAGGATCAAGAAGCCCTAAGATGGCTTTTCCAATAGTTGATTTTCCAGCACCACTTTCACCTACTATTCCTATGATTTGCCCTGAATTTACATTAAGAGAGATATTATCAAGGGCCTTGAGTACATCACTTCCTTCAGAATTCAAAGGGTAGGTGACTGTTAAGTTATTTATTTTAAGGAGTGGAATATTATTCACTGCTTATCCATTGATTTTAAATAGGGATTATTATGTTCACGAATTCTGTCTGCAACAACATTAATACACAAAACCAGAGACACTAGAACAACACCAGGAAAGATACTAATCCACCATTTTCCTGAAAGAAGGTAGTCATTACCATTGGCGATCAATAATCCCAATGAGGGTTCGGTGATTGGAACACCCACACCCAGAAATGACAGCGTAGCTTCTGCACCAATAGCTCCAGATAGAGCCATTGGAACCATTACTAATACAGGAGCAATACTATTAGGTAGCAAAAATTTAAGCATAATTCGCCAGTTAGGGATACCGGATATTTTTGCTGCATCAATATATTCCTTTTGCATCTCTGATAGGGCGGAGGATCTAGTAAGCCTTGCTTTGCTAGCCCAGACACCGATAATGAGAGCGTAAATAATTTTATCAACTCCGGTTCCAAATACTGCTAGCAGCATGAGCGCTAATAGAATCCCAGGAAAGCTTACTTTTAAATCAACGGCACGCATAATGACACTCTCTACCCAGCCACCTTTAGTTGCAGCTAACAGACCAAGAAACACACCAATTGTTGTGCCGATACTAACAGCTACAAACGCAACAAAAAGACTTAGTCGTAATCCGTACATAACTGCGGATAATATGTCACGACCAAGAGCATCGGTGCCAAGCCAAGAGGTGGTTCCATTACCAAGCTTAGATAATGGAGGTAATAATCCATCCATAATGTCTAAAATCATCAAGTCGTAGGGATTTTGTGGTGCAATCCATGGAGCTAAAAGTGCGGTTAAGACAAACACAATAAAGCCAATCAAGCCAGCAATTGCTATTGGATGGCCAGAGAAAATGGATTTTATTTCAATGCTTAATGTTGCTAATTTTTTTTTGTAATCAATCATAGGTAGTTATTTTTGGTGCCGAATACGTGGGTCTAAAATTGCATACATAACATCCACAACAAAATTAATAAAGACAAACATCAGAGTAATCAAGATGAGATAAGCAACAACAACTGGCCTATCAATCATATGGATGGAATCTAGTAATAATTTACCAATACCTGGCCAAGAAAAGATTGACTCGGTCACGGTAGAGAATGCTATAAGCCCTCCAACTTCAAGGCCAGTAATGGTAACAATTGGAATTAAAATATTACGCAATAAGTGTCGTCTAATGATTCGATATCTGCTTATGCCTTTGGCTCGGGCATATGTCATGTATTCTTGATACAAAATTTCTTGAGTTCCAGACTTAGCAAGCCTTTGCTGCATGCAAATTTTGTAAATCGCGAGGTTAACCGCTGGGAGAGCCATGTGCCGTAAGCCATCAATGGATAGCAAGGACCACTCGACACCAAACATTGAGTTGGTAAGACCTCTACCAGAGGCTGGAAGCCATTGCAAAAAAACCGCAAATACCATAATCAAAATTATGGCTTGCCAAAAATTGGGCGTCGAGTAGCCTACAGTTGTGAAAAAGCTTATTATTTTCGAAGCTCTAGAATTGTTTTTTATACCGGAAAATATTCCGAGAGGGATACCAATAGAAAGGCCAATAACCATCGCTAAGAGAGAGATTTCTAATGTGGCTGGAAGGCGCTCAATAATGAGATCAAGTACTGGTCTATTGTAGACAAATGAGGTGCCAAAGTCTCCTTGAAGCATATCACCTGTAAAGGTAAAGTATTGCTCATAAAGTGGCTTATCAAGTCCAAGTTCAATGGCTAAGTCGATTTTGTCCTGTTCGGTAAACTCGTCATCCGATAACATTTCAACTGGGTCACCAACCACGTACATGCCAAAAAAAACGATTAACGACATGGTGATTGCTAGTATGCCGCTGTGCCAAAGACGTTTTAAAATGAAATTAATCATGAATTGTGCATCTCTATTTTGTAGTTTTCATAATAATTAGGCTCTAAAAACGTTCTGGCTGGGTGGAGGAGTCCATTATGCGTTAATCTTATAAAAGGGTAGTTATAATTTTTTATATTAAGCTTTAGATACAAGAAGTTCATAAAAAAAACCCCTCACACAAGTGTATCAAACTACTTGTGTGAGGGGCTAATTTTTAGTGCCTTTACAGGTTTCTAATTTTTACTCGCCATGTCAGCAAAGGTACGCTCGTCTGGTCGACCACTAACGCTTATATCGCTTGTGTGAGCCCAGATACTATGCTGGTAGTATAGAGGTATTCCTGGTAGATCCTCAACAGCTACACGCATGGCCGCTTGATTATATTCAAAGGCCTTAGCTTCGTCCGTTTCTACTGCCCAAGCCGTCATTGCCGCATCAAAGTCTGGACTAGAGTAGTTAGAGTAGTTACTACCACCTAGATTAAGAGGTTTATTCCTAGTTCCAAATGCATATGAAATCATCTGTGCAGGACCTTGAGGGTGACCCCATCCGTACATAAACACACCCAGCTCACGAGCTGAACGACCCTTTCTAAATACAGACCAAGGCTCGGCAACTAGATTGACCTCAATGCCGATACGAGACCAGTATTGAGCAATAGCTTGACCAACTCGTTTACCATTTTGATACTTATTAGTTGGCATTCTGAGATTGATAGTAATACTATCAGAGTAACCTGCATCAGCGAGTAATTGTCTTGCCTTATCAGCATCGTAAGCTAAGTCTGGCATTGACGAATCAGCACCATTTTGATAGCTAGGTGCAAACTGGCTAGCAACGGTTGCATTACCACCCATCAGTTTATCTACAATTGCATCTCTATTGATAGATAATGAAAGCGCCTGTCTCACTCTTATATCTTTTAGTGGGTTTGTTCCGTCTGCAGCTGTCACGCCTGGTGCGACATCACTACCAACATCTAATACTAAGAAGATGGTGCGCCATGAAGGTTCGGTTGAGAAGCTATAGGCAGAGTTACCTTCCAAAGCCAGTAAATCTTCACCAGTAGGGTTCTCAATCAAATCATAATCTCCAGCAAGCAGTCCAGCCATACGTGCACCAGAATTTCCTACCGAACTAATTTCTACGCGTTCCCAGTTACCTGGATTGCCCCAATAGTCATCGTTACGAACCAAAACGGCGTCGCCGGTATTGGAGAAAGACTCGTATTTGTACTTACCCGTTCCGTTTGCATATTTCCCGGTCGCAAACTCATCTTTAGTTGGGTAACGTGTTATGCCACAGTCACCAGTATTATCAAACTTAAGTGTTGACCCTAGATCGGCATCACCACTATCTAATATAGATAAAGATTTAAGTTTTTGAATGAGTATTGGGTAAAGACCTACAGTTTTGAATGCGACGGTATAGTCATCAATCGCTACCACATCAGTCACTGGACCCATCGCACTTGTGAGCATGTTTTTCTTACCACCAACTCTGTACATCATTCGACATGAGCTATAAACCACATCCTGAGCTGTAAAGTCAGCACCATTATGGAATTTAACACCTTCTCTGAGATTAACTACAAGAGTTGTATCGTCAGTCCAGCCGTAAGATGTAGCCAAAAGTTTGTCATTGGTACGCGAAACAAGTGCTTCATAAAGATGCTCATTCAATGAAGCGGTTCCAGAGGCACTGCTCTTAAATGGATCTATCGTCGACGGTGCGACTGAAAATGCCATTCGCAGTGTATCTGCGGACACAGAGCCCATCATGCTGGCGCTGATCGCAACAAAACAGGCAGTTTTAAAGTTAATATATTTCATAGTATTTTTCTCCTTTTTATTTTTTAGCAAGTCATTTAAAAAACATTACAATTCATCATAGGTATATTTCTAGTTTAGCACAATCTTATTAATTCAAGCTTTATAGGTATAAGTTGTAGTTATAGTAAGTTATCACTTGAAGTTTTTAAAATTTGGTATTGATCATAAATTAATGACCAAACTGGGCCCACTAGTCCATCCTTTATTTGTTTACCATTTATACTGGTAATGGGTATCACTTCACGAGTAGAACTGCTTACCCATACTTCATCTGCATTAAATAATTCTTCTTCACTAAAAGATTCTTCATGAAGCTGTATTTCACATTGTTTAGCACACTCAATAATGAACTCTCTTGTTATTCCTGGTAATATTAAGGTTCCTTTTGGGTGGGTGTATATGTAATTATTTTTAACAATAAAGACATTTGAACTTGAACCCTCAGTGATTACGCCATTACGACAAAGAATTGTCTCTTCGGCGCCATTTTCTTTTGCTTCTTGAGCGTACATTGTATTGGCTAAGAGAGATGTTGCTTTGGTATTGCATTTTGACCACCTTATGTCATCACGACAAAGCGCGGCTCTACCATTTAGCAAGTGATCCTTTGAAGAGGGCCTAATATTACTAGATTGGATATAAACAGTCGGAATCAGTTTAGCATGTGTATGCTTTCTATCCTCGTCACATCCACGAGAAATTTGTAAGTAGATTGCTTGGTTATCACTATCTTTATTAATTAAAATTATTTTGTTAATTAATTTTACCCACTCATCTTTAGAATGAGGATTTTGAATATTAATTGTGTCTAAACCTTTCTGAAGACGGTTTAGGTGGGAATCTAAGCCAAATATAAAGTTGTTGTAGACTGGGAAAACTTCATAAATACCATCACCAAAAAGGAAGCCTCGATCCATTACGGAGATAAATGCCTTATTTTTTTGAATATAACTTCCGTTTAGATAAACCAAAATTTATATAAAAAGAAGTTTAACGTTGTCAATCATGCTTGATCCACAAAAACTTTTATTTCTCTAAGTGCAGAACTACAATCATGCTGCATTTTTGTAAAATGCTCATTTCTTTCTCTAGTATCCTCATCCATATACAAGTCTCGTCGAATCTCGATTTGAAGTATATGTTGGTTAATCTCTGGCCAACCATATCGCAAAATTATTTCCCCTCCAACGAAGCGACCATTAATTGTTACATCGTATCCTAGGCTGCTGAAGGTGTCTGCTACGCACTCTGAGTATTCTAAGCTACAGCCTTGACCATTTCTATCTCCTATATCAATTTGAGGTCGTTCCTTACGACCACGTTTTTTGCTATCAAATTGAGTCATTGAATGGCAGTCAAGGATAAATGCCTTACCATGGTTTTGGTGCATTTTTTGGGTGTGATAAGTCATGAGCTGATGATAGGGTACAAAGCATTTAGCCAATCGCTGCTTTAATTCGTTATGACTCAGTTTGCGTGAATAGATTTCGAATATTTCTTTTGTTTTAGACCAAAATAGAGTGGTTCCAGTTTCAAGCCCTGCTGGATGAATTCGACCATACCAGCTTTCACCATCCTTGAGCATATTTACATCTATATTGTGTTGGTGACGATTAACATCAATATACGACCTTGGAAAGTTTGCATGAACTGATGTCAAGTTTAAATTCTTACGCTCTATGTAAAGCTCGTTTACATATTTATCATTTGGAAAGTCAAGAACATTAAATTCCAGTTCAGGATTAGTGCCAAAGTCATCAGGATAATTCTCACCACTATGGGGAAAGCTAAGAAGCAAGGGAGTCTGTATTTTCCCATCTAAAGATTCAGAGTTATTCTCGACAATAGTGGATGGATAATTTTCTCCATTGACTTGTATTGTGGTCATTTAATTGATAATTAATAGTAATTTACATAGATTAACCTACTCAACTGGATGGTTACAACCTTATTAAATGTAATTTTTAACATATAAGATTAAGTTATGGCTCAAAAAGGTATTAAACTATATATAACTAATTTTTTTGCAGTAATATGAATGAAAATCCAAAAATTAACCGTTTTAAATATATTGAAGCCTTTTCTGAGGTGGTGTCTCATGGAAGTGTTTCAGCAGCTGCAAAGAAGCTGGGTGTTTCTCAGCCTGCGGTTAGCCAATTAATTAAAAAACTTGAAGAATCAGTAGGGGTTCCACTTTTTGTAAGGCGTAATGGTTTAATTTTCCCTACAGATAGAGCCAATAGTTTGCGGGATGATGTAGAGCAATTATTGATGCAGTTAGATAAAATTCAAATGCAACTTAATTTTGGACGAGGTGAGGGGTTGATACTAAGCCCGCTGAGATTTTCAGCCAGCCTCTCAGTTGTTAATGAAATTTTACCAAGGGTTATTTCAACTATGCATAACAAAAAGCCAGACATGCTTTTTTATGTAAACTCTCTTCCAATTGCAAACATGAGTCAGGCTATAAGAAGCGGCAATGTTGACTTTGCCTTAAGCATAAGAGAAATTCAACACGCTAGTATTATAAGCAAAAAATTATTATCAGCACGAGAAGTCTGTGTAATGCCTAAAAAGCATCGATTGGCCGCTAAATCAACTTTGTCAGTCTATGATATTCATAATGAAAAAATGATTATGGCATCAAGAACTGATCCATCATATGAGACCCATAGGGCACTCCTATATAAACATAAAATTCGTTATCAAAAGATTTTAGAATCTCCTTTTTCAACATTATCCATGGCAATGATTCCAGACTTAAATGCACTATCAATTAACAATGTATTAATTGCTGAATTAGTTTGCCAACATAATAATCTTTTAACTTGGCGCTATGTTGATGAGTTTATTGATTGCACTGATTTTTACCTTTCAATGCCACCATGGCTTAATGAATCTCCTACTGAAGGTTTATTTTTAGCTAGTTTTAGAGAATCTTTGAAAGTTATTACGCAAAAACTCAATATAAACACTATCTAGTTAAGGATAAATTAGCCTGGACATCTAACTAGGAAGCTTATAGTTAATTTTCAATTACTTTTATGCAGTGTTAAAAATTTAGCCATCCATTTGCCTATAATTTTTCCTTGATGTTTGGTGTTTAAGGATTCAAGCGCTTCAGTATAGTTATCACCAATTCGATCTTTTCTCTTAGTAATAAGATCTCGACAAAGCTCAGGAGTGAATTCTGGATGTTGCTGGATTGCTAGAACTTTATTGTCAATATAAAAACCAGAGTTACAACAAAAGTTACTACTTAAAAAATGAGTTGCCAAGGGTGGATTTTTTGTAACTTGATCTTGGTGCATAGACAATAAATTTACTGTTTCAACCATTGGCTCCATCCACTCAGCCCTTTCTACTACATCGAGTGTTGTTAAACCAATGCCCCATCCATTATTAAATCGTTCAACATTTCCACCTAAAGCATGTGCAATAGCTTGATGACCATAACAGACCCCTATTAATGGGATATTAGCATTATAAATTTTATGAATAAAGTTAAATAAGTTGTCTTGCCATTCAAGACTTTCAAACACCGAGTATTTACCACCAGTTATTAAATATGCATCAAAGCTTTTAACCTGTATTGGCAGGTCATCTTTAATGCAATTAATGGTTACCCAGCTTGAGTTATTTAGAAATGGATCGAGCAAGTTTATAAATCTTTCTGGAGATGGCTTGTGGATGCTTTTATGCTTTAAATCTTTTGTCCCAATATGGAGAATACAAATTTGCATAGTTTGTTTGTTTGTTAATGTTACTCAAAAGATTACAATGAATCATAAAGATATGCAATATTATTATTTAATATTAATAGCCCATTAGATTGAGTTATATTTATTCTTACATAGTAAAAGTTAAAGTCCTCTCTGATAATTCACATTGTTATTATTTAAGAATTATAAAAAATGACTTTTCTTTAATAATTATTTATCAGTATCTACTCAAAAAAAAATCTTATATATAATTTATATATAATTTATGTATAAATATAACTAATGAATACCAAAGAAATTACTAAAGATTCTAAATGGCAATTTTGGATAGATAGGGGAGGTACATTTACTGATGTTATTGGAAGAAATCCATCGGGGAAAATCTTAACTCATAAGTTATTATCTGAGAATTCAAGGCAATATCCAGATGCTGCGATTCAGGGAATGCGAGATCTGTTAAGTTTGAAAGACAGCGAAACAATTCCAATGCATAAAATTGACGCAATAAAAATGGGAACAACTGTTGCCACTAATGCCCTTTTAGAGCGTAAAGGCGAAAATACTTTACTAGCAATTACAAGTGGGTTTGGAGACGTCTTACGTATTGGTTATCAACAAAGACCAAAATTATTCTCATTGGATATTAAGCTTCCAGATATGCTTTATTCAAAAATTGTTGAAATTGAAGAAAGGGTCGGTATCAATGGAAAAATACTCACAAAACTAAATACACAAAAGACTGAAAAAAGTCTGAAAAAAGCTTTTAATGAAGGATTCAATTCAATAGCAATTGTTTTACTTCATGGTTATCGATATAAAGATCACGAGCAAAAAATAAGTGTTATTGCAAAAAATATTGGGTTTAAGCAAATTTCAGTAAGTCATAGGGTGAGCCCCCTAATGAAAATTATTCCAAGAGGTGATACTACTGTTGTAGATGCTTATCTCTCTCCAATTTTACGTCGTTATGTTTCTCAGGTTAAAAATGCCCTTGGATCAACTCAACTAGACTCTGGAAAATTGATGTTTATGCAGTCTAATGGAGGCTTAACAGATGCAAATTATTTTCAAGGAAAGGATGCGATTCTCTCAGGCCCAGCTGGCGGGGTAGTTGGCATGGTTAAAACTGGTGAGAAGATAGGGCTAAAAAAACTTATTGGTTTTGATATGGGTGGAACCTCAACCGACGTCTGTCACTATAACGGCGATTATGAGAGAACACTTGAGACTGAGGTTGCCGGAGTAAGGTTAAGGTCGCCAATGATGTTAATAAATACTGTTGCTGCTGGAGGTGGTTCAATTCTTCACTTTGACGGCTCAAGATATCGGGTTGGCCCAGATTCTGCAGGTGCAAACCCTGGTCCAGCTTGTTATAGAAATGGAGGGCCTTTAACTGTTACAGATTGCAATGTGATGATAGGAAAATTAGACCCAGATTTTTTTCCTCAAGTCTTTGGACCAAATGCAAATCAAAAGCTTGACTCAAAAATTGTCGAAGAAAAATTTATTACTCTAGCAAATGAAATCTCTAAATCAACAAATAAACCAGTTACTCCAGTAGAAGTTGCACAAGGATTTTTATCGATTGCAGTTGAAAGCATGGCGAATGCTATTAAAAAAATATCTGTTCAGAGGGGCTATGACGTAAGCAATTACGCTTTATCCTGTTTTGGCGGTGCTGGCGGCCAACATGCTTGCTTGGTAGCTGACAGCCTGGGAATAAAAAAAATTCACCTTCACCCATATGCTGGAGTATTGTCAGCTTACGGCATAGGACTTGCAGACAGTAAAACAATTAACGATTTAGCGATTGAATTAGCTTTAAATAAGGAAGTTATCAACTCTCTTGGTGATAGCTTTAAAACCCTGAAAAAAAAGGGAAAAGAGGAGTTAATTTCTCAAAACCTAGATAAAGAATTGTTTCATTACATAAAACGTGTTTACCTTCGCTATAAAGATTCTGACAGTGCTTTAGCGGTAATATTTGATGATCAAAAAGAGATGAAATTGAGCTTTGAAGATATACATAGGGCACGCTTTGGATTTATATCTCCAGAAAAAAAACTTATCGTTGAGTCAATTCAAGTTGAAGTTTCATGCCAAAGTAAACAGTTTGATTTAGAGGAAACAACTCAAAAATCCAAAACTCTGTCTTTAGCTTCAAAAAATGTTTTTATTGATAGTAAGGCACAAAAAACAATTTTTTACAATCGAAGCGATATTGCGCTTGATGATATTCTATTTGGACCTGCGATCATTATCGAGTCGACCTCAACAATTGTAATTGAGCCAGGCTGGCAGGCAAGTATTAATGAGACTAACGACTTAATTTTGCAACGAATTAAGAAAATAAAAAGAGCGAGCGCTATTGGTACCAATGTAGATCCAGTAATGTTGGAGATTTTTAATAACTTATTCATGAATGTAGCAGAGCAAATGGGAACTGTTCTTGAAAATACTGCCTCTTCTGTAAATATCAAAGAGCGTTTGGATTTTTCTTGTGCTTTATTTTCTCCAACGGGCGACCTTGTTGCCAATGCTCCCCATATTCCAGTTCATCTAGGATCAATGAGTGAGTCTATTAAAACAATTATTCGTGAAAACTTCGACACTATGTGCCCAGGAGATGCGTTTTTGATCAATGCTCCTTACAATGGGGGAACACATTTGCCTGACATTACACTGATAAAGCCGGTTTATGATAAAAATAGTGAAAAAGTAATTTTTTATGTTGCAACGCGTGGCCACCATGCAGATATTGGGGGAACAGTTCCTGGCTCTGCCCCTGCAAATTCAAGTCATGTTAAAGAAGAGGGGGTTTTAATTGATAACTTTACTTTAGTTTCTAAAGGAGTTTTCCTTGAAAAAGAAATAAATGATTTATTGAGTTCAGGAGAATTTCCAGCACGAAACATACAGCAAAATATTGCAGACTTAAAAGCGCAAGTAGCCTCAGCAGAAAAAGGCTCTCAGGAGCTCATAAAAGTCATTAAGAACTATGGTCTTGAGGTTGTTCATGCCTATATGCAGCATGTTCAAGATAATGCTGAAGAATCTATTCGTAGATTACTAGCTGTTCTAAAGGACTCAAGTTTTACATATAAGATGGATGATGGCAACCAAGTTTCAGTTGCAATAAGTGTCGACAAAAAAAATCGCAGTGCTGCAATTGATTTCACTGGAACAAGTGATCAACATCCAGGAAATTATAATGCCCCTAGTGCTATTTGTTATGCAGCAGTTCTTTATGTTTTTCGCTGCCTAGTAGATGACGACATACCACTGAATGCAGGGTGCCTCAAACCTTTAAATTTAATTATTCCAAAACACTCAATGATTAATCCAGAATACCCAGCAGCAGTTATTGCAGGTAATGTTGAGACATCACAATATATTGTTGATGCCTTGCTTGGGGCTCTAGGCGTAGTCGCGGCATCCCAGGGAACTATGAATAACTTTATCTGGGGAAATGACAGAGTACAAAACTATGAAACTATTTGTGGAGGCTCTGGAGCAAGCGCAAATCAAGATGGCTGCAGTGCAGTTCATACCCATATGACTAATTCTAGATTAACTGATCCTGAAGTTCTAGAGTGGAGATTCCCTGTAAGACTTGAGTCCTTTAGTATTAGAAAAAATTCTGGGGGTAAGGGGCTAAAGAATGGTGGTGATGGTGTTGACCGCAGAATGCGCTTTCTGGAGTCAATGACTGTTAATATAATTACAGGTCATAGAGTCGTCCCACCCTACGGTATGTCAGGTGGAGGTTCTGGAGTTGTTGGTAAAAACTATGTAATACATTCCGATAACAGTATTACTGAATTAAAAACTAAAGGCCAGATTGAAGTTACTAAGGGTGATCTTTTTGTTTTAAAGACACCTGGGGGAGGGGGCTTTGGAAGTCCTCCAACATCTTAAATATGAATTCATAAAATTCTACAAATTGAAGGTAAATTATGGCGATTCATTTCACCAACAAAGAGTTTAAAAAAAGACAAGCAAATTTAATATTAGAGCTAAATAAAAAAAATCTTGATGGTATTTTAATGTTTCGCCAAGAGAGTATGTATTACCTTAGTGGTTATGATAGCTTTGGGTACGCTATGTTTCAGTGCCTATACTTAGGCGCAGATGGAAAAACGGTTCTACTTACGCGTGCTCCTGACCTAGCTCAAGCGGAGCTAACTTCAATACTTGATGATATTAGAGTTTGGAAAGATGAGGCCGGCATGAACCCAGCTCAGAACTTAAAGCTTCTGTTAAAAGAGCTGCACTGTGAAAATAAAAAATTAGGTGTCGAGTATGATAGTGTTGGGTTAACTGCTCATAACTATCGACTTTTAGAAACTGCCCTAAAAGGCTTTTGCACTCTTGATGATGCATCAAATGTGGTAAATAAATTACGCTATATTAAAAGTGATAGGGAGCTTGAATATATCAGAACTGCCGGAGAGCTAGCTGATGAAGCTTACAAAGCAGGGATTGAGCTAACCCAAGCTGGAGCATTTGAAGGTGATATTTTAGCTGCGATGCAGGGAGCTGTCTTTAAAGGTGGTGGAACTTACGCAGGTAATGAATTTATTATAGGCTCGGGCGAACATGCACTGCTTTGTAGATATCATGCCGGTCCAAGACACCTTAGTAAGGTCGATCAAATCACTCTAGAATGGGCTGGCTGCTACCGTCGTTACCATGCCGCCATGATGAGAACAGTTTTAATTGGAGAGGTTAGTCAAGAGCACAAAGTTATGCATGAGGTCGCTACTGATGCGCTTCTAGCATGTGAAGATGTTTTAAAGCCAGGTAATACTTTGGGTGATGTGTTTGCTGCACATGCGAATGTAATGGATGCGGGTGGCTTCAAAGATCATCGCTTGAATGCTTGTGGCTATACTATGGGCTGTGCATACGCACCAATTTGGGTTGATTACCCAATGATATATGAGAATAATCCAATGCTGATTGAAGAAAATATGGTTTTTTTCTTACATATGATCATAATGAATAGAGACAACCGGCTCGCAATGTGCCCTGGCCATTCGGTAATTGTCGGCCCTAATGGAGCTGAAAGATTGAGTAAAACAACACTAGATTTGGCGGTAAGATAAATCATGACTTTTAACGAAAACACATTTGTATCTTCACCCCACCTTGCTCAGAGGAACACAAGCGCCTTATCTAGCCTTATGATCCAGCCGAAAGAGCGGCAACATCACTTTAAATATTAAATCTAACTATGAAAATAATTAATCTAAATCTGGAGCCTTCTGATGCCAAAGAGCGCCGCGCTTCCAAACCTGTTATCTCCTATCCAATTGATAATTTACCAAAATATGACTCAGCCCTATATGAGGATGCAAGAGATAAAATGGAGCTTGTTGAGTCGATAATAATTCCTCCAAGAGATGCAAAAACTTTTGAAGTCCCTGCCGGTCATTTTTTTCGAATTGTCAGTATTGATGGCCCTCAAGTTGGAGATTTAAACTTGTGGAATAAAAATAATATTAACGAACATTTTTTTAGTGGAAAAACTAGAGCGCTCTATGGCACTCATGTAAGTACTGGGGATAGACTTTATTCAAACCTTCCTTTTCTTAGGCCTATTGCTACAATTACTCACGATACTCTTGATTGGTATGGGTTTGATGAAGATGGTGGAAGCGTCCACGATGTTATAGGCACGAGGTGTGATCCATATACACATAAAGCTCTAAATGATGAGGATTATCATTACTGCTGCCACTCTAATTTATGCAGAGCTCTATCAAATCAACAGGACAAAGCAATTTCTGAGATAGAAGCGAAAGTCCATGATGTTCTTAATGTATTTATGTGCACAGGATTTACAAAAAAAACGCACCAGTATTTTATGAAGGCAAGCCCAGTGAGGCCAAATGATTTTATTGAATTTTTTGCAGAAATTGACCTGCTTGGCGCTTTATCTGCCTGTCCAGGTGGTGATTGTAGCTCGAGTCATTCAAGTGACTCTGCAAAGTGTTTCCCTTTAAAGGTTGAAATATATAAACCAAAGTCTAGCGCTTTAAAGCAATGGGCTTCTCCCTCATTGAATAAGTATTCAAGAAACCATGGTTCTACTTAAAATCAAACTATTTTTTTTAATTCTGCTTTAGCGGGCTTGCCTGTATGAGTTCGTGGCATTTCTGTAAGGATTTTAAGAACTGTAGGATTCATAAATCGACTATCCTATTTATGATTAAGAATTTACACCCCAACTTACAAGCTAATTGTTGTTGTAATAGATTTAGAATATGAAGATTAAATTAGTCTATTTTTCAAAACTTGTAATAAGATAGAATTAATTTTGCTAAATAGTAAGTAATTAATATTTTATTGTGCTAATGAGAGTATGTATACTAGGTTTGATAGTAGGTCAGATTGGTATATTTTTATTTTTTAACATATTTTTTTTAACATATTTTTATTCTGATTTTTTTGTATAGGGGAACAATGAAGCAAGATAGTATTGCAATCAAAGTCGAAGGCGTTAGCAAGGTTTATGGTAAGGGAGAAAGTGCATTTCTTGCCCTAAACAATGCCACACTTAATATTCTTGATAATGAATTTTTTACGCTTTTGGGGCCATCAGGCTGTGGAAAAACCACCTTGTTGCGAATAATAGCTGGTTTTGAGAATCCTACACAAGGCTCAATCTTACTTCATGGCGAGGACATTTCTCACTTGCCACCTAATTTACGTTCTGTTAATACCGTATTCCAAAGCTACGCTTTATTTCCTCACATGACTGTAGCCGAAAACATCAGCTTTGGCCTGGAGATGTTAAATAAACCAAAACAAGAAATTAAGAAAACGGTCAGTAAAATGCTTTCTCTAGTCCATATGGAAGAGTTAAAAGACCGGCATATTGATGAACTATCTGGTGGACAGCAACAACGTGTAGCATTAGCGCGGGCGCTTGCACCCGAGCCAAAAGTATTGCTTCTTGACGAATCATTGGCAGCTCTTGATTATAAACTGCGTAAAGAAATGCAGATTGAACTCAAGCGCTTGCAGCACGCAACTGGAATTACCTTCATCTTTGTAACTCATGATCAAGAAGAGGCATTAACTATGTCTGATCGTATTGCTGTTATTAATGAGGGTAAGCTGTTGCAAGTAGGCACGCCGCATGAAATTTACAACAAACCTCAAGACCATTTTGTTGCAAGCTTCGTTGGAGATACTAATTTTTTAGAAATTTCTTCCGCCTCTAAATCTAATAATAATGATGAAGTTATCTTTTTAAACTTTAATCATGACCAAATCCTAAAAGTGCCATGCAAAAAAGACATGGCCTTAAATAAAAGTATATCTATTGCAATCCGCCCAGAAAAAGTGAGCTTGGTCAAAGATGCTGATTCTGCGTTATTGACTGGAGAAATAGTTGATGTTAGTTTTTTTGGCACCGATACGCATTATTCAATTGAGCTGGATTCTAGTTCTGGTAAGGCACAAAGCTTTCATGTGCGTATGCAAAATGCAAGCAATCAGAGTAAGCAGTATGTTGCTGGTGAAAGAGTTGGAGTTATTTTCAAAGCAGAAGATATTCAAGTGATTGACGACTCAAGATAATGGATCAAAACATTCAATCAGTTGTTGAATTTCCTGAATCAAAGCTTGAGCGCTTAAAGGCAAAGCAAAGAACGATTCGTAATTATTTCCTGAGTGCACCCGCACTTATTGTTTTGACTATTGCAGCTTCTGGGCCGCTATTTATTATGCTGTTTTACTCATTTTTAACAGCTGATGAATGGGGTGGTGTTGTTTGGCAAGGTTCGCTTCAAGGATGGTTTGAAGTTTTTATGCGGCACGATATTTTTGATGGAACGCTATTACCAGCCGATGCACATTTGTCGATTTTTTGGCGCTCGATAAAACTCTCTCTCGTGACCACTCTACTTTGTATTGTTTTTGGTTTTCCAACTGCGTACTTTATTGCAACACGCCCAAGAAGTCAGAGAAGTTTTTGGCTATTCCTAGTGACTGTTCCATTTTGGACAAACTTATTAATCCGTACTTTTGCAATCATGCAAATCCTAAGTCATTCTGGATTTGTGAATAAATTTCTTCAATCCTTAGGTTTGATTGAAGAGCCTCTAAGACTCTTGTACACCGAAACAGCTGTGACAATCGGAATGGCTTACGTTTATTTGCCATTAATGGTGCTACCTCTTTACGCAACAATTGAGCGACTTGATTTTAGCTTACTTGAAGCTGCATATGACTTATATGCATCAAGGCTCCAAGTATTGAGACGGGTTATTATTCCACTTGTAAAACCAGGCTTGGTGGCAGGCTCTATTTTGGTGTTTATTCCATCTATTGGTGCATATGTCACCCCAAGATTGTTGGGTGGAGGTAAGAGTTTGATGCTTGGAAATTTGATTGAATTGCAGTTTGGCCAAGGTAGAAATTGGCCTTTGGGCGCAGCATTATCAATCACTCTGCTAGTTATTGTTATGGTAGCAATGCTTTTTTACGTGCGAAGTACAAGTCGCTCGGGAGTTAACCATGCACATTAATTTTTTAAAAAAACGCAACAGGGACCGCTTTAATGTGGAGTATGTGCCAAGTTTTCCAGTACTAGCACTCATTTGTATACTTTGCTTATACGCACCAATGGTTCCATTACTTTTCTACTCTTTTAATGACTCAACATTGCTCACTGTCTGGCATGGCTTCTCATGGCAGTGGTACGAAGCAGCATGGAATAATGAAAGAGTTCAAGAAGTAACCCTTCGCTCACTTGGTCTTGCTTTACAAGCTTCTGTCTACAGTACTATTCTGGCAACAATGGCGGCACTAGCTACAACTCGCGTGCCAAAGTATCGAGGTCAGGGATTGATTTATGCAGTTATCAATCAACCCATAATGGTGCCTGAAATAGTCACAGCTGTTGCTCTGTTGATTTTCTTTGCTTCTATCAAAGCTGCTACAGGTTATCAAGGCACTGCATATTTAGTCTTGGCCCATACAGCTTTTTGTATTCCGTTTTCCTACTTGCCTATTCGTGCGAGACTTGAAAACATGAACCTATCCCTAGAGAATGCGGCTGCTGATTTATATGCCAGCCCATGGCGTACTTTTAAGCGAGTGACTTTTCCATTACTGTTCCCCGGAATTTTAGCTGGCGCGATGTTGGCGTTTGTCATTTCGTTAGATGACGTAGTTATAACTGAATTTGTAAAAACACCCGGCAAAGATACTTTACCAACCTATATGCTGGGTGAGTTAAGGCGGGAGGTTACACCCGAGATTAATGCGATTTCAAGCGTTCTTTTTGTAGTTTCAATCTTATTGGTAGGAATGACGTTCCTAATCAGCAGCAAAAAGTAGATGTGAGAAAGTGAGAAAGTGAGAAAGTGAGAAAGGGAGAATAACTGATAATTTTTATTTTAAACGGTTTGTTGGTTGTTCATTTTATTAGTAGAAAAAAGGAGAAATAAATCATGAGACAATTAAAAAACTCAATTATTATTAGCTCTGTTGCGGCAAGTATGCTTTTTGTAAGTCAAAGCGTATCTGCAGCGGGAGAGTTAAATATTTATAACTGGGGTGATTACACCAGCCCAGAGCTTGTAACTAAGTTTGAGGAAACTTATAATGTTACGGTGACAATTACAGACTATGATTCAAATGATACTGCTTTAGCGAAAGTTAAAGCGGGTGGACACGGGTTTGACATTGCCATTCCTTCAGCAAACTATATGCCAATTTGGATTAGTGAGGGCTTGTTGCTTAAAACCCGTCCGGATCAGATGAGTAATTTCAAAAATGTATTACCTGAGTGGACTAACCCAGACTGGGACCCAGGCAGACATTACTCAGTTCCATATCAGTGGGGTAGTGTGGGTATGGTGGTTAATACTGATGTGTATTCAGGTGACATTAACACATCAGCTATTGCCTTTGATCCGCCAGAAGAATTAGTGGGAAAAATTAATGTAGCTCCTGAAATGGGGGATATTATTGGTATGGCGCTTTACTACGTTGGAAGTGAGCCTTGTACTGATGATAAAGCTGCGTTGAAAAAAGCACGTGATGTTCTAATGGCTGCAAAACCAAAGTGGGTTTCGATGACCTATGGAATCAAAGAGCCATTTGCTAGTGGTGATATTGCAGCTTCTGTCTATTGGAATGGTGATGCAATGCGCACAAGACAAGAAACTCCTTCTGTTCATTACGGCTACCCTAAAGAAGGCTATGTCTTATGGATGGATAGTGTTGTCGTTTTAAAAGATGCGCAAAATGTTGAGAATGCTAAGCTGTTCCAGAACTTTATGATGGAGCCTGAAAGTGCTGCTATAGCGTCTAATTTTGCAATGTATGCAAACGGCATTAAAGGTTCAAGTGAGTTTATGCTTGAAATTTTAGCAACTGCACCTGAGGTTCAAATTCCTGCAGAGCATCTTCCTAACGGTCGTTTTATCGAAATGTGCTCGGCTGAAGTCAATAAGCTCTACTCGGGTATTTGGACTGAAATGATGAAGTAACTTTAGGTTAAAAACGATCATTTCTTGATGTGCTGGTTTAAATGGCTCATGAGACAGGCAAATGATCGTTGTTTAATTGTGACCCACTGATGCTCTCTTTAGTGTTTTGAGTGTTGGTGGGACATTTATGTATCTAATAAATTTGAGTATTTTTTTTGATCAATTTTAACTTTTTAGTCGGCACTAGACTAGCTAAGAAAAAAAAGTCAACAATAAATAATAATGAATCTAAAAGTAAATAAAAATCGTCTCTGGCAATCTTTGACAAAAATGGCAGAAATTGGCCCTGGAGACAATGGTGGATCTTGTAGATTGGCCTTGACTGATGCTGACATAGAGGGTCGTAACTTACTAAAGAGTTGGGCTGCTCAATTAAATTGTAGTCATCGATTAGACTCCATGGGTAATCTATTTATAAGGCGTGAAGGTAATAATGGCAAAGCACCAGTCCTTATGGGAAGTCATTTGGACACTCAGCCTTGTGGTGGAAGATTTGATGGTGTTTTAGGCGTACTTGGTGCAATTGAAGTGTTGCGAGTATTGGAAGAAAATAATATTAAAACTGAACATCCGTTGGAAGTTGTCGTTTGGACAAATGAAGAAGGCGTAAGATTTTCCCCTGCCATGATGGGTTCTGGAGTATTTTCTGGAGTTTTTAAGCAATCAGAAATTTTTTTGCACAAAGATAACAACGGTGTTAGCGTTGAACAGGCGTTACATAATAGTGATCAACTAGGAAGCGAAGCTTGTAAATCTTTTCCAATTGAGGCATATTATGAGTTGCATATTGAGCAAGGGCCAGTACTGGAGTTAGAAAATAAAACTATTGGTGTTGTTACGGGTGCTCAAGGAATTTCCTGGAGTCATGTTACTCTTAATGGTCAAAGTGCTCATGCAGGAACTACCCCCATGAACTATCGTAAAGATCCTGTTTCTGGAATGATTCAGATTGTTAAGGGGTTGCAAGAAATAATTAAAGAACAAAAGAGCTCTTTATATACTGTTGGAGGCATTGAGTCTCAACCAGCGTCAATAAATTCTGTTGCAAACAAGGTGCTTTTTACTGTAGATTTAAGGCATCCTGAGGACGCAATTTTAAAAATAATGCAGCAAAAATTTAAGAGTTTGATTGATGAAGTATGTGCCAGAGAGAATCTGAAAAGTGAGTTAAATAATATTTGGTACTCGCCAGCAATATCATTTAATAAGAGCTGTATTTCAAAAGTGAAAATCGCAACTGAAAAATTAGGTTACAGTTATCAAAATATAGTTTCTGGTGCTGGACATGATGCTTGCCAAATTTCATATGTTGCACCAGTAGGGATGATTTTTATTCCTTGTAAAGGTGGTCTAAGTCATAATGAAGCCGAAAGTATTTCACCTGAAAATGCTCAAGCAGGGGCAAATGTTTTGCTAAATGCAGTTTTAGAAAGCTCTGTAATTAACTGAGGAAAATTATCTATGAAAACTATTTATAGTAAGGAACACATTTTAAGAGACTCCAAAACAGAGTTATTTGGTGGTGAGTTGGTGCCACCTTTTGAGTGCCCAGTGCGTGTAGAATTTGTTATTGACGAGATAACAAAACGTCATTTTGGAGAAATCATTTTGCCTAAACGTTTTGGTAAAGAACCTCTCTTGAGGATCCATAGTGAAGGTTACTTAGATTTTTTGGAAAATTGTTGGATTGATTGGAAGGGTGCAGGCTATCTAGGGGAGGCGATTGCAACGACATCGCCATCAAAAAGATTAACTAGAAATGTGCCGCCGAGAGAAATTGATGGACGCATTGGGTATTATTGTTTGGCATCAGAAACATCAATTTCAAAGGGCACTTGGGAAGCATCTTATCTTGCTGCTGATGTTGCATTGACTGGCGCAGAAAGGATTAATAAAGGAAGTGCCTCTGCATTTTCACTGTGTAGACCTCCTGGACACCATGCTGCAGCTGACATGTTTGGTGGCTATTGTTTTGTTAATAATGCAGCGGTTTCAGCACAGTTTTTGCTTGACAACGGCGCCAAAAAAGTAGCGATATTGGATGTTGATTTTCATCATGGCAATGGCACCCAGTCTATTTTCTATGACCGTGATGATGTTATGTTTTGCTCTCTTCATGGCGATCCCATGGATGCTTTTCCTTACTTTCTTGGCGGTAATGATGAATTGGGAGAGGGTAAAGGTTTGGGCTACAATTTCAATTATTCAATGCCGCCAAAAACATCCTATACTGTCTGGTCTCAGGCTTTAGATATCGCGCTCTTAAAAATTAAAGACTATCAAGCGGATGCTCTAATTGTTTCGTTGGGGGTAGATACTTATGAAAATGACCCAATTTCTTTTTTTCGATTACAGTGTGATGATTTTAGTGATTATGGCCAAAGGATTGCCAAACTTGGCTTACCAACCTTGTTTGTTATGGAAGGTGGTTATGCAGTTGAGGAGATAGGTATTAATGTTGTTAATGTTCTTCAAGGTTTTGAAGGGTAGATAGAATTGTTTATTATGACTTTTTAACATAATATAGATATAGGAACTTTCAGGCATAAGTTGTGCTTAATAACTAATTTAAAATAGGAGTAATAGAAAATGAATATCAGTCAGAAACAATGGGAGGCAAAAGTTTTAGAGATTGATCTTCCTAATCACTTCTGGATTAATGGTAAAGCAGTTGATGCTAAAAATGGCTCGACGTTTGATTCAATCAATCCTGCCACTGGTAAAGTTATGACTAAGACTGCAGCAGGATCTTTATCAGATGTGAATGCTGCAGTTTCTGCAGGTAGAGCTGCTTTTAACTCTGGAGTATGGGCCAATGCCTCCCCTTCAGACAGAAAAGCAACATTGATAGAACTAGCCAATTTGATAGATAATAATACTGAGGAGCTTGCTTTACTAGAAAGTCTTAATACCGGTAAGCCAATTACTGACGCTTTAACAATTGATGTTCCAGGTGCTGCTGCGATTCTTCGCTGGCATGCTGAGGCAATTGATAAACTATATGATGAAGTTGCCCCAACTGGCCGTGGTAGTTTGGCTATGATCAGGCGGGAACCGCTAGGCGTTGTTGGAGCAGTTGTGCCATGGAACTTCCCTTTGGACATGGCTATTTGGAAATGTGCCCCCGCTTTGGCAGTTGGAAACTCAGTAGTATTAAAGCCAGCAGAACAATCCTCATTTACTGCGATTCGATTAGCCCAATTGGCAACTAAAGCAGGCTTGCCGGATGGCGTTCTTAATGTTGTGACAGGGCTTGGACACGATGCTGGGAAGGCGTTAGGACTTCATATGGATGTTGATTGTGTTGCCTTTACAGGCTCTACCGAGGTTGGTAAATATTTCTTGCAGTATTCAGGCCAATCAAATATGAAACAAATTTGGCTAGAATGTGGTGGCAAGAGTCCTAATTTAATCTTTGCTAATTGTAAAAACTTAGATGCTGCTGCTGCAGCTTCCGCTTTTGGTATATTCTTTAATCAAGGTGAAGTCTGTAGTGCTAACTCAAGAATTTTAGTAGAAGCGAGTATCAAGAATGAATTTTTAACACTTTTAAAAAAACATGCGCAAGATTGGCATCCAAGTTATCCACTAAACCCAGCATCAAAAGCTGGTGCTCTTGTAACTGTTGAGCATGCGAATAAAGTGATGGACTACGTTGAAAAAGGAATTGCTCAAGGTAAACTTTATTGCGGAGGTAAGCGACTCAATATTAACGAAAGTAACTGCTACCTTGAGCCAACAATTATTGAAGTTCAACCTCATCATGTTATTGCCCAAGAGGAGATTTTTGGACCTGTGGCTTCGGTAATGAGCTTCAGTGGAGAGTCTGAGGCTATTGAAATGGCAAATAACTCTATCTACGGTTTGGCAGCGTCCGTTTGGACAGATGATCTTTCCCAGGCTTTACGAGTATCTGACGCACTAGTTGCAGGAACGGTATCGGTTAATGCTTGTGATAAGTTAAGCCCTCTAACACCATTTGGTGGCTTTAAACAATCAGGAAATGGACGTGACTTATCTCTCCATTCATTTGATAAATACAGTGGCTTAAAGACCTGTTGGATAGAATACTAATAAATACTATTACGAGGATTGATTATGAACAAAAATAAAAAAAACATATGGCAGAAAGATAAGGATCATTTTATTCATCCATGGACTGATTTTTCAACCTTTAAAGATGATGGCTCCATGGTACTAACTGATGCTTCTGGAATAACCCTAACTGATAATGAAGGGAAGCAATATATAGATGGTATTGGCGGTCTTTGGTGCGTCAATATTGGCTATGGACGTGCGGAGATGGCGGATGCTATTGCCACTCAAGCAAAGAGAATTCCATACTTTTCAACCTTTGGTCATCACACCACTCCTCCTGCTGCTGCTTTAGCTGCAAAACTAGCTGAATTAGCACCAGGTAATTTAAATCATGTGTTTTATGGTTGTGGTGGCTCTGTTGCAAATGATTCGGCTGTAAGGATTGCTCACTTTTATTTTAATCAGTTAGGGAAAACAACCAAGAAAAAAATTATCAGTCGAATTGATGGCTACCATGGCTCTACCTATATGGCAATGTCAATTACAGGTGTTGAGTTTGACCACATTGGTTTTGATATTGATAAGCAAATGGTGCATCATATTAGCTGTCCAAACCCCTATCGACGGGCTAAAGGTATGAGCTTGGAGGATTTTTGTGATACCAAGGTTCAGGAATTGGAAGATAAGATACTAGAACTAGGACAAGATAATGTTGCTTTATTTTTTGCTGAGCCCATTATGGGAGCAGGTGGAGTTATTGTTCCACCTCCCGGTTACCATCGTCGAACCCAAGAGGTATGTAATAAATATGAGGTACTCTATGTTTCTGATGAGGTAGTTACTGCATTTGGGAGATTAGGCCACATGTTTGCTTCCAAAGATGAGTTTGATTTACAACCAGACATTATCACTTGTGCCAAAGGACTAACTTCAGGCTATCTTCCTTTAAGTGCAACAATACTTTCGGATGAGATTTATGATGTTATTAGTATCCCTCAAGCCAAAGGTGCTTTATTTACTCATGGCTTTACATACTCAGGTCATCCAGTTTGCTGCGCAGCAGGATTAAAAAATATTGAAATTATGGAAAGGGAAAATCTCTGTGAGCATGTTAATGATGTTGGTGTATATTTTGAAAAGCAGTTAAAAACATTAGAAAATCTTGAAATTGTAGGTGAAGTTCGAGGTAGTAAATTCATGATGTGTATCGAAAATGTTGCTGATAAAAAGACTAAGTCACTAATTCATGAGGATGCTGCAGTGGGAAGTCGAATAGCGGACCATTGTCAGAAGCGAGGACTTATTGTTCGACCTTTAGCACATATGAACGTTTTATCACCACCTTTAATAATGACAAGAGAGGAGGTAGATAAATTAGTAGCAATACTCAGGGAGAGTATTGTTGAGACTATCAGTGACCTTTCTCGTGATGGTTATCTGTAGATAATTTTTCAGCATTGTCTAGTTTTTTGAAGTGTTCTACAGAAAATTCTTGAAAAGCTGTCATCAAGTTTGTGGCACGGCGTGTTTCAGCACTTATTAGGCTAATATCATCTGTATTAACATCATCTGCAATAGGTCGGAGAAATAAAGGGCGACCATTGTAGTCAAAATCTGATTTAGGTCGTGTAACTAAAATAGAATAACCTAGCCCATTTGCAACGATACCTCTTACAGTTTCAAAAGATGGTGACCAATATCTTACCCAAGGCTCTAATCCATGGGACCGAAAGAGGCCGATAAAATAGTTTCGACTGGAATCAAAGTTCAATAAAACCATGGGGTAGTCAACTAGCTCGCTCAAATGAATTTTGGTTTTTGAAGTCAATGGATGGTCGGAGCCTAATATGATGTGGGGGTGTCGTTTTAGTAAGGGTTTCTGTATTAAATTTCGACCTAAATTATTACTAGGTGTAATGACATAATCAAGTTCACCCTGCATTAGACTAGCTATCAAATCTCCTTGGTTTGATTCATGTAAACGCAGATCAACCTGCGGGTGTAGGTTTAAGAATTCTGTGATTAAGCGAGGCATATACATTGGTGCAATACTGCTATAACAACCAACCTCCAATCTGCCACGTAATAATGGGCCTGAATCAATAGTGCTTAATTCTAGTTCATTTGCTTGAGCTAATAAATCTATAGCACGCACTAGAAAGTCCTTACCTGCGCTGGTAAGAGTTACGCCTCGAGCATGGTGGCGAACAAGTAATTGAGAGCCAAGGTTTTCTTCGAGTAATTTCAGTGCATTTGTTATTGCAGGTTGCGAGATAAATAACTTTCGAGCTGCGGCTGCTATATTTAACTCTTCAGCCACGATGGTAAAGTAGTGTAATTGCCTAAAAGTGATTCGAAGCATGGCTAATTAATTATTTTAAGTAATAACAATATTATAGTTATGAAAATGAAAAATTTTTAATATTTTATTTTCTTTAGTTTGGTCTATATACTTAATTGAAAGTCAAAAAAAATGTGAAATCTATTAGGTTGAATGAAAAATGAGGTGTGTATGGAGTTTATAATTCGAGCTACAAGTGTTGATTGAGAAAATAGACACGCTCATTGTTGGGGGTGGTCAGGCTGGCATTGCTATGAGTGAGCACTTGAGTAATTGCAAAATACCTCATCTAGTTTTAGAGCGCAATCGGATTGCAGAGCGTTGGCGCTCAGAAAGGTGGGACTCTTTAGTTGCTAATGGTCCAGCTTGGCATGACCGGTTTCCAAATATGAAATTTGCTGATTTTGATCCCAATGGATATCCTTCAAAAGAACAAGTTGTAGATTACTTTGTTGCCTATGCTGAGATGATTAAAGCCCCTATACGTTGTGGCGTTGAGGTCAAAGAAGTGCGAAGAAATAATGGGCGTCCAGGTTTTCGTGTTGAAACTTCTGATGGTATTTTTGATGCCAATAATGTGGTCGCTGCTACTGGGCCTTTTCAGCGCCCTTTAATTCCTAAGTTTGAATTTGAAAAAAATAAAATTACGCAAATTCATTCAAGTCAGTATCAAAACCCTGAGCAATTACCAGATGGCGGGGTTTTAGTTGTTGGAGCTGGATCATCAGGAGCACAAATCGCCGATGAGCTTTTGCGTTCTGGTAAATCAGTTTATCTTTCCGTTGGTCCTCACGACTTACCCCCTCGTAGTTATCGTGGACGTGATTTTGTCTGGTGGCTAGGTGTCTTAGGCAAATGGGAGGCTGTCACTAAAGACCCAGGAACTGAGCACATTACGATTGCTGTTAGTGGGGCACATGGTGGTCAGACGGTTGATTTTCGAGGTCTTGCTGAACGCGGAATTAGTCTTCTTGGGAGAACCCAATTATTTAAAAATAATGTGATGTATTTTGCGCCTGACCTTACAAAAAATATTGCTGGAGGAAATGCTTATACTCTATCTCTACTTGATCAAGCAGATGATTACGTAATTCGTAATGGTCTTGACTTTCCGCTCGAGCCCGAAGCTAGAGAAGTCTTGCCTGACCCAGAGTGCGTTACAAATCCTATTCTTGAGATTGATCTTGAGGAGGCTGGAATAAATTCAATAGTTTGGGCAACGGGTTTTGATGTTGACTTTAGCTGGTTAAAAGTTGATGCGCTTGATGAAAATGGAAGGCCAAAGCATGAGCGAGGTATATCGACAGAATCGGGTATTTATTTTCTTGGACTTCCATGGCAGTCACGTCGAGGTTCAGCTTTTATATGGGGCGTTTGGCAGGATGCTAAGTTTTTAGCTGATCAAATTAAATTGCGTACTAATTATCTTGACTTTGATGCTTCAATAAGAGCATCAAAGGGATAAAATATTTATGGATTTATTATGGAGATACAATGACACATCAAAGAATAAGAAAATTTAATACCGAGCAAATGTATCCAGGCAAAGGCATGGATAATGACCTTTGTATGGCAGTAAGAGCTGGAAATCGCGTATTTTTAAGAGGACAAACTTGTTTTGACTTAGAGGGTAATATTACCGGTATTGGTGATGCTGCTGCGCAAACTGAAAATGCAATGAGTTGTGTTAAAACACTCCTTGAAGAGTCAGGGTCTAAGTTAGAGCATGTATGCAAAGTAACCATATATATCACAGAGCGAGAGTATCGTGAAGATGTATACTCGGTAGTTGGTCGTTGGCTTAAAGGCATTCATGTTTGTTCAACGGGATTAATTGTTAAAGGCTTAGCAGTGCCAGAGATGATGATGGAAATCGACGTTGAAGCGATGATTCCAGAGGATGATTAAATATATAGAATTTTAAGGAGAGCGTGGTATGACTTTTTCAGTTGCAGGGTTTTGTGAAAAAACAGGCATGGTTGGTGTTGCTATTACTTCATCAAGTATCTGTGTAGCAAGTCGTTGCCCTTGGGTTAAGGCAGGTGTTGGCGCTTCAAGCACGCAAAATATTACAGACCCAAGTCTGGGCAATATCCTTCTGGATTTAATTGAAAAAGGATCAAGTTCCGAGCAAGCAATTAAAATTATAACTAATGATCGTAAATTCATCGATTATCGGCAATTAATGGTTATTGATCACAAAGGTCAGAGTTCAAGCTTTTCTGGCTCAAAAACTCTTGGTACGCATGCAGTAGCAAAGGGCAATCATTGTATTGCGGCTGGTAATTTGCTAATTAGTACTGAGATTCCAAAGGCTATAGTTGATAATTTTGCTAAAAACTCTAACCTACACCTTGCTGAGCGATTATTGTTAGCTCTAAAGGCTGGCTTAGATGCTGGTGGTGAAGAGGGTCCTGTCCACTCTGCCGGAATCAAGGTTGCTCACAAACATCCTTGGCCACTAGTTGATTTAAGAGTAGATTGGTCTGAGGACAATCCTATTGATAAGCTTATGAAGCTTTGGCAAAACTACGAAGAACAAATGATAGATTATAATACACGCGCTGAAGATCCCACGGGTGCACCAAGTTATGGTGTTTCTGGAGATCTCTAGAATGCCTCCAATTGAAGTATTGGGAAAAAACACTAAAGCGATTGAATTGTTAAAAAAATTAGTTGGATTTGATACGACCAGCTACAACTCCAATCTTAATTTAATTAATTTTATTAAATCATATCTTGCAAGTTACAACATTGAATCAACATTGATATATGACGAGAGTGGTAAAAAAGCCAACCTCTACGCTACAATTGGAAGAAAAGATGTTGGTGGAGTTATGCTGTCAGGCCACACTGATGTTGTTCCTGTTGAAGGACAAGAATGGAATAGTGATCCATTTTCTTTGAAAGAATCTGATGGCAATCTTTATGGACGCGGCAGTGCAGATATGAAAGGTTTTATTGCTTTAGTACTTAGTCGAATTCCAGAAATGGTATCTATAGAGCTAACGCAACCAATTCATTTAGCATTTTCATATGATGAGGAAATAGGGTGTGTAGGCGTCCAAAGAATGTTGGACTTACTTGAACATCAACCTATCAAACCAAGTTGCTGCATTATTGGTGAGCCAACAAGTATGGAGGTCGTTATTGGCCACAAAGGTAAACACGCTAGTCGAGTAAAAGTAAAGGGCCACGCCTGCCACTCTGGACAAGCGCCTTTTGGCGTTAATGCGGTAGATTTTGCTTCAGAACTCATCGTTTATATTCGAAAATTAGCGCGCGAAAAAGCACAAAATGGGCCTTTTGATATGGATTATGAGGTGCCATATTCAACGCTTCATACGGGTGTCGTTAAGGGTGGAACTGCGCTAAATATAGTGCCCAATTTTTGTCAATTTGATTTTGAAATTCGACATCTTTATGAAGAAGATCCGCAGCATTTACTAGATAAAATTGAGACTTATGCCAAAGAAGATCTTGAATCTGAGATGCACTTAATTGACCCTGAAACTGGCTTTAGTTTTGAAACGCTGGCCAAATATCCCGGGCTTTTAACTGCCCCAGGTATTGAGTTTGTAGCTTATATTAAAGAGCTTCTTAATAATGATACTCATAGTAAAGTTATATTTGGTACTGAAGGTGGGTTATTTCAAAAACGTCTTGGAATCCCTACGCTTGTTTGTGGTCCCGGTAATATAGACCAAGCTCATAAAGCAAATGAATTTATCAGCCTTGTGCAATTACAAAAAGGTGGTAGTTTTTTAGATCGTTTAATAATGTCATTGTCAGTCCCATGATTTTTTATGACAAGAAATTAAAATTATCCATCATAGTAATCTGAGCCAAAGAACAACATTATGAGTCAAAAGTAAGTTCATGTCATTTATCATATTTAGTTTTTATATGATTTAGCATAATAGGCACATATTGATTTAAAATGACTCGCCGTATCAATTACCTTAAAAGTCGTTCTAAATGAATTCATTATTCCTCAACTTTCAAAATCGACTACAAATACTCTTCCCTGGCTTAGTAGTGGTTGGCACAATTGCTGCGGCAGCTGGATTTCTAAGTATCCACTATAAAGCACCAGTGATGCTATTTGCACTTCTTATAGGTATTGCCTTTAATTTTCTCGCAAACGATGAGCGCTGTGCACCAGGTATTGAGTTTTCAAGTAAGAAGATCTTACGTTTTGGTGTTGCGTTATTGGGTTTTAGAGTTACGTTTGATCAAATTTTAGGGCTTGGAACAAATGTACTATTGTTAGTTCCAATTCTAGTTATATCATCAATTGCTATTAGCTGGATATTAGCAAAATTGATGGGAAGAAAATACCTCTTTGGTCTTCTAACCGCTTGCGCTGTAGCTATTTGTGGCGCTGCTGCTGCGCTAGCTGTGGCCTCAGTACTACCCAACTGGAAAGATAGACATCGTGATACTTTATTTATTGTTGTTTGTGTCACCGCCTTATCGACCTTTGCAATGATTACGTATCCTATTTTATTCAAAGTGGCAGAGTTTAGTGACGTTGAAATTGGTATTCTTATTGGATCAACCATTCATGATGTTGCTCAAGTTGTTGGAGCTGGTTATGCAGTATCTAATGAGACAGGCGATGTAGCTACTTTTATTAAGTTACTCAGAATCTCAATGCTTCCAATCGTTGTTATCTTGATTGCATTGCTAATGAAAGGTGATGATGAATCCAGAACAATCAGCTCTAAAGCCTTTCCTTGGTTTGCCCTTGGTTTTGCCTTGTGTTTACTTATAAATAGTAGTGGTTTTATCCCAATGGTGTTCTCAGGATTTCTTTCAAGTGTCTCACAATGGTTTTTAGTGTTCGCCATAGCAGGCTTAGGCGTTTCCACCTCTCTTAAATCAATGATGGAGTTAGGCGGTAAATCAATCCTACTTATGGTCTTACAAACTATTGCCTTATTAGCTATTGCAATACTCGCTGTTTCTACTGACTATATATAAGAGGTGTTAAAAAGATTTAAGGCAAAAAGTTGTGGACAAAACACTTGTCTCAAGTTTTAAAAGCTCAACTTTATTTTTTTCTAAAAACTGTGATAATTACTTTGTCGTTACCATGATCTTTGTCTGGGTTATTCCCATAGACTCTTACTTCATGAAAACTGGGCTTGGTTATGCTTCCTTCAAGTTCTAGAATTTTTGTATCAAATCCAGCTTTTTTGAATAACTTATAATGAATTGTGAGAACAAATAGGCCGCCAGGCCTGGTAATTCGTAAAAGCTCATCTAATGCATCTGGCCCGACATGGCCATGGGTAAAAGTGCCCGCACTTACAACTGCACCATAATGATTATCACCTATCAGTAATCTTTTAGTAAGGTCTGCCTCAATTATCTTTGAATAGCAATTTTT
The DNA here is from genome assembly GCA_905618925.1 of uncultured Candidatus Thioglobus sp. Taxonomy (GTDB): domain Bacteria; phylum Pseudomonadota; class Gammaproteobacteria; order PS1; family Pseudothioglobaceae; genus Pseudothioglobus. Next base: position 31,464 of record CAJQTG010000003.1, on the reverse strand, counting down.
TAATTTGGCAATGTTTAACATTTCAGGAGAAATATCAATAGCGTCTATTTTCCTTGAATTTAAATTTAAGCACTCTCCAATGAGGCCTGTACCTGCTCCAACATCTAAGATTGGTGTGTCTTCATTATTAGAATATTTATCAAAATACTTAGCAATTTCTAAAGGTGATTGATAGTCGTTTTGTCTAGCAAAATCGGCATCATATGAAGAAGCCCAGGATCTATATAGATTTATAGAATCTTCAGGTGTTTTTATTGAATACACATTTTTTAAACTTCTTTTCTCTGACATAAGCTTCTCGTATTTCTAATAAATCAGCATTAATTAATTTTAAATAATTTTATTGGCATACCAGTGAGCAAATGTTGCGACATTTGCTTCCATTAATGTTGAGAATTGTCCCTGGAGAGAGGGTGAATTATAAAGACCCTTCTGTTGATTTTCGAGTGCGGCAATATCTTCATCTAGAGCATCATCAAGGCGCTGATAGTAAGCTTGGGATTTTTCTTCAAAATCAGGAAGTCCTAATGTATTTTTTGGAAAGCAGATGCTTTGTCTAACCTGACATCGCTCTGAGGTAATAGGATTAGCCTCGTAAACCCAAACTGCTTCTTGGCTTGCTGCAAAAGTCATATTTGGAAAAACCCAACTATATCGAGCTCCAAGACTCCAAGGCGTGTCTAAGTTTTCCATTTTTGGCAAAGCGCTAAGTTGCTGCGCTTCTAGTAATGCTCCCGTGCCTGTAGTAAGTCCAAACTGACTAGCATAATCTCCTGTTGTTTTATCTGCTTCTTCAGGCTTACAGTAAAGGTTATCAATACTGGTTGGATGAACATTATTCAAATGATAGTATTCATTAAAAACATCTAAAAATGCCTTCCAATTACACTGCACCTCAAACACCTCACGCCTAGTTGTAATTAATTCATTCAATGACCAAGGCTGATGCAATTGTGAAAAATCACCCAGTTGAGCATCTAGATCTGTTGGTTTATTTCCCAGGAAAGTAAACAGAAACCCCTGTATTTCTTTTAAGTTATATTCAATTAAGGAGTGCTCAGAAAAGTCAAAATTAGGGTTTTCTGACATTGTTTTAGCATGTTTTAAATTGCCATCTAGTGAGTATGTCCAGCCGTGAAAAGGACAGCTAATAGCTTGACAATGACCGGTACCACCGAATAGTTTTGATCCTCTATGTCGACAAGTATTTGCATATAATCGCAAAATTTTGTCTTGATCACGAATCAAAAGTAAGGATTGCCCACACATCTCAAAAACTTCATATTCACCAGCAAGCTCTAATCTATCTGCTCTTCCCAGTCCAAGCCACTGGTTGGCAAAAATAAGCTTTTGCTCTTGGATAAAGACTGAGTCCTCCCAATAGCACTCAAAAGGCAGACTTCGTCTTTTTTGAGGTGATGACTTACAAAGCTTTATACGCCCTTGTAATTTTTGATCTATTCCTTCACTGTTCATCATTTTAAGTGCTCTTAATTGTTGACTTTTAATTAAGCTTCAATGAAAGGATTATATTTCAATTTGATTCTATTAAAAGTCAAAAATTTGTTTGATGCTTAAGTATTAACCATAAGCTAAATTTAGTAAATTGCTCACTACCCAAAGAAATGAATAATTAATGTCGCTAAATTTAAACAACATACTTGCTAAAAAGGAGAAAAAAAATGAAGGTCTTAGAGGTTTTAGATGCTGAGTTAGTTTTGGTAGATCTGGAAGTTAATCTGGGTAACAACAAACAAAGTGGTTCAACACTATGTGTACGATAAAAGGGAAAATTATTCCCTTAAGTACACCAGATGGAAGTCCAATTTTAATGAAAGAAGATAACGCTATATAAGGTTATTACCAAAAGTAATGGCTCACAATGCCGTATGAATAAAGCCCTGTAAAAATTATATTAATCCATTTCAATTGTTTCTCAGTGTGCAGCCAAGCGCAGTAGACCCAAATTAAGCAGAAAGGAAGGCCAATGAACATTGTGTATGGATATAGGTCGTTGATGATTGCTATAGTGCTTAGAATTCCAAGGAATAGGGCGAACCATTTTAGCTGTTGTTCATAGACTGCAAATCGCATCGTAGTTTATCTTCAAATAAAAAGAATTATATTTCATTTTGATCTACACCTAGGCCTTAATTTTAAAGTCAGTAAGCTTTAAGTTTTTTTTAACAATAATAATTTTTGAGTTGTCTAAAAATAGGTCTACAATATAACCAAACTAATTCTTAGTTTTTTCAATTTTTTTAATTATATAGGGGAGTGATTTTGAGACAAATACACAAAACGCAATCAACTGGGTTGCAAAAAATAATTCCAGGAATACTTTTAAGCTTTGTTGTTGCATTGGGCTTCTTTAGTCAATCTTCAATAGCAGCTAGTCATAAGGTTTTAAACCTAACAATACTTCATACAAATGACTTTCATGCTCGTTTTAGACCAATCAGTAAATACGATAATAATTGCTCTGCAGAGAACAATGCAGAGGGCAAGTGTTTTGGTGGATCGGCGCGATTGATTACAGCAATTGAAGATGCTCGTGCACGTCATGAAAACACAATTCTTTTAGACGGTGGTGATCAATTTCAGGGAACCCTTTTCTACAATCTATATAAAGGAAAAGTAGCCGCTGAAATGATGAATAAACTTGGCTACGATGGAATGACTGTTGGAAACCATGAGTTTGATGATGGCCCTGAAACATTAAGAGCATTTATGGATGCAGTTAACTTTCCAGTGCTTATGGCAAATGCAGATGTTGATATGGAGCCAGAACTTAAAGGTAGGCTTCAAAAATCAACTGTTATAGAGAGAAGTGGTCATAAAATTGGACTTATAGGCCTTGTTACGGAGGACGTTGTTGATATATCTAGTCCTGGTGATAATATTATATTCACTGATGCTATTACTGCGGTCCAAGCTGAGGTCGACTCTTTGACGGCAGCTGGAGTTGGCATAATCATACTTATGTCACATTCTTCATATGAAATTGACAAAGAAATTGCAGCCAACACAACAGGTGTTGATGTGATTGTTGGTGGGCATGATAATGCTTATTTATCAAATGTAAGTGATAGGGCAAAGGGGCCTTACCCAACTGTTGTTAATGGCACTCAAATTGTTCAGGCATACGCCTATGGTAAGTACTTAGGTGAGCTTTCAGTTGTCTTTAATGATGATGGTGAGATTATGTCTGCATCAGGTGAGCCGATTACAATTGATGGTTCAGTTAATGAAAATAGTCAAATTGTAGCGCGCCTTGATGAATTAGAAAAGCCAATAACAGATCTTAAAGAAACTCTTGTTGGAAACGTTTCTACTTCTTTAAATGGCGATAGAGCTGTTTGTCGTATTCAAGAATGCGATATGGGTAATATGATTACAGATGCAATGAAAGCAGCTGGAATGGAAAAGGGTTATTCGATAGCGCTTGCAAATTCAGGTGGCATTAGAGCCTCTCTTGATGCTGGGCAGGTTACACTTGGCGAGATTATGACTATTCTTCCTTTCCAAAACACAATGTCAACTTTTAAAGTTACTGGCAAGCAACTGTTAGCAGCAATTGAAAATGGTGTGAGCCAGGTTGAGGATGGTTCGGGCCGATTCCCTCAGGTTTCTGGAATGCGGTTCTCGTTTGATGCGTCAAAACCTGCAAATGAAAGGGTGACTTCAATTGAAATTGAAGAGAGTAATGGCACTTTTAGTGCATTAAATCTATACGGAACGTATGGCATGGTCTCTAATAACTTTATTCGTGCTGGTGGAGATGGTTATAAAATGTTCAGGTCTGCAACAGATATCTATGACTTTGGTCCAGATTTAGCAGATGTTGTTGTCGATTATATTAAGGCAAATCCAGGTTACTCGGGTTTCACTGATAATCGGATTACACAAGTTAAGTAATCAAAAAAGGGCCCTAGCAGGGCCCTTTCTCATTAATCCTTATCTTAAATAACTTAATTAAAGTGTCAAACTAAACCATTACAAAGTGTCAAAAAAAACCATTGTTAATTCCGGGGTAATTAATAATCTTTCAAGGTATATTTTTTCACTGATGGCTAATGGTTAGTTATCGTTAATTTAATTTATTTAGGGAGTTCTTATGAGCGACATGAGTTTATTTTTACAAGCTGGTGATTTTGTTGGCGTTTCATTCTGGATAGTGTCTGTAGCGATGGTTGCTGCTACAGTATTTTTCTTTTATGAAGGTATGGCAGTAAATAAAGAGTGGAGACTGTCAATGACAGTTGCAGGATTGGTAACTTTGGTTGCCGCTATTCACTACTACTATATGAGAGATTACTGGGTAGCTTCTGTAATCGCAGGAACTCCTGATTCTCCAATTGTCTATAGATATATCGACTGGTTAATTACAGTGCCATTATTAATGATTGAATTTTTCATCATCTTGAAAGCAGTAGGCGCTAAAGTGTCAACTAATTCTTTTTGGAGACTATTAGCAGGAACTATGGTAATGCTAATTGGTGGATTCGCAGGTGAGGCGCACTTAATATCCGCTTCTATGGGATTCGTCATAGGCATGATAGGTTGGGCAGTCATCATCTGGGAAATATTCGGTGGTGAGGCTAGTAAAGCAGCTGAGGCAAATGCAAGCGTAAAGTCTGCATTCAATGCTCTTAGAATTATTGTTTTAGTAGGCTGGGCTATTTATCCTCTCGGATATGTCTTCGGATATATGATGGGAAGTGTAGACGCAGGAACCTTAAACATTGTTTATAACCTTGCAGATTTTGTTAACAAAATCTTATTTGGTTTAATTATTTGGAATGTTGCAGTGAAAGCAAGCGAATCTGTCAGTAAGAAGCAAGCTTAACTTTCAATAAGTTCATAAAAAGCCCTCTTCATTGAGGGCTTTTTTTTATCTATTTATTAATAGGGCCTAAGGATTACAACTTATTTCTTCGGCATTTTTCACTGCAATAGAGGACATTCTCCCAGTCTTTACGCCATTTTTTTCTCCAGGTAAAGGGTTTGTTACAAGTTTTACAAATCTTTTCTAGTTTCATCGGGTATGCGTCTCAATAAATTTTTCTGCTTCGCCAAAGATAAGCTCTTTCCTCTCTTGTGACATTCTGTCTAAAAGTTTTGCTTGAAGGGATAATCTAGGATTGGATTCATAGAACTTTCTGTTCTTTTGAATGAATCTCCAGTAAAGTCCATCAACTGTATTACACCACTCACCTTTCTTATAATTGCTCATTTTAAGTAAATAATTTGAGCCGCATGTATAGGGCTTAGTTGACATTAATCCCCCATCAGAATAAGTTGCCATGCCGAACACGTTTGGAACCATAACCCATTCTGAGGAATCAATATACATTTCCATAAACCACCTATATATTTCTTTGGGATCTATCTCACAAAGATTCATCAGGTTGCTTATAACCATAAGCCTAGGGATATGATGATTGTATCCATCTTGTATCGCAGTATTAATAGAATCATCCAAAGGAGCTATACCTGTTGTGCCCTCGTACCAGCTTGAAGTTAGCTTGCTAGTATGCCCCCAATAGTTTTTATTAAACTGATAGTCACCTTTTGTTTGATAAACGCCTCTTATAAACTCACGCCACCCTAAAACTTGACGAATAAAGCCCTCTAGTGAATTCATTGGAATTTGATACTCATCCGCGATATCTAGTAAAGTTTGAATGACTTTCTGAGGAGATAAAAGCCCAATATTCATTGAGGCGCTGATGCAGCTATGAAATAAGAAGTTTTTACCTTCTAGCATTGCATCTTCATAAATGCCAAAATTAGCCATTCTTAGCTTTAAAAAATCTTCAAATTGAATCTCAGCGTCACGACGATTTACTGGAAACCATGGGTTATCAAGACTTCCAGGGTGGTCATTAAAATACTGCCTTATGAGGTTACAAATATCATCGTGATGTAACGATTGCTTGTTATTTGGTAGCTCAGGAATAAAGGTATTGGCAGGGATTTTTTTTCTATTCTCTGCATCAAAGGACCATTTACCGCCCAAAGGCTTGTTATTTTCATCCACCAAGACATTGAATTTTTTCCTTCCGTGCTGGTAGAAATTTCCCATTCTAAGGACCTTCTTATCCTTCATTAGAGAATGCAGCTCTTCCCTAGAGAAGAGAAACATTGGCGACTGGTGAGTTTTAAAGTTAATATTATTTTTAGACAGGCCTTCAAGCAATTCTGTCTCAAAAGCTTTATCCTCAATTTCAAATAAATTTACCTGCTCTATTTGATTATCCAAAACGTAATCAACAAGGAGCTCAAGATACGATTGGTTTTTGACCCGTTCATTTAAGGAAAAGTATTCAACAGATATGTTTAAAGATTCAAGTTCATCTTTGTATTCTCGCATTGCACATAGAAACAAGTAAAGCTTTAGCTTGTGATGCTTTTCATAGCTGCAAAGATCAAAATCCTCAGCCATGAAGACCTTACTACAGTTATGATCTTGAAGTAATTTTGGCTCAAAGAGTTGGTTTCCTAGAATTACAAATACGCTTTTCATTTAGGCTTAATTTTAATTAACTTATACTAGTCAAATTTTAAAGTAACAAGTTATAAATTATCGATTTTATTCCCCTAAAAAGCCAATAAAAAAGGGTTAGAAGTTCACTAAGTCTCCACTATTTCTTTATGCTCCGTGTATATAATAATCGCATTCTATTAAGGCAGAAGTAAATTATGGATTCGTTTTTAAATTTCTTTGCACGTCAAAAAAAGTTAGCACTGCTATTTACTTTATCAATTGTCATACTCGGTTTTGTGACACTGCAAAAAATACAACGTGATACCTATCCCGTCATCGAATTTGATCGCCTTTCAATAAATACTTCATACCCAAGTGCCTCTCCAAGAGATGTTGAGAAGAATATCACTAACGTAATTGAAAGCAAAATAAAGGGAATTTATGGAATCAAGGAGCTGACATCAACCTCATCTGAAGGGTCATCTCGTATAAATATTGAAATTGATGAAGGGGTTGATGACATTCAAGAGGTGAAGACTAGTATTTCTGAGGCTGTAAATGAAATAGAAGACTTGCCTGAAGACGCAAATGACCCGTTGGTAGTTGACAGGACGAGTACTGAGTGGCCCATCCTTACAATAGTTATAGGTGGGGATGACATTAATGTCGAGACCGCTAAAGCCATTGCCAATAATATTGAGAAAAACCTTTCTTTAATTGATGGTGTTGCGAGCGTTAATATTGGTGGAGACTCTGAAAGAGAAGTGCAAATTAGAGTTAATCCAGAAAAGCTTTTACAATATCAGCTCTCTTTTGATCAGGTAAGGACCGCTATTGCTGATCAAAATATTCGCTCTGCCATTGGTGACAATAATCAAGGAAGGAACCAAAAAAATATAATTATTATCTCCGAATATCAAAATATGGAATCTTTGGAAGATGTAGTTGTAAAGTCTAGCTATGATGGACCAACAATTATATTAAAAGACATTGCATCGATTGAGGAAGGTGAAATTGGTTTCAATACCATTACTCGAATTAATGGCACTAAGGGTTTCATCCTTAAGGTCACAAAAACAGAAAAAGCAGACGTTATTAGAACCACTGAAAAAGTAAGGGAGTCTCTAGATGTTCTCAAAGAATCGTACCCTTCAAGCCTTAATTTAATTGTTACCGATGACAGGTCAAAGCCAGTATCCAATCGATTAAAAATTGTAACTAATAATGCCTTAGTGGGGCTGGTCCTCATTATGGTAGTTTTAGGTTTATTTTTATCATTAAAAACTGCATTTTGGGTTGCTGTGAGTATCCCTGTGACTCTTTTAGGAACAGTTGCTTTTCTTGGCTTTGCAGGTGAAACAATTAATTTAATCTCATTAATTGGAATGGTCTTAGTGCTGGGCTTAGTTGTTGATGACAGCATCATAATAGCTGAGAGCATTCACCACTATAAAGAGAAGGGTGGTGACGTCTATCAAAATATTGTTGACGGCTTTAAACGGGTAATCATGCCTGTTATTACGACTATTTTAACTACAGTCCTTGCCATATCAACCGTCCTAATAATGAGCGGCACGATTGGTAAATTTATATATATTTTGCCTATTACTGTTATCTGCGCTTTAACGTTCTCATTGCTTGAGGTTAGTATTGCTTTGCCTGCCCACATGTCTGGTAGTGCAGATAAGAAACAAAAAATATGGTTTAAACCAGTTGAAAGATGGTTTGAAAAAATGTTAATTGTCGTACTTAGATGGCGCTTTATTGTCCTGAGTCTGTTTATTGCGCTTCTTGCTTTTAGTGCTTATATCGGTATAAAAGAAATTACCTATATCCAGTTCCCATCAAGCGGCACAAACTCGATAAATATGCGCATTCAAACGCCTCTAGGGACTCCAGTTGAAACAACAGAGCAATCCATAATTAAAATCGATAATATTATTATCGATAAAGTGGGCTCAAATTTAGATTTTTTTACAAGTACAATTGGCTCAAGAGCCTCTAATCGTGCCTCAATTGCTATTACCTTGACGCCAGCGGGTGATCGTTCAATCTCTGCCAAAGAAATTATCGAGATTCTAAAAGCAGAAACAACAGATATTGAAGGCGTTTCAAGGATTAATTTTAGGACAAATAGGGGAGGTCCAGGCGGAGCACTGGATATCGAGCTAAGCTTAATTGGAAGTAATGATGTTCAGCGCCAAGCAGCTGTTGACCAACTTGAAAAAATTCTTAGTAGCTATGACGGAGTCAGCGATATTGATCGAGATGATGATTTAAGTAAAAATCGAATTGAAGTTTTGTTAGATTACGAGTCAATGGCACGGTTAGGAATTCAATACCAGCAGGTATACAGCCACTTAAGAACCATATACTCTGGGATGGATGTTTCTGATGTTGATTTTAATAACACCAAGCTAAGCGTTAAAATGTATCTTGGTGATAGCAATTATTCTGATGATTATATTACCAAGACCTCTATTAGGAATAATCAGGGAAGAATGATTCCAATGTCTCAATTTTCAAGTGTTGTTGAGACTCCAGGTGATCCAAACTACAAACATTTAAATGGTGAGCGTGTTGTTAAAGTAAGTGCAGCGGTTGAAGACTCAATAACTACGGCTCAATCTGTTTCAAAAAGAGCGCTTGATGAGCTTGATTTAATTAATAATTTTCCTGAGGTTCGAGCAATAGAAGGTGGAAGCTCTAGAGAAGCTAGAGAAACTTTAAGTGATTTTTCTTTGGCGCTTGGTTTTGCCGTATTCGGAATATACATGCTAATAGCGCTTCTTTTTAATTCATACTCTCAGCCGTTGTTAGTTATTCTTAGCATTCCTTTTGCTTTAATTGGTGTTGTTTGGGCCTTCTTTTTTCACTCTGAGTCGTTCAGCTTCTTCGTTTTAATGGGGGTCTTAGCTTTAGTGGGAGTTGTGGTAAATGATTCATTAGTAATGATAAGTCACCTTAATTTCATTAAGAAAAGTCAAGACACGAATGATTCATCAATCCAGTGGATTGCGATGGGCGCTAAGGATAGATTAAGGGCGGTGATATTAACGACCCTTACAACGCTTGCAGGAGTCTTACCACTCATATATGGCTTTGGGGGTAAAGATGCATTTTTGCAGCCTATGGTTATGGCGTTAGGATATGGTTTACTGTTTGGTACTTTTGTTACTTTGATACTTCTTCCTTGTCTTTATTCTTTAAACTTAGACATAACTAATTGGATTAAAAAGATAAAAAACAATCTATTTAAAGCATGATATCTAAGACTAAGCAGTATGTTTGCGTCATTGGTGGGGCAAACATAGACCTTCAGGGCTCAAGTGATAACGCTCTTTTATTAAACGATTCAAATCCAGGTGAAATCTCTATGTCATCTGGTGGGGTTGGAAGAAATATTGCTGAAAATATTGCTAGATTATCCATACCAACTAAAATATTTTCATATGTTGGATCTGATGCTATGGGAAATTTTTTAATTGAATCCACTCAAAAAGCGAATGTTGATACTTCATATATAAATAGACATCCTTCATTGCCAACCAGTCAATACCTATCAGTACTGGATGATAATAATGATATGCTGGTGTCAATCTCAGATATGAGAATTATTAATGAGATGAGCGTTGATGATATTGAGAGTCATAGTAGTGCCTTAAATCAAAGCTCTGTTATCGTAATTGATACAAATGTTCCAATTGATGTAATTGAGTACGTTACTGAAGAATTTAGTCATATCCCCTTATTTTTGGACACTGTGTCAATTGCGAAATCTTCAAAGATAATTCATCTTATCGGTAAATTTCATACTGTTAAGCCAAATAGACTAGAGTCAGAGCTCATAACTGGCATCAAAATTACAGATGAATCAAGTATGCTTAAGGCAGCAAAAAATCTATTTGATAGAGGCTGTAAGCAAATATTTATAACCTTAGGTGAAGATGGCGTTTTTTATTTTGATGGAAAAGATTATGGCAAATATATCCAAGAAAAAATTGATGTAGTCAGTGCAAATGGGGCAGGAGATGCTTTTGTTGCTGGAATAGTTTATGGATTTTTAAAGTTAAGTTGCATTCAAGAAACAGTAAAATATGCCTCTACTGCAGCATTGATAGCCCTTAAAAGCAAGAATACGATTAGCAATGAATTATCAGTAGAAAATATTGAACATTTATTAAAGGAACATAAGAAATGAAGCTAGATGATTACATAGATTTTCACCCTGACGTTATAAATGCACTAAAAAACAATCTACCAATTGTTGCACTTGAGTCTACTATTATTTCTCACGGGATGCCTTACCCTAAAAATATAGAAACTGCATTGATGGTTGAAAAGACAGTTCGATCCAATAAAGCAGTTCCAGCTACGATTGCAATTATTAAAGGGCGCCTAAAAATAGGCCTTACTAAAGAAGAAATTGAATTTTTAGCAACGAATGATGAGATTAAAAAGATTTCCAGGAGAGATCTAGCCGTTTCTGTTTCACAAAAATTATCCGGCTCCACAACAGTTGCATCGACTATGATTATTGCAAACCTTGCAAATATTGCGGTATTTGCAACAGGTGGAATAGGAGGCGTTCATAGAGGTGCTGAGACAACACTTGATATCTCTGCAGATCTTGATGAACTTTCAAGAACAAACGTGTGCGTTGTTTGTGCTGGAGTAAAGTCTATACTTGATATAGGGCTAACCCTTGAATATCTTGAAACTAAGGGCGTTCCTGTTATTGGTTATAAAACCTCTGAGCTTCCAGCTTTTTATTCAACAAAATCTGGGTTTAATGTTGACTATAGGATTGATGCAGCAATTGATATTGCAGGCATATTAAAAACTAAGTGGGACCTTACTATTGATGGCGGCGTTTTAGTTACAAATCCTATTCCAGTAGCATTTGAGCTTGAATCAAGCGTTATGAATGAAGCCATAAATCTAGCCATTATTGAAGCTGATAATGAAAATATTACAGGCAAAAAAATAACGCCTTATTTGTTATCAAAAGTCAATGAAATAACTAAAGGTAAGAGCTTAGATGCCAACATCAAGTTGATTAAAAATAATGCAGATCTAGCAGCCAAAATTGCCGTGCATTTTTCAAAAATAGATTAGTTATTCTTCTCTCTAACGAAAAAATTAAATAAAAGAATCAGCCCTACAACAAATAGAATTAGCATAATAAGTATGCCCTGATCTGATTTAAGATACCTGGAAGCTAGAGACTTAACAGAGCTAATTGTTTCTATACCATTAGTATTCTGACTGACTTCATTTATCGTTTGATTAATCAGTTTTGGCTGAGCTATTTCTGAGGCCTCACTTTCATCTGAGAGAACTAATTCTGAATCATCATCTTGAAGGAAATTTTGGGTTTCATCATAATCATCATTCAGAGAGTTTAATGGAAGCACCTGGTCTCTATCATCTCCTCCAGCATAAGAGAGGTTGACAGAAAGAGATATAAATAGGATTAAAAGTATTTTTTTCATAGTGCCCATAATAATATACCTTTGGGCAAAAATAATCAAAAATTCTACTCAATAAATTGAAAATTAATTACTCCAATTCTGTTACTATATCGTCTTACTTAATCGGAGAAAATTATGGCAACTTATGAATGTAGTAATTGTGGAATGGGCGTCAATGCAACCTGCGCTAAGTGTGATGAACCGCTTGTAGATGGCGTACTTAAGCTTGATGATGGCGGCGAAGTTCAGATTTCTGAGTGTCCAAATGGTCATGGGAAAATCAAATCACCAATGTGCTGTGGCAATGATATGAGCTGCGCGATCTAATATCGCTTCAAACCTATTTCAATAACTCTTGGTATTAATAATATTAGGAGTTTTTTTTTGCTAATAATTTAAAATACTCCTCTCAATGAAAAACTTACTTACTGCAGAAGAAATTAAACAATTTAAGCTTGATGGTGCGGCCTTGATAAAGGGTAAATTTGATAAACAATGGATAGACAAGCTAAGAAGAGGTATTGATGAAGATATCAAAAACCCCAGCCCAAGGTTTGAAAGGCACACCAAAGATATAAATGCGCCTGGTTACTTTGAAGATTTCTGGACCTGGGGTCTTTATAAGGACTTTAAAGACTTCGTTTTTAACTCACCAACAGCAAAAATAGCATCCGAGCTCTTGGAAGCTAAAAAAATAAACTTAGTAATGGACAACTGGTTTTTTAGAGAAGCGGGATCAAAGTCTGGTGCTCCATTTCATCATGACATCTCCTACTTTGATTTTGAGGGTTCAATGTGTGTTCTTTGGCTGCCATTAGAGCCTGTATCAAAGGAAGAGGGGATTGCTTGGATTAAAGGCTCCCATCTTTGGGATAAGCTGTTCATTAGGACTCGATTCAATGAAGGGCATCTTGTAGATGGAGAGGCTGGAAGTGTCAACGGCAAAACTTATGATATTACGCCAGATATTCTTAATAATAAAGATGACTATGAGTTTCTGCAGTGGGATCTAGAATTGGGTGATTGTGTCTTTTTTGATATGCGAACGCTGCACGGAAGCTTAAATCAAGTAATGCCAAAAAAAGATATTCATCGATATACCTTAAGAATGGCTAAAGAAGGCTCTATGATTGAGTATCGAGGTGATTGGGCTCAAGAAGAAAGAGCAATGATGGGGGCAAATGGTTATCAAAATGGTGATGATTTAGGTGGCAAAATGTTTCCAACACTCTATGAAGAGGACTGACTTTGAAAGATTTAATTAAAAGTATTGAAGGAAGCTAAATATTCTTTATTTTCTCAACCTAAATACTCTAAATATTTTTTAAAGCACTTATCAGTTTATTAACATCCTCATGAGTATTGTAATGAACCATACTTGTTCTAACAACGCCATCATCGGTACTAATTCCAAGTGCCTTTAAACATCGCCATGCATAGAAATTATCATTTCTAGTTGCTATGCCATTTTTTACAAGCTCACTACTTACATCTTTTGAGGATTTGTTTTTAATCGTAAAGGCAATCGTTGGTGCTCTATCTTTATTCTCTATTTTGTTTTTTCCGATAAGATTAATATCATCTCGAGAGTTAATGTAATCAAGAAGTGGGTTTGCAATCTCCATTTCGTGAACAGCAATTAACTCATTAACAGCTTCAATTTTTTCTCTAGTTGAGGCCTCTTTGCCGGGAAAATGATGCTCATATAAGTTATTAAAGTACTCATAAACACCTATTAGACAAGATAGCTCTTCATGGTTGGGTCCGCCAGGGTTAAGTGTGTAAGGAACGTCTCCTTCTAGGAATTCGTGATTTTGATTGGGAAGCTTGCTTAGGATTTCTTTTTTTCCATAAAGAAGCCCAAGATGGGGACCAAACGTCTTGTAAAGACTAAATGCGTAAAAATCGACATCAAGGTCCTTTACGTCTGGAAAACCGTGAGGCGCATAGGATACGCCATCACCAACTATATAAGCGTCGTACTCATGAACTAACTTAGCAATTGATTTTAAATCATTAATTGACCCAACTATATTCGAGCAGTGCGTAACAGCAACAATTTTGGTTTTATCTGATAGAAGTGCTTTAAGGTCATCGATCTCAAGTTCTGCAGTGTCTGTATTAATTTGCCATTCTTTTATTACGGCGCCATGCTCAGCAAGTCTTCGCCATGCACCAACGTTAGCCTCATGATCCTGGTTCGTAACGATGACCTCATCCCCTGGCTTAAGGAGACTTTTCATTGCATTGGATAATACGTACATATTCATCGTTGTCGAGCCGCCTATAATTATTTCATCTGTCTTTGCATTAATCATTTCAGCAAAAAGCTTGGTGGCTTGATCCATATTGTCACCAGCAATGGCGGAGGTATCAAATTCAGCGTATGGCTGAACTTTTGTAGACGTCATAAAATGATTTAAGTGCTCAATAACGTTGGTAGGAACATAGCTTCCACCAGCATTTTCAAAGAATGACCATTTTGAACTTTTTGGATCATTAAAGGCTGGGAATTGTGCTTTGACGTAATCGACGTCTAATGAGATATTATTACTTGGCATTAAAGCTCCTTATCAAAAAAAATAACACTATTAAGCAAATCTAATTTTTATAGTCTGCTTCTTCCTTATCTAAAATTCTTTTCAAAGCATCAAAATGCATATCCGATGCGTCATATTTTTGCCATTGCGCTGCAGTTTTTATAGCAATCTCGCGTGAGACTTGGTGTAATGCTTTTCCTGTTTGGTAGGCCCCAATCAGTGTTTCACAGGATCTCTCAAAATAAAAAAGGTCATCAAACGCTTTAGCAACTGTTTTTGCAGCAGTTAGAACACCATGGTTACCCATTAACATTACCGAGTTATCCCCTAATATAGTGCTTAATCTCTCCGCTTCTTTGCCAAGACCCATACCACTATATTCATAATCTATCGATACTTTTTCATAAAAGCGCATAGTGTTTTGATCAATCGGCTTCATGGTTTTATCTTCTAAACAAGACAAGATGGTTGCGTACTTAGGATGGACGTGAAGGATGCATCTTGCTTGCGGATTATTTCTATGCAAAGCGCCGTGTATTGCCCAGGCTGTTGGATCTGGAGCATTTGGCTTAGACATTGTAGATTCATCTTTTGAATCAACTAGGATAAGGTCGCTTGCACAAATCTGTGAGAAGTGCATTCCAATAGGGTTTAGAAGAAATTTTGAACCATCTTCTGAAACTGCTAAACTGAAATGATTTGCAACGGCTTCATGCATGTTTAGCCTTGCAGCCCAGCGAAAAGCTGCTGCAAGATCAGTGCGTTCTTTTTTGAAGTCATTTGACATAGTTGATAAGTTTAACTGGAAGTCGATTAAATGGCAAAAAAACTAAAAAATAACTAGATAGCTAGATTAAATTAAGGCTGAGGTGTTCCAATTGTAGTGGTATAACTGAACATATCCGCTCTTCCTGTTGTAATTCGGAACTCAACGAGCCCTTTATCTTTTGCATAGGAGTGACGATTTAATATTACAACTGGATCGCCTTTATTGATATGAAGAATTTTTGCAGTTTCATCATCTGCAATGCCTGCAGTCAAAACTTCTTGAGAAGAGTTAATTTGAGTATCAAACTCTTTAAAAATAACAGCATAAAGAAGATCAGGTATATGAAGTGAAGGCTTTTGAAGTCCTTCTACAACGTCAGCAACCCACCAAGATTTTTCAATAATAATAGGATTTTTTTTATCAATATATCCTCTTCTCTCTAGATAAATAACATCATCAGCTTGATTTATACCTAATTGAAATGAAATCTCAGAGGTCGCTTTAACTTTTTTTCTGATAGGTGTGGTTTTGTATATTCGAATTGATGACCCAGTCTGGTTTCCATAACTAAAGAAATTAAAAATACTATTATCAAATCCATAGTCAGATATATAAGTTCCCTTACCATGATGACGATAAAGAACTTTATTATGCTCAAGTTTGTCAATAGCTTTTCTGACAGTACCAACACTTACGTTAAGTAATTTAGAAAGTTGCGACTCAGATGGAATTAAATCACCAATGGTCAGCTTACCACTGCTTATTTGAATATTTATATAATCTATAACAGTTTGGTATAGCTTTTTATTCATTTTAATAAGACTAATTTTGTTAAATTATGATGACAATAGGTCAATCAGTATACTCATTTAGTTTTACACTTTTTAGCATTAAATATTTTTTATTGACTTTTATATACGTCCGGTGTACGATGTTTTACACATATATATGAGTTTCATTAGACATATATATGAATAAATGTATGTTTTTATTAAATTGGATATGCAATGGAATTTTTAAACTACTTTGATAATGTCTTCACTGTTTATCATATTGCTCTTCTGGTAGGAGGGACTTTTGCCGGTATTATTCTTGGAGCACTTCCAGGATTAAGTCCAACAATGTCTGTTGCACTTCTTATTCCATTTACATTTCATATGAAGCCCGAAAGTGGGCTGATATTACTTGGCGCTATGTACACAGCAACTGTTGCTGGAGGTGCAATTAGTGCAATACTTGTCAACGTTCCTGGCGCTCCTGCAAACATTGCAACTGCATTGGATGGACATAAAATGGCGCAGAACGGTAAAGCTAAGAATGCCCTACATTATTGTTTTATTAGTTCATTTGTTGGTGGTATTTTTGGAGTATTTATTCTCATATTTTTTACTCCACCACTTGCTGCATTGTCATTAAAGTTTATGTCCACAGAGATGTTTTGGGTTGCAATTCTAGGTATCACAATTATTGCGACTCTGGACTCAAAATCAGTCATTAAAGGCTTATTATCAGGACTATTTGGATTAATGCTTGCAACAATTGGAGAGCACCCTACAAATGCAGTTGAAAGGTTTGTTTTTACAGATCATCTTGAAAGTGGCGTTCATATTGTGGTTGGGTTAATTGGTTTATTCGCAATGCCTCAAGTCTGGAATCTTTTAGAGAATTTTTATGCTAAGAAGAACCGAGTTTTTTCAGCTACTGGTGATGCAACATTGATTCAATCTTTTAAACTTGTTTTTAGCAAACTTAAAGCTTTATCAATTGGATCTATTATTGGCTCAATAATTGGAATTATTCCAGGTGCGGGTGGACAGATTGCAGGCATTGTTGCTTATGACCAATCTAAAAAAGTAAGCTCAAATAGGGAAAATTATGGAAAAGGAGAGCCTGAAGCAATTATTGCTGCTGAGAGTGCTAACAATTCTATGGTTGGCCCTTCTCTAATTCCACTTCTTACTTTAAGTATTCCCGGCAGTCCTACTGCTGCAGTTCTACTAGGCGGATTATTAATTCATGGGATATTCCCAGGGCACGATATATTTACTAAAAACCCTGAAGTTATATGGACTTTTATTGATTCACTAATAATCGCACAAATTCTAATGTTGATTATTGGTTTATTCCTTAGTAGACATAGTAAATGGATTATGAAAGTGCCTGATAACTATATGGCAGTTGGTATTTTATTACTAGCTGTATTTGGAACTTATAGCATTCAAAATAACTATTCTGATGTTTTGATTATGTTTACATTGGGAACTCTAATGTATTTTGGAAGTAAAGCTGGATTTAGCCCAGTTCCAGTTGTATTAGGCTTAATACTAGGAACAATGACAGAGGAAAAATTTCTACTTGGTAACCTTATAGGAAACGCAAAAGGAAGCTCTTTTCAACACTTTACGTCAGGAACAATAAATATTGTTTTAATTTCGCTATGTATTGCTTCCATTGTGTACGGAGTATATTCCAGTAGAAAATCTAAAAAAATCAAAGCATGAATAGTCAAATAAAAATATCAACCGTTATTGTTACACTAGTTAGTGCCATTCTAGTTTATTCATCATTTATTTTAGGTGATTCAGAGAACTATCTATTTCCAAGACTCATATCTGCAACTATTGCTATCTTAACGATAATGCTTTGGTTTGAGAAGGGTGAGGCTGACAAATCAACTAATTTCAAAGATTTAATGCCAGGCATAGCAATCGCTTCAGCATTTATCTTACTACTAAAAATACTGGGCTTCTACTTAGCCTCAATGATCGTATTCTTTACGCTTGTAATGTACTACACCAAGCCTACGGAATCAAAAGACTTTTGGCGTGTGTTACTCATAAAATTGGGTGTCGCATTTGTGTTTACTTTTGCACTATATGGATTGTTTACACTACTTTTAAAAGTTCATACACCAGAAGGTTTGTTTTAACAAAAAAGGAGAAAAAATGAAAATTATTAATATAACTAAAGTGGCCTTGTTGGCTGTAGCATCTATGATGTTATTGCCAGCTCAGGCTGATTACCCTGAAAAGCCAATTGGCGTAATGGTAGCTTATGGACCTGGTGGAGCGACAGATTTCCAAGCTAGAATTGCAACACTTGCCTCAGGTAAAGAGGCGCTTATTGGTCAGCCAATCTACATCCTAAATAAGCCAGGTGCTGGTGGAAGAACAGGTTGGAATTGGTTTGCAGGTGAGGCTTCACAAGATGGCTACATGCTTGGTGCTTATAATGTTCCACACTTTATAGCACAGTCTATTGTTTTTGATACTAAGTACAACATCAACAACCTTGAACCTCTTGGAAATTGGGGTGCAGATCCTGCAGTCTTAATTGTTGGTAAAGATAGTCCATTTAATACGGTAGGGGAACTGCTTGCTCACGCTGAAGCAAATCCAGGTGCTGTTACAATTAGTGGCGCTGGAAAATTTGTTGGACATCATATTGCTTTCTTGCAGTTTGCAAAAGCATCTGGTGCAAATCTAACTTATATTCCTGCTTCGGGTGGTGTAGATGCTCTTAGAATGGTTAAGGCTGGTGAAACAGTTGCTGGTTTTAATAATCTTTCTGACTCTGCAAGAAGCGCAGCTGATCTTAAAATACTAGCTGTTGCAGACCTTACAAGACATGCGTATTTACCTGATGTTCCTACACTTATGGAAAGCGGTGTTGACGTTGACGATTCAAGTGTCAATTTCCGTGGGCTAATGGTTCCTTCTGGAACACCTCAAGATGTTGTAGATTACCTTGCGAGCAAAGTTCCTGCAATGTTTAATGATAAGAAAACACAAGGAAAAATGAAGTCTACTAACTCACCATCAAGAGTGATGTCTAGAGACGAAGTTATTACCATGTGGAATGAAAGACAGGCTTATCTTACCGAACTCCTAGCGGGCCTGAAGTAAAGTAAAATTTGCTGAAATATTTTTTACTGGAGGGCTATTAAAGCTCTCCAGTAAATTCCTATAACACATATAAATAAGTAATGACTATTAAACAAAAATCATCCATAGAAAGTATTGTCATTGAGGCAAAAAAAGCACAATCAATTATTAATGATTACTCTCAAGAACAGATTGATGAATTAATCCTGGCAGTTGCCTGGGAAGTAATTCAGCCTGAAAATAATCAAGAACTTTCTGAGATGGCAGTAAAACATACTGGTCTTGGAAATGTTGAAGACAAGATGAGAAAAAATCGACGAAAAACTATTGGACTCCTTAGAGATTTAAAAAGCGTTAAAACTGTTGGAGTTATTAATCAAGATATTAAAAAAGGCCTAACTGAGATTGCCAGGCCGGTAGGGGTGGTTGGCGCAATTGTGCCCTCAACAAACCCTATTGCAACTCCCTTAAATAAAACAATTAATGCACTTAAATGTAGAAATGCAATCATATTGGCGCCATCACCAAAAGGTGCATTTATTTGCAGTAAAGTAGTCGAACTGATGCAAAAAGCCCTTCAGCGTATTGGGGCACCTAAAAATATCGTTCAATCATTGCCTGAACCAATAAGCAAAGATGATACGAGCGAATTATCAAAACTTGTTGATTTAATTGTGGCAACTGGATCACAAAATAATATTCAAAGAGCATTACAAAGCGGTACCCCAACGCTAGGTGTTGGAGTTGGCAACGTTCCTGCAATAGTAGACGATAGCGCCAATTTAGATGACGCATCTCACAAAATTATGACTTCAAAGACTTTTGATAATGCAACAAGTTGCTCTTCTGAGAACAGTATTATTGTTCTTGATAGTATTTATGATGGACTAATTAAATCACTTAAAAAAGAGGGTGGTTCATTGTTAAATTCAAAGGAAAAAGTCATCCTTGAAAAAAATATGTGGAGCAAAGAAGGCGTCATAAACCGAAATATAATTGCAAAAAAATCTAATGAAATTGCCTCCATAGCAGGTCTTAGTGGGCAACATGTGAACTCTAAATTCCTTATGGTTGAAGAAGAAAATGTTGGTAATGACCACCCATTTTCAATGGAAAAACTTTCACCTGTTTTAGCAGTTTATAGAGCCAAAAATTTTGATCATGCCGTTGAAATTGCAACGACCATTCTTGAGAACCAAGGTAAAGGACATTCTTGCAGTATCCATAGTGAAAATAAAGACAATATTTTGAGGCTTGGAAATGAGCTGCCTGTCTGTAGAATTATAGTAAATCAAGCACATTGTTTTGCAACTGGCGGTAACTTTGATAATGGGCTTCCATTTTCATTATCGATGGGCTGTGGAACATGGGGTAATAATATTACAGATGAAAACTTAAACTATAAGCACTACCTAAATATAACCAAAATAGTTAAGACCATTAAAGCTGATGAGCCCTCTGAAGATGATATCTTTTCTAGTTACTGGGAAAAATATTCATTAACGCCTTCTACTATTACAGAGCTGGTTAATCAATTTGCAGAAACTACGCCAAATAAAAACTATTTGATTGATGCAGATTTAGACCTTCATATTTCATATGGCCAACTTAAAAAAGATATTTTGAAGCTAGGTATCTTTTTTCAGCAAAACAATATTCATACGCGTGATAAAGTTGGATTTATGCTTGATAATGGCTATGCATCTTCACTTCTTTTTATTGCGGCAATGTATCATGGCATAACAATTGTGCCATTAAATGTGCTGGCAGGAGCTAAACAAATTAAGTACACAATAGAACACTCAGAGTGCAAGCTAATACTTGCCTCTAAGATCTATATTGATAAGTTCAGTGATACTCTTAAAGCTTCAAATGTCCAAGTAACATGTCATGAAAAAGCGAATGACTTTGAAATTAGTAGTCAGAAGATTTCTAATTCAACTACCAAGACTTTATTGTCAGATACGCCAGCAGTATTGATTTATACCTCAGGAACAACTGGCGTACCAAAAGGGGTTCTCCTTTCACATAAAAATGTTTTAGCTGGTGGAAAAAATACCGCTTTAGCACATGAAATTAAAAAAGACGATGTGTCTTTTTGCGTGCTGCCTCTTTATCATATTAACGCTGAAATGGTTTCCATTGCATGCGCCTTAGTAAGTAATAGCTGTGTTGTTATTGTTAGCAAGTTTAGCGTTAGTAATTTTTGGAATATTATTGATAAATATAAATGCACTTGGTTTAGTGTTGTTCCTACAATTATTAATTATTTGCTTAATGATAATTTTGATGTAAGTTCATTAAATCTTAAAAATCTTCGCTTTGGTAGATCTGCATCAGCACCTCTTTCTCCGGAGATCCATAAGAAGTTTGAAAAAGTGTTTAATGTTAAAATTATTGAAACAATGGGCCTTACTGAAACGTCAGCTCAAATCCTTTCAAACCCTATGGATCAATGTAAGCATGGCTCTGCAGGAAGACCTTATGGCAATGAAGTTAAAATTATAGATAACTCTGGAAATTACCTAGTTTTTGGAAACGCTGGAGAGCTTGTTATTAAGGGTGATAATGTTCTTTTAGAATACTTCAAGAACGAAGAGGCAACAACAAAAGCTTTTAATAAAGATGGTTATTTTTTGACTGGTGATCTTGGAGTTGAAGATGAGGACGGCTTCTTTTTTATAACTGGCAGAAAGAAAGAGTTAATTATTAAAGGCGGGGAAAACATATCACCTAGAGAGATTGATGACACGCTTTATAAGCATAATGCCGTATTGGAGGCGTGTACATTTGGCATTAAAGATGAAAACTATGGTGAAGAAATTTCAGCTTGTGTTTTTTTGAAAGATAATTTGATTGCTAATGAAGAGGAATTGCTTGCTCTTTGTAAAGCAGATCTTGGAGAATATAAGACGCCCAGTCAAATAATTTTTGTTGATGAGCCATTACCCAAAGGTCCATCTGGAAAAATTCAACGTCTTAAAATTGCAAACCAGTATAGTCCTAACTAATTGAGTATTAAGTTTTAGAGTTTAAGCCTTAATTGAATTAAGGCATTTTCGGGTAAACTATGATGAACTTAATTAAGGCAAAATAATGGCGTTATTAGAAGATTTATCCAACAAGGCTAAAGCTAAATTCCCACGAATCTTATTACCTGAATCTAGTGACTCTCGAGTCCTAGAGGCGGCGCAAATCCTTACAAGTCAAAAAATTGCTCAAATTGTTCTTTTTGATACAAATGCAGACACTTCTCTTGGTATAGAGACAATAAACCGTGAAAACGAAGATTTGAAGGCCGAGTATGCCCAAACCTTATTTGAAAGAAGAAGACATAAAGGTATTACTTTAGAAGTTGCTCTTGAAATGCTATCAAATCCAAATGTATTTGCAATGATTGCCTTATATAGAGGTGATGTTGATGGCGTTGTCACGGGAGCTATAACTCCAAGTCAAGAGGTACTTAGTAATGCACTACGAATTATTGGCGTTTATGAAGACAGCAAACTTGTATCGAGCTTGTTTTTAATGGCGTTTGATCAGAATCACAAAATGTATGGTGAAAATATGATTTTTTCAGATTGTGCAATGAATATTAATCCAAACTCTGAAGAGCTTGCAGAAATTGCTAATAGTGCTTATGAAACTGCAAAATTGTTTTTAGAGGAAGAGCCTAAGTTGGCTATGCTTTCATTTTCAACAAATCAAAGTGCCAAACATTCAGAGGTTGATAAAGTTAAAAATGCAACCGATATCCTAAAATCTAAGCTTCCAAATGCTCAAATAATAGGCAACATTCAGCTTGACGCCGCGCTAGACCAAGAAATCTTAAAGATTAAATATCCTGAGACACCATTTACGCCGCCTGCGAACGTCTTAATTTTTCCAAATCTTGATGCTGCAAATATAGGTTACAAGCTGGTTCAGAGGTTCTCAGGCGCCAAAGCAATAGGACCAATTCTTCAGGGACTTGCAAAACCAGTTAATGATTTATCTAGAGGTTGTAGCGTGGATGAGATAGTTAATACTGTGGTAATTACTGCAAATCAATGTAGTTAGGTTTTACATCCCAATATAATTTGGCCCACCACCACCTTCAGGAGGCACCCAATTAATATTTTGCGAGGGGTCTTTGATGTCGCAGGTCTTACAATGAAGACAGTTTTGCGCATTAATTTGGAAATAATCTTCACCATCTTTTTCAATTATTTCATAAACACCTGCAGGGCAATACCTTTGAGCTGGCTCGTCATAAAGCTTTTTATTGCGAGTTAAAGGAATTGATGCATCAGTAAGGTTTAGATGGACAGGCTGATCTTCCTCATGATTTGTTCCAGATAAGAATAAAGAAGAGGTAATATCAAAGCTCAAAACATTGTCTGGAGCGGGGTAATCTTTTATAGGCGAAGCTTTACTAAGATTTAATGAGTCACAGTCTCTATTTTCATCTTTAATGGTGAACGGGAGTTTGTTTTGAAAAATATTTGATTCAATAAAGTTATAAGTTGCGCCAAGATAAAAACCAAATTTGTGCATTGCGGCGCTAAAGTTTCTAGATTCATAGAGCTCTTTATAAAGAGCGCTGCTTTTAAATAAGTCATCAAAATCACAGTTTTCCTCTAAAAACACCTTGTTGATATACTCAGCAGCTAATATTCCAGATTGGAGTGCGCAGTGACTTCCTTTGATTTTACTAGGGTTTAAAGTTCCAGCATCACAGCCAACAATCATGCCTCCATCAAACTCCATCTTGACAAGGGAGTTAATGCCGCCTTTAGTGATTGCTCTTGCACCATAAGAAACACGCTTCCCAGATTCAAGGTATTGTTTAATGGATGGATGCTGCTTAAATTGCTGAAATTCTTGAAAAGGACTATGGCTAGGGTTACTATAATTAAGATCAACAATTAAGCCAACAGCGATCCTGTTGTTGTCAAAGTGATACAAGAATCCGCCACCAGACGTTCCGCCCTTAAGAGGCCATCCCATGCTATGCACAACATTACCGGGACTATGCTTATCATTGTCAACTTCCCACACTTCTTTAAAGCCTATAGCAAAATGTTGAGGTGTTTTTCCCTCATCAAGATTAAATTCTTTTATTAGCCGCTTCCCTAAATGGCCTCTTGCACCTTCTGCAAAAATTGTTTGCTTAGCAAGTATGTCCATTCCAGGAGTATAAGTCCCTTTTTGATTTCTTTCTTTGTCAATTCCCATATCACCCGTTGCGATTCCAATAACCCTTCCACTTTCATCAGTAAGGTATTTTTGGGCGGGAAAACCTGGAAAGATATCAACACCTAACTCCATTGCTTTCTCAGAAATCCATTGACATAACTCACCAAGTGATATTATGAAATTTCCTTTGTTATGAAGGCTTTTTGGCATTAACCAAGAAGGTATTTTTATACTTTTGTTGTTACTAGTAAGCCAGTACAGATCGTCTTTAGCTACAGGAGTTTTAAGTGTTGGGCAATTCTTCGCATCTTCTGGAAATAAATCAAAGAGCGTTTGAGGTTCAAAAACTGCTCCAGAAAGTATGTGAGAACCAATTTCAGCGCCTTTTTCAAGAAGGCATACTGATAGATTAGGATTAAGTTGTTTGAGCTTACAAGCAGATGCAAGTCCAGATGGACCTCCACCAACAACAACAACATCATATTCAATCGACTCTCTTTCCATTAACTAGCTTCCTAAACTTGATATTCGTTTAATTCTTTTAAAGCACCAAATAGGTCTGTCTGCCATACTAAGTCGGCCATTCTTGACATAGGCGCATCAGGATCATTATTAATAACAACGATAACCTGTGAATCTTTCATACCAGCAAGATGCTGAATCGCGCCAGATATTCCTACAGCTAAGTATAGCTGAGGCGCAACTACTTTTCCAGTTTGTCCAACTTGATAATCATTAGAGATAAAGCCCGCATCTACTGCAGCTCTTGAAGCGCCAACTGCTGCATCAAGTTTGTCCGCTAATTGCTCAATCAAGGCAAAATTTTCTTTTGATCCAAGACCACGTCCTCCAGAGACAATTCTTGCCGCTGTAGTTAACTCAGGGCGCTCAGATTGAGATTCTTGGAGTGAAATAAAGGTTGAGTTTGACTCAGGTATTATTAATGATAATACTTCAACTACAGCTGATCCACCGTCACCAGAGTGTTCAAACGCAGTTGCTCTAACCGTCATGATGATTGTTTCGTCAGAAGACTCTACTGTTGCCATAATGTTTCCAGCGTACAAAGGCCTTACAAATGTATTATTTGACTTAATTTCACAAACATCGGATATAGGCTGAACATCTAAAAGGGCGCCTACACGCGGTAAAATATTTTTACTGTAAGTTGAAGAACCTGAAACGAGGTATTTATAACCGCCCATTACTTCTGCAATTAACTTACTTGCTACTTCAACATTAGCATGTTCAAGCGAATCATCAACAATCATTTTGACTGAGTTAATTCCAGCTAATTTAGATACAGATTCTGAGTTTGATGAGTCATTAGTTAGAACCAGCGCATCAATACTATCTGAAAGCTGCGAAGCCGCAGTAATAGCAGCTCTACTGCTTGCATTTACTTCTGATCCATTAAGTTCAATTAATATAAGTGCTGACATTACAGAACTCCCATTTGATTTAATTCTGAAAACAACTCTTCAGCAGAACTGATCTGCTTAGAGGCTCTATCCTTAGTACCTGACTCTACAACACTGATAACTTTAATTCGTGGCGATGTATCAATTCCAAGACTATCTAGTTCGATTGTCTCTAAAGGTTTAGATCTTGCCTTCATGATATTTGGAAGTGAGGCGTATCTTGGCTCATTAAGCCGTAAATCTACCGTTACAATTGCTGGAAGGTTGAGCTTTCTAATTTCAATTCCTGAATCAATTTCGCGGCTAACTTCAACACTACTCGCATCAGAACTAAGATCGAATTTAGAAATAAACGTACCCAAAGAATAGTCCAAAAGTCCCGAAAGAATTTGACCCGTTTGGTTGTTATCATTGTCTACAGCTTGTTTGCCCATTATTATGAGCTCAGCTTCTTCACGCTTAATAATATTAGCCAAAATTTTACCAACATGTAAGGGTTGTAAATCAAGCTCAGATTCAGTTTTAATAAAGATTGCACGATCAACTCCCATTGCAAGAGCAGTTCTTAGCGTGTCTACTGTCTTATCAGTACCAATACTAACTGCAATAGTTTCAGATGCGGCGCCACTTTCTTTTAGGGTTAATGCCTCTTCAACTGCAATCTCGCAAAAAGGATTCATAGCCATTTTTGCATTAGTAAGGTCAACTTGCTCAGTTTGCTTATTAACTCTGGCTTGGGTATAGGGATCAAGAACTCGCTTGATAGGAATAATTATTTTCATAGTTGATTAAATTTCGTTACAAAACTCGCGAATAATACCATATAAATTACCTTTGTCTAGATCAAGAAAATACAATTTTATTATAACTAAATAGCACAAGGCTCAATGATAAAGAGAGGCATCTTTTTTGCTTATCATTTTCACTCATATTTGAGATTACAAGTTATGGCTCAACTAAGCCCGTAAAATACAACCATATTTTTTTTGATGCTATCACATGAGTTTTTCAACACTTGGACTGTCACCACAAATTCTTGAGGCTATTGATGCGCAGGGCTACTCTGAAGCTACGCCAATTCAGGAAAAATCTATTCCTATTGTTTTAGAGAGAAAAGACTTAATGGCTGCCGCTCAAACCGGCACAGGAAAGACCGCAGGCTTCACTTTGCCAATCTTACAAATTCTTTCTAATGGAAGAAAGCCTTCATCAAATCACACTCGCACTTTAATATTAACGCCAACCAGAGAGCTCGCTGCACAAATTCTTGAAAGTGTTAAAACTTATGGTCAAAATTTACCATTAAGCTCAACAGTAGTTTTTGGCGGCGTTGGGATTGGCCCGCAAATGCAAAAGCTTCGTAAAGGAGTTGACATTCTGGTAGCTACTCCTGGAAGATTACTTGATCTTCATTCTCAAAATGCTGTAAATTTTAATGAACTAGAGATATTGGTTTTGGATGAAGCTGACCGTATGCTTGATATGGGATTTATCCATGATATCAAAAGAATCATTAAATTATTACCGAAAAAACGACAGACATTAATGTTCTCAGCAACTTTTTCTGAGGATATTAGAAAGCTTGCAAAGGGCCTTGTTCATGACCCAGTTGAGATTTCAGTGACACCTAGGAACTCTACAGTTGAGGCAATTAAGCACTGGATTTGTCCAGTAGACAAAACTCGAAAAACAGCACTTTTAACTCATTTAATTAACAAAGGAGAGTGGCAACAAGTTCTTGTGTTTAGTAGAACCAAACATGGCGCTAATAGAATTGCTACAAACCTTGAGAAGAAAAATATCAGCTCAACTGCAATTCATGGCAATAAAAGTCAAGGCGCTAGAACTCGCGCTTTAGCTGACTTTAAAGCTGGAAAAGTGAGGGTCCTCGTGGCTACTGATATTGCGGCGCGTGGAATTGATATTGACCAGCTCCCTCATGTGATTAATTTTGACTTGCCTAGTGTCCCTGAGGACTATGTTCATAGAATTGGCAGAACTGGAAGGGCAGGAAGAGGCGGCGAAGCAATTTCTTTGGTTAGCGCAGATGAAGCTAAGCAATTATTTGATATTGAGCGATTAATCCAAAAAGAGCTAGAGCGTGAATTAATTGATGACTTTGTGCCTAATCATGATTTACCAAAATCGCGCGCATTACTTCCAGTTAAATCTAAAAAAACTAAAAAATCTGAGCCTCAAGGAAGAAATAGAAATAGAAGTAGAAATAACTCTCAGAGTCGCGCTGCTAAAAGCAATGAAAGCCAAAGAGATGACCAAGAAAAACCAAATAAGGCAAAAAAACGCATATTTTGGAACAAAAAACCAAACAGAAAGCCCAAGCTATAAGCTACTTAGTGTTAATTGGAAACCTAAGTTTTGCTTCAGCACCTTGCTGTATAAAGCGGTTTTGGAGTGTTACATCGCCTCCATGAAGCTGCATTATCTTTCGAACAAATCTCAGCCCTAAGCCGTTCCCTCTAATTCCAGTGTCTGGCCTTGAAATGGAAAAAAACCGAGTAAATAATTTACTGAGAACGTGAGGAGGTATTCCTGGGCCATCATCAAGAACTATAATTGAAACAGCAGTATTAGTCTCAGAAGCCTTGATAGTAATAGTTCCTGATTTTGGACTAAAGTCCAAAGCATTATTTAAAATATTACCAATAGCCTGCTCTAGTAGTATTTTTTCAGCCTTAAGTATGGACTTATTGCTGATTTCAAGAACTATGTTTAAATTTTTATCTGAGATGTTTTTTGACCGACTAGGGGCCTTTAAAACGTTATTTACGACTTGTAAAATATTTAATGACTCAATGGTCTTAAGTGTATCACGTCTTTCAATTCTTGAAAGGTCAAGAAGCCTATTAACCAGAAGATCCATATGCTTATTTGAATCTAAGATATTTTCAATAAACCTTTTTCTTTGCTTATCAGTCATTGGAGTCAATAAATTCTCTGCAGTCAGCTGAATGCCAGTTATAGGTGTTCTTAATTCATGCGCCAGGGTATCAATATATTGTTCAACATCATCCTTTAGCTCAACCTCGGCTCTTGCGTTTTCAATAGTTTTTGCAAGTTTATTAAATTGATTGTTAAGATCAGGAATAACTACATCTTCACCGCTAAAAAGACTAGTGGTGTATTTTTCAACCCGACTTATGTTTCTAGAAATTCTATAGCTCCCTAACGCGCCAAAAATTAATGAAATTAGAAAAATATAAAAGATAAATTGTAAAAGATAGTTTTGATCTAATAAATCCATTAGTGGGGCAACAACAACAACTGCACCTAAAATTTCGCCATTATTTCCATAAATAGGATTTGAAGCGTTAAGAAATCTTGACTTGTAAAGGTACTCAACTACAACTCCTCTAGCTTTTTTAGGTCCATGAACCTTCTCTACAACTACTCTGGTGATGTCATGGCCGCCACTTAGAGCAGAATCAACTTCATTATGAGTTCTCATGTCCTTGCCAAGTATAAGTCCTCTGGAATCTAATACAAGAAGGCCATCCTTATCGGTGACATAAATTGCAAGATTTTCAAGTTTTTGATTGCTGTTAGAATCTATTGTATTTTTTTGGGAGCGTAAATAATTAACAATCAAGCTCTCAAAGGTTTCTAAATCAATTTCACCATCTTTGTTGTTTTGAGAGGCAACTCGGCTCATTAGGCTTGAAACTTCAACCATGACTGATTTTGCTGACTCGAGGGCCGTTCTATGGGCAAATATCCAAAGTAATGTTGAACTTATGATGAAGTAGAGAAGAAAAAGTTTGGTACCAATATTTAGCTTAAAGTGTCTCATTCAATTAAGCTATATCCAATTCCTCTATGAGTTTCAATAAAATCGCTATTTTCGTCTACCTCATGAAGTCTCTTTCGAATTGACTTGATATGAGTATTAATTGTTTTAATGTCAGAGCCATGGGGTCTATCCCAAATAATGCTCATCAAGAACTCTCTTGAATGAACCCTGTTAGGGTTTTTAATAAGATGAGATAAAATTTTAAATTCTGCAGGTGTAAGTGTTAGCTCAATCTCACTAAACACAACTCTTTGCATAGCGTGATTAATGCTAAACTTTGAGGCGCCGATACTAGTATTTGATTGACCTGTTCTTAGTTGAGCTCGCACATGGGCAACAACGAGTCTTGGGCTTAATGGTTTTGTTACATAAGCGTTAGCTCCAAGACCTTCAAGGCCTAATACTTGGTCTGACTCATCATCTCTTGCTGAAATAATAATAACAGGCAAGCTGTATTTTTCACGGACCTTTCGAAGCACGTCAAACCCGCTCATATCTGGCAATCCAACGTCAAGAAGAATCAGGTCAACTTCATTATTATTTATATAATCAAGTGCACCTTGACCAGTGTCGAACCATTTGCAACTAAAAGAGTCTTGCTCGAGAATGAAGGCGATGCTCTCCGCAATTGTTTTATCGTCCTCAACTATTAAGATGGTTTGCATTTGAGATAATAATTTCTAATAAAAAAAGTTATTGTAGTTTAAAACAAAAAAATTGGAAGAATCTTCATAAAGTCTTCATCAAAACTCCATGTATTCAACATTTGAAAGTTTGACATAGTGATTATTATATCCATATTGTTTTTAGTTTATTAGAGCTGCTGTAATTACAACCCCTTTAAATTACAACTAAACATAGCGCTAATAATCTCTTCATTTGTAAATTGATTATACATAAGCATTATGCAAGTCTCTAATAGCTAAAGGCAATATTTACGAATTTTAAGTTTTTTTAAAGAACCTCAAAACTTTTGTCATTCTCTCTCCGTTTGACATAAGAGGTACCCGCTTTAGTTGATTGGTCTCTCCTTATCGGTCAACTAAAGTATTTTTCTTGGAACAACTATGAATCAAATGCACAAGCAATTATCTCTAAAACCACCATTAGCAAATAATACTAAATCTTATTGTAAGAGAAATAATATTAATGAAAAACAACTTTTAAAAGCAATGAATTGGTATCAAAGTGCTATACGTAATTCTAAGAAAAATAAGTAAATCTAAATTTTAACAAAATGTATTAAATTTAAAATCACTCCAAACTCAAGTACTATTTCAATATGACCATTAAATCTATCAATAAAACATTCTTCACATTGCTTTTATTAGCGCTTTCTTTAGCGACAAATGCAGCACTTGAATTAGGAGATAAGGCGCCAAACTTTATGCTTGATGATCAAAATAGTCTAAGTCATCAATTGAGTGATTACAAGGGTAAGTGGGTTGTTTTGTATTTTTACCCCAAAGACGACACTCCAGGCTGCACAACTCAGGCATGTGATTTTCGTGATGCAGTTAAAAGAATCATAGCAAGTAAGTCGATAGTTTTTGGTCTAAGTCTTGATAGCGTCGAGTCTCACAAAAAATTTTCGGATAAAAACAATCTCCCTTTCTCTTTATTGGCTGACTCAGAAGGAAAAGTTGCAAAAAAATACAACTCATTAAGCAATTTCTTAGGTTACAAGTCAGCTAAACGAAATACTTTCATCATAAACCCAGAAGGCACAATCGCTAAGATTTATCTATCAGTAGACCCTAAGACACATTCAGAAATGGTCTTAAATGACTTATCTATCTTGCAGGACTAAAACTTAAATTAAGCCAACTAGCTCAGTCTTATCGTTTTTAGTCATTTTTTTTATAATGAACTCTCTTTTCAGGGCTTCACTTCTTGTTAC
>CAJQTG010000002.1 GCA_905618925.1 uncultured Candidatus Thioglobus sp. | reverse complement strand
TTCTGCCAATGCACTGCTCAGCAAATGTAGGAGAAAATGGTGACACAGCATTGTTTTTTGGCCTCTCAGGAACTGGCAAGACAACCCTTTCTGCAGATCCCGAGCGTTACCTTATTGGTGACGATGAGCATGGCTGGGCTAAGGGTTCAGTATTTAATATTGAGGGAGGCTGTTATGCAAAAACGATCAACCTTTCTAAGAAAAATGAACCCATTATTTGGGATGCTATTCGTCATGGCGCAATAGTTGAAAACGTTAAAGTAGATGCAGATAAACATGCAGATTATGATGATACTTCCATATCAGAAAATGGTCGTTGCTCATACCCATTAGAACACGTTGAAAAGCGCGTTGAAAAAAATGCTGCAGGCGAGCCCAAAGTTGTTATTTTCTTAACCTGTGATGTTTCAGGTGTCCTTCCTCCAGTTTCAATCTTAACTAAAGAGTCTGCTGCCTATCACTTTTTGTCTGGTTATACAGCGCGCGTTGGCTCAACAGAGCTTGGAGCAGAGGCTGGCATTAATCCAGCATTCTCATCGTGTTTTGGGGCCCCATTTATGCCTCGAAATGCAAGTAGTTATGCTAACTTGCTAATTAAACGTCTTGCAGAGTTTGATACACAAGTTTATTTGGTTAATACTGGATGGACAGGCGGTTCGGGTGCTCAAGGTGGCTCAGGGTCTAGGTTCCCTATTCCTGTTACTCGCGCAATAGTTTCTGCTTGTCAAAGCGGCGCCCTACTTGAATCAAAAGTAACTCACCTTGACTACTTAAACCTTGATATTCCTAAATCAATTCCAGGGGTTGATGACTCTTATCTTAATCCTCGTGATACATGGGAAGATAAGTCAAGTTATGATAGTGAGTCTATAAAACTCGCGAATCTATTTGCAGAAAACTTTAATAAATTTGACGTTGATCAAGCAATTGTCGATGCAGGCCCAGTAGCAGTTAGTAAATAAAAAAGTACTGAACAAGTATTACTATTAAGGCAACGATAACGGCAACAATTACAACTGGAGGGGTATTTTTCATAAAGCAAATTATAAGGTTTGTTGTTCCGTTATATATGTAAAGTAACAAAAAATAATATATCTAAGCTCTAGATTTTGTATATTATTTGATTTCTTATTAATATGCAAATCACTAGCAGCAATAATGACTACAAAAGTATTTTCAAGACCCTTCACTCAGCAAGAGCCTATTAGTCAAGAGGCTATTGATTCGGCTATTGAGGTTCTTAAAACTGGACGGCTCCACCGATATAACTCTGTTGGAGACGAGCTTTCTGAAGTGTCATTGTTAGAACAGGAATATGCCAGTTTTCAAGGAAGTAGATACTGTCTTGCTTGCGCATCTGGTGGTTATGCAATGAGTGTTTCTCTTAAGGCTGCTGGACTTAAGTCTGGTGAAAAAGTTTTGACTAATATGTATACCCTTGCACCAGTCCCAGGTTCAATTTCAAATGCTGGTGGTGAGCCTATTTTTATAGAGATTAATGAAAACCTTGTTCTTGATTTAGAGGATCTTTCAAGAAAGGTGAAATCAAGTAATGCTCGTTTTTTGCTAATATCTCATATGAGAGGGCATTTAGTTGATATGAATAAATTGATGCAAATTGTTGAAGATAATAATTTGATATTAATTGAGGATTGTGCCCATACCATGGGCGCAAAATGGCAGGAAAAAAGGAGTGGTAACTTTGGACTTGCTGGTTGCTTTAGCACCCAGACCTATAAGCATATGAATTCAGGAGAAGGGGGGTTACTCACTTCGGATGATGCAGAATTTATGGCGCGTGCTATTATTCTTTCAGGCTCTTATATGCTTTATGAGAGACACGGCGCTGCACCTGATAAAGAAGTATTTACAGATATTCGCCTGCAAACTCCAAACTACTCGGGCCGTATGGATAACCTAAGGGCTGCAATTCTGAGGCCTCAGTTAAAGTCTCTTGAAAAAAATATTAAGCGCTGGAATGAGCGTTATCAATTAGTCGAGAAAAAACTTAAAAAGGTTATTGGGATTGAGCTTCCTGAGCGCTCTATTGAGGAAAGTTATGTAGGGAGTTCAATTCAATTTAGAATACCTGGCATCACTAACGATTATGCTAAGGCTTTTTTAGAAGTAAATAAAAAGCATGGTGTTGAAATTAAATGGTTTGGAGGGGATGATCCAAATGGTTTTACAAGTAACCATAAGAGCTGGCAATATGTGGAGCATCAAAGTCTTGAGGTGTCAGATAAGATTCTTTCTAGTCTTTTTGATTTAAGATTGCCGCTAACATTTTCACTTGAGGACTGCTCACTCCTTTCAGAAATTATAGGTGAGTGTGCGGAGCCTTTTGTATTAAAAATAAAGTAAGATTTATTGATTAAAGAATCAAGCCTCACCCCGAAGATGAATCATATGATTTCCAGCAATCCATCCAGAAGTCCACGCGCTTTGGAAGTTAAAACCCCCTGTAATCCCATCGATATCCATAACTTCCCCTGAGAAATATAGTCCAGGGCAGACTTTGCTCTCCATAGTTTTAAAGTTAATTTCCTTTAGATCTATTCCGCCGCATTCAACAAACTCTTCTTTAAAGCGGCTTTTTCCAAGCACATCAAGTTCACAACAAAATAAATTTTTCATAATGAGATTTAATTCTTTTTTACTTATTTCTGACCAATTTTTTTCTTTTGAAATTCCACACTTAATCAGAAGTTGAAGCCAAAAACGTTTCGTTAAATCGTTTGGATAAGCGTTACCCACTGAAGTCTTTGTATTATTATTTTTGATAGTGTTTAGGAGTTTATCAGCAGCTTCTTGATGCTCAATACCAAGCCAATTCACAATAATTTTTGCTTTATAGTTGGTGTGCATCATTTCCCTTGCAGCCCATGCAGAAAGTTTTAGCAATGCAGGCCCACTTAAACCCCAGTGAGTAATTAAAAGTGGCCCTTTTTCTTCAAAAGGTTTTGCGCCATCAATTTTAAGAGTCAAGGCAGCTTGAGAAAAAGAGGTTCCTGGTAAGTTCTCTAAAATTGCATCTTTAATTTTAAATGTAAAAAGTGAAGGCGCAATTTCTGTAGTTGAGTGGCCAAGATTCCTAGCTAGTCGATAACCACCAGGCATACTGCCAGTAGCAATTAATACAGAATCAGCAATGAATGACTCATCATCATTGATGAATAAGGATATTTTGCCATCATCTAGTTTTTTTAGACTTTTAACATTCATCTTATTCAATAATTTAATTCCATTTTTATCAGCTTCTTGCATAAAACAATCAATAATAGTTTCCGAGCTATCAGTAACTGGAAACATTCGACCATCAGCCTCATACTTAAGTTCTACCCCTCTTTTTTCAAACCATTCAACTGTATCCGCCGCTTGAAAATTTTGAAAAGGAGAAAGTAGCTCTTTGCGACCTCGAGGATAGTTTAAGCAAAAATCATTAACTTCGAATATATGATGAGTAACGTTGCAGCGTCCACCACCAGAAATCCGAACTTTCTTTAGAAACTTTGATGAGGCTTCAAATACTCGAATATCAACATTAATTTTTTTTGCGTTCGCAATTTCAGCGCATCGAATAGAGGCAAAAATTCCACTTGCTCCTCCACCAATGATGGCTATGCATTGTTGTTTAGGCATTTTCATTAATGTTGTATTAATTCTTAAGAGATTATATAAATAAGGTGTTCAATATAGTTATATTTTTAGACAGCATAATAAAATGCTGTCATATATGGGTTTAAGTGGTGGAAATGGGGAACATTGAAGAGCAACCTGTAACCCCTATTAGTAAAGGATAATTAATTTATTATAAATAATTGTACACACATTTGTACACACAATAAAAACCCCTAGATAATTAGATAAATATTAAAGATATACTAATTAATATAACAATATCAATGAGTTATATTAATATTAGTTTCTTCTCATATAGAAGATAAATATACACTATCCCTCTCATATATATACTGACTTTGAAGGGTACGGGGGAGGCTCATTGCTATTGGGAAGGTATATATACACCCTCCCTCACACTTCAAACGCAAAAGTTGCTTTTATAGGCCTTAATTGTTCCTTTCCTAAAATCATATCTGCTGCACGAGCAGCTATCATTTGAGTTGGGGCATTTAAATTTCCTGAAATTATTTGTGGCATAACAGAGGCATCGACAACGCGAAGATTTTTGATTCCGTGTACTTTCATTTGGTCATCAACAACTGCCATTTCACCACCCCCCATAGCACAAGTACAGCTGGGGTGATAATCTGTCTCTGCGGCATCTCTTATAAACTGCTCAATGTCAGCCTCAGATTGCACTTGTGGACCCGGTATTAATTCGACCCCCCTGAATTCATCAAATGCAGGCTGTGAAATGAGTTCACGCGCTTTTTTAAATCCATTCACCATATCAGCTAAATCTTCTGAGTCTTGGAAGTAATTAAATGTCATTAATGGTTTTTCAAGTGGATTTGCAGACTTTAGAGTTACTTGCCCCCTACTTCGAGGTCGCAGATGATCTACATGAATTGAAAAAGCTTGTAGTAAGGATATTTTGTCGTCATTATATTCAAGTCCTACTGGACCAAAGTGATACTGAATGTCAGGGTATGCTAGACTTGGACTGCTTTTTATCAGTCCACCCGCTTCCCAAATATTTGAAGTTGCAATTCCCTTTCTAGTAAAGACCCATCTTATACCGGTTGCTAATTTTCGATGAGGTTGATTAACTTTATGTATTGGAAAACTTTTTTTGCATGCGTATTGTAATATGACACACGAATGGTCTTGGAGGTTTTGGCCAACTCCGGGAAGATCTTTATGAATGTCTATTCCATGCTCTTTCAGATGCTTTGATGGGCCGATACCAGAAAGCATCAGTAAATGTGGGGAGTTTATTGCCCCACCCGATAGTATTACTTCTTTATTAGCTTCTACTGAATGAAGCCTTCCCTTGTGCTTAAAGGAAACCCCATTTACTGAATTACCAGTAATATTTATTTTCATCACCTGTGCTTTTGTGAGGAGCGTTATATTTCCTCGAGCAAGGGCTGGCCTTAGATATGCTCCAGCAGCACTGCATCGACGCCCATGTTTTCGGGTTGCATCAAACCTTGCTATACCTTCGGGATTAAAACCATTAAGATCTTCAGAATAACCTTGTCCAGATTGTCGTCCCGCTTCTTCAAGTGCATCAAACAAAGGATTATCAAAAGAACCTTTTGTGACGCCAAGATTGCCACTACCTCCTCGCCACTCATCTTCACCACGATCTGAATTCTCACCTTCTTTAAAATAAGGTAAGCATTGATCATAAGACCAATCCTTTAATCCACATTCAGTTTGCCAGCGATCATAATCTAATGGATGACCTCGCATATAAACCATTGAGTTAATAGACGAAGAACCTCCAACAACTTTACCTCGAGGCATTGGAACATTTCGATCAAAAAGCTCTGGTTCATTCTCGGTTGAATAATTCCAGTTAATCTTTGGGTTTCGATAAGCTTTATAAACACCAGCAGGTATATGGATCATCAAATTGTAATCCATTGGACCCGCCTCTAAAACTAAGATCTTATGTTTCTTATCTTCACCAAGCTTATTTGCAAGTACACACCCTGCTGAGCCGGCGCCAACTATTACATAATCATAATTTTCCATAAAACTCAACGCTTAAAACACTTTAAGCAATAGTTTAAATTAACTCTGCCTCACACATCAAACGGAATTTGGACTTTTAAGAATTAAATTGACATATCATTCTATTTTTTTGGAGAAACTTAGATAGTGAGTATAACTAAGATAGACCTGAAATCATTTTAAAAGATTAACTAGAAATTTGAGATAGATACCTGATGAATTGCCAAAGATTTCGTTCAATTGGGTGAAGCGTTCCTTGCGGTAATTTATATGAAGCACTTCCACGATAAAGGCCTTCCACTAGTGCTCGGTCTTCGTCATTTGCAGTATTTATATAACTAGCCATTTGTGAAAGCCAGCCATCATAATCCTCTGCTGAAATATCAGCTAATATTTCTGACGGTACTGCAACTCCCCACGTTGCTTTAAATTGACCAATACCTGAAGGCATAACTGATACATACCAAAGATAATCTGGCATCAGAGTTACTAGATGGTTAGGAAAAACACAAAAATCTACCATTGTGCGCCTCCACTTACCCTTCAGTTTGGTATTTTCTGGATGAGCTGCGCCAGGACCAGTTTCTGATTCTTGGGGCGCGTAATGATAACAATAATGATCATTATTCTCGCCACAGATGTAGTCTTCAATAGGTTTTTTATGATTAGCAAATGTTTTTTGGTGTGCAATTGGAACATGGTAGCTTTCAGTAAAATTTTCGATCAAGTTTTTCCAATTAGCATCCCATGTCATGCATTCCCTTATTACAGTTTGGTAACTTCCCATGTCGTATTGGCCGACAATATTTTTATGTAAACTATTAAGTGATGAGGCTATCTTTTTTTGAGGATTTTTTGACAGTGTGATATAAATAAAGCCTTCCCAAATCTCAGTATGGAGAGCTTGCAACCGATATTGATCTAAATTAAAACCAGGTTTCATATCCATAAATGGAGCATGTCTTAGAGTGCCATCTAAATCATATGTCCATGCGTGATTTGGACAAGTAAAAACAAATGCATTGCCAGATAATTTTGGAACAAGACATGTAAAGCGATGGGCACATGCATTAATAAAACCAGCTATCTTTTTATTTGATTGTCGAACTACCATAACTGGTGTACCAGCTATTTCATGAGTAAGGTAGTCACCAGTTGATGGAATCTCGTCATCTCGACCGATACAAACCCACTCTTGATTAAAAATGTTAACTAGCTCATGATTATAAAATTCAATTGAATGGTTTGCAGCGGCAGGTATTGGAGTGGCCATTTCAAATGGTTTTTGAGCAGATATATTAAGTTTTTTAACGACACTATCGAGCGATGTATTGGAATGATAATTTAGGTAAATATTTGAATTCATTTAAAAAGTTTAACTAATTTTTTTATAAATATAGTCTATTTTTACTTGAATGTGAATTTATTTACATCTCACATATCAGACAGGAATTAGAGAGCCATAACTAGGTACTTTTCAAGACTTAATCTGAAAGACAAGCAAACACTAAACAAGCCATTATCAAGGCCTAGAGTTTGATACAATTGTCAGCATTAATTCAGCCTTACTGGCTTTACTTTTTTTTGGTAACTTAATACTTATGTCTGTTATATCTTTTCCTCCATCAAGATTTAGCCCGTCTGAAGCCCACCAAATAGCAAAAACTTTATACGGTTTTGAAGTCTCAGTTAAAGTCTTGGATAGTGAGCGAGATCAGAATTTTTATTTGAAACGTGAAGATGGTGAGGAATTTGTATTAAAGATTTCAAATCCGGCGGAGGATGTTGAGCTTATTAATTTACAGGTCGCTAGTTTGAAGCATATCGCCAACTTTGATTCTTCTATACAAGTACCAAGCACGATTCAGACTGTAGATGGTAAATTTATTAGTCGGCATAATGGCTGTTTTATTCGCCTACAATCTTTTTTAGCAGGACACTTTATAAAGGATGTTGAGAATCCTGAGCCTTTCTTATTAGAAGAATTTGGCGCATTTATGGGTAAGTTGGACGTTGCTTTTCGAGAGTTTGGTTATCCGGATTTAAAGCGTAAATGGATATGGGATGTTAGAAATATTGACTTTTTGAAAAGTCATTTAGACTATATTGACAGTGAGTCTGATAAAGATGTAGTGCGTCATTTTATTGCAAATTATCAGTTAAACATTGTGCCGAATGAAAAATATTTACGTACCCAGTATATTCATAATGATGGCAATGATTACAATGTACTTCTAAATGACAATGGTCACATATCTGGCGTTATTGATTTTGGTGATATGGCGCATACTTTTTTAGCAAGCGAATTAGCCGTTGCCATCACTTATCTTATTCTAGAAGAAGCAGAGCCTGAGACGAAGATTAAGTCGGTTGTGCAGGGATTTCAATCAGTTTATCCATTAAGAGACGAAGAAATTGACTCACTCATTCATCTTGTTTGTGTACGCGCGTGTTTTAGCGTGGTAACAGCGAACTACCGAAAAAAACTATTTCCTGAAAACAAGTATATTTCTGTTACTGAGCCATACGCATGGACATTTCTGAAAAATTTTGCTGACAAAGAACTAAGTAATTTTAAAATATATTAAAAAGTGAAATCCAAAAAAGATACATTGAAGTTGAGGAAAAAACACCTGGGTCCATCACTCTCTCTGGCTTATTCAGAGCCACTAAAAATACTCAGAGGGAGGGGGCAATATTTGTATGATGAAAAAGGCAAGGAGTATTTAGATTGTATTAATAATATCAGTCATGTTGGGCATTGCCATCCTGCTGTTATCCATGCGGCTCACGAGCAGAATCAACTATTAAATACTAACACTCGCTACCTGCATGATAATATTGTTGAGTTGGCTGAGAAGCTTTGCAGAAAATTACCCAAACCCTTGTCCATTTGTCATTTTGTAAATTCGGGTAGTGAGGCGAACGAGCTGGCTTTAAGAATGGCCAGAGCATATACGGGCAATGATAGCACAATTGTCCTAGATCATGCCTACCACGGAAACACAGACTCTCTAATCAATATCAGTCCTTATAAATTTAATAGTAAGGGTGGGCAGGGAAAGTCAAAACATGTTGAAGTTGTTCCGATGCCAGACTTATTCAGGGGTGAATTTAATAACCCAAAAACGGCGGGGAAACAATATGCCCAAGTGGTTCAGGAGGCAATTAATAAGCAAGGTGGGGGTTCAACCTTTATGGCTGAGTCAATT
This sequence comes from uncultured Candidatus Thioglobus sp., assembly GCA_905618925.1. Classification (GTDB taxonomy): domain Bacteria; phylum Pseudomonadota; class Gammaproteobacteria; order PS1; family Pseudothioglobaceae; genus Pseudothioglobus. Next base: position 43,683 of record CAJQTG010000002.1, on the reverse strand, counting down.
TTAGGTTGTGGTGGGCAAATCCCGTTACCAAATGATTTTTTAGCGGAGTCGTATAAATGGATAAGGGCGTCCTCTGGAGTTTGTATCAGTGATGAGGTTCAGGTGGGTTTGGGCAGAGTGGGCTCTGCCTATTGGGGGTTTGAGGCACAAGAAGTCATTCCGGACATCGTCACAATTGGCAAACCGCTGGGTAACGGCCATCCTATAGCAGCTGTTGTGACCACAGCTGAAATAGCAAGCTTCTTTAATAATGGCATGGAGTATTTCAATTCTTTTGGTGGCAACCCAGTTTCTTGTGCAATTGGACTCTCTGTTCTCAATGTAATCGAACAGGAGGGGTTGCAGCAGAATGCCCTAAATGTAGGAAATTATTTGTTCTCAGAGTTGTGTTTATTAAAAGATAAATTTTCATTGATTGGCGATGTTCGAGGTGCTGGATTATTTATTGGAATCGAATTGGTTGAAGACAGAAAAACCCTGAAACCGGCAACAGAAAAGGCAAAGTTAATTACTGATAAAATGAAAGAACTTGGCATACTTCTTAGTAATGATGGGCCACATAATAATGTTATTAAAATTAAACCTCCTTTGGTCTTTACCCAGGACAATGCAAAGTTGTTGGTGGATTCATTGTCAAAGTTATTAGCCAATATCAAGAAGCCTTTGGGTAAAGGCTCCATTGCTAGTTAAGGTTGCCATGAAAGGCTTAGATAAAAGATATCTTGGTGGAGATGGGGGGAATTGAACTTGCCCATGTAAACCCTATTAATAAAGCATTTAATATTTACAATCTAAAATTATATACTCTGACATATACTCAAAAGAAACTGCTACCTAATTAATTATATAATAACTAATTAACATCTATCTATATGTAAGTCATTGATATTACTAGAATAATATTCTATATATTCCATATAGGTAGAAAAATCTACTATCCCTCGCATATATATACAGACTTTGAAGGCTATGGGGGAGGAGCCTAGTCATATCGGGAGTACATTAATATACTCTCCCTTGTATATCAGAGAGGATTTGGACTTATAATTCAATTATGAAGATGAAGTTCGCACTTTTTAAAGATGAGCGTATTGAAGCCACTAAAGGAGCTAAAGGAGTTTGTCCTTGTTGTGGTTCTGAACTAGTTGCTAAGTGTGGCGAAATAAAAGTACATCATTGGTCACATAAGAAGAAGTGTGATGACCATTGGTGGGAGAATGAAACAGAATGGCATCGTAATTGGAAGAACAAGTTTCCTAAAAAGTGGCAAGAGATAATCCAAAAAGATGAGAGCGGTGAAAAACACATAGCAGATGTTAAAACTAGCAATGGATGGGTTATTGAATTTCAACATTCAGCGATTTCTAAAGAAGAGCGTGACTCCAGAGATTACTTCTACAATAAGCTGATATGGGTGATTGATGGAACAAGACGCCCGACTGATATTAAGCAGTTTCAAGATGAAATAAATCTTGTTAGAAATATGCGAAATAAGACAAGAGTTTTGGGGTATGAGTTCCCTGAAGATTACAGGCTTATAAGGGAGTGGGGTTCCAGTAAGTCGAAAGTGCTAATAGATTTTGGTACTGATGAGCTATGGTTAATCTATAACGGTTTTTATACTAGTGCTTTTTCACGAAACTCTTTTATTGAAATGATGAATAACACTCAGTCAGATGAAGTTTATAAGGTTCTACTAGATCCGATTCAAAAACAAATTGATGAAATAAAGGCTGAACAAGAAAAGAATAGAAGAGAGCAAGAAGAAAAAGATAGGATTAGGGGGCAAAAATTCATTGAAGAAGATTTAAGAATAAGAAAAAAATATGACATGAAGGATGATGAAGATTGGTTTGAAGGGTCACTTGGAATTAAAATATTTAAGCGTTATGGAGAAAAGATTGTATATAGAAGACCTAAGCCAAAAATTCCATATGTCATAGGAATTTGTAGAAATAGATTTCATTATTTTGACATCAAGGTTGCTTCATCAATTCTTAATAACTATGTTGAGGTTATGAAAAAATTAGACTATAGCGATGAACAAATTGAAGATGAGTTTGATATTAATGTGATACCCAAAACCATGGATGTAAAAAACTGGACTGAATGGAAAAATCTAATGGAGCAATTGAAACAGAGAATTGGTAAAAGATAAAAATCGAAGTTTGGACTTTAGTTCAAATTGATATACACTATCATTATAAAAATAATCACTATTACCTACTTGAGCTAAAAAGATCATTTTTTGGTTAGAAAAGCGTTGAAAGCCCATTTATATAGAGAAGCTTATGAAGAAGATGCCACTCACAGGTCGTGAAAGTCAAAAAGTAAACCTCGGTCTGCTCCTTCAAAACTCTGCCAAGCAATACGGCTCCAAACCTTTTGTGACCCAAGCTGAAACAGGCGAGCACTTAACCTATGCTGAATTTAATAAACTAACAAATCATATTGCCCATGGCCTTATTGACCTCGGCTTTGGTGATGAAGAGTACATCGCCATAATGCTTCCAAGTTGCGTTCAATTTTTAGCTTGCTCCTACGCACTTAAAAAAATCGGCGTAATCGAAGTGGCTATTAATAGTAATGCACGCGGCCCCTCACTTGCGCGCATGATTAATATGACAAAGTGCAAAATACTGATTACCTCTGGAGAGCATTTGCAGCAGTTATCTGAGATTTCTGAAAGCCTAAAGCACTTACAGCAAGTTATCATGATCGATGAGCAACAGAGGGCTAAAGAGCACCTTCAAAGTTTTAATATATTGCCGTGGCAGTCACTTCTTGGTCAGTCCAGCTCAAATTTTTCTTGTGACTTTAGTGACGAAGGAACGGCTGTAATTCTTTTTACTTCAGGCACTACGGGCGTATCAAAAGGTTGTGATATTCCTCACAGATCCTCAGTTCGAGCTGCAGAGTCGATGATAGAGGCATTCAGTATTACTGAGCAAGATTGCGTCTACAGTCCATACCCTTTATATCATGTAGGAGCAACACAGTACGACATATTGCCAGCCATGATGGTTGGCGGCCGAGTGGTTATTCGTCAGGGCTTTAGCCTGTCTAATTTTTGGAGTGATGTTTGCCGCTATAAGGCAACATGGTTTATGTCGATGGGCTCTGTTCAGCAGTTGCTTTGGTCAGCAGAGCCGTGCATTGAAGAAACGCAGCATAGTTTGCGTTTTATATGGGGAACCCCTTTGCCTGTTGACCATGACGATTTTGAATCTCGCTTTCAGCTTAAACTAGCCCGAGGCACTGGATACGGCTCTACCGAAGCTGGCGGCGTAGCGCTTCCGCTTTTTGATAAGAGCGGGGCTGGCAAGGTTCTGGATCGATATAAAGTAGCTATTGTAGATGCAGATGACAATGAACTCCCTATAGGAGAATCTGGCGAGCTTGTGATTCGCTCACTTGAGCCCGCTATTATGGCATCCAAATATATTGGCATGCCTGAGGAGACAGCCAAGGCTTGGCGCAATTCATGGTTCCACACAGGAGATTTTGCTAAATTGGATGACGAAGGCAACCTTTATTGGCTAGCACGCATGTCAGAAAGGATTCGCGTAAAGGGAGAAATGGTTTCAGCTTACGAGATAGAGGAGAGCATATTTACTCACCCTTCTGTGACTGATTGCGCAGTAATTGGTATCCCAGATGGGACCGGTGAAGAGCAAGTTAAGGCGTTTGTAACGCTTAAAGAAAACAAGACACTGACCCTGGAAGAGTTACGCTTATTCTGCGCTCCTATTATTAGTCGTTTTATGAACCCTACATCACTTGAAGTACTCCAAGAAATGCCACGCACGCAAACAGGTAAGCCCGCCAAAGTAGTGCTCCAAAAAACAATAGGTTAACCAAAAATTGAAATATAATCTTAGTATAAAAATTTCTTTAAATTTAGAACGTTAAAATAATGAATCAGTCTGCCAATAATAGAATGAATAAAATATCTGAACAAGGACTGTGTGCGGGTTGTGGTATTTGTCAATCGATTGCAGGTCCGGATAAGATAAAGGTTGTTAAATCGGTAAATGGCTATGAGCGTCCAGTGATTATTGGAGATCTGGATAATGACACTGTCGAAAAAATTTTTAATATATGTCCTGGGACTCGAATTGAAGGGCTTCCAACCAAAGAGATTACGCCTGCTACCCGAATAGACAAAGTTTGGGGGCCATGGCTGCGAATTTCAAGAGCTTGGGCTGGAGACCCTAAAACACGATTCGAAGGCTCAACGGGTGGTGTGCTGACAGCGCTTGCTCAATTTCTTCTGAAAGATCAAAGAGTTGATTTCATTTTGCATACCAAAGCCTCTTTCAAGGAGCCAACTTTTGGCGAAAGGTATTTAAGTTTTTCAGAGGCTGATGTTTTAGATACTGGCGGATCTCGTTACGGCCCATCTGCTCCACTTATTGACATAGACAAGATATTAGCTCGAGGTCAACCTTTTGCTTTTATTGGCAAGCCTTGTGATATTGCTGCTCTTCGAAACTTGGCGCATTATGACGATAGGGTAAATAAGCTGGTGAAGTACTGGCTAACACCTGTATGTGGTGGCTTCATGAATCCATCATCGATAGATGCTTTCGTATTACGCTCCGAGGTCAAGTTGGAAAATTTAACCTCTCTTCGTTATCGTGGGCAAGGTTGCCCAGGACCTACACGAATTGAAACTGCAGACGAAGTAAAGGACCTAAACTATCTTGATTTTTGGGGAGAAGATGCAAGTTCGTGGGACCTACCATTTAGATGTAAGATTTGTCCCGACGGTATTGGGGAGGCTGCTGATATTGCTGCATCTGACACGTGGATTGGAGGGTCTCCCACTCGCGAAAGTAGTAAGAACGATCCTGGAACCAACGCCATAGTCGCTCGCACTTCAGTGGGCTTAGAATTAATGGAAGCTGCAGCGAAGGCTGGTGCAATTAATATTGAGTACGATATTACTCCGGAAGATATGAGCGCCTACCAGCCTCATCAAATGCGTAAGAAATATGCCGCGCATGACCGTCACCAAGGATTAGGCGATGAAGATCAAATTGTACCAATAACTGATCGCCTCCGTATTTCTGTGCTGGCAGATGAATTATCTGAGTCGGATAGACAATATCAACGAGAAGGTACGCGCTCAAGAGTACGTTCTGGAAAAACTACTGAGCCAACGCCTAAAGAGTTCGAATGAACATTTCAACAAAGATAGTGCCCTCCCCAAAATTCTCAGATAAAGCTTTAAACGATATGTTTGATTATCGGTTGGGACGGTTACGCAAATCAATGCTTGAGCAAAATATTAGCCTATCAATCTTAGTTAATCCTGTTAGCTTGAGATACGCTATTGATTTTGACGAATACCAGCTCTTTCAGTCACACATTCCAACTTGTTATTTGTTTGTTCCTGCTCATGGCCCTTTAGTTATGCATGGAGCAACTCGGCATACCTTTCCTAACGTTTTTGAATACCGACGACCACATTTTATTACCCCTTTCGATAGTGGATTTGATCTTAGTAATAGTGTCAAGCTACTTAGTAATGACGTTGATAATTTTGTAAGGGAGTATGGTCACAATAAAAATATTGCGATAGAGAGAGTTTCATCACTCATCTCAAATTCATTACAAACTCTTGGTTATCAAATAAGTGACGCAGAATGCTTAGTTGAAAAAGCAAAAGTTATTAAGTGCGATACTGAAATTAAATGCATTAAGCACTCTATAGATGTTGCTGAATATGGATTAAAGCTGATGCAAGAAAATACCTTTGCAGGATTAACAGAGCGACAAGTCTGGTCAATTCTACATCAAGTCAATATTGCTAATAATGGCTCGTGGATTGAAGGTCACATGTTGTCATCCGGTCCAAGAACAAACCCTTGGCTGCAGGAAGCATCGGAACGAGTCATTGAGACTGGTGATATGGTCTCTATGGATACGGACATGATTGGACCAAGAGGTTATATGGCTGATATATCTAGGTCCTGGGTTTGTGGAGGAGGGAGTGGAAATAGTGAGCAGAGAAAAGCATATCAGCATGCCTATGATGAATTGCATTTTAATATTGACGCAATTAAACCAGGCATAACTTTTTCAGAATTGTCCCGTGGAGCATTTCAGCGGAAAGAAGCTTTCATAAGTAACCGTTACCCTTGTGTTTACCATGGGGCTGGCCTGTCCGACGAGTACCCCAAAATATATTATCAAGAAGACTGGGCGAGGGATGGATATGATGGAATTGTTGAGCCTAACATGGTATTGTGTGTTGAAAGCTATTCCGGCGAAAAAGGAGGAGAAGTTGGTGTAAAACTAGAGCAAATGGTTCTTGTAACCGACACGGAACTTGAAGTTTTAAGTCACTACCCTTTTGAAGATAACTTGATTTATTAACTAACCAACGTGTCTTCCTCATCAAATAGGATTTGAATTAATTAAAAATACCTATATAGAGTGAGTGTTGGTATAAATGAATTTTTTTATGTAAGCGTCATCAAAAGTAAAGCCGATTCCATGCCGCTCTGGTACTTCAATATAGCCATTTACAATATCAATTTTTTCGTTGAATAACCCTGAAAACCAAGGCATATGCTCAACTGAAATGCAATTCTTTAATGAAGCGGCAACGCTTATGCTTTGTTCTGTAAATATATGAGTTGATATTGGCAGGTTGTAAGTTTCAGCTAAATGAGCAACTTTTCTCATTTCTGAGATTCCTCCAATGCGCTGAAGGTCTGGCATCAAAACGTCGCAGGCATTGGCTTCAATCATTTCACGAATACCGAATCGAGTGTATTCATTTTCGCCCGATGCAATTGGAATATTAAGGTTTTCCTTAACTTCTGCGTGGCCCTTTCTATCAGAAGACGCAACTGGTTCTTCTAGCCATAATAAATCATATTCTTCTAACTTCCCTCCAAGACGTATTGCTTCCTTAGGACTCAAGCCTTGATTCAGATCTGCCATCAATTCAATATCGGGACCAATTGCCTTTCTAAGCTCTTTAACTCTCTCTACGTCGTTTAAATAGTCTTCACTGCCAACTCTAACCTTCATAGAACGAAAACCTTGGTCAATGAACTCACTTGCCTGTAGTAGAAGAGAGTCTATCGATTGAGAGAGCCATAAGCCACCACTTGCGTATGTTTTGATTTTTGAGTGGAAAGCCCCAAAAAGTCTATGAAGTGGTAATTTTGCTATCTTTCCATTAATATCCCAGAGTGCAGTATCAATTGTTGATAAGGCAGAAATAGCTATTTGGCTTCGTCCTTCTAAATCAATTTTATGCCAAATATCTTGCCAAATAGCCTCAACAAATTGGGGATTTTTTCCAATTATATGGTGCGAAAAATCGATCAAAACCTGATTGAAAACTTTAATTCTATGAGCGTTAAGGGTAAATAAATAGCTTTGACCCTTAACACCCTCGTCAGTTTCTATTGTTAGTAAAACACAACCAACTGATTCCATTGTGTGGATTGCAGTTGTTATCCTCTTTTCAAAAGGTAAATTTACTATTTGAGTGCTTAAAGTTGAGATTTTCACAAGAAATATTCTATCAATTATTCAAATATAAGGAGTTAATTTTTTTCACTTTTATGAACTAAATTTATTAACTTGATCATATTTATTGTAAGATTATAATCTGTGATTTAAAAGTATGGTTAATAGGCTATGGTTAGTCAAGACTCAGATTTAAAAGAGCAACAAAATAATATAAGAATTGACTTAGCCGCTATGTTTCGACTGACAGCGATGTATGGCTGGGATGATACTGTCTGGAATCATATCACTGCAAGAGTTCCAGGCTCTGATCATCATTTTTATATGCACCAATTTGGACTCTCCTATGAAGAGGTTTCTGCCTCGAATTTAATTAAAGTTGATGAGCACGGCACTGTCCTAGAAGGCCCTAAAGATTTTAACACTGCTGGATTCATTATTCATAGTGCAATCCACCTAAACCATCCTAACAACAAATTTGTTTTTCATGCACATCCTCCAAGCGCTATTGCAGCAACAGCCTTTAAGGAGATTCCTTTTCTTGTTCAGGATTCTTCAATGTTATTTGGAAAAATTGGTTATCATGAATGGGAAGGATTATCTGTTGACCCTGATGAAAGACTAAGGATTGCAAAAAATTTAGGCAATAACTCATGTCTTGTGATGAGAAATCATGGATTCTTAACTGTTGGAGAGACTGCTGGCCAATGCTTTATGAATATGTATTATTTGATTCGGATGTGTGAAGTTGCACTCTCGGCAACTGCCTCAAAGATAGATTTAGATTCTGGTTTAGAGCAGCTATGGCCAATTGCTTCAAATCAATACGAGGCATTTAAGCCTGGTTTATATGAATGGCCTGCATTGTTGCGTCGATGTGATCGACTTGATCCATCATATAAGAAGTAAAGATTATGACAAAAAATGCTTCTCCATCGGCTTTTAGCTCTTTTGAAATTCGATTAGACGAGTTTATCGATCTTGAGGAATTCCCTATTCATGATTTGACGAGTCCAAGAAGAGAGATGCTTGTTAATGATTGCCGTAAAGATCTAGAAAAATGGGGATGTGCCCACATTCCTAATTTCATTACTAGTTCAGCAGTACAAAAAATGAGAGATGAAGCATTTCGGATTATGGCTGGCGCGCTAAGGGCACATTCTTTCGTCAATCCTTATCTTACAAAAGATGACTCTTCACTGCCTAAGGACCACCCTATGCGTTTTTTTGAGGAAAGAACGTCTTCATTTATAAACTCAGACCTTTTAGAAACAGACTCTATTTTAAGAAAAATATACGATTCAGATGTTATGGTTCATTTTTTTTCAGAGTGCTTAAATGTTGGACCAATCTATCGTTGGGCGGAGCCATTAGGTCGAAATCCTTATAGCGTAATGAAAGATGGCGACTACTTCCCATGGCACTTTGATGGCAATGATTTCACTGTTAGTATATTGGTTAATGAATCAGATGAAGGTGGAGACTTTGAGTATGCGCCTGATATTCGTTCACCAAAAAATGAAAATTTTAATGACGTTAAAAGTGTTTTATATGGTGAGAGAGATAAGCTAAAAGTGCTCAGTTTAAGAACAGGTGATTTACAAATATTTAAAGGTCGCTATTCATTGCACAGAGTGACAGTAACTAAGGGCACTGAACCTAGAATTATAGCTCTGCCAACCTATGTCACTAATCCCTACTTGGTTAATAGACCTCACCATGCTGAAGCCTTTTATGGTCGCTCTATGCCAATTCATCACGAACGTAATTTAGAGCGACTCGATAACTTAACTGACTGAGAAGAAAATATGAATATAGGATTTATTGGTTTAGGAAATATGGGCTCAGGAATGGCAATGAATTTATTAAAGCATTGTCAAAATGCCGAAGACAACTTAATCGTTCTGGATATTAATGACACAGCACTAAGTGATATTATTAGTAAAGGCGCAGTACACGGAGAAAATGTTCCCAACTTGTGCTCTCAGTGTGACGTTCTCTTTACCTCTCTTCCCAGTTCAAAAGAAATAAATCTTCTTGCACTAGGTGAGGAAGGTATTTTAAAGAATCTAAAAATCGGCGCTACTTGGTTTGAAACCAGCACCAATGAATTGGTAGAGTGGGAGAAAGTTAAAGAAAGAGCGCCACAACATTTGACCCTTGTTGATGCTCCAGTAAGTGGTGGCACAGAAGGAGCGACTGCCGGCACACTATCTATTTTTTTAGGAATTAATGAGGATGTACTCAATAAATTTCAACCTCTATTAGAGGTTATTGCTTCGAAACCTATACGAATGGGTCCTTCAGGCTCTGGCTATGTAACTAAATTGGCACAACTACATTTGAACTACCTAACAGCCCAAGGAATTGGTGAGACATTAATGATTGCTGCAAAAGCAAACCTCAATTTAAGTACCTTTCATTCAGTATTAATGAATAGCTGCTCAAAGAGTTACGTAGTAGAAAACTACATACCAAAAGTGCTTGATGGAAGTTATGACGATTCTTTTACTCTGGGTCTTGCTGAAAAAGATATAAAGCTAATTGTTGATCTTGGTAAGCACTTAGGAGTAACTATGCCTCTAGGAGAAAAGGTAATGAAGACTTACCAGAAAGCAACAAAAATTTATGGAAGTGAAGCTCCTCATTTAAGTGTTGTTCGATTAATTGAAGAAGAAAATCAGAAAGAATTGAGAAATTAGTATTTTTTCTGCAATAGATTATTGCTAAAAGTTTTAAAGTGAAATACAATCCCTAAAAGGTAGCCTTTCTTAGGAGTTATGAGTCAACTTAAAATAAAATTTGAGACAGATGGTTTTTACGCGCCTATTTCAGTGATTGACGCTGAAACAGCAAATTCCTATAGAGAGATACTTGAAAGTGTTGAGCAAAGAATAGGCCTGCTTAATTACCGCTATAAGATTCATACTGCACTTGATATTGCTTATAAACTAGGTACCAATGACAAGCTTCTCGATAAAATTGAAGAGATTTTAGGTCCAAATATACTACTTTATAATACTTCCTTTGTTATAAAAGAGCCAAAATCAAAAACGCATATAAGCTGGCATCAAGACCTTACCTATTGGGGATTTAGTGATAATAGACAGGTTGCAGCTTGGGTCGCTCTATCGGATGCGACTGTAGAAAATGGATGCATGCATATGATTCCGGGTAGTCATAAAAAGGGTCAAGTCGCTCACAAAACATCCAGTGATGAATACAATCTTCTGCATCATGGACAAACGATTGAAAATGCTTCGGATGATGACTCAATTCCTGTGCCATTAAATGCTGGCGAGGCCTCCCTTCATCATGGCTGGACGATGCACTCCTCCTTTCCAAATCAAAGTAATGAACGACGGGTTGGAATAAGCATGAATTATATTTCAACAGATATGTTTCAAACACATACTGATAATGATTCTGCTATGCTAGTTCGAGGTGTTGATGATTTTAATCATTTCAAGATTGACCAGCCTCCAACAAGAGAGTTTGATGAAGATGCCTGGATCGAGCTTCAAAGAAAAGAAGGCCTAATACATGAAACCTATAACAAAATGAAGACTGACTAAATAGAATACCTATATATTAGCCAAACATTAGTAAACTCCCCGCTCATCTGAGAGGATTTGAACTTAAGTTCATGCTGACTTATAATAAACAAAATTTTACCCATACTAATGGCTCTTTTGATTATCGCACTTCTATTATTTTGCTTTCTATAAGGAAAGATTGTTAATGTTAAATCCCCTTGAAACGACAACTATAGGTTCTTTTCCCAAGCCAAGTTTTGTGCCTGTTCGAGATTGGTTTGATTTGGCCCGTGAAAAAGGAGCCATGGATACAATTGAAACAACGCTCCAATATAATCTGGATATACAAAAAAACAGAGACACCCATGAGCTTCTATTTTTGAAAGCTACTAAAGAAATTTTAGACATCCAGCTTCGCGCAGGCATTTCAATTCCAACAGATGGCGAAGTGCGACGAGAAAATTATATCCATTACCATTGTCGTCATTTAGAGGGTTTTGATTTTATGAGGCTTGAGCGACGTATTTTAAGAGACGGCGCTTATGAAACCGATTTGCCAGCAATTCGAAGTAAAATTAAACATTCTGGAGCAAATTATAGCGTTCATGACTACTTAGCAAGTCAGGCCTTAACTCCGAGAAATATCAAGTTTACCCTGCCAGGGCCTTTGACAATTATGGATACAACGGCTGACTGTTACTATGATGATCGCCCTAAACTGAATGCCGTCCTCGCCGATTCAATAAATAAAGAAATACTTGCACTTGTAGAGGCGGGTTGCAGGCATATCCAAGTTGACGAGCCTCTTTTTGCGCGCTCAGTAAAAGATGCTTTAGATTTTGGCATGGAGGGCTTAGAAAGGTGCTTTCACGGCGTTCCTAAATCGGTAAGCAGGATAGTTCATATGTGTTGCGGCTACCCCGAGCACTTGGACGATTTTGATTACAAGAAGGCTGACCCCCTAAGTTACCATCACCTTAGCAAGGCAATTGATGAAGCAGCCTTTGATCAAATATCAATTGAAGACAAGCATTGCTGTAATGACCTAGGTTTACTGGAGAAATTCCAACATAAAACCGTTATATTTGGCTCTATAGCAATTGCATCAAGCTATCTAGAAACTGTCGACGAAGTTGTTGATAGGCTTAAAGATGCGATAGAGCACATTGATAGAAATCGTTTGGTGGTTGCACCAGATTGTGGTCTAGGGCTTCTTTCTTCAAAATTAGCAGAGGAAAAATTACGTGTAATGTGTCAAGCGGCAGCATTAGTTTAACTTTATATACACCCTCCCTCACACATCAAAGAGGATTCAAATCCTCTCGTCCGACCAAAATAGGCTTATAATCGCATAAAAATTAATCCTTGCTCAAAAGAAGAGTCTCTTCAATTGGCAGTAAATTTAGGAGATTAATATGAGCAACGACAAACAGGGAATTTCTTTTATCTTGATAGGAATGTTTTTCTTCAGCATTCAGGACGTTTTAGTTCGTCAGCTTGCCGATTATGCTTCTTTGACTCAAATAATGTTTATTCGTGGAATGGTTGGCAGCATCATACTTATTATTTTTCTTAAATTAACTAAGCGTCGTATCGACTTCAGTTCATCGTTTCCAATTCTTGCCATCACTAGAGTCTTACTATTTTTTATAGGTTTTTTATGTTTCTATTTTGCGTTGGCAAAAATGGAGTTTGCAGAGGCAACGAGCTTATTCTTTGTGACGCCATTATTTATAACAATATTATCAAAGTTTATGTTTAAGTCAGAAGTTGGTTTCTACCGTATTTGTGCCATTATTGTCGGTTTTATTGGTGTTTTACTTATTGTTAAACCAAGCCCTACAGGATTTAATTACTTTACTTTACTGCCTATAATTACTGCTTTTACATACTCAGTATCAATGATGCTTGCTAAATATACAAGCGAAAAAGATAGCGTTTTCCAACAGATGCTTCATCTATATGGAGGTAGTGTTGTACTTGCTTTAGGTGCTTGGTTGATAATTCCGTTAATCGAATTTGAACCCTCTCAGGCTAAAAACCTAGAATACCTTATAAGAGATTGGTCAATTTACAACAATTCAGTACTTGTAATGCTTCTTAGTATTGCAGCTGTTGGAAGTGCTGGAATGCTCCTACTTACATCTGCATACCGAATTGGCTCACCCCCAGTTATTGCACCTTTTGAGTATATTATGTTGATATTTGCTATTGGAAGTGGCTACTTTATTTTTAGCGAAATACCTGATATTTATTCAATATTAGGAATGCTACTTATTACTGCAAGTGGACTCTTTGTTTTTATTCGAGAGGGAGTAAAGAAAGAACCAGTAGCGGTGAAAACCAGTTTACGCACCTAATTAATATACTTTTCCTTTGATAACAAAAAAGGAAATTTGGACTTTAGTTCAAGTAAATATAAAATTCTAGAACGAAAAAACTACTACCCCTCCTGTATAAATTATAAAAGGTTTGTTTATTAAATTATTAGGTTCATTTTGAAACATAGTCTTAGTATAATAATTTTGAAGGAGGGTGCAAAATTTTAGTGAAAAACTCCTAAACTTCCTCAGGGTTCCTAAATTCCCACCCCCCCCCTCACACATCAAACGAAGTTTGGAATTTAGTCCAAGTTGATATACAATCCTAGTATGAATTTGCCACCTGAATTATTCTTAATTATTGTAGCTATATTGGTAGGTATTGCTTTTAATGGAGCAATTAAACTTTTTTATAAGTATAACACCCTTCTAGTAATTGCCTATTTTGTTATTTTATTTCCGTTTGCTTTAATCCATTCACTCTTTCTTGGTTTGTTTGGAGATAGTAAAAAGCAAATATTGGCGAAGAAAGTAAAAGAACAAGCTAGGTTTGAAATTCTTGTTGAGGAAGAAAAGAATAAATGAAAAAACTACTCCTACTTCTCTTCTCTCTAATGCTGTCCTTTAACTCTTATGGTGAGTGGACAAAAACAAGCGTAGCTGAAGATGGTAACACCTATTACATAGACTTTCAAACTGTTAAAAAACTAAATAATGGAAATGTTGTTGTTTGGGTTATGATTGATCATGTCGAAGCAATTGAAGGAGCATTAGATAACGAGCTCTATATGAGTAGCAAAATGTTTTGGCAAGGTGATTGTGATTTATTTCGTTTTAAAGTTTTATCGCTAACTCAATTTGAAAAACCAATGGGTAGAGGTGATAGCGAAAGTTTGGATGGCTACCTTGAACTTATGGGAATGGAAGCATGGAACTATATACCTCCTGATAGTGTTGGTTATATGAACTTAAAAGAAGTCTGTTCATTGGCAGAGCATTACTCTAAGAGTAATTATGAGGAAAAAGTATCAGAAGTGATTGCTCATTTAGAAAGCTTTGATTCGGGAGATGATAATGCTCCATATTCTTCTTCGTCTGATTGGATTCCACCAAATGCTTCTGCTTCTGGAGATAGTTGGGAATGTAATGTTGGTTATGAACGCAACAATAATGGCTGTAAAAAGTTAGAGGGTTTTTTAGAAACTGCTCAGTCTGTTTATATAAATAAAATTGCTTCTAAGGTAAGAGATAATTGGCGTTATCAAGGTGCTGAAGATGATTGGTCTTGTGAAGTTTATGTTGTCCAAGATAGAAGTGGTAATGTTCACGCAGTAGATGTTACTAACTGTAAAGTTGATGATAGTTCTAAAGGAAGGTCATTCAGTAATTCTATTGAACGGGCAGTTTATAAGTCAACACCACTTCCATACACATCAGATGATGATATATTTGATAGAGAAATATATATATTATTTAGTGTGAATTAGTTATGTGGATAATTTTTGTATGTATCTTTATTTGGCTTAGTCGCAATGATGAAGATGGAATATTGAGAACATTAAAAGACACCCATCAAAGTAACCTTGATGACATAGAAAGACAGGAATTAGAGAAGCATAGCTAGGGGCTGTTAAAGACTTCTCTAACTAGTAATATCTTTAGTTGACTAGCTAATTCTAAAGGCTTGAGTATGGGGCAAAATTAATTCACACTTCCAGTATGCAACTAATTTAGATATAACTCTATATTTGGGTATATTATTATTTGAAGTACTAAATGTATTATCCAAATACAGGAATTAGATTATCTTACAAAGTAAATTACTCAAAGCTACTGAAGTGGCCATTTACATCAACACTTGTAAATCTCAAGTATACAAATTAGTTCAACAAGGCAGTTTTCCCAAACCAATCAAAGTAGGTGAGCGAGGTTCTGCTTGGTTACTATCAGAAATAGACGCTTGGTTACAATCAAGAGTTGACTTAAGAGATGAGGAGGTAGCTAATGGCAAAGGCTATTGATTCTACTTTCGCTATCGATTCTGATAAATACAACTGGATATTAATAGAGAAGAAAATAGGCAAGAAAGTTAGATTTCACTTCTTCTCAAGCATCAAGCACATGTCTAACTTCGTAGGGGAATACAGGCTACGAAATTTCCTAGTCAAAGGTAATGTTGACCTACTTGAGAAATCTACTGAAACCCCCTCTTATTCCTCTGTAATTGAAGATGCAATGAGTAAATTAGAGCACTACATTGAGGAGTGTACAAATGGCCAGAAGTAATCATATACAAAAAGAGAGTTTTTCCGGAATACCAAGACGTATTATTGAACATTCATCTTTTAAATCCCTTAGTTACACTGCGCATACTTTGCTAATACTACTAGGTTATCAGTACCGAGGTAAAAACAATGGAAATCTAGTTATTACCTGGTCACTCATGAAAGGTTGGTTTGGTTCAAATACCACTATGTTTAAGGCTCGAGATTCACTGTATGAAGCTGGGTTTATAGTAATTAATGCTTACGGAGGGCGAAGTGGAAACGGAACAAAGCTGCCTCATTTGTATGCATTAACATGGGAGTCTATTGATCAACTAAAGAGTGATAGTAGTTGGATGCGTTATACGCATTACCCTGCTAAAAAAGCCCCTTTAAGTTATTGGAGGTCTGGAGTTAATCCTGATGTTAAAACAAAGAAAGAAAGAGATAGTCAATTTAAGAAGGATGTTAAGAAAATTAAAAAAACCAGTACCAGTTATTAAACCTATTAATTAAGAATAGGTTTAAATTCTAAACTTTTGGTGCTTACTAAATAAGCAGATTAACTGTTAATAGGTTTAAAAAATAAATCTATTTGAAGTATTGTCAGGTTTAAAAACTAAACACCTTAATACTAAGCCATACAAGTAGATTATTTAACTCTTTGTTAGTCTGTCAATACTAGCTTTAAGTTTCTCAATGTTTCCATCCATATTGGAAGTTTCTGTTGAAGGTGATTTTCCTAGAAGGCTATGTAAATAACTAGACCAATCTTCCATAAGGGTTTTCCTCTCTTCAAGGTATTCTGCTCGGTTGTAAATTCCACTAACTCCAGTAATCTTATGGTGTAATTGAGCATCTACAACATCTCTTCTATGCTGTGGCAAATGATTACCAATGATTGTTGCAGCTGTATGTCTATTTCCATGAGTAGTAAACTCATCATCATTAACTCCAGCTCTTCTAATGGCACGAAGTAAACTTTCAGTACCAATTGGTTTACTTTTATTCATTGGAGAAGGGAAACAATAAGGAGAGTCAACACTCTTATTCTTATGATTAGTGAATATTTCAAAGGTTATATTGCTCAAAGGAACATGATGAATCTTCTTTTTTACTTTCATTGCTTCAGCGGGAATAATAATCAATCTCGCATCATAATCAAAGTACTCCCATTTTAATTCAGCTACTTCACTTGGTCGTAACAATAGATGAGGTACTAGCATTAAAGCTGTTTTGACAGATCGACCACTACTAACTTGCCCTAGCTTTAACAACAACGACTTTAATTCTTGAGGTGTTTTGGCATGAGCATAATGTTTCTCAGGTTTCTTGATGAATAAATCAGGTGATAGTGATAAAGCAACATTGATCTCAATTACCTCCCTGCTTACTCCGTAACCAAGCACTCTTGTAACAATACCTTTAATCTTTTTAACCGTATCAAGTTTTCCTGTGTCTTGAATATCAAGTAATAAATCTCTAATCAGTCCAATCTTGATTTCAGTTATAGGCAACTTACCAAGTTGAGGGAGTAAATACATATCTCCTCTTTGTTGGGTATCAATTGCATAATCATCTGACCATTGCTTTGACATAGTCTTATGCCACATATCAAACATATCTTTGAAAGTGGGCGCCTCAGAACTTACTTGATTGGTTGGAGCATATTTCTTTGGAGGAATAATTCCTTGAGCGAGTAATTCATTATTACTATCTCTCCATGCCCTAGCGTGTTTAATAGACATAGCAGGATATACTCCACCTCTCCTATTTTTTTCTTTTCTCTTTCCATCTATTTTGATACTAAACCTATGTTGCCAAATCTTAGCTTTAGAGGGGTAGATGATAATGCTTAAATTCCCAAAGTCTTTAAGTGGGTATGGCTTATCACTTGGTTTGGCATTCTTGATTTGAATATCTGTTAGCATAAGTGAGTATATGTAGCTTTAGGTAATTATAGTTTAAGCAATATATACTCGATTATATACTCATTTAGTGTATATGTCTGTACATGTTAGTAGTTTTAGAGAGATGTTAGTAAAATACTACAACCCTTACCAGTAAAGGTTTATAATCAAGTAAAGGTTGTTGTTAAGGGTGTTGCAGATATGATGTTTGGTGGAGATGGGGGGAATTGAACCCCCGTCCGAAAACTTTCAGTCAAGAAGTCTACATGTTTAGTAAAGGCCTATTGAGTTAACTTTTTACCACCCGACCAACAGGGATGTAGAAAGCGATTTTAGATTAGGTTTTAACCCTATTATCCTAAAATAATAATAGTGGCGAGTCTGTAAGCGACCGTTATCCCAAAAGTACAGACGACTCTCAAGTAACGGTTAGCATTATGCTGCTAAAGCGTAGTTGTTTTCGTTTGCAACTATTATTTAAAGAACGTTTTTACGAGCAATCTTTGTCCTCGACATGCATCCTTGAAATCCAACTCCTCGTCGAAGCCATGTCATCCCCAGATAGCTATATTATACTCTTGATTAATGTAAATTAGCTAATTGTAACTCTAGCAAACTTTCTTTTACCTACTTGGTAGATTGATGTTCCAGCAACGGGCGTTAAATCCTTGTCACTTATCTTCTCACCATCCATTTTTGCAGCGCCCTGTTTAATCATTCGAAATGCTTCGGATGTTGACGATACTAGGTTAGAGTCTTTAAGTAGGTTTGCAATCTTAGTTCCTTGTGAGAAAGTGAACTCATCCATCTCATCTGGAATTTGATTCTTTGCAAATCGGTCGATAAAGTTTTGCTGTGCTTTTTTGGCTTGATCACTATCATGAAAGCGCGTAATAATTTCTTGAGCAAGGCGAAACTTAATGTTTCTTGGATTTTCTCCATCCACAACTTCTTTTTTCCAGGATTCGATTGTTTCCATTGATTCAAAGCTTAAAAGCTCGAGGTATTTCCACATCAGCTCATCTGAAATCGACATCAATTTTCCAAACATGCTGTCTGCAGGTTCGTCAATACCAATATAGTTGTCAAGTGACTTGCTCATCTTTTGAACGCCATCAAGCCCCTCTAGTATTGGCATAGTAAGAATAATCTGAGGCTCCATATTTGCTTGCTTTTGAAGGTCTCTACCAACTAATAGATTAAATTTTTGATCAGAGCCTCCAAGCTCAATATCAGCCTGAAGTGCAACAGAGTCAAATCCTTGAACTAGCGGATATAAAAACTCATGTATTGAAATTGGTTGACCTGATTTATAACGTTTGGAAAAATCATCACGCTCAAGCATCCTAGCAACAGTATGTTTTGATGCAAGAGAAATCATTTCTGACGAGCTCATCTTACCCATCCACTCAGAATTAAACGCTATCTTTGTTTTATCCTTGTCAAGAATCTTAAAGACTTGATCCTCATAACTTTTAGCATTTTCTAAAACTTCACTTTTAGTTAGTGCCTTCCGAGTTACATTTTTTCCAGTTGGATCTCCAATCATGCCAGTAAAGTCTCCAATCAAAAAAATAATTTCATGACCAAGGTCTTGAAGTTGTTTCATCTTGTTAATCACAACTGTGTGCCCGAGATGAAGATCTGGAGCCGTTGGATCCATTCCTAACTTAACTCTTAATGGTTTATTTTTTTCCAGTTTTTTCTTTAGCTCATCTAAGGGCAGAATTTCTTCAGTTCCTCGTTGAATAATCGCTAGCGTTTCATTGATTGTCATTGTATATACTCTCTATGGCCTTATTTGTCCGTCACCTATGACGATATATTTTTTTGATGTCAGCCCTTCAAGTCCAACTGGACCTCTGACATGAAATTTACCAGTACTTATTCCAATTTCTGCGCCTAGCCCATATTCAAAACCATCAGCAAATCCAGTTGATGCATTTACCATGACAGATGATGAGTTGACTTCAGAGAGGAATTTTTTTGAATTTATCTCATTTTCAGTTACGATTGCATCAGTATGAGACGAGCCATATTTATTGATGTGAGAAATAGCTTCATCAACTGACTCAACAATTTTCATTGAAAGAATTGGCGCAAGATACTCTTCATACCAGTCTTCTTCCGTTGCATTTTTAATAGCACTGGAAAGTTTCTGTGATTTTTCGCAGCCACGTATTTCAACTTCTTTTTCAATGTAGAGCTCTATAAGTCTGGATAGTGCTTTTGGATCAAAACCTTCATGAACAAGGAGAGTCTCGGTAGCATTACACACTCCATATCGACGTGTTTTGCCATTAAATGCAATATCAATTCCCTTTTGAGGGTCAGCATTGATATCTAGATAGGTATGACAAACGCCATCAAGGTGTTTAATAACTGGGACTCTAGCATTACTACTTACATTTTTTATAAGCCCCTTGCCGCCTCTTGGAATAATGGCATCAACATAGTCACTGGCTTTAACAAGCTCAGTCACCGCTTCACGATCAGTGGTTTCAATGAGTTGAACAGAGTTTGGATTGAGCCCAGCTTTCTTTAGTCCTTTTTTAATGCAGCTATAAAAAGCCATGTTCGAGTTGATAGCTTCAGAGCCACCTCTTAGAATGACCGCATTACCAGATTTAATACAAAGAGCCGCGGCATCAATTGTGACGTTAGGACGGGACTCATAAATCATTCCTATAACGCCAAGTGGCACCATCATCTTTCCAATTTTAATTCCGCTAGGTCTAGTCTTTAGCTCAGAAACCTCACCAATAGGATCATTCAATAAGACGATTTGATTAAGGCCTTCAATAACACTTTCCAGCCTCTCATCATTAAGCATTAATCTATCCGAAAGCGCTGAATCAATATTATTTTTTTTTGCAGCCTTTATATCTAATGAATTTGCATCAAGAATAGTTTGCTTATTTTCTTGAATTGCTGCAGCAATATTAAGTAATGCAGCATTTTTTGTATCTGTGTCGGCGATGCGCAGAGTATTGGAGGCAATTATGGCTTTTTGACCTATGTTAGATATTAATTCAGTTACTGAGCCCACTATTCTTCCCTGATAAAGTGATGACTACAGCTTGTAGTTCATCATAAACATTAAGATTATCCATGCCTTTGACAGAGCGGTCAATACGCCCTAGTGCTAAAAGTAGTTTTTGCAGCTGCTGATAACTGTGTTTTTTAAGGGCAATTGATATCAAAGGCTTTCTCTTCTGCCAGACTCGATGATTATTAAGAATTGTGTCGATTGTCTGATTGGTTTTAAGTTCAATTGACATTGTAACTAAGCTTTTTATTTCACGGTAGAGCGATGAAATTAAAATTACTGGTGGCGTTGAATCATCAACAAGGGAGCTAAAAATTTTATTTACTTTATTCGTGTCACCCTTAAGTGCAGCATCAATCATTCCAAAAACTGTGTATTGAGATTGCTGGTCAATTTGACTTAAATACTCATCCAAATCTATATTTCCATCCGGGTATGCAATTTGAAGTTTTTGTATCTCCTGCATAGTAGCAAGAAGATTTCCTTCAGTGCAGTAAGCTATAGCATTCGCAACCTCATTGCTTGAGCTGAGGCCAAGTTGTGACATATGATTAACAATCCAACCGACAAGTTGATCACTTTGAACCTCCCAGTGCTGAATAATAACTCCTTTTTTATCAAGAGCTTTAAACCATTTGCTTTTTTGTTGTGCCATATCTAGTTTTCCAGAAGAGATGATTAGCATAATATCTTCTGGAAGGTTTTCGGTTAGCTCAGAAAGCGCCTTAGAGCCTTTAACTCCTATCTTTCCAGTTGTAAGTCGACACTCAATGATTCGCTTATCTGCAAAAAGTGAAGGACTAGAAATCAAATTAAAGATAGCATCCCAAGAAAAATTACCATCAATATCATATCTAAAGCGCTCATTAAATCCAAGCTTTTTAGCGCTATCTTTTATAATTGTTAGAGATTGCTCAACCAAAAGTATCTCAGAGCCAAAAGCAAAATAAAGAGATGCAGGCTGGTTTGATAGGTGATTTTGGAGTTGTTCGGGTTTAATGTTCATGCTTTTTAAGAAAACAGGATATAAAATAATGAAACTAAGGGGGTTTTAACCTATAGATTGTCATTATGTCATAGTTATAAAATATATTGATTAAACCTTGAAAAATGCTATCAAAACCTATATATAGAAAATCAATAGGGTATATTTACATTTCTAATTCAGGTTAAATTTAATAATATGTATAAAAATATTTTACTATGGTTGGTCCTAGGCAGCGTACTTGCCTCTCTTTTTGGTCAGTTTAATGTTGCGGATGAAACAAACGAGATAAGTTATTCTCAATTTATCCAAAATGTGAAGCAAGGAAACGTTTCCAGTGTCAAGATAGCTGGTAGCAATATTAGCGGTGTTACCGCAATCGGTGAAAAATTTGATACATACAGTCCAGGAGATCTTGGGCTAATGGGCGACTTACTAAATAATGGTGTCTCAGTTCAAGCTACGCCGCCGGCAAGAGAAAGTTTTATAAAGCAGCTACTCATTTCACTCGCACCAATACTACTACTAATTGGTGTCATTATGTACACAATGAAAGGTGCAGGTGGTGCTATGGGCGGAAAAAATAATCCTATGTCATTTGGAAAGTCTAAAGCGCGCCTAATTACAAAAGATGAATCGCACGTCACTTTTGAAGATGTTGCTGGCGTTGATGAAGCTAAAGAAGAAGTGAGTGAGCTTGTTGACTTTCTTTCTGATCCTGGCAAATTTACTAAAGTTGGCGGAAGAATTCCTAAAGGTGTTCTTATGGTTGGTCCTCCAGGAACAGGTAAAACATTATTAGCTAAAGCTGTTGCTGGTGAGGCCGATGTTCCTTTCTTTTTCATTTCAGGTTCTGATTTTGTGGAGATGTTCGTTGGTGTTGGAGCATCTAGAGTTCGAGATATGTTTGAACAAGCCAAAAAAAATGCACCTTGTATCATCTTTATTGATGAGATTGATGCTGTAGGTCGCCAGCGTGGTGCAGGAATGGGTGGTGGACATGATGAGCGTGAACAAACGCTTAACCAAATGCTGGTAGAAATGGATGGTTTTGAGGGATCAGAAGGTATTATTGTTGTTGCGGCAACTAATAGACCTGATGTTTTAGATCCAGCTCTACTTAGGCCAGGAAGGTTTGACCGAACAGTGACTGTTGGGTTACCTGATATTAATGGCCGTGATGCTATTTTAAAAGTACATATGAGAAAACTACCAATTGCAAAAAATGTTAAATCAATAGACATTGCAAGAGGCACCCCTGGATTTTCTGGCGCTGATTTAGCTAATTTGACAAATGAGGCTGCATTAATAACCGCAGGCCTGAGTAAGGAATTAGTCGGAATGGGTGAGTTTGAAAAAGCGAAAGACAAAATTATGATGGGTTCAGAGCGCAAAGGAATGGTTATGGATGCTTCTGAAAAAGAAATGACAGCTTTCCATGAGGCTGGCCATGCGATTGTTGGAAGGTTAGTTCCTGAGCATGATCCAGTTTATAAAGTAAGTATTATTCCTAGAGGTAGAGCTCTAGGTGTCACTATGTTCCTACCTAAAAAAGATAGTTACAGTATTTCAAAAAGAAAGCTTAATTGCCAAGTTGCATCATTGTTTGGTGGCCGTATTGCAGAAGAGATAGTATTTGGAGAAGATGCGGTAACTACTGGCGCTAGTAATGATATTGTGCGTGCAACTGATATTGCTCATAAAATGGTAAAGCTGTGGGGTATGTCAAGTGTCATGGGTCCAATGTCCTATGGAGAGGAGGAGGGCGAAGTATTTTTGGGACGCCAAGTCACAAAACATAAGCATATTTCAGATGAAACTTTTACTAAGGTAGATAGTGAGATACGAAAAATAATAGATACTAATTACTCATTAGCCTACAAAATTCTTGAAGATAACAGGGATATACTGGACGCAATGGCTGCAGCCTTAGTTGAATTTGAAACAATTGACACTAATCAGATTGATGACTTAATGGCGAGAATTCCAATGCGAGGGCCGGCCGAAGTAATAGATTCAGAGGAGGCTTCATCTGAGCTTGGTACTGGAAGTGGAGAAACTGAGAGTGCAAAACCATCTTCAGATAAAAAACCAGAGACTGACGGAAGTACTGAGCAGTTTGCATAATTGAAGAGCTTGATGATGGTAAATCAACCAATCATCATGGGCGTTTTAAATATTACGCCTGACTCCTTTTCGGATGGAGGCTTGTTCTTGGATTCAATTAGCGCGGTTACTCAGGCCCAATTAATGGTTGCAGAAGGCGCGGGAATTATCGATATTGGTGGTGAGTCAACAAGGCCAGGTGCTCCTGAAGTTTCTTCCTATGACGAATTAAAACGAGTTATACCTGTAATTGAAGCATTGAGTGGCAGTATAGATGTTCCAATATCAATTGACACCTCTAAACCTATTGTTATGAAGGAGGCTTTTGCAGCAGGTGCAAGCATCATTAATGATGTTAATGCATTGAGGTCGGATGGTGCTCTTCAAATGGCAGCTGAGTTAGGAGCCGACGTCTGTTTAATGCATATGCAAGGCAACCCAAGGACTATGCAAGCCAACCCAACGTATGACAATGTTGTCGATGATGTTAAAGAATTTTTTCATGAGCGAATTGCCGCATGTGAAAGCGCAGGTATTCAGCTAGGCTCTATTACAATAGATCCAGGGTTTGGCTTTGGTAAGAACTTAGGTCATAATATAGCCTTACTGAAGAATCTTTCTGAGTTTCATGATTTTGGAGTTTTAATTCTAGCCGGACTCTCAAGAAAATCAATGATTGGAGCCCTATTAGGGGATAAAGATGTTGACTCGAGACTCATTGGAAGCGTTACTGCTGCGTTAATTGCAGCTGAGAATGGTGCTGATATTATTAGAGTTCATGATGTTTCAGAAACAAAGGATGCGCTCACAGTCTGGGAACAAATACAAAGTTTTAGGGAGTAGTTTTGAATAATTTTTTTGGCACTGATGGAATTAGAGGAGAGGTTGGAGTAGCGCCTATAACTGCCGATTTTTTGTTAAAAGTTGGTTGGGCTGTAGGGTCAGTTTTGCGTGAAACTGAGAATGGTATTGCAAGTGTAATTATTGGAAAAGATACAAGGGTTTCAGGATACTTATTTGAATCTGCACTTGAAGCTGGTTTTTTATCAGCAGGCGTTAATGTGGGTATGCTTGGACCTATGCCTTCGCCAGCAATTGCTTATCTGACCCAAGCATTTGGAGCTTCTGCGGGGGTAGTAATAAGTGCATCTCATAACCCATACCAAGATAATGGAGTCAAATTCTTCTCAAGCAAAGGCGTAAAGTTTAGTGACAAAGTGCAAAAAGCAATAGAAGAGAAAATTGCAATGCCAATGGTTAGTGTAAATTCAGCATCAATTGGGAAAGCAAAGAGATATGGCCAAGCACTAGGTAGATATATTGAGTTTTGTAAATCAACATTTGATAAAAAATGTGATTTATCAAATTTAAAAATTATAATAGACTGTGCCAATGGTGCAACTTATCATATTGCTGAAGATGTTTTTAAAGAATTAGGCGCTTCAACCTTAATGATTAATAATAATCCTGACGGATATAACATTAATCGAAATTGTGGAGCAACAGACACAAAACAACTCCAAAAAGAAGTTTTAAAGCAAAAGGCAGATCTTGGAATTGCTTTTGATGGTGATGGAGACAGGTTAATAATGGTTGATCATCTAGGTGAAAAGGTAGATGGTGATGAGCTTGTTTATATTATTGCTAGTGCTTGGAAAAAAAATGGTGAGCTTAAATCCAATACAGTAGTTGGAACAAAGATGACTAATTTAGGTATGCGAAAAGGTATTTTAGAGCTTGGGCTCAATTTTATTGAAGCAGATGTAGGCGATAGGCATGTCATGGATGAGTTAATAAATAATAATGCAATTCTTGGTGGTGAGGGCTCTGGACATATTATCTGCCTTAATAAGTCAACTTCAGGCGATGCAATAATAGCTGCTTTGCAGGTATTAGAAGTTATCTCTAAGTCACAAGTAAACCTCTATGATCTCAAGAGTAAGATGACTAAGTATCCTCAGGTTCTTATAAATATTAAAACTGAATCTGATGTTGATTTAAAAAATAACCCCAATCTAGTTGATGCAATTAGTTTGATCGAGTCTAAGCTATCAGATAAGGGGCGAATTCTTATCAGAAAATCAGGAACAGAGGCGTTAGTTCGAGTGATGGTTGAATGCAATGATTTAGAGTTAGCTACTAAATCTGCAAATTACTTAGTAAATGTCATTAAATCTAAGTAATTACTTTGTAATTACTTTATTAGTTTTTATTAATTTCTGATTAGGTTATGAGCTTAACGCCTTTAGAAATCGCAATTATTGGATTGATATTTACTTGGATTGGCTTTGTAAGAACAGGGTTGGGATTTGGTGGCGCAGTTCTTGGATTGCCAATTTTAATGCTTGTAGGAGGCTCTCCAATTGACTGGCTCCCAATAATTGGAATACATCTATTATTCTTCTCAAGTGTAACACTCTCAAATTCATTAAAACAGGTTGATTGGCCTTACTTAAAAAGATCACTACCATGGATTCTTCCAGCACAAATTATGGGCGTTATTGGGCTTCTTAGTTTGTCACCAATAATAATGACTTTTATTGTGTATTCAATAACAAGTTTTTATGCGATTACTTGGATAACAAACAGAAATATAGCATCCAAAAAGAATTGGGTAAATCACCTGCTCTTAATTGTAGGTGGATACATCTCAGGAACCTCATTGACTGGTGGAGCTCTTCTTGTTGCGGTATATGCAGCGAATATTGAGGTAAAGAAACTAAGAAATACACTATTTGTTCTTTGGTTCTTAATAGTATCAATAAAGATGGCTGCATTTTTATTTGTAGGTGTATATATAGACTGGAAATTCTCACTGATGCTAATTCCAGTAGCTGGATTAGGACATATTATTGGCCTAAAAGCACATGATCAACTTATTGAGAATGATGCGAAATTTAAGAGATGGATTGGAGGTGCATTATTATTTGTTTGTATCATTGGGTTAATAAAAGTGGTTAATCAATAGGCTATTTTTTCCTAAGCTGTTCTAGCTTAGTTAATGGTATTTCAGTAGTACTTTTAATTTCTTCGATTGCAAAATTTGAAGTAACTTTAAGAAATTGAACCTTTTCAATTAAATTTTTGTAGAAAGTATCATAGCTTTCGATGTCACTAACAACAACTTTAAGAAGATAATCTGTTTCACCACTCATACGATAGCACTCAATAACTTCAGGTATATCCTGAATGGTTTTAGCAAAAATACTAATTCTTTCTTGATTGTGATTATTTACTTTAATAGATACCATTGCAGTTACTTTTGCTCCGACTCTTTTTCTATCAACAAGTGAGACTGTTTTATTTATATAACCATTACTTTTTAGTTGGTTGATTCTTTTCCAGCATGGAGTAGTAGATAAATGAACTTCTTTCGAAAGCTCTTGGATGGTTAGTTCTGCATTATTCTGGAGTAGCTCTAATAATTTAATGTCAATAGCATCCATAATCTCACCTAATATTGTATTTATTTAAAATATTATTCTATAATTTAATAATTAATAGTAATATTATTCTATATTACTAATAAATAAATAAGAATATAGAATATATTACTATAATTTGCATCATAGTTTTAATAATTTAAAAAAATGTATCAATATAACGCCGAAGATAGTAATTTTCTAGTTGAACGAGTCGATCAATTTGAGAAACAATTAAAACGCCATTTGGCTGGTGAGTTAGATGATGCCAAGTTTAGAAGTCTTAGGCTTAGAAATGGGCTTTATATGGAACTTCATGCCCATATGTTAAGAGTAGCTATTCCATATGGAACACTTAGCTCTCCACAGCTAAGATCGCTTGCTAATGTTGCGGACAAATATGATAGAGGTTTTGGACATTTTACAACTCGACAAAATATTCAATTTAATTGGATAGAGCTTCCTGAAATTGCTAATTTGCTTCGTGAGCTATCAGATGAGGGCCTGCATGCAATACAGACTAGTGGAAAAGCTACAAGGAATATAACAGCTGACCCTTTATCTGGTTTAACAGAGGGTGAAATTGAGGATGCAAGACCTTACTGTGAATTAATACGACGCTGGTTCAACCTTCATCCAGAATTTTCATGGTTACCTGGGAAATTTAAAATTGCTATAAATGGAGCAAAACTAGACGAAACCGCATTAAGAATTCATGATCTTGGTTTAAGGCTTGTTAGAAATAGCAAAGGCCAATTGGGCTTTAGTGTTTTTGTTGGTGGTGGGCTTGGGGCAGCAGCTATGATTGCAGCTGAAACTGCATCATTTATTGAAGTTGAAGATATCCTTAGTTATCTTGAATCTACCATGAGAATTTACAATTTAAAAGGTCGTCGTGATCATCAGAAAAAATTGCGAATAAAGTTTTTAGTGCGTGAACTGGGCGCAGAGGAGTTTTCTCGATTAGTTGATGAAGATTGGCAGCAAACTAAAAACGATTCAAAGTTAAAATTAAATCTAGTTGAATTAGAGCAACTAAAAAAAGACTTTTCTTTGCCAATTAAGCCAATAGATTTAGGTGGTTTTGAAGAAAAAGTTGACTTTAATTACAGTATTTGGAAAAATAATAATGTTCGTAGCCACAAAGTTGATGGCTTCAGTATTGTTAATATATCGCTTACTAAGTTAGGCGCAGCTCCTGGTGATGCGACCTCCGAGCAGATGAGAATACTTGCAGACTTATCTGAAAAGTATAGTGCAGGTGAGCTTAGAACAACCAAAAGACAAACTATAGTTTTTCCATATGTCAGAAAAGACCAAGTTTTTAATTTATGGCAGTCTCTTGAAAAATATGATTTAGCTATTCCGCATCAAGGGACCCTAGCTCAGATAGTAGCCTGCCCTGGTAGGGATTATTGTGATTTAGCTAAGGCTGTTTCGATACCAATAGCCACTCGAGTGCAGGAGCGTTTTAATGATATGAAAAAGCTACTCGATATTGGTAATTTAAATATTAATATCTCTGGATGTGAAAACTCTTGTGCCCATCACCATGTAGCTGATATTGGTTTATTAGGTATGCAAAAAAATGGTGAAGAGTATTATCAAATAACTTTAGCAGGAGAGACGCTTTATGAAACTGTTATTGGGAAGAAATTAGGGCCATCTGTAAGCGGTGAAAATATTGTTGATGCTGTAGAAACTGTTGTTAATGTATACCTAGAGCATCGCCAAAATCAAGAGAGATTTACTGAGGTCTTTAAAAGAATCGGCATTACTCCATTTAAGGAGAAAGTATATGAGTGAAATTCTTCAAATAGAAAGCATACTAAATAAAGAGTATGAAAGTGTTGATCTTGTTTCGTTTCAAGAATGGCTTGAAAATATCGATAAGCTATCAAACCTCTCTGTGGGAGTTATTATTGGTCCTTCGGATGACGTTTCCTTGATTAAAGGCCATTTTGATTTTATAGAATTAATTGCTCTTGATTTCAATAATTTTGATGATGGTAGGGGTTATTCTCAGGCTTATTTATTAAGTAAGAGATGGCAGTTTTCAGGTGAAATTATTGGCATTAATGCCCACTTAGACCAATTGCAATTCATGATTAGGTCTGGGGTTACTAGCTATATATTACTTGATTCTTATATAGGCTTGAATGAAGAAGATTATGCCAATGGGTTTAGTATTTGTTACCAAGAGGCTGTAAACAATTCAGGGCTTCAGCAAAAATACTAGATTAATAGTATAATTTACCCAAATTTTATATACAAAAAAGCTATGCAATTAATAATTCAAAGAGAGAGTGTATGTCGACATTAATAACTGAAAGAGTGACTCATGTTCACCACTGGAATGACACATTATTTAGCTTTCGTACTACTCGTGAGCCAGGATATCGTTTCAAAAATGGCCACTTTACTATGATTGGCCTTCCTTCTGATGGCAAGCCATTGATGCGTGCCTATAGTATAGCTAGTGCTAATTATGAGAATGAGCTTGAGTTCTATAGTATTAAAGTACAAGATGGTGCTCTTACCTCCAAGCTGCAAAACCTTGCTGTAGGTGATGAAGTGCTCGTGGGAAAGAAGTCCACAGGAACCTTAATTCCAGACAATATGCTTCCTGGACGCTACCTTTACTTACTTTGTACTGGAACAGGTTTAGCGCCGTTTATGAGCATCATTAAAGATCCAGAAATTTACGATCAATTCGACAGAGTTATCTTGGCTCATGGAGTGCGTGAGGTTTCTGAACTGGCCTACTCTGATTACATTGAAAATGTTTTGCCAAATGATGAATATATTGGAGAAATAGTTAAAGAGAAGCTAGTCTATTATCCTACAGTAACCCGTGAACCCTTTAAAAATAATGGCCGTCTTACTACCCTGATGAGTTGTGGCAAGTTGTTTTTAGATTTGAAGCAGCCTCAGCCTAATTTAATAGACGATCGTTTTATGATTTGTGGAAGCCCTAGTATGCTTAAGGAGTTAGTAGATATGCTTGAGTCTAAAGGTTTCGTAGAAGCTCGTAATGTGGAGCCTGGCCACTTTGTTATTGAACGTGCTTTTGTTGAGTCTTAAGTCCACCCTTTATTAGGTCTAATATGAATACCAGTCTTGAAGTAAAATTTTTGCATTTCAAATGTTGTTAAGAAAGCAAAAAATATATACTGCATAAGTCTTTCAATTTTCCTTTTTTTGAAGTGTAACTTTCATAGTGAGCAAAAACTATAAACTATATTTAGTTTAAAATCACCAGCGATATGAATGAGAATTTTTTAATCCTAACTGGTATGGGTTACGCTTCTAAAGAAAAAGGGAGTCCGTTAGTTGATCAAATTGATGCTATCTTGCCTCAAACACAGTGTAACCAATGTGACTTTCAAGGATGTAGACCATACGCTGAGGCTATAGCAAATGGTGATGCTGAAATCAACCAATGCCCACCAGGTGGACAAGAAGGAGTTGATGCTTTAGCAGAGCTTCTAGGTGTTGAGGCTCTACTTTTAAATGAAGAGCATGGCGAAACCAAGACAAAACGAATTGCTTTAGTTGATGAAAAAGTCTGTATTGGCTGCACTTTATGTATTAAGGCTTGTCCTGTGGATGCCTTTGTAGGGTCATCGAAAGTAATGACTCAGGTTATTGCTGAAGAATGCACAGGCTGTGATTTATGCCTACCAGTTTGTCCGGTAGATTGTATTGATATGATTGAAGTTAAGCCAGCTAATACAATCCCTTTTATTAATTATTACCAATTTTATGAAGAATTGTATAAAAAACAAACTCAAGAAAAAAAACAAAGAGAAATAGCTAAAGGAAGGTTTGAGTTTCGTGAAATGCGCTTAGAAAGAAACAAACAGGAAAGGTCAGATCGACTGGAGGCAAGGATGATTGCTTTGAAAGAAAAAATGTCAAAAGATAAGGCTCAGAAAGAAAAAATTGATGCAGCAATGCGCCGAGTTAATGCCTCGAAGGTAAATAATGAAGTTAAGTGATTTTGATTTTGACTTGCCAAAGCCTTTAATCGCTCAATACCCTAGTTCAAGTAGGACTGATTCACGACTACTAGTCTCAAGAGATATATTTGTTGACTCTACTTTTTCTCAATTAGGTGATTTTCTCAAGCCACATGACTTATTAGTTCTTAATGATACAAAAGTTATACCCGCTCGATTATTCGGCCATAAAGATTCTGGAGGTAGGGTTGAAGTTCTAGTTGAGCGATTGATTAATGACCATGAAGCATTAGTAATGATTAAGTCAAGTAGATCTCCAAAAATTGGAAGTTATATAGTCCTTGAAAATAAAAGTCACTTCAAGATATGTGGTAAGAACGATGGTATTTATAAGGTGGACTTTGAGTCTGATTCTATTCTAAACATACTTAATAAAATTGGGCATATCCCTTTACCACCATATATTAATAGAGATGACTCTAAAGAAGATCAGAGTCGGTATCAGACAGTATATGCAAAAAATGATGGTGCAGTTGCAGCACCTACTGCAGGACTTCATTTTGATGAGATGTTGTTATCTAGCCTAGAAAATCAAGGCATCAATCATACATTTGTAACCCTACATGTTGGAGCAGGAACTTTTCAGCCTGTTAAAGTTGAGGATATTGAGAGTCATAAAATGCACAGTGAGTACTATGAAATTTCTACTGAAACAATAGATAAGATAGAGCAAGCAAAGGCGCTTGGTGGGAGAATAATTGCTGTAGGCACTACAGCTGTTAGAACGTTAGAGTCCGCTATAGTCAATGGGAAGTTAAAAAACCAAAAGAGAGATACTGACATTTTTATCTATCCAGGATTTAAGTTTCAAATAGTAGACGCTATGATTACAAACTTTCATTTACCAAAATCCTCGCTCTTGATGTTGGTTAGTGCTTTTATTGGCTATGAGGAAATGTTTGAGACTTATCGCCATGCAATTAAGGAGCAATATCGTTTTTTTAGCTATGGCGACGCAATGTTTTTAGAGAAAAAATCAGAGTGATTTAATGGAAAGATGTTTTGAAAGCAGAAAAATTAAGAAAGCTAAGATTGGTAGAAGTAAAAAGCCTGTTTTAATTGAAGTTATCTCAGCAATCAGGCCTACAAATAATGGGCCAAGTAACATTCCTCCATACCCAAGTGTTGCAATACTTGCAATTGCAGTTCCCTGAGATATTTCTTTATCTTTACCAGCGCGAGAAAAAGCTAGAGGGATGATAACAGCAATACCTAGGCCTATAAGACCAAAGCCAATCATTAATGGCACGAGTGACTCAAATGTTAATACAATTAAAGAGCCTGCTAAAGCAACTAATCCAGAATAACGCGCTGTTACAGAAGCGCCAAACTTTAATGCAATTTTGTCACCCATAAGTCTCATTGCAAACATACAAACAGAAAAAACTGTAAACCCTATAGCCGCACCACCATTTGAAAGATCTGTGACACTTCTAAGAAAAATAGCACTCCAATCTGCGACCATGCCCTCTCCTAATGAGGCAAAAAAAGTAATGAAGGCAACAGGAAGCAAGGCTCCTTTTGGCATAGAAATAAATGGAGCTTTACTGTCTTTTTCTTTCTTTTCAGAGTTGAAAGGGATAGTTACAACACTAAGCATAACTAAAAAAATTATAATTGAAGTAATTGTAAAATGCATTGGCATTTCAATTTTATAGTAAGCAGTTAATACTCCTGAACCTGCACCAAGGCCACCGCCCAAGCTCCACATTGCGTGAAAAGACGACATTAATGGGCGATTATTTTTACGCTCAACTTCTGCGGCCCAGGCATTCATGGCTACGTCATTACCTCCATGAATTGCTCCAAAGAAAATGATAGCTGCTACAAGCATCCATATTGAGTTTGCAAAAGCTATAAAGATAAGAGTAAGAGGTATTAATAGGCAAGTGGTTCTTTTTGTTACAGTTGACGCTCCATAACGATCTGAAGCTCTCCCAAAGATTGAGAATGCGACGACAGCTGATAAACCTAGTAGAAATATTAATAAACCTAAAGCAGCAGGTGATAAGTTATGAAAATCTGAAATTTCTGGAATTCGAGATGCCCATGTCCCAAATACAACACCATTAATAGCAAAAATTACTGAAACTGCAAATCTACTGCTTCTAATTACGTTCATTTAATTGACTGAAAGAGAATGCATTATTTTTTTAGAGAGCTTCAAGCAAAGTTTGACCCATTAATGCTGGTGTAGGTGAGACACTTACTCCCGCATTTTCTAGTGCTTGAATTTTACTTTTGGCATCCCCAGACCCACCACTTATTACTGCACCTGCATGGCCCATTCTTTTTCCTTTAGGGGCAGTAAGCCCAGCAATATATGAAATAACAGGTTTAGAAATATTTGACTTAATATACTCCGCGGCCTCTTCTTCGGCATTTCCACCAATCTCACCAACCATTACTATTGATTGCGTGTCATCATCTTTTTCAAACAATTTAAGGCATTCAATAAAATTCATTCCTTGAACTGGGTCACCGCCAATTCCAATACAAGTACTTTGACCAAGTCCTGCAAGAGTAGTTTGGTGAACTGCCTCATATGTTAATGTTCCTGAACGAGAGACAATACCAACTGAACCACTCTTGTGGATATTGCCCGGCATAATGCCAAGTTTACATTCATCTGGAGTGATTAATCCTGGACAGTTTGGGCCAATTAATTTTGACTTACTGCCTGCAAGAATGGCTTTAATTTTAATCATGTCTTGCACAGGAATACCTTCAGTTATGCATGCAATTACTGGCATCTCAGCTTCAATCGCCTCGACTATAGAAGCAAATGCAAACCTAGGTGGAACGTAAATCATGGTGGCATTAGCGCCTGTTTCACTCATAGCCTGTTCAACAGAATTGAAGACTGGTTTATCCAAGTGGGTTTGCCCACCTTTACCAGGTGTTACACCACCTACAAATTTTGTACCATATGCAATAGATTGTTCAGAATGAAAAGTACCTTGCTTGCCAGTAAAACCTTGACAAATTACTTTGGTTTCTTTGTTAATTAGTACGCTCATTTGGCCATCTCCACAGCTTGTTTGGCGGCCTTAGTTAAGTCAGCCTCAGTAATGATATTAAAGTTACTACTATTTAGAATTTGAAGGCCTTCTTGTGCATTTGTACCTTCGAGTCTTACAATAATTGGAAGCGTTAATCCTACTTTTTCTATTGCTTGTAAAATACCATTTGCAATAAGATCGCAACGCACTATGCCTCCAAAAATGTTTACCAAAATAGATTTAACATTTTCTCCACTTTGAATTATTTCAAACGCTTTTGCAACTCTATCAGCAGTTGTGCCTCCACCTACATCCAAAAAGTTAGCTGGTGATCCACCATGATATTCTATTAAATCCATCGTCGCCATCGCTAATCCTGCGCCATTCACCATGCAGCCTACAGAGCCATCTAGAGAGATATAATTTAATTGATGTTCGCTCGCACTTCTTTCTTTTTCATCTTCTTGCGCGATATCTCTAAGACTAGCAATTGATTTATTTCTATAGAGTGCATTATCATCAAAATCAATTTTACCATCAAGAGCCATGATCTCATTTTTACCAGTAATAATAAGTGGGTTTATTTCTATTAGGTTGGCATCATACTCTGTAAAAATAGCATAAAGTCCAAGAAGCGTCGATGCAAACTCATCATGAAGTGATAAATCTAACCCAAGTTCTTTAGCAACATTTGTACATTCCTCGATTGATAATTTACCTAGAGGATCTATTTGATGTTTAATAATTTTATCAGGTGTTTCAGAGGCAACTTTTTCGATATCCACCCCACCTTCTGTAGAAGCAAGAATTGTGATATTTTCTGAAGCGCGATCAACAAGAAGCCCCAAGTAGAGCTCTTTAAAAATGTCTTGACCAGCCTCAATAATGACTTCATTGATAGGCTGACCATTTGCATCAGTCTGAGGAGTGATTAAATTAGTACCTATTAATTTCTTACTGGCATTAACTGCATCCTGAACTTTACTACATACAATAACGCCTCCACCTTTCCCCCTGCCTCCAGCATGAACTTGAGCTTTAACAACCCAAATTGAACCACCAAGTCTCTCACAAGCAGATTGAGTTTCATTGCTATTTGAAATAACAATAAATTCAGGAACTTTAATATTATGTTTCTTAAATAAGCCTTTTGCCTGGTATTCATGTATATGCATATAATTAAAATATTAGGGTTAAAATATGTGGAAGGGTATTTTAACATTCTTCGTTTGTTGGCTTTATTTCAAATTTTTAAATTATGGATATATTTCTTTTATAACTTATTAAAATATCCATTTATAAATCTATGTATTTTCTCTTAAAACTTTAGGATCAAAACAATATGAATTACAGTACTAGCCAGTTTAAAAATGGTTTGAAATTGATTCTCGATGGAAATCCATGTTCAATTGTTAATAATGAAATTGTAAAACCCGGTAAAGGTCAGGCATTTAATCGAGTTAAATTTAAAGATCTTATTACAGGCAAAACTCTTGAGAAGACATATAAATCAGGTGAGTCACTTGAGGGTGCAGATGTTATGGAGCTAGAAATGCAGTACCTTTATAGTGATGGTGAACAATGGCATTTTATGGAGCCTGAATCATTTGAGCAATTTGACCTGAGTGAAGAGTCTATGGGAAATGCAATAGACTATTTAGTGGAGCAAGATATTTGTATTGTGACTTTATGGAATAATAATCCAATTACAGTGGTTCCTCCAATTCAAGTCATATTAGAGGTAATCGATACAGACCCTGGCCTCAAAGGAGATACAGCTGGAACTGGCGGTAAGCCAGCAACTTTAAATACAGGCGTTGTTGTCCAGGTTCCTTTGTTCGTTGGTATTGGAGACAAGGTCAAAGTTGATACTAGAACAAATGAGTATTCAGGTCGCGCCTAGTATATGCTGACATGTCCGAAGTTAAAAAAACTCTAGTTCATTATCAAGATTTAATTATAAAAATTAGAGAGTTTTTTTATTCTCGTAAGGTCACTGAAGTAAAAACTCCATCCCTTTTATTCTCTCCCACAACCGATGTCTATATTGATAGCATTGAAGTGAAAGTTAATCGTGATATCTCTAGGCCAACTGATCTATATTTACATACATCCCCTGAGTTAGAAATGAAGCGACTTTTATCTAAAGGCAGTGGAGATATATTTCAAATTTGCCAAGTTTATAGAGACAATGAATATGGGAGTAATAATTCTAACGAATTTACAATGCTGGAGTTCTACCGTATTGATTTTGATATGCATTCTTTAGTTAATGAAATTACAGATTTACTGAAAGTGCTTGGAAAAACTGATGCTATAACTA
Organism: uncultured Candidatus Thioglobus sp.; assembly: GCA_905618925.1. Taxonomy (GTDB): domain Bacteria; phylum Pseudomonadota; class Gammaproteobacteria; order PS1; family Pseudothioglobaceae; genus Pseudothioglobus. Next base: position 7,249 of record CAJQTG010000002.1, on the reverse strand, counting down.
AAATATCATATGCACAAGCTTTTTCTGAGTTCGGCAATATTGATATATTAGATGCTGATTTGGAAGACTTAAAGAAAATTGCAAATTCATTGGGTTTAAACTCAGATTATGACTGGGTTGAGGATCTTCAAACCCTTCTTTTTGTTCATCTCATTGAGCCAAAGATAAATCAAATACCTATTTGTTTTATTTATGATTATCCTAAGGAACAGTCAGCTCTTGCAAAAATCGAAGGCCCTATAGCTCATCGCTTTGAATTGTATCTAAATGGCATTGAAGTTGCTAATGGTTATGAAGAAATACAATCTGCTGATGAATATCGAGATCGATTTAATAATGAGTTATATAAAAGAGAAAAGATTTCAAAGAAAAACTCATTAGTTGATGAGGGTTTTTTGAGAGATATGAATGCGGGCCTTCCACATTGTTCGGGCGTTGCTATTGGAATTGAAAGATTATTTTCTACAATAAGTTTATAATTATTGTATCGAATAGTAATGGTAACTTACAAAAAACTTTGGAAAATTTAGATAAACCTTTTTGGGAAATTAAAACTTTATCTCAGATGAGCTCTAAAGAGTGGGAGTCGCTTTGTGATGGGTGCGGAAGATGCTGTTTGCATAAACTGGAAGATGAGGATTCTGAAAAGATCTACTTTACAGATATCGCTTGTCATTATTTAGATGAAGAGGAGTGTTCTTGCCCGCATTATGACGACCGTCAGAAATATGTTCCAGACTGCTTAAGTATTAAGCCAGATTGGGGAAAAAAGTTTAATTGGCTTCCAAGTACATGTGCATATCGGCTACTATACGAGGGAAAAGAGTTGCCTATTTGGCACCCGCTAATAAGTGGGGATAAAAATAGTGTTCATTTGGCAGGTATTTCTGTAAGAGGAAGGACTTATAGAGATAATGAGGTTTCAAAAGATCTTTTATTTGAACATATTATAAATTGGGTAGATTAAATGAAAAAATTAACCATATTAATTTTCATCTTATTTGTATTCACTAATGCATTTGCAAATGAATGGCCACATCTAAATATTTCAAAAGCAGAATTTGCGACAGAGATTGTAGATAGAGAGCCCTTTAATATTGTTGGGGAGCTTAACAATTCTTTGGGTAAAATCTACTTTTTTACAAACATTCGTAATCTACAAGGTACAAGTATTACACATCGCTGGATATACAATAATAAAGTGATGGCTGATGTTGTTTTTGATATTAAAGGTCCTCGTTGGAGGGTCTGGTCATCGAAAAACCTTTGGCATACCTGGACAGGAAAATGGATAGTCGAAGTACTTACTTCTGAAAATGAAGTGCTTTATAAAAAAGAATTTAACTACAAAAACAAATAATGAATAAAGTTGTATTAGCATACTCGGGCGGATTAGATACTAGCATTATTGCTAAATGGTTGCAAGAAACATATGATTGTGAAGTAGTAACCTTTACAGCAGATATTGGCCAGGGTGAAGAGGTTGAGCCAGCTCGTCTTAAAGCTGAAGCAATGGGAATAAAAGAAATTTATGTTGAAGATTTGCGTGAAGAATTTGCACGTGATTTTGTTTTCCCAATGTTTCGAGCAAATGCAATTTATGAAGGGGAGTATCTTTTAGGTACTTCTATTGCTAGACCTTTGATCTCTAAGCGTCTGGTTGAAATTGCAAAAGAGGTTGGTGCAGATGCAATTTCTCATGGAGCAACTGGAAAAGGCAATGATCAGGTAAGGTTTGAGCTAAGTGCATATGCCATTAATGCTGAAATTAAAATCATCGCACCTTGGCGTGAATGGGAGCTGTCTTCTCGTGAGAGCTTAATGAAATATGCTGAAGAGCATAACATTGAAGTAGATTATAAAAAACAATCAAAGAAATCACCGTATTCAATGGATGCTAACCTGCTTCATATTTCTTATGAGGGCGACTTGCTAGAGGATCCATGGCAGGAAGCAGAGGATGAAATGTGGCGCTGGACAGTTTCGCCTGAAGATGCTCCAGATCGCGCAGAATATATTGAACTAACTTATGAAAAAGGCGACATCATTGCTATTAATGGTGAGTCAATGTCACCAGCTCATGTCATGGAAAAATTGAACCAACTTGGCGGTGCACATGGAATCGGTAGGCTAGATATTGTAGAGAATCGTTTTGTCGGCATGAAGTCTCGCGGATGTTATGAGACCCCTGCTGGCACTATTATGCTTAGAGCCCATCGAGCTATTGAGTCACTTACTTTAGATCGAGAGGCCGCACATCTTAAAGATGAGTTAATGCCGAAGTATGCCAAGCTTATTTATAATGGTTTTTGGTTTGCACCAGAGCGTGAAATGCTGCAAGCAGCAATTGATGCATCGCAAGAAAATGTTAGTGGCATAGTAAGGCTGAAACTATATAAAGGAAATACCTCAGTGGTTGGCCGTAAATCAGATAATAGCCTGTTTAGTGAAAAAATTGCAACCTTTGAAGATGATGGTGGAGCATATAATCAGAAAGATGCTGAGGGCTTTATCAAACTTAATGCTCTTCGATTGAGATTAAAGTCACTGTAATAGTGATAAAAATTGGCATCCTGTCAGATACTCACGGAACAATTCATCCAGGAGTAATAAATCTTATGAATGATTGTGACTTTGTCATTCATGCAGGAGATATCGTAGATGAAAGTTCTTTATCTGTATTAAACCCAAAACAAAAAATGATTGCAGTGAAAGGTAACAATGATCAGCATATATCTTCTTTTGGTGAGGTTGAGTTAGTAGAGTTTCCTGGAGGTAATATAGCAATAGAACATGGGCATTTGCATGGACATGTTCAGCCAAGTCATGATTCTTTGAGAGCGACTTATCCAGATTCAAAGGTCATTATATATGGACATACCCACAAACAAGTTATTGATAAGCAGCAAGCACCTTGGGTTATAAACCCAGGTTCTGCCGGAAAGATCCGAAATTATGGCGCTGCCAGATGTCTAACGCTGACTATTGAAAATCAAAAAGAGTGGAATATTGAGCAGCACATCTATGATGATATTTTTTAAAAAACTAACTGTATTTTTTAATCTAACTTTCCACCCTCAATGATTTCATCAGAAGTTGCATCACGAATTGATAAAATCTCTACATAAAAAATAATATCTTTACCCGCAAGAGGGTGATTACCATCGATTGTTAGTGTTCCATCTTCAATACTTGAGACTATAAAATCTTTAGTACCCCCTGTATCATTTTGCATAGTAACAGATGCCCCAATAAACCTATATTCTGGTGGAACATTATCGATATCATCTGTAAAAATTAGTTCATCAGCCTTTTTTCCAAAAGCATCTTCTGCTTTTAGCAAGATCTCTACTTCATCACCAATACATTTGCCTTCAAGCTTTTTGGTTACTTGATTGAATAATAATGAGTTATCTCCTTGAACATAACCTAATGGCTCTTCGACCTGTTCTATAACTTCACCATTAGATTGATCTATGATTCTGTAAGTTAATTCAACAAATTTATTTATGGAAATTGTTTCGCTCATATATTTAATAGTGTATTTGATTGAATAGAAAGATGTGAATTCAATAAATGTAAAGAGGTATTAAAAAATAGTTGCACCAAATATTTTGACTTCAGAATCCTGAATACCTAAAACAAGTCGACTTAAAAATTCTCCAGGAACTTCATCACTGGTTTGCTTATATAGAATTGAAACATGTTCTCCTCTTCTAAGGCAGCCTAAGAACTCTCTTTCAACAGATAAGCTTGATAACATTTTATTTTTTGTCCATTGCTTTCCCATTTCAATTTCATTGGCACCCATCAACATTTCTTTTGAAAAGTGTTTAATAAAGCCTAGGTAATCTCGTTTATTCGATGATGCAACGAGCTCATCCATCAATGGATCTGCAATTTCAAGTATTTCTTCATTAGTTTTCTCAAGAAGATTCATTTAGTTCACCTAGTAGTTTTTAAGATTGGATTATATGATAATCTAATGGTATTATTATTGGGACCTCAAAATGAGATCCCAGTTCTAAATACTTTAAATCTGATTAATCAACTATATGATAAAGGGGAGCTTTTTCCATAGTCCATTTAGCAGTTTTTGGGTCACGTCTAGAAACAGTTAGGCAATGCCAATTCTCATCATCTAGTTTCATATGATCACCTCTATAGTAGTAACCTGGCCAGCGTGTTTCTTCACGAAATAATGTATGCTGTGCAACACATTCTGAAGTGATTGTACGATGCTTTAATTCCCATCCACGCATAAGCTGATGAAGGTCTTCGGCACCAATATGTTCAAGATCTTCTTGCAATATTTCTAAGAGCTCTATACATTTATTAAGTAGGTTTCCATTTGTCATATAGTTAACGCCTATACCACCACAATATTCATCCATAATTTTCTCAAGGCGCTGAAGTCCTTGAATAGGTAATATATAACTTGGTGATACAGTTCCGCCAGTAATTTCATTATGACCCACTGTATAGTTTTCTAATGGTTTGTAAATAATCTCTTTTAGATCATCACACTGTTTGTTACTAACTTGAATCTTATCATCACCCATATCCTGGATATATTTAACGGCTGCTTTTGCAGCTATTCTGCCTTCAGTAAAAGAACCTGAGGAAAATTTATGAGCGGTTCCACCAACAGTATCACCAGCACCAAATAGACCTTCAACAGTTAGCATTCGGTTGTATCCCCAGAAATACTCAGGTGGGGAAATATCTTCAGGACCACTAACCCATGCACCAGAACAAGTAGCATGAGATCCCATTACGTAAGGTTCAGATGTAGTTAACTCAGGATTAGTATATTTAGGATCAATATTTTGAGAAGCCCAAACAACTGCTTGACCAACTGTCATTCCTAGGAAATTTTCCCATCCGATTACTTCTAGATGTGGATCTTGAAAGGCTTCCATGGTGACCATATGAATCGGTCCTCTTCCAGCCTTTACTTCTTCTATAAATGCATGGTTACGGAGACAAGTAGGCGTCGGTGTATGATCAATATATTCACCAACCATAGCTTTAGTATGTTCATACCATTTAGATTCGTACTCTTCACCATAAGTATTTTGAGTATATGTTTTGAGATGGAGAAAATAAGCACCAACTGGCCCATAACCATCTTTAAATCTTGTTAACACAATTCGGTTTTCCATCTGTGTCATTTTAGCGCCCACCTGAATTGGAAGCGCATAGGCTGATCCACTACTCCACGGAGCATACCAAGTTCTTCCCATTCCTTCACCAACTGAACGGGGTTTAAAGATATGGGAAGCACCACCTGCTCCTACAATTACAGCTTTTGCACGGAAAACATGATAGTCACCAGTACGGCAATTAAAGCCAACTGCTCCACCAACTCGGTTTTCCTTAGCTTCATCCATTAAAAGATGCGTAATCATAATTCGGTTATAAATTTTGTCTACTGACTTACGCGCCGCTTCTGCAACGATAGGTTTATAGCTTTCACCATGAATCATGATTTGCCATTTACCTTCACGCTGGTAACGACCAGTCTCTTCATTCCTCATAATGGGCAGGCCCCATTCTTCAAATTTGTGAACGGCAGAGTCGACATGTCGAGCCATATCAAAAGCGAGGTCCTCACGAACTAGTCCCATCAAGTCATTGCGTGCATATCGAACATGGTCTTCGGGCTGATTTTCATCCCACTGCATTCCCATGTAGCAGTTAATCGCATAGAGGCCTTGAGCTACAGCACCACTTCGATCGATGTTTGCCTTTTCTGCGCATATAATTCTCATATCACGCCCCCAGTATCTTGCCTCATAAGAAGCACCAGTTCCAGCCATACCTCCACCAACAACTAATATATCACAGTCTTCCCAAACAGTTTTTCTCTTAGCCATTAGTAGTAAACTCCCTCTTTTAGCTTATCTTTATTTATTACTGGTAATCCAGTTTCAACGTTAAGAGCATCAGGCTCAAAACATAGAAGTTGTGAGTCAAGCGCAGCTTGATCAGGAACTTCCAGGTCCGCAAGTCTTGGAATTTTTTCACCCCATGGTTGAGTAGTGATTGGGGACACAAAGTTTTTCTCACGACCATCTCTAAATTTAATTTTCCAAGAGATAGTTCCTTTTTCTTCTTCACGAAGGACTCTTACGCTATGTCCCATTGGAGCAAAGTCAGCATAACCTCTTACATCAATTGCATTTTGAGGGCATGCTTTAACACATGAATAACACTCCCAGCAAAAGTTTGGTTCAATATTGACTGCACGTCGAATAGTTTTATCAATATGCATAATGTCAGATGGACAGATATCTACACAGTGTCCACAGCCATCGCATCTAGTCATGTATACAAAAGTTGGCATAATATTTTCTCCGAAAATTAGTTATTATTAGTAGTGTCTTGGCGCTTCGCGCTTAATTCCAAGGCCAAATTTCTCTGGCATATCAGCAGGTTCAGGAAGATTTTCTCTTGAGCCATCAGCTTTAGTAACTCGCTTTTGATAAGCTGCAGCAGGCTTGTAAAACATATGGGCAAATTTTGACCATAAGACGCCACCAAATAGAACAGTACTAGCTCCAATGAATAGCCCAAAAAATATAGTTTGCCAGATATCAACTCCATTGGACTGCATGTAAGACCAAATGAGTGCAAAAGTAGACATAGCTAAAAGAGATAGAACAAATAAATCTGCCCTAATTACTCTGAACCACTTATTACCTTCAGCAGCAACATCAACTCTTATAAAGAACCAAAACCAATACCCACCAACACAAAGCATAGCTGCACCTAAATGCCATGCTAATGGCCAAATTGAAGGAGTCATTGCGTTAGGAGTTGAGTAAGAAAAAATCATTACGACTGTAGCAATAACAAAAATGATAAATCCATACATTGTTAAAAGATGTGCCAGTCTTCTTCTAGTGCTGCAAAATTCTGATGAAGTTAATATTTCATTAGTTGCAGTTTTAAACGCAATAGAGGCCTTTTCTCCAGAGCCTACGTTTCTGGTTGCGGATTTTTTTGCCTTTACTGAGTTATTGAAGAAATATTGAGCACTCTTTTTATGAACTACATCAAAAAGTGTGGCGCCAATAACAAGAACAAACATTGCAATTACATAGGTTTGCATTACAAAAGATGGAATAAACGCTGAAATTTCAGAAAATGGGTTAAGAGATATCATATTATATTTTTCCTTTTTTTTATTGTATTATGGGGGAGTTCTTATCCATAATAAATTCACTATATTTCCGAGCATGAA
>CAJQTG010000001.1 GCA_905618925.1 uncultured Candidatus Thioglobus sp. | reverse complement strand
TAACTCTTTCTTTTACGTCCGACTCTGGTGTTTTTGGATAATGGGTTCTCAGTGGCTCTGCAATTATTTCACCAATATTCATTCTGGGGTTAAGGCTTGCAAGGGGATCCTGAAAAATCATTTGGATTTGTTTACGATGCTGCCTCATGTCTGACTTATTTAAAGTTAATAAGTCATTACCAAGCCATATTACTTTTCCAGAATCGGCAGGCACCATTTTAACAATTGCGCGTGCTAAGGTCGACTTACCACAACCAGACTCCCCTACTATGCCTAGAGTTTCACCTGCCTTTAAATCAAATGAAACATTATTTACTGCTTGAAGCTTCTTGGGCTTAGTCCACGGCATATCTCCCTCAGAGGAGACGTTAAAATTTACCTTTAAATTTTTAACCTGAAGAATTACATGTTCACTCATAATATGCTCTCTATAGCAACGTGACAGGCTCTATACTGGTTATTTTCACCAACTTTAGTCAGAACAGGAATATCTGATAAGCACTTGTCATTTGCAAACTTGCAGCGCGGTGAAAATGGACATCCTATTGGCTTCAACATCATATTTGGAGGACTACCTGGAATCGTTATAAGTTTTTCATTAATGTCATCCAGTCGTGGGACCGCACTCATTAACCCTTGAGTATAAGGATGTGTAGGATTTGCATAAAGATGTTCAGTTTTTCCTAGCTCCATAACTTCACCTCCATACATCACTAGCATGTCGTCACTATTACCTGCAACTACACCGAGATCATGAGTGATTAAAATAATTGACATACCAAATTCTTTTTGTATTTCAGACATTAAGTGCATAATTTGAGCTTGTACAGTAACGTCTAAAGCAGTCGTTGGCTCATCAGCAATTAGAAGCTTAGGATGACAAAGTAGTGACATTGCAATCATTACGCGCTGGCGCATTCCGCCAGAGAACTCATGTGGGTACATCTTAATACGACTTTTAGCTTCAGGGATCTTGACGGCATCAAGCATAACAATTGATTGGTTAATGGCATCAGATTTCGAGATTCCTTTATGGTGCACTAGGACTTCTGCCATTTGCTCTGATACTCTTACATAGGGATTAAGACTAGTCATTGGATCTTGAAAAATCATTGCTATCTTTTTAGCGCGAATACGATTTAACGCATCATTAGGTATATTAAGGATTTCATCACCTTCAAATTTAACACTACCACTAGCCCTTCCGTTATGATCAAGAAGGCCAGTCATCGCAAAAACAGTTTGACTTTTACCGCTACCAGACTCTCCAACAATAGCTAAAACTTTTCCCTCGTCAAGTGAAAAATTGACATTGTTAACTGCACTGACAACGCCATCTGCCGTATCAAACTCGACCTTTAGATTGCTGACTTCTAAAAAACTCATTTAATCTACCTATCCTTGGGATCAAGTGCGTCACGAAGACCATCACCAATAAAATAAAAGCAAAATAGACTGACAACAAAAAATGCTAATGGAAATAACAATTGCCATTCAGTATCATAGCTAATAGTCCCGGCACCCTCAGAAATTAAAGCGCCCCAGCTTGTTGAGGGCTCTTGAACACCGAGACCCAAAAAAGAAATAAAACTCTCTGCTAGAATAATTCCAGGCACCAGAAGGGTTGCATATACGGCAACAATTCCCAAAAGATTTGGAACAATGTGCCGGGTTATAATTTTAAAATCACTAACGCCAGTAACTTTAGCGGCTTCAATAAACTCTTTATTTTTAAGGTTAAGCGTTTGACCCCTTACAATTCTGCTCATGTCTAGCCAAGATAGAAGCCCAATGCCAATAAAAAGCATTCCAATTGAACGGCCAAATACAACGAGTAAAAGAATTAAAACAAACATGTATGGAATTGACATCAATATATCAACAATTCGCATCATAATTTGATCCGTTCTTCCACCTAAATATCCAGATGTTGCCCCATATAGAGTTCCAACAACAACTGCTACAGTTGCCCCTAAGACTCCAACCATGAGTGAAATTTGAGTACCTTGAATCACTCTAGAGTAGATATCACGACCAAGATCATCAGTTCCAAAAAAATGACCACTCTCTATAGATGGCATTCCAACTTTCGCGGCGATGCCCATTGCATTCCAATCTATTTGCTCATTACTCCAGACAGCAAAATAGGGTCCAATAAATGAAAATAAAACAATAGCAATTAAAACAAAGAGACTTACAGTTGCTGCCTTGTTATGAATAAATCGAGAACGGGCATCTTTCCAAAGAGAGCGACCTGTTCCAGAATCATTTTCAGAGAGGTTATTTGCCATCTCTACAATTTTGTTTTTATTCGCTACAATCATTTCTCTCAATACCTAATTTTTGGGTCAACCCAGGCATATAAAAGATCCACAATTAAACTAAATATAATAGTCAAACCACCTACTAATATAGTTATTCCCATCATCACTGAATAATCACGATTAAAGGCTGAATTGACAAAAAAGTAGCCCATCCCTCCAGTTGAAAAATATATATCAATAAGTACCGATCCAGTTATTAATCCAACGAACGCAGGGCCAAGATATGAGATCACTGGAAGAAGTGAAGGTTTTAATACATGACGAAAAAAAATTGTTTTTGTTGGCAGACCTTTTGATTTAGCTGTTCTTATATAATTTGTATTTAAAACTTCTAGTATCGATGAGCGAGTTATTCGAGCAATTGAAGCCATATAGCTAGTTGATAGGGCAATAACTGGCATTATCAGATACTCCCATGAACCTCCATTCCATCCACCTCCTGGTAGCCAACCTAACCATAATGTGAATACAATAATTAGTAATGGCGCCATTACAAAGTTTGGTAGTACCTGTGCGCCAATTGAGATGCCTACAGCTAAGTAATCAATCCAAGTGTTTTTTTTAATGGCTGCTATTGCGCCCAGAGGTATTCCTACGCCTATTGCAACAATAAATGACCAAAAACCATACTTCATTGTTATTGGAAAGCCTTGGCCAATAATGTCATTAACCGATCTGTCATGATATTTATAGGAGGGTCCAAAATCGAACTCAGTCAAAATACCCCAAATGTAGTTAGTCATCTGATTCCAGACTGGCTGGTCAAGTCCATACTTAGCCTCTATATTTGCAAGAACCTGTGCAGGAAGAGGTCTTTCTGAAGTAAATGGCCCACCAGGAGCGGCATGCATTAAATAAAAACTTAACGCAATAAGAATAAGTAGTGTCGGAATAGCAATTCCAATTCGCTTTATTATGAAGTTAAACATAGTGGGAATTAACCAGAAAAAATTTATTAAGTTATTTTACTAGACTAATAAAAAAGCATCGCACAATATCTGTGCGATGCTTTTAATGTCAAACTAATTATTACTTCGAAACTTTATATAAGTCGCGAGAATACCAGTTCTGTTCAACATTGTCATAAGGCCAGCCTTTGACATTAGACTTAAGCATAAACACACCTGTGTAGTGATAGACAGGGATCACAGGCATTTCATTTGCCAAGATCTCTTCAACACGTGTGTAGTTAGCTGTAGCATCAGACAAAGTCCTCGCCTCTAACATTAACTCATCAACCTCAGCATTACTGAATTTTCCATCGTTATAACCTGAAGGAGTAGTTAGAAGATCTAGGAAAGTAGACGCTTCATTGTAGTCACCACACCAACCGCCACGAGCTACGTCAAAGTTCTGAGAGCCACGAGTCTTGAGGAAAGTTTTCCATTCTTGATTAGCTAAAGTAGCCTTAACACCAAGAGTTTCTTTCCACATTTGTTGGACCGCAATTGCAATCTTTTTATGACCTTCAGATGTATTGTACATAAGTTCAATATTTAGAGGGTTATCTGATCCATAACCAGCTTCTGCCATTAACTCTTTGGCTTTTGCGTTACGTTCATCCTGAGTCATTTGTCCAAATGCAACCGGCGGCACTTCAAATCCTGCTGTAGCGCCAGGAGTAAATGTGAATGCTTGGATCTGTCCAGCTTGCAAGATCTTTTCAGTGACTACTGAACGGTCAACTGCATAAGATAATGCTTGACGAACACGAACATCTTGATATGCCTCTTGTCCACTAGGTGATAAATTAAAGGTGTAGTAATAAGTACACAATCTAGGGAAAGATGTTGCCTCATCTGGGTAGTCCTCTTTTAGACGTAAGTATTGTCCTGAAGGAACAGTTCCCATATCAAGTTCACCAGCCAGATAACGAGTCAAATCGACATTCTCATCATTAATAACTAGAGTTACTACCTTATCAAGGATTGTTGCATCATTATTCCAGTACATAGTATTGCGTTCACGAACTGCACGCTCATTAGGAATATGCTCAGTTAAAATATATGCACCATTAGATACAATATTTTCAGGCTTAGTCCAATCGTTACCAGATGTTCTAACCACCCATTCAGGTGTCGGGAAAGTAGAGGCATGAGTAGTCATCGCAGCAAAATATGGCAATGACGCTGTTAAACGCACCTCTAAAGTATGATTATCAAGGGCAGTTATACCTAAAGTATCAGGTGAAGCCTCGCCAGACATTACGCCACCAACATTCTCAAGAGCCATAATTTCAGCAAACCATGAGTAAGGTGAAGCTGTAGCAGGATCTGCTAAACGCCTCCATGAGTATACAAAGTCATGCGCAGTAACTGGGTTACCATCTGACCACATTGCGTTGTCACGAAGAGTGAATGTATAGACATCTTTTGCATCATTTGTAGTGAAGCCAGTAGCAACACCTGGTATTAAATTACCATCAGCATCTTGATTCATCAAGCCTTCAAATAGATCGCGAACAAAAGCAGAGCCTGAGACATCCTCAACAATTTGAGGATCTACAGAAGTAAACTCGTCGAGTAAACTATAGGTAAATGTTTGATCATCGGCTAAGGTTTCGCCTGTAACTGGGTGAGTTGCTGCAAGCACTGAGGCTGAAGCAAAAGACGCCAATACAAACCCCACTGCCAACGACTTTGGGAAATAATTCATATTTTTTCTCCTTAATAATAAAAAAAATTAAAAATCCTTCATAATGAAATGAGGATTAATGAAAGTTTATACTTTTTTTAATATTAATATTGTACTTTTTTTACTTACTTTGAAATAAAACTAATAGTTTTATGGATTATTTCTATATTAGAAACGTTTAAAAAAATTTATAGACTTTTCATCGCCAATTGGAACCACTGAAATTTGAGAACCACTTGTGGTTGTATACATAGGTTTTTTTCCTCTTAAAATTTTGTTCCAACTTTTAAGTGAGTCAAGGATAGCTTCACCGCGACTGACAAATTCAGAGTCAACCTCTAAATCGATCACTGTTGAGATAGAGTCAAGCCTCATTGATCCAAGAATTGAATATTTAGCTATACCGAAAGAATAAATAAAGGATATAACAATAATTAAAACTAGTAATGGTGAGCCAACCTTTCGCCACTTAACCCAAAGAAAAATTGAAGCGCAAACAAAAAAACATAGGAACCCCCAAAGGGCTAACTGGTTTAATAACATTAATTATCCAAAGATTAATAGTGGTTTTTTTTAAAAAGTTTTTTACGTAATCGTAGAAATTTTCTATATATATTCAAAATTTCCATTCAATCTAAGACTTATAGTAAACAAAAAAGGGCTTCCTTGACTGGAAACCCTCATGATATATGGTGGAGCGTGAGCGACTTGAACGCTCGACCAGCGGATTAAAAGTCCGACGGCTTTCGCCAATCACCTCAACGAGTAGAGGTGAAATGCTCTACCATACCCTATATAACAGTAACTCTAGGCATACTTGCAATGTCACTATTTTAACATAATCCACTCTATTTCCACGCACATTTCACGGCAAATGTACGAAATTTGCACGAAATTTGAGGGTAGAAATCGGCTAAAAAGATACCCCTAATCACCCCTTTTGTATAATTAGTTAATCGGGGAAACTGAGGCAGGTGTGAAATTTAGAATTTTCACTTGATGTGCGACGGAGAGATTATTCTTTCACTAGTAGCATGTAAATCCTAAAGAAGTCTTCTCTAGGAGAATCACCCCATATCTTTTCATCTATTTGTCCAGATAAATTATAAACTTCAGAGCGGTCTACTCCTATCAGAATATCAAGCTCAGTTGATGCAGAAACTTTTCCTTTCTTGTTAATTTGACCACTAAAAGTGTCATACAAATCTTTTGAGCCTGTTTTTAGTTCACTATTGTCTTTGTCTATCATTACTTCACCATTCCTAATCTTAACAAAACCATTACCAAGTTCTTGCCAATCTTCATCATCATGATAGCGAAATAAATCAAAACTATAGCGTCCATCAAATAGTGGGCTGCTTTTGTTTTCTTCAAGTAGTTCTGCTTCTAATTCCGCAATCTCGTCTAATACCTTTTGCTCCTCTTCCACAATTCTCTTTTCTTCAGCGATACGTTTGGCTTTTGCTGCTGCAACTTTCTCTGGCATTTCTTCTAATATTTCATCCATCAACTCTTGGGCAGCTATCTCTGCTGCCTTTTGTGCTTCTTCTTCAGGAGTTGGAGCTTTGTAATCAATTGTTACATACTTTTTAGCAGCGCTAGGGAGCAATAACTCAAAAGAAAAATCACCCTGATTTAGCAAAACCATACCATTAGTTTTACGCGACATAGAGCTTGATAAATATAAATCGATATCCCCATCTTTATCTAGGTCTCTAAATCGAATGTCTTCAATAAAGTCATTCCATTCATTACCTTCATGAACAGGGACATAGTCATCAGGTGCTTCGACTAAAGGGAATATTCCCTGGTCTTTAAAGTTCTTGTTACCTAAGTTTTCTATGATTTGTATTGCCGTGCCCACATATAAAACACCTGCTCTGCTGTAGACAATATCTAGGTCGCCATCATTATCCAAATCAGCCGCTGAAACTTCAGGCACTGAGCCCCATTTCTTTTTATGCTGAGGTAAGCGGGTATTATTATGCTTGTTAAAATTACCCTTACCATCATTCCAAACAATACCAGTGAAGTCTATACTCTTCTCAAATTCGTGTGCTCCCAGTAATACGTCTAAATCACCATCACTATCCATATCAGCAAGCTCTAGGGCAAAAGAAAAAATACCTCCGCACTTGCGTTTATTTAGATAACCTGTTCCATCATTAATTAAGCACCATAAAGCTGTTCCTGTTTTCCAATTCAGCTCAGTGATAACAACATCCATATCGCCATCATTATCAATATCACCAACAGCACCACCGTGGTCAAATACTTCAAAATTAGAGTGGCTTAAATGTGTTTCAGAGGATTCAATCCAAGTTCCATTGGATTGGCTTAAAAAATAGCTATTCCTAAAGCCATTGTGCGTTCCAATTCCGCTATCAGAAATATAAAAATCAAGAATATTATCGTTATTATAATCAGCAACAAGAGCCCGGTATCCTGATGACATTCCGCTATCTTCACGATTGTCGATAATGAGCTCAGGCGTATAAGTAAGTTCGCCTTTTACATCTCCCAAGTAAAGTGATGGTAATGGTTTTTTTCCTTTACAAATATCACCGCCACACAGTCCGCCAGTATCTTCCCCAATTACATCTACATTGGCTGGATTAAAGGCTCCAATGTAAAGTACATCAGTATATCCATCCTTATTAAAATCTGCCATTTGCCACTTATATCCAAACCAGTATAACTTTCCTGTTGGATATGGTTTTTGTGGTGGTTTGAAAAAGTCAATATTGGGGTCATTTTCAATATCAATGCCCGCTAATGCTTTTGTATTTGAACTAGAAGAAGATGAAGATGATTGTTCATTGCTACTAACACCGCAGTTGAATAGATAATAACTACCATCATCAGAAACACTTTTGACTGGCTCACTGCCATCAGGACACGAGCCCGCAAGACTTTGGGTTGAGAAGAAGGATAGAATTAAAAGTAGGAGTAGTTTGTTCATACATAAACTATACCTTAATAAGGCTCAAAATAGACCCTACCCACCCCTTTTGTATAACTAGTTAATTGGTGAAACTAAGACAGGTGTGAAATTTAGTAATTTCTAAAACCTTCTGTCCGCATTAAAGCTAAAGCTGTTGCTATTCTGACTATTCGCACTTGAACCAATAGACTGCTCTCTGGTGTAGTTAACAGACATATCCCAACCGGACTTGGTGTTAAGGTCGAGTCCAAGTCTCATCTTCCAATTCTTATGTTTTCTATTAAGACTGGTTGTATAGGTATAGGTACTAGCATCCTCATTGTTGTAATGCATTGAGGCGGAGGTCTTGGATGAAGACCTAGCGTACTCAAGCTTAGCAAAAGGTTTAATCGTATTATTATCTGTTGTAATCTGGGTGTTGATATCCACACCAATACCCATCAACGTATCGTTAAGCTTTTGTTTGTCGTATGTCAGCGCCGTTGAAGCGCCGCTCTCACTAAATGCTTTTAAGTTAGTCTTTGCGAAGGACACCTTAGAGTAAGGTGAGAACTCCCAGTTACCAAAATTAATCGTATTTTGAGGCCTCAGTGAGCTCGAGAAGAACATTTGGTTCGCCTTCCTTGAGCCTTTTAAGGTATCTGAGTCATCAGTTCGAATTGTGTCAAAATCAAGATTTCCAAGACCAAGCACACTCTCTATAATTGTATTGCCACTTAATTTAAATACAGTGTAGTTTGAGAGGCTGTAGTTGTTTGATTTAACATTGGTTGAACCAGTACCTATATCCGCGTCATCCTGTCCAACGCTTAACACAAAACCCATTAGCTCATCACCACTGCCTATAGGCCTATCAAAGCCGAGTGTAATGGCTTGAGCATCAATCTTCTTTTTAGAGGCAGTAGTCGAAGCATCAGTCTTACCAATAACAATCTTACCCTCGGTCCATACTGACCAGTCACCAACGACCGGTCCAAATCTAGGATTCAGTGAACCTATTAAACCTTCTCTGATTATGACTGCCTCATTAATAGCAATACTTGAGAGTTCTGACTCAACATTGTCACTTACCTCAGCTAGAGTTCCATCACTGTTCTCAATGAGTGCAGCTGAGGTATTGACAACATCGATATCACTCAGTGCTGTACTTGGTGAGTTGTTCATTATCTTATTAATAAGTGTATCAACAAAATTTAACTTGATGCCTTGATGCGAGGTTTGGTTAGAGCCCTTATGCCTGCTTAACCAATCGATTCTGCCCAGTGCACTCTCAATATTAGAATTTACCCATCGTGATGAGATGTCAGTCCAAGCTTCAATGGAGCCGATGACATCTTTTTTATCAAGAGGAGTTGGCAAATTAGTAACTATAGTTGTAAAGTTAAGGGTTGTCGCGTCAGTGATTCCTGCATAGGAGTTACTGGAAGTATCATCAAAGCCTGTGGCGTCGATGAGTACGTAATACTCTGTTAATGAAGACAGTGTAGCTGCTGGATTAATGGTTATTGTTGTGGTGCCGGCTCCAGTAATCTTAGAATCGGTAACAGCAATAGTCTCAACGGTTGAGTCATCCGATGACTTCTTAATAGTGATATTGCCACTCTCGACGTCCACAGCCTCACTGAAGGTGAGGACAATATTAGCATCCCCTGCAACTCCAGTTGCTTCATCAGCTGGCGTAGAGGAAGATAGGGTTGGGTTTGTGGTCTCAGTACCACCATCTGTAATTGTCCAGCTATCTGTTGAGATAATACTTGCTCTAGCAGTAGAAGCAGAGCCAGTGCTATATTTACTATTACCAGCGTGAAAATTTATATTGTCATTAAGCTCTAATGCATCCCAAGCAATAAGCAGTGCGTCGTAGTTTACTGTTGACAAGGTGACACTTATAAACATACCATTCATAGTAGTAACACCACTAACATCCCAAGCGCTAATGTCTTGATTGAAAGCAGTTGCACTCTCAAACATACTATACATAGTGGTCACTGCACTAGTATTCCAAGCGCTGATGTCTTGATTGAAAGCAGTTGCACTGAAAAACATCCATTTCATATCGGTCACTGCACTGGTATCCCAAGCGCTAATGTTTTGATTAAAAGCAATGGCATAGGCAAACATACCCTGCATATTTAACATTGCAGCGGTATTACTCCAGTTTAAAGCGACGCCGCCATTATTAAAAGCATCGGCATAGTAAAACATAAGTTGCATAGTGGTCACTGCACCGGTATTCCAAGCGCTAATGTCTTGATTAAAAGCATCGGCATTTTTAAACATTGAACTCATATTTGTCACTGCAGCGGTATTCCAAGCGCTAATGTGTTGATTAAAAGCATCGGCATACTGAAACATTGAATTCATATTGGTCACTGCAGCGGTATTACTCCAGTTTAAAGCGACGCCGCCATTATTAAAAGCATCGGCACTGTAAAACATCCATTCCATATTGTTGACTGCAGCGGTATTCCAATCGCTAATGTCTTGATTAAAAGCATCGGCACCGTTAAACATTTTCTTCATAGTGGTCACTTCAGCGGTATTCCAATCGCTAATGTCTTGATTAAAAGCAGTGGCAATCTGAAACATACTCTCCATAGTGGTCACTGCAGCGGTATTCCAATCGCTAATGTCTTGATTAAAAGCAGTGGCAAACTGAAACATACTCTCCATAGTGGTCACTGCAGCGGTATTCCAATCGCTAACGTCTTGATTAAAAGCAGTGGCAAACTGAAACATATTCTGCATATTTAACACTGCACTAACATCCCAAGCGCCAATGTCTTGATTAAAAGCAGCGGCACTCTCAAACATACTATACATAGTGGTCACTGCACTAGTATCCCAAGCGCTGATGTCTTGATTGAAAGCAGCATTATTCTTAAACAGTTCACTCATATTTGTAATGGTAGAAACATTACAGGTGGAAACATCATCCGTTGTAGTTGCAATAGCTGTTTTTAAGTTAACTAATGAGATAGCTCCGTTCTCAGTTGTGCCGTTTACTGTGCACGCAGCATAAACAGAGCTACTGCCCACTATAAGTAGAGCGAAAAATACGAATTTAATGAATGTTTTCTTAATAGAGAGTTTTAAGGTTTTCAGCATTATTATTGCTATAGATTTTAAATATCAAGGAAGGTGTATATGAGTATAACTAATTATTGAAATTACAATTATATAGAAGTTAAAAATAATCAAACCCACGTGAGTTGAGCCAAATAGGAAGTGGGGCGAGAAACGGGGCTCGAACCCGCGACAACCAGAATCACAATCCGGGGCTCTAGCTTCACTTCGTTACGCTACCCTTTACTATGTAAAGGCTACCAACACTCTAAGCCTTCGCCTACAACTAAAAAGGACAAATAGTCCAGTTATTTTCAACGATAATTCTACCAGACTTAATGAAGCTTTAAGAGGCTTAAATAGACCCAACTGTACGCAAAAGTGTACGTTTTTCTGTACCTAAAAGTGGCTTTCGGAAGAGGGTGGGACACCCCTTTTGTATAACTAGTTAATCGGGGAAACTCCTTTACTGTTGTAACGACTCTATTCATAGTTCACTACCATCAAGATTGATTATTTCTCCCTGTCGAATCGTCACCCAGATTAATGATGACAACACTATCACCGCTCCTATAAAAACGGCAGTCGGGGCTGAAAATTTTGTAGCTAGGGCTCCAATAACAAGTCCACCAAGTGCAACCATGCTGAAAGTGATGCTATGAATTCCCATCACACGTCCACGTAAATTATCGGGTACTTTGAGCTGTAAAACTGTCATGGAGCTAACCAGATAGACTGAACTAAAGGCTGAAGCCAAAACTGCGAAAAAACAGGCAAGCCAAAATGCCCCGGCCGCATTTGATAATGTCCCTGTAACCAGACTGAAACCTGCCAGTGAGAATGCTGACAACGCTGCACAAGATAACATCAGCAACCCCAGTTGACGGGATTGCTGAAAGTGAGATATGAACAAGTTCCCAGCTACTGAACCGACCCCAGTTGCCGAAATTAATAAACCATATCCACGTTCTCCATGATTTAATATGTCAGCAAAGATCGGCATTATCTGTACAAAAGATGTTCCAAAAAACATAGAGATCCAAGTCAACAGGATCAAGGTTAAGAATAATCGCTGATGAAGAACATATCTCACCCCATCTTTAAACTCGTGCCAGGGATCTGTCTTATCCTGAATTACCAGCTCCAGTTCAATTGAAAACAGTACCATAACCATTGTTATAAAACCAATTCCACATATTACAAAGATTAGTGAGGTGTCAGTCAGTGCAATGAGTAGTCCTCCAATTGCCGGAAAAATCATACGTGACCCCTGCCAAAGGATAGAATTTAATGCAACAGCGCTCATCATCTGTTTTGGTTCAATCAGCGCTGGAAAAATCGAAGAGCGCGATGGAAAATCAAAACCCTGTACCAATCCAAGCAGGGCTGAAATTAACAGAACGTGCCAAACCCGCACTAGCTCTGTGGCATCTAATACCGCCAGTATAAACAGCAGTATAGCTGAAGCCACAGAGGTCAAAATTAAAACTGAGCGGCGGTTTACTCGATCTGCAACCAGACCACCAACCAGAGTTGCAAGAATGGTGGGTGCCGCAGTTGCTGCACCAAGCAGGCCGAGATCGAGTGCAGAATCGCTGAGTTCGAAAACGAGCCATGCCATCCCTATAAAATAAAGCTGTGTGCTACCTACTGAGGCGATGGATCCAAGCCAGAAACGTCTGTAAGGACCAGAAGAAAACGCATCAAATCGCACGCAGAACTCCTCTAACTAAATCCCATTGCTGCAGAACTTATTCTTGCAGCATTAAGTACAGCTTCTATAATAATAATTGCCTGTTTTGAGTTTTCATTAATAAAGATATCTTTTGGTCCACTTACGTTCAATCCAGCGATAGGAAATCCTTCATGGTTATAAATAGTTGCGGCACAAGATCCAATATTGGGCTCAATCATTCCAATACTCCAAACATAACCTCGATTGACATCAATTTTACGTTGACTTAATATTTGCTGAAGATTTTGAGGTGCTTTATTGGTTGCACCACCTACTTCGTGATTTTTATACATATTTCTTACTGTTACTTCACTAAGATCAGAAATAATTGCTCTTCCAATAGACGACGCATGTGCGGGTAAACGCGAACCAATATGCATATTACTAATCAGATGTGCTTTAGGAGTTTCACGAGTTAGATACACAACATCTGTTCCATCAAGAATGCCTAAATGTGCAGACATATTTGATTTTTTTACTAACTCTTGGATCGACTGTAATGACATCTGAACAATATCTCTTGATTGAATTGCTTGCGCCCCAAGTGAAATGACTCCAATCCCAAGGCAATAACCTTCATCTTCACTAATTTGTTCAATCATTCGGTTGTCGAGTAAGGAATAAATTAATCGAATTAATGTTGTTCGGTTTATAGATAAATGGCTTGATGCCTTAGAAAGATTACGACACTTGTTACCCTCACCAATATATTGAAGTAGCCTTATCGCGCGCTCAACAGGAGGAACTAAATAGCTTTTTTTATTTAAATTCCCATTTTCTAATTTTTTCATATTTCCTTACAGATGAAAGTCCAAATATACATTATCCATTATTATGTTTCTGCCCATGGATGCGAATTCCCAGTAAGATCAAAATAAAGCGACTTTTGAGACATGAAAGCGCGAATACCGTTTCTTCCTTTTTCCCTACCCATACCACTGTTTTTTTCACCACCAAAAGGTGTCGAAATTGAAAATTGTTTGTATGTGTTAACCCAGACAGTGCCTGCATTAATAGCTCGACCCACTCGCCATGCCTTCGGAAAGTCACTGGTCCAAATTCCACAAGCCAAACCATATTCATTCTCATTGGCTTGTTCAATAACATCAGCTTCATCATCAAAGGGCATTACAACCAAAACTGGACCAAAAACTTCTTCGCGGGAAATCTGAGCTGAATTATCGACTTCAGTAATAATTGTTGGCAGGTAGTAAGCGCCCTTTTTATACTCTGTACCACTCGGGCTTTCCCCACCGCATAATATCTTTGCCCCTTCGTTGCGTGCCAGATCAACATACGCCGCTACACTATCGCGATGATCATGATGAATCAAGGTTGAAACTTGGGTATCTTGCGAATAAGGACTGCCAACTTTTAGTTTTTTTGTGGCTTTTACTAATCGGTTAAGAAATTCATCATATATGCCTCTCTGCACGAACAATCGTGAGCCCGCAATACAGCTTTGGCCAGTTGATGAAAAAATGCCAAACAGAACGCCTGAAATTGCAACATCTAAATCAGAATCATTGAACACTATTACGGGTGACTTTCCTCCCAGTTCTAGTGAAATCGGCATTAATTTTTTTGCTGCTTGGATTGCCAAACTTCTACCAGTTGCGGTACTACCGGTGAAAGTTACTTTTGAAATATCAGGGTGATCTACTAATAAACTACCAATTTCATTTCCTGAGCCAGGTAAAACTGAAAATAAACCTTTAGGTAGACCAGCTGATTCAACTATTCGTGCGAATTCAAGGCTTACTAATGGAGACCAAGAAGATGGTTTTAAAAGCACAGCGTTTCCAGCTGCTAATGCTGGAGCGACTTTTTGAGCATCAGACGCTATAGGAGAGTTCCAAGGAGTGATTGCTGAAATTAATCCTAATGGTTCATAGACTGACATAGTCAATGATTTATTTCGTTGAGTCGTTAGTAAATCATCACTACTTTCAAGAAGCGCACCAAAATACCTGAAAGTTTCAGAAGCAGACTTTGCTAAGGCTGCAGTTTCTCTCAAAGTTTTTCCTGTATCCCGAGTTTGTATTTGTGAAATTCTATCAATATTAGCTTCAATACCATCAGCTATTGAATACAGATATCGAGCTCGTTCATGCGGTTTTAAGGAGAGCCAAGAGGATTGTGACTGTGCCTTTTTTGCAAGTTTTATAGCTTCCAAAACATCATCTCTTGAAGCTCCAGAAAAAGAGCAATTCAATGATCCATCAGCTGGAAAAATTGAAACTATTTCTTCTCCAGTTCCTGTTTTCCATTCACCACCAATAAACAATTTTCCATCTGGCATTTTAATCATTTTTTACCTTCAAATTACAATAGGACCAATACAATTTTTTATTTCACGCAGTACGCTATATGCAGTTGTTGCAGATGTTTTCGTGCTGTCTTTTAAGGGCTTAGCTTCTACTCGAAAAGTATAGCTTGCCAAAGGGGAATTTACAGTATATTCATGGATATTGGCAATTGCTTTTGGGTCTGCAACTAACTCTGCTTTAGTTTTATCAAAGCCAGCACCTGCAAGAGCAATTGTAGCAGCAACATTAGCATTTTTTGGATATGTGTTAGCAGCCTCACGAGCCGTGCCTCTAAAAATTACTGTTTCCTTCGATAACTGGTCCAAATCAAAAAGAGAAGAAGCTGGTGTCCCTGACCATGCAGCAGGCGGTTTTATGCCCCTATATGAAACATCTAGTTCTCCATATTGTTGTAAAGATGCCAGTAAATCAATTCCTCCAATTGCTCCAGAAGGAAGTAATAGTTTAGAGTTGCCCTTTCTTGCAGAATTATACAAAGAATCTGCAAGAGCTACATCTGATAAGGCGCCAATTGAAACTACTACTGTGTCAATGCCTGCACTTAATATTTGAGGAACATGTTCAAAAACAGCATCATGACCAGCGCACTCAACAACAAGGTTGGGCTTATTATTTATTAAAGCTTCTATAGAAGTAGCTATACAATATTCTGAAGCAATATCGTTATATTCTTCCTTCATGATTTGTTTGATTTGAGAGCTATATTCTGGTCGACAAACAATAGTTAAGTGCTCCAATTGTCTCTCTAGTTGAGTTTGAAGAAGTCCAGCTAGGGATATTGAAATATTACCAAAGCCAATTATTCCGAGTCTTGTCACGCTATCTCCTTATTATTTGCAGCACCAGCAGGCGGACCAGAAAATACCTCAGCATATGGTCCAATGCTACACATATCAACCTCCACCATTTGCGGTCCTTTTGCCTTCAGGGCTTTATCGATTGAACCTTGAAAATCTTCTACATCCCTAACAATTTGGTGAGGCAAATTGATAGACTTGCAAAAAATTGAAAAATTAGGCGTGGCTAATTTAGAATAGTGTCGTCGGCTTCCATAATGATTATCTTGAATATTTTCAATTACACCATATGCCTGATCATTCATAAGTATATAAACCAGTTGTGCGTTTTCACTAACAGCAGTAATCATTTCTGCCAACCCTAACATTGCACCACCGTCTCCAATCATAACAATAGCTTTTGATTTTGGACTTGCAATTGCTGCGCCAATTCCCATTGATATTCCTTGACCAATACCACCACCAACAGCATGAACGCCTAATGAAGCTTCAGCAATTTTCACATAACGGTTGCCAAATGTTGAATTTGTAATAGTTACATCTCTAACCCATGGGTGCAAGCCACTATAGACTGTATTCTTTAATATCTTTGCTATTGTAGAATATGGTCCTAGTGTAACTAATAGCTTAGATTCACTGGTACTTCGAGCTTGCTCAATATCTTTATGAAACTTTTTATCAATATCTAGTTTTTTAGGTAGTAACTCTAAAAGTTTTTGCAACGCTTCTTTTGCATCACTATGAATAAACTTTTTTACTTCATAATTTCTTACACCTTGATAGTCTTCAGCATCTATTTGAACAAGTGGAGGAAGTTTCATTTTATAATTTTGAGTTTCATTACCTCTCAACTTAGAGCCAACGACAATCATCAAATCACTTTTTGCATAAATACCAGAGGCAGCTTGGGTCATATTAAATGCGCCAAGATTTGAAGAATGATTTTCGCTAACTATTGCACGTCCATTTGTCGATGTAACAGCTCCAAAGCCCCTGTTCAAAAGTTCTGTTGCTTCAATTCCAGCATTTTGAGCCCCACCTCCAAGCCAAAGCATAGGGCGCTTTGCTTTTTTAACTAGTTCGGAAAGTTCTCTAATTGAGTTTTCAGGTAAGGATATTCTGCATGACTCAGGTATTTCAATAGAACTAGGATATCTTAATTGAGAACGTTGAACATCTACTGGAATTTCCAAACTAACAGGACCAGTCGGTGGTGAAATGGCTGAAGAAACTGCAGCAGAAAGAATTTTTATCGTGTTTCTAGAATCATTAATACGGAAGTAATTCTTCGATATAGATTTCAACATTTCAGGTTGACTAGGTACACTATGAATTGCTGAAGAATTTTGGTCTAAAAATTCTAGATCAATTTGAGTAGTAACATGTAAAAGTTTAGAGCCAGCAGTTAAGGCTTCTAACTGTGAACCTGCGGCATTACCAGCAGCAGTTCCAGTAGAAGTCATACAAACCCCTAACTCACCGCTAACTCTAGCAAAAGCATCTGCCATATTTAATGCACCTGCTTCACCTCTAGCCGGTACAAAACGTATTTTATCCTGTCGGGCTATAGCATCTAGAATTGGCATATTATGAATTGAAATCACTCCAAAAATTACACTAATACCTATATCATCTAAATATTGTGCAATGACATCTGCTACTGTTTCTATTGGTGATAATGATGTATTTTTCATATGATTAACTCTAAATCTGTTTTGACAGCCCACCTGAAATCTCAAGTTGAGCTCCTGTTATATAGCTAGCTCCAGAAGACCCAAGAAAAGCTATTGCAGTTGCAACT
Organism: uncultured Candidatus Thioglobus sp.; assembly: GCA_905618925.1. Lineage (GTDB taxonomy): Bacteria > Pseudomonadota > Gammaproteobacteria > PS1 > Pseudothioglobaceae > Pseudothioglobus. Next base: position 91,587 of record CAJQTG010000001.1, on the reverse strand, counting down.
TCGTCTGGCTCTCCCAGTCTTCCAAGTGGAATACCTTTGTTAAGCGCAAGATTTTTATACCAATCATTTTTCGTTATTGTATGGTCTTCACGATCTTGAAATCGTCGCTCCCATTGACTAGTGTTTACAAGACCTAATAAAATTGAATTAACTCTAATTTCTGGAGCAAATTCGATGCTCAATGATTTAATTAAATTTTGAACCGCAGCCCTTGCTGATGAAGTGCAAACCATGTGTTCTTCAGGTTGAAGCGCAAGAAGTGAATTGACAGCAACAACCGAACCTCTTTCTTTTTTTAACATCGATTGAAATGCACGCACTGGGTATATCTGGCTAAAAATTTTTAATTCGTATTCGCTTCGCCAGTCATCGTCACTCGTAGTATTGAATGTTGAGAGCATTGCTTGACCAGCATTATTAACAAGCAAATCACATTTTCCAAAAAGTGACATCACATCCTCAGAAAAAATATTTACTTCTTTTGGATCCAAAACTGATAGTGCTTTTGCAAATACTCGATTCTCGCCAAATTCAACTTTTAATTTATTTTCTACTTCTAATAATCGCTCATTAGAGCGAGCACAAAATGCCACTTTTGCACCAGAATAAAGAAGAGCCTTTACTGTTGCAAGACCAATCCCAGATGTTCCACCTGTAACAACTGCTACCTTACCTTCATAATTAAAATTAATCATAATTTACTCTCATACATTGGTCAAATTAAGGAAGCCAGGGTCTGGTCTACCCTGCATAGCTGTTCGTTGTGAAGTGGTTGGTGGCCCTGCTGTCATCCATAAATCCATAGATGCTGGGTCAGTGCGTGACCAAATCTTAGGCTGATGTGTTTTCTCATTAATTTTTTGTAACTCAGTTGTAAATTCAACAACAAAACCAGGCGGTGATACAAAATAGGCAAAAGGATTGTCACCAGGACCATGACGACCAGGCCCCCAAGATGGATTATGCCCTGCTTGTTTCATCCTCCCAATAGAGTGCATAAACTCATCAATTGTTGACAACTCAAAAGCAACATGGTTAATGCTAGGATAATGTGATTTTACTAATGCAATAGAGTGATGATCATTGTTACATCTTAAAAAAACCATCTGATCGCCAGAATAATCAGAGACACGAAAATCTAATATAGATGTAAAAAACTTTTGTAATCCATCCATATCAGGAGTGTTTAGGACAATATGAGAGACTTTATGTGGATGACCCCATTTTTTCTTTTCAGGCAATTTAAGAGAGTCGGTTCGAAATCTTAAACGGCGCATATCTGGATCTAAAATCTCAAAACCATAGCCACCAGCGAAATCATTAAACTCTGCTGGTTTGCTAATTATTGTGCAATTTTTTGCAACAAGTTGAGTGAAAAGAATATCCATTGAAGATCGATCTTTTGTTGAAAAATGAATATATTCAATTCCAAAAATTGGGTGATTTACCAAACCATAAGTAATTGGTTCAGAGTTAGTGGATCGAAAAAAAACTGTGCCATCTTCTGAGTGTGAAAGCTCTAACCCCCAGAGTTTCTCATAAAAAGAAGCGCTCTCTATAATACTAGGTCCACGCATCACAATTCCACGTAGTCCATCTACCTGAGAAAAGTTTGTCATAATTTTATCCTTTTAGAATTTGTTAATAAATTGGGCTGTGCAAAAGCTTTAAGAGCTTTAGCAAAGTTTGTTGGAGATTGTTGATAAATTGCATGGCCTGTTTCATTAAGCTGAGTTAATTTACTACAAACTACAGACTGTAAAACTTGAAAAACTTTTTTAGCAGAAGTTGGGGTAGTAACTATGTCTTCAGCTCCAACCAGAACATCTGTCGGACAACTTACTTTTAATGCATCTTGCAATAGATCACCTGAAGCAAGCATCTTCACAGCCTGAGTATATCCTGGATTTTTTATACGCATCATTTCTTTAACAATTTGCGAGACAATCTTTGGATTTTTATCTGGATTGGCTACAAGTTTTCTGGCACGCTTAAGTGCGAATTTTTCCACCCCATATAATTCTAGTTCATCAATGCGATTTTTTGCTAATGGGTTTAGAGGGTCATTAGTTGATTGACCATGGCCTAATGCTGGAGAGGCAAGTAATAGTTTTGAAACATTTTTTGAATATCTCAAAGCAAAACTTGTAGCGATTAAAGCGCCTAGTGAATGACCAACTAATAGAGGGGTTCTTAGCTCTAGTCGTTCATATAACCCCTGAAGAGCTAAAGCATAATCATCAGCTATTGGCCAGTTTTTATCTAAGGGCTTTGATTGACCATATCCAGGCGCATTCCAAGCCAATATTCTCCAACTTTGAGGTAATTCTTTGATTAGTGACTTAAAAGATAATGCATTTGATCCAATACCATGAAGAAGCATTACCTCAATTTCATCTTCGCCCTTTTGCTCAAAATACTCAATTGATCCAGATTTTTTAAGGCTTAAATTATTCATCATATCAAGAAAATACAAAACCGTTATTAACGGCTAGCACTTGACCAGTCAAAGTTAGCGCTCCCTTTGTTAAAAGAAAGCTTATTGTGTCAGTTATATCCTCAGCTCCTTGAGGACCAAGTATAGCGCGATTTTCATTATAAAAACTGTGTCGAGCTTCAGGAACGTAATCCGTTGAATCTGTAGTTAAAATTCCTGGAGCAACTGCAGTTACTCCAATTTGGTCTGATCCAAGCTCACGCGCAAGAGATCTTGTCATAGAAATAATTGCACCTTTGCTGGCGACATATGACAATAGAAGTGGCGCACCCCATAAAGCCGTATCAGATGAAATATTTACTATTCTTCCAGATTTAGAAGCTCGTAATAGTGGCGCAGCTGCCTTAGTCATCAACCAAGTACCCCTCACATTCACTCGCATCACCTTGTCCCAGCTTGTTAGATCAATGTCTTCAAATTGAATGCCGCCAATACCAGTTGCAATAGCAGCATTATTTACCAATCCATCAAGTTTGCCATTAAAAGTTTTAGAAACACTCTTGATCAGTTTTTGAATAGAAGAAGAGTCTTCTAAATCAACATGAAAAAAGTCTGCATTCAATTTATTAGCAGTTTGTTGGCCTTCTTGAGTATTTATATCTGCAATAATTACCTTGGCCCCTTTCTCAGAAACACTTTTTGCAATTTCTGCACCTAAGCCTCTTGCGCCACCTGTTACTAATATTGAGCGATTTTTAAGCATTACGCTTTATTTTCAACATTTTGATCGTAATCAACATTTAATTTTGCTTGACTATAGAGGGTGTATCGAATATTACCTACGCCAATATCATGCTGATATAACTTTTCATTTTCACGAGCATTGTCTGACATTGCTTCTAATATTTCTCGATCTTGCTCTAAAACTTTCCAGTGTTTTGATTCTAGTTCAGCTCGATAAAGAAACCTCCAAGATTCACGTTGAATACCTTTAACTCTCCTCATACGCCAAAAAAATACCTTGCAAGAACTATCATTGATAGGCGTAACAAAACCAACTATACGCATACTTCCTCCTGGTCCAGCAGCTGAAGGATACGGGATATCAAGAAAGCAGAACATTGTTCCGTTATAAATTTCAAACTCCACCCAGTCAAAGTTTTTATCTACTTGACCAGTACGTCTAGCAATAAATCCGTTCTCAGTTTTTTCAACATCCATTAGATCTTCTTTGGAGCCGAATCCTAACGTAAAACTTTCTGCATGTAAGAAAGAACCATGCATTGGATCAGCTAGATTATCTAAAGCATATCTGTAGTTTGTTTGCCATACAGAAGTACACAAAATACCTGACCAATCCTCTGAAATAAATTCTTTTGGAGCTTTTAGTGGTGGTGCCTTTGGGTTTTCAGCGGAAGGAATATATATAAAAATAGCATCATAAAATTCCCGAACTTCAAATGCTTTTACGGCCTTTTGACCTTCGAGAGTACAATCCTTCATTGCTGGAACATTTATAATAGTTCCTTGTCCACTAACCACAATCCCATGATAACGGCATGAAATATGGTCTTTATGAATAATTCCATGTGATAGAGGAGCGCCCCTGTGAGGACATGAATCCTTAAGACACTGAACGAGTCCCTTTTCGTTACGCCAAAGTACAAGTTTTTCGCCAAGCACTTCAACGCCTAGAGGTGAAATACTATTCACTTGAACTGTTTTAGCTACAGGGTACCACTGCCCTAATATTCCATTATTAATTCTATTTTCAATTAATGCACTAATATTTATATCTGACATAAATTACATTCCTATATCTGTATTATTAATTCTTTGGTCGTTTAATTTTAGAAATTGGATGACTTTCTGGATAAGTAGGTGTCACCGGATTTGGATTGCCAATCATGACACACATCAGCGCCTCTTCAACACCTTCATTACGCAACCCGCGATAAACACCAGGTGGAATTGAGATTACATCTCTTTCTGTCAAAACTGTTTCTACTTCCTCACCTTTGTGCTCAAAAAATAATCTAATTTTTTTACCCTTTAAAATAAAAAATACTTCTTCTGCATCGTAGTGAACGTGCAGTGGCCCTTCACAACCAGCAGGCAAAACCATAGTTGAAAATGTGAAGTGATCAGCTGGAACAACATTCGGATCCGATGTAACTCCCGACCCACCTGTTCCAATATATCTCATTTGAGCACGCTTATATTTGGGATCAAAATCAGCTTGAAATTTCAGTGCATTCCAATCAACTGTTCGGGTTTCATATCGAGCAGTACGACTCTCAATCCATTTTTTAAAACTTTGACCACTTGGAATTTGAACATTATGTGGCTCTATTTTTGGAAATTCAGGGGGAGTATTTGACATAATTTACCTTTTATATATATTTATTATTAAACCTCTTAAGGCATCAAATTGACTACCATTGATCACAAAGAACCTTGAAATATTGTTAAATTCAAGCGCCAAAACCGTTTTCCATATAAGCTAAATCTAGCTTATTATTAGTTTCTATAAGCTCATCATGAAGCAAGTCAATTGTCCAGTCCTTTAGGCCGCTTCGTGGTGCAATAACTTTCATACTCGAAAGAGCAGCAGCAACATCTTTAAAATCATGAACTCCATTTTCATAAATACTCATCAAAGCTTTAGCGAGTGCTTTTTCATTAGTATCTAAATCTCGCCCTCGGGATTGATTAGCTAAATTTGCACTCTCTAAAGAGTCTGCATTTAATTCTATGTATTCTTTTTTCATATTTCACCTTAAGTTATATATGTTCATATATGAACAATGTGTTCATGTTTTAATTATACTTCAACTAAACCAACAATATCCTATTTTTTTGTTCGGACCATGCGGATCTCATCAGACCTAATGGGTTGGAACCAGAGACTTACTTCGAAGGGAAATTTGTCAGTCAATAAGCAAATGCATCATCGCCATTTTCTGCGATGTTGAAGCGGGATCAGCCCACAGGTTATCCCGCTCATCCGGAGCCGTAAACCTGATGGATACTGAAATCATAGGCGGGCTGTGGACGGACGGCACGCAGCTGGGATCATTGAACGACAAGACTGCTGACATTTTGGGCCGCGTTCAACTGACAGGTTAGTGACGGCTCATGACGGTTACAAATTTTGACGTAAAATGATATCTGCGGCATCACTAAGTTCAGTCAGCCTGTCATAAAAACCGTCCACTTTACCTTGCGCGGTCTGTCGCATGTCATCGTCGCGTGCTTTGAGGTTAAGTCCATCCTCCGATGCACCAGCCTCGCCAACTGCGCGGGACGCCTTTTGAACAAAGGCACAAATTGGGAACCGCGCTGCGCTAAAAGCCGCAAAGGCCGTTTGTGGACATGGATGAATATCTAATGCCTCGGCCAGAACCACGGCATCTTGCATGGCCATCGCCCCACCTTGCCCCATGAATGGCGTTGACGCATGTGCCGCATCGCCAATCAGCAAAACCCTCCCTCGATGCCAGGGGAGAGGCAAAGCGACTTCCTCGACCGCTGTATACAAAATTTCAGAATCTGCGCCCAATTCTTCTAGAAAAGGTGACGCGGGCCCAGAAAACTCGCTAAACGTGGCGCGCATTTTTTCGGGCCAATCAATTGGCGAATGAAACGTGTCTTTGGCCTCAGCCACGGTGCCAAACGTGTACAAAAGATCATCGCTGATTGGCATAATGCCAAATCTTTTGCCCACTCCCATCATCATGATCTTATCGGTCAATTCTGTTGGGCGCTTATGTACGGAACGCCAAATCCCAAAGCCAGAGTAGTGTGGCTTTAGATTGATGCCCATCATCGCGCGCATTTCTGAACGCAGGCCGTCGGAGCCCACAACAATATCGTAACGGCCTGTTTTGCCATCCAAGAATATCACATCTACGAAACCGCTGGCCTCTGAAATCGCAGCAACTGATTGTCCAAGATGCACGGGCACACCCAATTCTTCGACTCGATCGGCCATGACACGGTGCATCTCAGCCCGTTTAATTCCAAGGACCGCCGGAATTCGCCCGTTGCCAGCTCTCGGGTAAAGGGTTTCGACAATTGCGTTACCAGATTGATCGAAATAGGAGTTCTGCCCTCCAGGCACCGTAAAACCGGCGCGAAGAATTGGATCAAGAAGACCCAATGTGTCAAGACTGACCAGTCCGTTGGCATAGACGAAAATCCCTGAGCTTTTAAATCGCCACACTTCCTGTTTCTCAATGATTTGAACGCGGTGTCCTCGTTGCGAAAGAGCGATCGCCGTGCAACATCCAGCAATACCTCCGCCCGCGATCAAAATGTTATACGATTTGGCGTCCATGTCGCACCCCTCAGGCCTGATGGGTTGGAACCAGAGACTTACTTCGAAGGGAAATTTGTCGGTCAATCAGCAAATGCATCATCACCATTTTCTGGGATGTTGAAGCAGGATCAGCCCACAGGTTATCCAACTCATCCGGATCCACGCCAAGATTAAAAAGCTCTCCAAGATCAGACCCTTCAAAAACGCTCATCCGCCAACTGTCATGAACGAGCGACCAGAAAGCAGTACGTCCATCGTCCGATGCCATCACTAAACCGGAATCCTCGATCAGTACAGGTAAGTTTTTGACATCATCAGCCAAAAGATCACGACCCTGCATTCCATAAGGGACTTTCAGACCCGCTTTTTGCAGAAGCGTGGGAGCAAAATCGATCGCACTGCCTTGAATTCCCATGACGTCCGTCCCGCGATTTACCGGATCGGACCAGATCAGTGGTACGCGGATCAGCCCGTGACTGTGAAGCCCCCCTTTAAGAACAGTGCCATGATCTCCCATATAGTCGCCGTGATCTGACATGTAGATGATATTGGTGTTTTCGGATTTGCCAATATTCTTCAGAGCTTGCATCACAACACCAACTTGTTCGTCAATCATGGTGATCGTACCGTAATTTAGTGCAATCATACGGCGCGTGTCTTCATCATCAGTATGAAATGGCCAGAACTCATCGGGTTTTTCCGCGCCAATTTCATAGATTCGCTTAATATGATTAGGTAAATCGCTTCTGGCGCTGGTTCGATGACCAAAACTTTTTGGCAACGGGATGTCCGCAGGATCATAAAGATCAAAATAGCGGCCTGGGGGTGTAAATGGGTGGTGAGGATCTGGAAAAGACACGACAAGAATGAATGGAATATCGTCCTGTGCCTCCAGAAATTCGCAAGCCTGCTCACCAACATAAGACGTTGGATAATGTTCCTCGGACAGTGCTGTGCGCCATATTTGTGGTGTTTCCGGTGAACCGTCTTCCAAAGCTCCAGCTCGTCCGCGTGGGTCTGACACACCAGCCAGTTTGGCTTTCAGCCAGCCAGAATAGTGTCCCTCAACCTGGTCACCGTGCCCAATGCACAAGCGAACGTGATCAAACCCATAGTAGGGAAGTGGCAATTCCTTATTAGGGTTCTTGATCCAGCTTGTTCGAATTTCACATTCATATTCCGAACCACGCCGTTGCGATCTTAAGGCTAAGTTGTAGGGCCCATTTGGTTCTTCGCCTTTCCCATTTGATTGAGGTAACTGTACCTCAATCGGTGAGACGTTCTGAAAGTGTGCTTTGCCCACCAGACCTGTTCGATAACCACTAGATCGCAAGACATCTGCGTAGGTTGTGCAATCCAAGCCGAGTGGTATACCGTTTTGCCTGCACCCGTTGACCGACGTCAACTGCCCCGTTGCAAGTGCCGCACGATTTGGTTGGCAAATTGGATTTGCGACATAGAAATTATCAAACCGCGTTCCACGATTGGCAATTGCATCGATATTTGGAGTTTGTACGATGGGATTCCCATAACAACCTAAATGATCAGCTCTTTGTTGGTCTGTCATAAAGACAATGAAACTAGGTTGTTCGGTCATTTGAACATCAGATCCACTGGATATGTCACAATTTCGGGAATGAAGAACAGCAAGAGGATTGCGATAAAGTCACAGATGACGAAGGGCACAGCGGCTCCGTAAATATCACCCATTGTTGTGCCTTTTGGTGCGACGCCTTTCATCACGAATAGAGCCGCGCCAAATGGGGGCGAGGTCGCACCGGTTTCAATAGCAACCAAATACATCGCCGCGAACCAAATCGGATCGAACCCAAACTGTATCACGATGGGAATAAATATCGGCAACGTGATCAGCATTATTGGCAAGGGCCCCATAACCATGCCCATCAAAATCACGAGCATGATCATCAAGAAAACAATGGCTTCATTGGAGATATCAATCGACATCACGGCATCAATCATCCCGTAGGTTGCGCCAGTGAAAGCCAAGAGCTGCGAAAAAGTTATGGCCCCAGATATTATCAGCAATACCATCACCGAAATATTGGCGCTGGAAAACATTGTGTCTCCAAAAACCTTGAACGTCAGTCGACGTTTCAGGGCTGCCAAAATAAGGACCGAAAAGGCGCCAGTAGCCGCTGCTTCACTTGGCGTTGCTATCCCTAAGAAAATGACACCAACGACGGAAAAAATCACAAATGCGAGTGGCAGGATATTAATTGCTGTCGCAGACAGTTTTTCAGAAAGAGAAACCTTTGGCACGTCGAATGAGGGCGCTATCTCTGGTTGTAGCCGGCAGCGTACAAGGATATAGATGATGTACAGCAGCGCCATCAAAAGACCTGGAATAATGATGCCAATTAGGATCCGGCGGATTGAGAGTTCGGCGATGACGCCAAGCACAACTGCCAAAGACGAAGGCGGGATCATAATTGCCAGACCGGACGAACCCAGGATTGGACCAAGCGACATCGGTTTTTTGTAGCCTCGCTTTTCCATCTCTGGCGTTAACGATGATCCAAGCAACGCGATGGTCCCCATAGAATTGCCGGTTAGGGTTGAAAAGAGAACGCCACCTCCAACAGCCATTAACGCCAAACGTCCACGCAACTGCCCGAACCATTTGTCGAGCGTATCCATTAAATCGATTGCGATACCGGATCGGAACATCCCTTCACCCATAATCATAAACAGGGCAATAGGAATTAGAACGAAGCTAGAGAGTGAGTCAACCGAATTCAGAATGAGTTGTTTTATACCTGGCAGGCCACCCATCAAGACAAATGATCCAACAATATTGACCGCAAGAAATGAAAACGCGACAGGAAGCCCTAAAAACATTAAAACAAAGAGTGGGCCTAGGATAATGGCGATTATATAGTACCATTCCATGACTACAGAGCCTTCCCTTTTAGAGTTCGTAAAAACTTCTCGATAAACTGGATAGACATTAATCCAGTTCCTAGGGGTAATGCAGCAGTCAGCCACCAGCTCAAGGGTCGCATCACAGTGACTTCTCGCACACCAAGACCATATTGATCGACAACAACCATTATGCCAACAATTGTAAGAGTAATACAAACTAAAAATCCTAATACGGAATTCAATCCTTGAAAAAATAATCGCAAATTTTTTGTCAGGCTGGTATAAACAATGTCGATAACTACATGCATATTCTTTTCAAGCAAATATGGAGCTCCCAGGAAGGAAATGTATAGAAGAGAGTATTCGCTAGTTTCTAAGACCCAAAGACGAGAAGGTGCGCCAAGTGCACGACCAGAGACTTCTAGGCAGATTATCGTAGCGATAAAAAAAAGGAGTCCAGCACCAAGAATTGCACAATACAAATTTAAGCGTTTGAAAAAATGACTCAACTTAGCAAAAGAGTTGGACAAGTTTTTACTCCTATAAAAAACGGTGGAGCCAATTTTAAACTTGACTCCACCTAACTTACGTTTTTTGTTATTTATCCAGCATTGAACGTAGCTCTGCAGCTACATCTGCACCAGCATTATCTGCTGTAACAGCCCATGCGGCGTCCATTGCCATTTGCTCATAACGTGCAACTTCACTATCTGTTAGTTGCAAAATGTTAAACCCAGCACCCTTCATCAGTTCGACGTTAACAGCAATATCATCGCCCCAGATGTAGTCCTGACGAGGTGCAAAGTCTTCACGAAGGAACGTAGTCAATTCTTGCTGTAAATCAGCAGACATCATTCCCCAAGTGTCTTTATTAATCAAGACTGGAAAACCTGCTCGATAAACTCCAGGAAAAATTACTGTCTTGACCAAGCCTTCAAATTGCTTAGCTTGAGCAAGTGGACCTTGCATATATCCATCAATAGTTCCTCTTTCCATTGCAGTGAAGATATCTCCCATTGCCATCACGATAGGCTCTGCACCCAGAGCTTTAACAAGAGGCAGTAAGGTTGGGAATACACGAATTCTTTTTCCCTTGAGATCTTCAAGACTTGAGACATCTTCTCTCATGTAAATCATAAAATTCAACTCTGTTGCTGGAATTTCACCGAGAAATATTAGATCTTTTTCAGCGTGAAGTTCAGTCATACGTTCATGATAATCTGTTGCGGCGATCTGTTCGTAATTCTTGAACGATAGATTCATGGTTCCAGAGGTTGGCACTAAGCCTTGATAATAGCTTGGGCTTGTGTAGGTCATATCGACCGAGCCATTTCGAACCCCTTCAGCTTGTTTGAATGGCGGCATAATTTCTGGACCACCGCGCCAGTTAATTTCTATTTGACCAGCGAATTTTGTATTTACTTCTTCAACAAAAGCCTTGAATGGCTTGTTTATGTAGACCGGTTTTGGCGCAAGTGATACTGCATCTATCTTGACAATATCAGCAATGGATGAAGTTGCAACAAGCGAAGCTGCAATGAATGCGCTTTTTAAAAAGTGTTTCATGTTTTCTCCTTTTTTTTTGATTTAATATTACAATAAATAATATGTGTTCAAATATGAACATTGTGTTCACATATTTATTATACATAAAATAAATTCATACATCGATTATATATCAACTTGAACTAAAGTTTAAATTCGGTTGATGTGTGAGGGTTGGTTTATTAAGTCTGAGTCAGGTCTAGTTAACTAGGAGTAGTTTCTTCTTTCTTCCAAAAAGAAAATAAATTTTTATCTTCCATAAAGCGAAGTATTGGATCAAAGTCTGACTCTTGCCTTGATATTGGCTTAATTCTAAATTGATTATCTTTTACGTGAATAAACACACGATAGGACGAATTGTTTGTATTGAGTATCTTTTGTATAGTTGCCACGATAAACCTCCACTTAAGTGCACGAAATTTGCACGAAATACTAAGATTTATGTTACAAAAAAGGGTTTCCTTGACTGGAAACCCTTATGGTATATGGTGGGGCGTGAGCGACTTGAACGCTCGACCAGCGGATTAAAAGTCCGATGCTCTACCAACTGAGCTAACGCCCCATATAAAAACGAGAAATTATACTGAACTAACGTTCATTAATCAATCGTAAATTAGCCTTTATTAACTGCTTCTTTAAGAAGCTTTCCAGGCTTAAAAAAAGGAACAAATTTTTCAGAAACTTCAGTCTTTTGGCCAGTCTTTGGGTTAATCCCCATTCTGCCTTTACGATGTCGTTTTTGAAAGCCACCAAAGCCTCTTACCTCAACACCTTTACCAGAAATTACTGCTAAGCTAATTTCTTCAAGGATAATTTCAACAGATTGCTTTGCTTCCGAGCGAGTAATACTAATTTCTTTAGATATTTCATCAATAAGGTCAATTTTTTTCATAAAAATTAGCTGCTATACCTAGGCATAGCAGCTTTAATTAATTATTTATCTTTAGCTTCTTTTAAAAGATCACCAAGTGTTGATCCAGAAGTTTGAGTCGATTGACTGTTATAGTCATCCATGACTGCTTTCTCTTGAACTGAATCTTTAGCTTTCATACTTAGATTTACTTTTCGTGTTCTCTTATCAATCAAAGTAATAGCAACTTCAACCTCTGCGCCTTCTTTCAACACAGTTGATGCATCATCAATTCTATCTTGAGAAATTTCAGACACTTTAAGGTAACCGGTAATTCCAGCAGCTAGTAAAACAACAGCGCCTCTTGCATCAACCTCTTGGATAACGCCTTTAACAATCGAACCTTTAGAGTTTGTAGTCGCATATTGAGAAAAATCGTCTGAAGTTAATTGTTTAATTCCTAAAGAAATTCGCTCTTTTTCAGCGTCTACATTAAGGATTACAACGTCAAGCTCTTGTCCCTTTGAATAAGTTGAGACAATTTGATCAGCAGACTGCTTCTCCCATGAGATATCCGCTAAATGAATAAGCCCATCAATTCCACCTGGAAGGCCTACAAATAAACCAAAATCAGTAATTGACTTAACAGTTACATTGATCATGTCGCCTTTATTATGAGTTCCTTCAAATGCTTCCCAAGGATTTTCTTTTGCTTGCTTCATACTAAGAGAGATCCTATGTTTAGACTCTTGAACATCAAGAACCACAACATCAACTTCTTGGCCTAACTTAACAAACTTAGAAGGCCTTGCGTTTGCGTTAGTCCAGTCCATTTCACTCACGTGAACAAGTCCCTCAACACCCTCTTCAATTCTTACAAATGCACCATAATCGGTTAGGTTAGAAACAACACCCGAAACTTTTTTACCCATTGGAAGACGCTCTGAAATATTATCCCAAGGGCTTGGTGTTAACTGCTTAAGTCCCAAAGAAACTCTCATTTTCTCTTTATCATAGTTGAGAATTTTTACTGTTATCTTGTCGCCTATTGAAAGCTTCTCAGATGGATGATTAACTCTCTGCCAAGATATATCTGTGATGTGAAGTAAACCATCTACGCCGCCAAGGTCAACAAATGCACCATAATCAGCTAAGTTTTTAACAATTCCTTCAACTTCTTTACCAGTATCAAGATTTTCAATTAAAGCCTCTCTATCAGCTGAGTTAACTTCCTGCATAACAGCTTTTCTAGAAATAACAATATTATTCCTAACTTCGTCCATTTTTATAACAAGAGCCTCAATTTCTTGACCTAACAAGAAATCAAAATCTTTAACAGGCCTTACGTCTACTAAAGAGCCAGGTAAGAATGCTTTGATAACACCAATATCAACTGTCATACCGCCCTTAACTGAGCCAGTAACAATACCTTTAACAATTTCTTTAGTGTTCATCGCGTTTTCAAGCTCTTGCCACATCTTAATACGTTTCGCTTTTTCACGCGAAAGAAGAGTGTGTCCTAAGCCATCATCAATAGAGTCGAGTGCGACTTCGACAACATCACCTTCAGTGATCTCAAGCTCGCCTTTGGCATTTTTAAATTCGTGTAATGAAATAAAACCTTCAGACTTTAGCCCTACATTGATGATCGCTTTTTCACGATTCATACTGACTACAGTTCCCATTAAGAGCGCTCCAGGTTTTACGTTTTGTTGTATTTCGCTATTTTCAAATAGCTCGGAAAATGATTCTGACATATTTATCTCGATGTTGACCGGTAATTATTAAGCTGTATCGGTTAAAGCTTAAATCATATCGGGTTAATTAAAAAATAAAGACTTGACCGCTCAAGTCTTAACTAACGCCATTACTTCTGCAACGACTTCATTAATTGTAAGATTCGATGTATCTATAACTAATGCATCTTTTGAAGGCTTTAGAGGGGAATGTTTGCGACTTGCGTCTCTCTCATCTCTCTTCTGAACCTCTTCCAAAGTTTGCGAAAGGATACCAGCAATACCTTTCTCATGCAACTGTTTTAGTCGTCTTTGTGCCCTTTCTTCCACATTTGCTATCAAAAATACCTTAAAGGGTGCATCTTCGAATACAACAGTTCCCATATCTCGGCCATCAGCGACTAATCCTGGAGGTTGCTTGAACTTTTGTTGTCTTAATAATAGTGACTCTCTAAGAGGGCCAATCATCGCAAATTTAGAGGCTAGCTCGGCAGTTTCCTCAGTTCGAAGTTCGGCTGAAACTTCAATATTATCAAGATAAACACTGAGTTTATTATTAGAAGGATCTGACTCAAATCTCAAATCGAGGTTAGATGCTAACTTCAGCAGTTCATCAGTATTATCAATTTGAATATTTCGCTTTGAAGCCGCCAAAGCAAATGCACGGTATATTGCTCCAGAGTCTAACAAATTCCAATTTAGCTCGTGAGCCATTATATTTGCTACAGCACCTTTTCCTACTCCACTAGGCCCATCTATAGTTAAAACTGGAATCATAATACTAACTAGAGACTCTTAAACTATTTCTCATATTCAGGTCTCATATGAGGAAATAACAAAACATCTCGTATTGACGCTGAATCTGTAAATAGCATAACTAGACGATCAATACCAATACCCTCTCCTGCAGAGGGCGGCATTCCATACTCAAGAGCTCTAATATAATCAGCATCATAATGCATTGCCTCATCATCCCCAGCATCTTTTTCACTAACCTGGTCTTTGAACCTTTGAGCCTGATCTTCAGGATCATTAAGCTCTGAAAATCCATTTGCTATTTCACGGCCACCAATGAAAAGTTCAAAACGATCCGTAATAAATGAATTTTGATCATTGCGCCTTGCAAGTGGAGATACTTCAGTAGGATACTCAGTAACAAAAGTTGGTTGTATTAATTTTTCCTCAACAGTTGCCTCAAAGATTTCAATTTGAATCTTTCCTAAACCCCAATTCTCTTTAAGATGAATTCCCAAATTACTAGCAGTATTTCTTATATTTTCTTCTGAAAGATCAGAAGCTAATAATTTAGGATTATATTTTAAAATTGAATCAAAAACACTTAAGCGCTCAAACGGTTTTGAAAAATCAAACTCATCACCCTGGTATTTAATTTTTGCTGACTTACAAACATCAATTGCAATACCTTTAAATAGGTTTTCAGTAAGGTCCATATAGTCATGATAATTTGCATAAGCCTCATAAAACTCAATCATTGTAAACTCAGGATTATGTCTTTGGGAGAGTCCCTCATTCCTAAAATTACGATTGATCTCAAAAACCTTATCAAAACCTCCAACTACTAATCTTTTAAGATAAAGTTCTGGAGCAATTCTTAAATATAAATCCATATCTAAAGCATTATGATGAGTAATAAATGGCTTTGCTGCAGCACCTCCTGGAATGACTTGCATCATAGGAGTTTCCACCTCAAGATAACTGTGACTAATGAAGAATTGCCTAATATAAGAAATAATTTCAGACCTTCTCTGAAAAACTTTTCTTGAGCCTTCATTCATAATTAAATCAACATACCTTTGGCGATATATTGTTTCTTGATCAGTGAGTCCATGAAATTTTTCTGGCAGAGGTCTTAGTGATTTTGTTATTAATTTAATATCACCTACTCGAATAGATAGTTCACCTGTTTGAGTCTTAAAAAGAACTCCAGATGCTCCAATTATGTCACCAATATCCCACTTCTTGAATTGCTCATTGTAGAAGCCCTCATCTAGCTCGTCTCTAGTCACAAAAAGTTGTATTTGACCTGAAGTATCTTGAAGCTGTACAAAGCTTGCTTTGCCCATTATTCTTTTAAGCATCAATCGTCCAGCAACAGTTACAAATTCTCCCACCCCTTGAAGATCCTCATTAGAATAACTATCAAATTTCTCATGAATTGAGTTTGCTAAGTTTTGAGGTTTAAAATCATTAATAAATGGATTGCCAGCCTCTCTAAGCAATGCTAATTTAGATTTTCTTTCTGCTATTAATTTATTTTCGTCTAGATTGCTCACTTTAATCCTATTGTTTGTTTGATTGTTCAATCTCTAACTTTGCAAGTTCTGTAGCTTTTTTTAAATCTTTTTCAGCTAGTTCAATTTTTCCTAATCGCTTAAATACTGAGCCACGATTATAATATGCTTGATAAAAAGTATTGTCTAAATCAATCGCCTGATTTAAATCTTTTAAAGCTAATTTATCCTCAGCTATTTTAAAGTAAGCATTGCCTCGATTATAATAAGCTGCAATATATTCTGAATCTAAAGAAATTGCCTTTGAGTAAGTCTTGATTGAGTCATGACTTTTATTTAACTGATCAAAACAGTTACCCAAGTTATTTATAGCCCCAACATCTTCTGGCTTAATCTTTAATGCAGCCTCAAAAAAATTAATTGCCACATGGAAATTCTCTTTTTCTTGCTCCATATAAGCCAAGCAGAAAAAAGCTTCAGAGCTGTTTGGATTGGATCTTATTGCTTTAGTCATACTTTCATAGGCAATATCATTATTGCCTTGCTGTAAGTGCAAATGACCAAGACTCAAATGGGCATTAGAGGATAATTCTTGCGTGACCAAACTATGATTTATTAGCTCATTCCATACTTGTATTGCCATAGAAAGCTCACCATTTTTTTGGTGAGAATAAGCTTTCACTATTAAATCACTAATTTCAGTATTATTATTCATGGAAGCAGTTTAATTGATCACTTTAATAATTTTTTGGCTCTTTCAATATCACTCACTGAGCTAGAAATATGTTCGTTTTTATTTCTTGTTATTCTGAATAAATAGATTAAGCATAAAACTAATAAGAAAAGAGGAGCAAACCACAAAAGGTATGTTTTGCTATTAATTGGCGGTTTAAAGTTAACAAAATCTCCATATCGCTCGACCATAAATAAATAAATATCTTTGTCAGATTTTTTATTTAATATCATTTTGCGTACCTGTTCTCGAAGGTCACTTGCAAGACCAGAATTTGATCCACCAATGCTTTGGCCTTGGCAGACAGGGCAACGAATATTTTCAATTAAAACCGTATATCGATTTTCTTGATCAAGTGTTTCAAAGTCCTTCACCTCAATACTTTCAGCAAAAGCTCCTTGAATAAGTAAAAGTGCAACCACAAATTGAATAAAATAACGCATTCACATAGCTGTTATTTAAAATTTTAATTTTAACGTATGCCACTTATAACCTTAGACAATATTTCCCTTAGATTTTCTGAAAAAGTTATCTTAGATGAAATTAATGCAACTATCCTTAAAGGCGATAAGATAGGCTTAATTGGTCGAAATGGTGAAGGGAAATCAAGCTTTTTAAAGGTTTTAGCAGGACTTATTCATGCTGATGATGGTAATTTAAAAGTTAAAAATAGCACTAGAATAAGTTACTTAGAGCAGCAACCTCCCGAAGATAATGATTATTCGCTATTTAATATTGTCGCTCGAGGGCTCGGTGAAACTGGAAAATTGCTTGCTGACTATCACGACTCATTACAAGTTGGTGATTTTGAAAAAAGCTCTCGACTGCAGAATAAAGTAGAAAGTAAAGATTTATGGCGCTATTTACATCAAATTGAAACAATTTTAAACCGGTTTAAATTAGAGCCGACAGCAAAACTTTCAACACTTTCTGGTGGCTGGAAAAGAAGAGTAATGCTTGCTAAGGCAATTGTTCAGGAGCCAGAACTTCTGTTACTTGATGAGCCAACAAACCACATGGATATTACTGCAATTCTTGATTTAGAGAAAATGCTAAAAGACTTTCATGGAACACTAATTCTAATAAGCCATGACCGATCATTTGTAAATGGCATAGTTAATAAAATTTTTGACCTTGATCGAGGAAAGCTTTCAATATTTGACTGTGGCTATTTAGACTATTTAAAAAGAAAAGAAAACCTACTTAATAGTGAAGAGTTAGAAAATGCACGGTTTAATAAAAAACTTGCACAAGAAGAAACTTGGATTCGCCAAGGAATAAAGGCAAGACGAACAAGGAATGAAGGCCGCGTCAGAGCTCTTGAAGACATGAGAAAACAGTTTGTAAATAAACGCAAACATCAAGGTCAAGTTAGAATTCATGCCTTAGAAGATGAGAAACGCGTCTCTAAGCTAGTTTTTGAAGTAAAGAATGTAAGTTACAAAATTGGCCAACTTGAGCTTGTAAAGCTATTCTCTCTTTTAGTCTTGAAAGGTGAAAAGATAGGAATTATAGGAGGTAACGGATCAGGAAAATCCACCTTGATTAAACTTCTTCTCGGAGAACTTACTCCAGACAAAGGAAATATTAGGCGCTCAAAAACTATTCAGCTTGCTTACTTTGATCAAATGAGAGAGTCACTTAATCCCAACATGAAAGCTATGGATTTTGTATCTGGTGGTAAAGATTTTATTGATATTAATGGAAAAAGCAAACATGTAATTGGTTACATGCGTCAGTTTTTATTTACAGGAAAACAGGCGATGGCTCCGATTAAGATGTTTTCTGGTGGTGAAAAGAACCGATTAATGTTAGCTAAAATTCTATCTCAACCTGCTAATCTTTTAGTTCTTGATGAGCCAACCAATGATTTAGATGTCGAAACGCTTGAATTATTAGAAGAAATGTTAGTCGACTATGCTGGAACATTGTTACTTATCTCACATGATAGAACTTTTTTAAATAACATTGTAAGCTCAACAATTGTTATGGAGGGTGATGCTATTATTGAGCAGTATGTTGGTGGTTATGATGACTATATCGTTCAAAAAAATGAAAAAATAAATACTAAACCTAAAAAAGATGTAGAGCTTAAATCAAAATCTAAAAATATTTCACAAAAGCTTTCATTCAATGAACAGCAACTATTAAAATCATTACCTGAGAAGATTGAAGATCTTGAAAATGAAATTTCAATGTCTCAAAAAATACTATCAGACCCTGACTTTTATCAAAATCCAGATGCTCAAAACTTGACAATTAAATTAAGCTCTATGGAAAAAGAAGTGAGATTACTATATGACAAATGGAGTGAATTAGACAATGGAAACTAACTCTACGCCATTAATTGTGGATCTAGATCACACACTAATTGATACCGATCTATTATTCTTATCATCATTAGGCGTGTTAACCAAAAGTCCATGGCTTATCGCACATTATTTTTTTTGGCTTTGGAAGGGAAAAGGATATTTAAAAGATCAATTGGTGAGGAGATTTGAAATTAATATTCCTGAGCTGCCATACAATGATAACGTTATAAGTTACATAATGAAGCGAAAAAAAGAAGGCTCTAAAATAGTACTTGCTACTGCTTCACATAAAAATTATGCTTTTGCGGTTGCCAAACACCTCAAGATTTTCGATGATGTTATGGCTAGCAATAAAGACTTTAATTTATCGAGCCACAATAAAGCGGATAGTCTAGTAGAGCGCTTTGGTGAGAGGAATTTTGATTATATGGGGGATCATATGAGAGATCTTCCAGTGTGGGAAGTATCAAGACTATCAATCATTGTTAATGCAACAAGTCGGATAATGACAAACACAAAGCACTTAAAAACCCTGGTTATATCTAGTAAAGCTTAAAAACCCTCTACAATATAAGATAACCCCGAAAGTATAAGATAGATCAAAAATGTTGCTGCTAAAACCCATGTTGCAACTTTTGATAACCCAAGATTTTTTCCCATTACTCGATTATAGAAAAGCCAAATAATATAACTTACTACAAGCGCTGCAATTAGAAGTCTCAATATAAACATAGTCTAATTTATTTTTTAAATGATTGGTTTATTTTAATCGCTAATTTGGAATTAATACCTACTACTTTTTGTAACTCATCAACACTTGCATTTTGCACTTCTTGCAGTCCTCCAAAATAGTTTAAAAGAGCGCTGCGCTTCTTTAAGCCAACCCCTTCAATTAACTCTAAAGATGATGTAGTGCGTTTTTTTGCTCTTTTTTGACGATGATTTTTTATCGCAAACCTGTGAGATTCATCTCTAATATAGTTGATTAAAAGGAGTGCTGGATCATAGGGTGGGAGTGTTATTTTTTTGACTTTTTGATCTTCAACTGTAATAAGTGTCTCTAGACCTGCCTTTCTTCCCTCACCTTTAGCAACTCCAACTAACAATACTGAATCTATTCCAATTGAGTTCATAACCATAATTGCTTGGTTAAGCTGACCTAAACCGCCATCAATAAACACTACATCAGGCATAGTTTTTTTTGAATCAAAAAGTCGTGAATATCTTCGATATACTGCCTGGTTAATTGCAGCATAATCATCGCCAGGTGTTATGTCTTTAATATTGAATTGCCTATAGCTACTAACCTTAGGAAGCCCCATTTCAAATACTACGCATGAAGCAGTTGTAGCCTCTCCCATTGTATGACTTATATCAAAACACTCCATAACCTTTGGTAAAGTTTTTAATGCTAATGTTTTTTGAATTCCTTCCAATTGTTTTTTCTTAGTAAATCTTAAGAGAAGGTGTTGCTTTAAATTTTCTTTAGCATTGAGCGTTGCCATCTCTAAATAATGTTTTTTGTCTACTCTTGGAGATTGAATAAGCTTCGTAGATAAGCCAGCCTCCAATAAAGACTTACCTTCTAGCTTATGACTTAACACTATTTCTTTAGGTGTTTTTGTGCCCAAATAATATAATGGCAGGAATGCACTTAAAACCTCTTCACAAGAGTCATTTTTTGCATTTTTTGGAAAGAAAGTCTCACTTCCAACTTGTTTACCTCCCCGTACAAATACTACCTCGATGCAATGAGTATCAGCATCATTTGTAATACTGACAACATCCATATCAGAGCTAAATTGAGAGCCATGTCTCTCTTGAATTGTTCTCAAGCCAATAAGCTGATCTCTATATTTAGCAGCAGCCTCAAAATCAAGATTAATAGAAGCATCTTTCATTTTTTGAGAAACTTGGTTTAAAAGCTTGCTCGCTTTGCCATTCAAAAAAAGTGACACCATATCAACATCTTGCTCATACTTGTTATCCGAAATTTTTCCAACACAAGGAGCACTACATAAGCCAATTTGATACTCTAGACAAGGGCGAGAGCGGGCCCTATAAAAACTATTGGTACATTGCCTTACTTTAAATATTTTTTTAAGGAGAGCTAAAGCATCACGTGCAATATGCGAAGATGGGTATGGCCCAAAATAATGATAATTTTTATTTTTTTTACCCCTGTACATTCCTAAGCGAGGATGAGCATCATTACTAAGGTAAATATAAGGGTAGCTTTTAGAGTCTTTTAAAAGTATATTAAATTTAGGTTTGAACTGCTTAATAAGCTCATTTTCAAGAAGAAGCGCCTGAGTTTCAGTTTTTGTAATAATAATAGAAAAATTATCAATATTTTTTTGAAGGAGATGAGTTTTTGCATTATGATTTGAGCTGATAAAATAATTTGAAACGCGATTTTTTAAATTTTTTGCTTTACCAACATAAATAACATTACCTAACTTATCAAGCATTTTGTAGACACCTGGCTCTTTAGTCAGATTTTTAAGTTTTATTTTTATATTTTGATTCTGCATTTCATTAATTTAATTCACAAATACAGTACAATACCTGCATGAAATTTATACCTAATATTTTAAAGGCTTTCCTGATCAATTTATGTTTTATCGGGATTATATTTGCCTCAGAATCTTGCCCTTCTATTTCGCCAAAAATTGCTGGAGACACTCCAACAGATCAGGTGAGAGCTATTACTAATGATGTTGTTTGCTCTTTTATTAAGTTACAGTCAGGTAATAATGGAACTTTAGCGTCAACACTTAATCTAACTAAAAAGAAAATTATCCCTTACATAGATCTTGAATATAGCACTGAGATGGCTTTAGGTAGTTACTGGGGCCAGCTAGATTCAAGACAAAAGAAAATATTTGAACGTGACATGAAGAGTTCTCTAATTAATGAATATATTGGAATTTTGTCAGATTTAGCAATTTGGGAAAATATTAAAATATCTGTCAATGATGACTACAGTAAAAATGAAAACCTTGCTCGGGTTAAAGTTTCATTATCCCTTGAAGATGAAAATTTAACTACCACAGTTATTCTTAAGTTGATTCGTAAAAACAGCTGGAAAATCTATGATTTAGAGTATCAATCTATAAGCATAATAGATATAGAAAGAGTCGGTTATGACTCTAAAATTAAACGTCAAGGTGTTGAAAAATTAATTCAAAAAATGCTTAAAAAATCTTAGTATATGTATAAATTAGTAATTAATGGCGGAACTCCGCTCAGTGGAAGTATAAAAACTTCTGGGTCCAAAAATGCTACCTTACCTATCTTTTTTTCATCAATTCTTGCTGATGGACCATTAAAGCTATCGAATACACCTCAATTAAGTGATGTTTCTACTACCCTTAGATTATTAATGGATATGGGCTCTAGCTTTGTACTAGAGGAGGATAGTTCAATTTCAATAGATTCATCAAGCCTTAAAAATTTAACGGCAGAATACGAACTAGTAAAAACAATGAGGGCATCGATCTTAACTTTAGGTCCTATGCTTGCAAAATATAAGAAAGCTAAAATTTCACTTCCTGGTGGTTGCGCAATTGGAACACGTCCAGTTAATTTACATCTTGCAGCTTTAGAAAAGATGGGAGCTAAGATTGATGTTAAAAACGGATATATTTATGCGAGTACAAATGAGCTTATTGGAACAAATATTAACTTTGATTTAATTTCTGTAACAGCGACTGAAAACATAATAATGGCTGCAACTCTTGCTAAGGGTACGACTACTATTAACAATGCAGCACAAGAGCCAGAGGTAACAGATTTAATTCTATGTCTTAAAAAAATGGGTGCGAAAATTATAGGTGAAAATACCTCCACTATAGTAATCCAAGGGGTTGACCATCTATACGGTATTGATTACTCCATTTGCCCAGATCGAATTGAAGCAGGAACCTATCTAGTTGCAGCTGCAATAACTGGAGGTAAAATTGTTGTGAATAACATTGAGCCAGACTCTATGCGTGCAGTTATTGGAAAACTTATTGAAACTGGTGCGGATATTCAAACAAATCTAAACTCAATTAAACTTGATATGAAAGGGAAAAGACCTCAGCCTGTTGATATTCGAACCAGCGCTTACCCAAACTTTCCAACGGATATGCAGGCTCAATTTATGGCCCTTAATTCTATTGCAGAAGGAAGTAGCACTATTACAGAAACGATTTTTGAAAATCGCTTTATGCATGTTCCTGAACTCAGCCGTATGGGAGCAAATCTTAAGCTTGAGGGCAACACTGTTGTGTGTAAAGGAGTAAAATTATTAACTGGCGCCAATCTTATGGCAACAGATTTGAGAGCTTCTGCTAGTCTAGTTTTGGCTGGTTTAGCTGCACAAGGAACAACAACTATTGAGCGAGTCTATCATCTTGATCGTGGCTATGAGATGATTGAAGAAAAATTTAAAATGCTGGGAGCAGATATAGAGCGCGTTCAGCACTAAACTAATAATTTATATACTGACATGTTAACGATCGCACTTTCTAAAGGTCGAATATTAGACCAAACACTCCCTCTTCTTGAGAAAGCGGGTCTTTCTGTCTCCAAAAAAGAACTTGAAAGTAGGAAATTAATTTTAGATACTAATCTAGAAGATGTTAAAGTTATAGTCATCAGGGCAAGCGACGTTCCCGTGTTTGTTCAACATGGGGCTGCAGATCTTGGAATCGCAGGAAAAGATGTCCTATTAGAGCATGGTGCTGATGGTGTTTTTGAATTACTTGATCTTGAAATCTCCAAGTGTCGCCTTATGGTCGCATCAAAGGAAAACCAAAATTTAAATAAAAGCACATTGAAAGTAGCAACAAAATACGTCAAATCAGCAAAAGAATATTTCTTCTCAAAAGGCCAGCAAGTAGAAGTTATCAAACTTTCTGGAGCTATGGAGCTTGCACCAATAGTTGGTCTTTCAGATTGTATTGTGGACCTTGTGGATACTGGCAACACACTCAAAGCCAATAACTTAGTTCCGCTAGATTTAATTCATAATATAAGTTCAAGACTTATTGTAAATTCAGCAGCCTTTAATACCAAACATAGTCAAATTAATGACTGGATTAAAAGCATAGAAAAAAACTTATGATCAACTTATTATCTTCGAGTAGTGAGGATTTCGATACCAAGCTTTCTTCATTAATTTCTTGGGAAGCCTCCTCTGATGAAGAGGTAAATAATACTGTTAGAAAGATCATTAAAGAAGTTAAGGATAAAGGAGATAGTTCTGTTTTAAGCTTTACTTCAAAGTTTGACTTACTTAAAGCCAAATCAGTTTCAGAGTTAATTATCCCAAAAGAAAGTCTTAAAAAATCATACAACAACCTAGTTCAAAAGCAAAAAGATGCTCTTTGTGTTGCCGCAGAAAGAATTAAATCTTATCATCAAAAACAAAAACAAGAGTCATGGAATTACACTGAAAATGACGGTACAGTATTGGGACAAAAAATTACTCCTTTAGATTGCGTCGGTCTGTACGTCCCTGGAGGTAAGGCAGCCTATCCATCCTCTGTACTTATGAACAGTATTCCTGCAAAAGTTGCAGGCGTCAAAGAGTTAATTATGGTTGTTCCCGCTCCAAAAGGAGTTATCAATGAATTAGTATTGGCAGCGGCTCATATTGCAGAAGTCGATATGGTTATTACTATAGGTGGTGCTCAAGCAATTGCAGCACTTGCATATGGAACTGAAACCATTCCTAAAGTTGATAAAATAGTTGGGCCTGGTAATATTTATGTTGCAACTGCAAAAAAACAAGTATTTGGACAAGTTGGTATTGACATGATTGCTGGACCTTCAGAAATATTAATCATTTGTGATGGCTCAACAAACCCTGACTGGATTGCAATGGACTTATTTTCTCAGGCTGAGCATGATGAAGAAGCTCAATCAGTTCTACTTTGTCCTGACAAAGATTTTATTAAAGAAGTTAATAATAGTATTCACAAGCTACTTCCTACAATGGAAAGAGAGCATATTATTCGAGCGGCACTTAAAAATAGAGGCGCGCTAATTCTGACAAAAGATATTAGTGAAGCAATTAAAATATCGAATAAAATTGCTCCAGAACACCTTGAGCTTTCCGTTGAGAATCCAGAATCTATATTAGATGATATTAAACATGCAGGTGCAATTTTTATGGGCAAATATTCTTCTGAAGCTTTAGGTGATTATTGCGCTGGGCCAAACCATGTCTTGCCAACCTCAAGTACTGCAAGATTCTCGTCGCCTTTAGGTGTCTATGACTTTCAAAAAAGGTCTAGTGTAATAATGGCATCAAAAGAAGGCGCTATAAATTTAGGTGAAACTGCAGCTACCTTGGCTTATGGCGAAGGTTTTCAGGCTCATGCTAAATCAGCGCTTTATCGCACATACAAGAAATAATTATCCAGGCAACGCCTGATAATAGCCATTTTCTTTTACAACTTTAATTGGCCAATCAAAAAGATTAGTAAGGTTGCTATTCGTTAAAATTTCATCTTTATTGCCATCCATAATAACCTTACCACTTTTTAATAAAATTACTCTTGATATTTCAGGCGGAATCTCATGTACATGGTGAGTAACTAATATTACCTTTTTACCCATACTCATCAATTCTCTCATAATTTCAAGGTACTGAAAACAAGTACTTATATCAAGACCACTCGTTGGCTCATCAAAAACTAAAACTGCCGGGTCATTAACAAGAGACCTTGCAAGAAGAAACTTTCGCTGCTCGCCCGTAGACATTGATGAGTATTTTCTATCCTTTAAGCTTGATATTGATAGAAGATCCATAACTTCATTTGCACGATCTAGCATCTCAGCATCAAAATTTTGATGCTTCCATATTCCATCACTAGAATAAAACCCAGATAGAGCAACATGCAAACCAATAGCGCTATTAGAATAATTGTTTTGCAGATGTGGCGAAACAATACCAAGATTAGACCTTAGATCTTGAACATTCCATCTCTCTTTGTCAAATATTTTAATACTGCTATCTTGACTCTCTACAATATAGAGCTCACGATTCAATAACTTTAAAAGGGTTGTTTTGCCAGAGCCATTTGGCCCTAAGATAACCGTGCTTTGACTTTCATCAATGGTTAAAGAAAAGTCATCAAATACTTTATTACTTTCTTGAAATACTGTGATATTTTGAAGTTCAATAATATTCATTATATTTAAGTTAAGCCTATATTAATAACCCTTAATAGTCATATCAGTTGAATGGGAAAGCTCTTAAGCTGCTTTTTTTAGCCTTAAAGTTGGCAGTAGCTGAGATAAAAGCATTCCAATTAACATCAACGCGCACCCAATAAAACCTCTAATTGTGAGCATTTCATCAAGAATAAGCCATCCACCAAGCACTGCAAATGCTCCTTCTAGGCCTAAAATTATTGCTGCATGGGAAGATTTAGCATGTTGCTGTGCAACTACTTGAAGTGTATAACCAACACCTATTGACATAACTCCTGCATAGAGAAGTGGTATTGCTGTAATGATAATAGCATCCCACTCAATATTTTCTTTTATGGCAATTGCAATAATAAGACTTAAAAAACAAGCAACAATATACTGAATAAGTGATAGCTTTAAAGGGTCCATTCTTTTTGCAACATAACCTAGCACTAAAATGTGAGCTGCAAAAAATATGGCACAAATTAGTTGATACAAATCGCCCTTCTCAATACTAAAGCCTTTATTGATACTTAGAAGGTATAACCCAATAACTGCAAGAAATCCTCCAAGCCAAGTTCCAGAGTTAGTTTTTTGACCTAAGAAAATTCCAATTAATGGAACAAAAAAGATATATAAGCCCGTTATAAAACCTGCCTTTCCTGCCGTTGTGAATTCAATACCAACTTGCTGAAAACTTGAAGCGGTAAATAAAAATAATCCAGCAACAGTTCCAGCAAATAATAACTTTTTAGTTGAAACCTTTGTCTTAATTGATGTTGTATTCTTTTTAGATAGATACCAAACTAATGGCATTAATACTGTAGCTCCAATAAAAAATCTAGCTGCATTAAAGAAAAATGGGTCCATTGTCTCTGCCGCATCTTTCTGCGCAACAAATGCAAAGCCCCAAATGGCTGCAGCAATGAGCATAAGAATGTCAGCCCTCAATGCTTTATTTTTGCTTAATATTATCATTTCGTTTGCAGCTTGGAGCTGTACCATGCATGGAAAAATAAAGTAATAACAACTATAGAGCCGCCCAAAAGTGAGCTACTAGAAGGCTGCTCATTAATCACTAGCCATGCGCTTAGTATTCCAAAAATTGTTCCTAAAGGCATAAACATAGCAACTTCTGATGCAGGTATAAATCTTGGAGCAATAGTAATTAAGCTAAAGGCAATTGCAAGTAATATGCCGCCTACAAGAACATACATTAGAGAATCAAATGGTAAATAAAAAGAACTTGAAAAAACTAGTCCAACAAAAGAAACAACAAAAGCATTAACTATCATAGCTGGAACCATATTTACGTTACTGTATTTTCGCGTTAGTGCAAATGAATAGCCACCAGCAATTATTGATATAACTGCCAATGAACTTCCAATGAGATGCTGGTAAGCAGTATCTTCTGGATTAATTATAACTGCTGTGTCCCCTTTCATTACTATGTAGATACCAGTAACAATAATTAGCATTGATATCCACGTATAAAGCTTAGGCCTTTCATTTATTATTGCCCATGAAATAATTGCAACAACCATTGGCGCTGTACTAATAATAACCAATACTTTAGCAATCGAAGTGTATTGAATCGCAGCAATAAATGTGACACCACCAATCCCTGAAAGGAGACCAATCCAGATTCCAGGCCTACCTATATTTTTTAGCTCTTTAAATGTATTTTTACGGTAGGTAGCATACAAAATTGCCAATACGCCAAGCGCATAGAATATCCCACGCCAAAAAAGAATGGTGAAGGTATCTGCATCTGCAAGTCTTACTAATACTGGATCTGGAGTCAACATTACTACCCCAAAAAAAGCAATTAGTAGTCCTTTTAAATGATTATTCATATTTAAAGCTTGTAAAGGTTTAGGTAAGTAAAATTATGATAAGTCAGCTTAGCTGGTTTCTTGCAAGCTTAGTGCTGTACCAAGAGTGACAGAATAAAGTTACAATAACAATAGTTCCACCAATTAAAGCATTCATCGATGGCTCTTCATGAATTACGTACCAAGCTATCAAAGTTCCCAAGACTGTTTCTAGAGGCATTATCATTCCAACTTCAGCTGCAGGCATATATCTTGGCGCAATTGTAATCAGACTAAACGAAATTGAAAGTATTGCCCCCATAGCGATTATGTATTTTATTACCTCAGGTGGAACTGAAATTTTACTAGCCATTACATAGGCTATAAGCGCAGCAATCACACCACCAATTGCATTTACAGGGACCATATTTACATCTTTATATTTACGAGTCAAAGTAAAGGTGAACCCCATCATTACAGCTGTAATCAAAGCAAAAAAGTCACCAACAAGGTTTTCTCCCCCAAGACTTCCACTCATAACAATATAAATTCCAATAAAAACAATTATCATAGAAACCCAAGTCACAAGACTGGATTTTTCTTTAAGTAAAAACCAAGAGACAATTGCTATCATTATTGGGCCAGTACTTATAATAACAAGAGCATTTGCAATTGATGTATAAACAATTGCGAAAACAAATGTTCCTGTACTAATTCCGGAAAAAAAACCTATTAATAAACCCCCTTTTCCAATTTTTTTGAATTCTTCGAGTGTCTTTAACCGGTATTTTAGAAAGACTAATAAAGAAACTCCTACAGCATATAAGAGCCCCCTCCAAAAAAGAACTGTCCAGCTATCAACCTCTGGAGAAACTTCTTCAACTAATCTAATAAGAACAGAGTCTGGACTTAATAGAATTACCGCAAAAACGGTCATTAAAAGCCCTTTTAGATGCCTAGACATAAGCTATCAATTCACGTTGAAAAATTAACATTAGATGAATTACCAGGTAAAAATATAATCTAACTAAAGATTGATTTGTCTTTTTGATTCAAAATTCTTAAGTTTGAGAAGTTACGTAAAGCAAAGTAGGCACCAAATATAACACCTGACCACACTAAATTCCCTGCAACTGTATTCTGGAAAAACGGAATTGCCATCGTATAGCACAGCACCAAACCTTCAAGAGTTTTTGCGTACATTGGTGAAAATGCCCAGACTGCAAAATTAGTTGCCAAGAAAAAAACAATAGAACTTGCTAAAGCAGTTCCTGCAATTTTTAATACACCAAGTTTCTTTTGTAGGTAATTTTTAAAGACAATTGGAAATAGGAGCGCAAGATAGACAACAAACATTGATTTCGAGCCAAACCAGTTTGCAGAAAGTGATCCAAAAGCAAAATAATCACAAAGTAGCATAGTAACAATAACTGCAACTATGGCCATATACCTTTTTACAAAAATAAACCCTGCAAATAATGCTATTGCAGCCATTGGCGTAAAGTTAGGTGGATGGGGTAATAATCTGCCCGCAACACCCAAGACAATTAACACTGCTAAAATAACTAAATAACTAAAACTTGAGTTAAGCTTGTACTCTTGATTGCTCATCATTTCTCTCCAAAAATTTTTAAACAATAATATATTAAAATGCTTCCATATTCAAGCGAATAAATGTATCTTTTAAAAGTATAACATCTTGCACCCCAACCATTGACATTAAGCCATTAACGTACAATGCCCAGTAGGTATTTCCAACTGCCTCAATCCCACCCAAAGACATAATCTGAGGACCAAAACTGGTATCTTTTACGCCAACAGTAACTAATTGACTAATAGCCTCATAAGAATTAAGTCCTATTTCAACTTGTTTAATTGCCGTTAAACTAATCTCGTCTGCAGAAGTAATAACTAATGAAAGCTGAATAGTCTCAATTGAATCATCAGCAAAAGATAACGAAGGCTGAAGAAAGAGAAAGCCAAACAAAACTATGGCTAGAAGTTTAAGATTAAATTTCATTTCAATTAAATATGGCTGTATAAAAGTTCGGATTTTATATCAAAAATAGCAAAGTGCAATAGTCATCAAGCAAAAATAAGCAATTTGTTTAGAATGGAAATTTTTTATTTCCTAGTCCAAGCATCTTTGAAAAATCAGGCATCCCCCCTTCGCCTTGCATATCACCCATTTGCTGCATCATTTTTTTCATTTTTCCACCCTTCATCTTTTTCATTGTTTTTTGCATTTTTTCAAATTGCTTTAACAATTTATTTACTTGCTGAACATCAGTACCAGAGCCATCAGCAATCCTTTTCTTACGAGAACCTTTGATTAAATTAACATGATTTCTTTCTTTTGGAGTCATTGAATTAATAATTGCAACCATTCGACTGCTTTCAGTATCACCAATTACTTGATTTTTAACACTTTGAGGTATCTGCCCCATTCCAGGCATTTTATCCATTAAAGCGCCCATTCCGCCCATTTGTTGCATCTGCATTAACTGATCTCTCATATCATCAAGATCAAATCTGCCTTTTGCCATTTTTTGAACATTCTTCTGAGCTTTTTTATGATCAACTTTTTTTGAAATCTCTTCAACTAAAGAAAGAACATCACCCATACCAAGAATACGAGAAACAAGTCTTTCTGGATAAAATGGCTCTAAAGCGTCAGTCTTTTCTCCAACACCCATAAATTTGATAGGCTTTCCAGTTATATGTTTTACAGATAGAGCAGCGCCGCCTCTAGCATCACCATCAGTCTTTGTTAAAATGATTCCAGTCAGTGGAAGCATATCTGAGAATGTTTTCGCAGTATGCGCAGCATCTTGTCCTGTCATTGAATCAACAACAAATAACGTTTCTATTGGATTGACTTGTTTCTGAAGAATTTGAATTTCAGACATCATTTGCTCATCAACATGAAGCCTTCCCGCTGTATCAACTAGAAGAACATCATGAAACTGGGATTGGGCTTGTTTTTTTGCATCAAAAACTATTTTTTCAGGCTTCTCATCAACACTTGAAGGAAAAAAATCAACGCCTATCTGCTCTGCAAGAATTTTAAGCTGCTCAATAGCAGCAGGTCTATATACATCTGCACTGACCACAAGGACTTTCTTTTTCTGCTCTTCTTTTAAATAACGAGCTAGCTTGGCAATCGAAGTAGTCTTACCTGAGCCTTGAAGGCCCGCAACCATTACAACTGCTGGTGGTTGAGTTGCAAGGTTTAGAGATTCATTCTGACCACCTATCACTTCTGTTAACTCAGATTCAACTAGCTTAATAAAAGCTTGAGACGGGCTCAGCCCCTCCCCTACTTTAAGTCCAATTGCTTTATCTTGAACTCTCCCTATAAAAAACTTAATTACATCAAGCGCAACGTCAGCTTCCAGTAGAGATCTTCTGACTTCTCTTATGGCTTTTTTAATGTTTTCATCGGATAGCTTATTTTTACCTTGAATGGCCTTGAAGCTATTGGAAAGTCGTTCCGTTAAATTATCAAACATTACGTTCTACTTGAGTGAAATATCGTATTATATAATCTTTTGCAAAGACAAAGCTAGAAATGCCTTTACTTCACGCCCTGCCATTTATCGCTTATCTACTTTCTGGGCTGTTACTAACAAGATATTTTGTTTTAGATTCAGTAACAAATCAACACCGAACAATTGTTAATTTAATGCTTCTAATAGCCTGCTCTTCACATGGCTATATTTTGTTTGAGTTATGGCAACATGATGGGGTATTTTTTGGACTAACTGTGAGTATGTCCTTTGTTGCATGGGTTGTAGCTACGCTTTTATTTCTAACCTCTTTCACTAAGCCTATTCACTCTTTAGGAATTCTTGTATATCCTCTAAGCGCAATTGCAGTCATTATTGCTTTTTTATTTCCAGGGGCACAAGGCAAGCTTATTTCTATGTCAATTGCAGCTCATGCTTTTCTGTCTATTGGTGCATATGCTCTTCTTGCCATTGCAGTTGGTCAGTCGATACTATTAAGCATCCAAGAGCGTTTTTTACATGAGCATAACTTTAATACTTTTGTCGATAAGCTTCCAGCACTTCAAACTATGGAAGCTTTCCTTTATCAAACCTTAAAGATGGGGTTTTTGCTTCTTACTCTCTCTTTAGTCTCAGGTTATCTCTATATCGATGATTTTTTTACACAAAAACTTACCTATAAAACCATCCTTTCAATTATTGCCTGGATTGGTTTTGCCGGAATTTTGTTTGGGCATAAGATTTTTGGCTGGAGAGGAAAACTAGTAGCCATATCTACTCAAATTGCTTTTGCCATTTTGGTTTTATCTTACTTTGGTACTAAGTTTTTTTTAGAGGTACTGTCAATATAAAAACACAAGCTATGGAAATATTTTATTATGCAAACTAAAAATATATTAAATGGAGAATGCCTTTGTGGAAAAGTATCATGGGAAATGCATGGGCCTTATGAGTTTTTTGGAATGTGTCAGTGCTCAAGATGCCGTAAAGTAACTGGAGCAGCCTTTGCAACCAATCTTTTTGTAAAGCCTGATCAATTTTCATGGCTCTCAGGTCAGAATAAAAGAGGTGAATATATTCTTTCACCACCCAACACCTTTGGCAATGCATTTTGTAATAATTGTGGCTCTAGAGTACCAAGACAAACGGCACGTGGGTGGATGCTAGCACCCTTAGGTAGCACCATGGAATTGCCTGATATTGAACCAACAATGGTTTGTCCTGAAGACCATACTGAATGGTTTAATGGCCTTGAAAAAATCTTAAAGAAAGAACAATAAAAATCTTTTAATCAATATGAAGCACAGCTAGAAAAGCCTCTTGAGGAATATCTACCCTCCCAATTGAGCGCATCCTCTTCTTACCTTTCTTCTGCTTTTCAAGTAACTTCTTCTTTCGAGTTATATCGCCACCATAACACTTTGCAGTAACATTTTTTCTAAGCGCCTTAACATTTGTTCTTGAAATTATCTTAACACCAATGCATGCTTGAATTGCAACATCAAACATCTGCCTAGGAATTAGTTCTTTCATTTTTTCAGCAATTTCGCGGCCTTTATAAGTAGAGTTATCACGGTGAATAATTAAAGCCAAAGCATCAACACTCTCATTATTTATCAATATATCTAAACGGATCAAATCAGCAGTCTGATAACGCTCAAAATGATAGTCCATAGATGCAAAACCTCTTGATGCAGATTTAAGTTTATCAAAGAAATCTAAAACCACTTCATTTAATGGAAGCTCATAGACAATAGAAACTTGCCTGCCCATATAGTTAATATTTTTTTGAACGCCTCTCTTTTCAACACACAAGCTAATTACTGGCCCAACATACTCGCTGGTTACCAAAATATTTGCAGTAATAATTGGCTCTCTAAATTCAGCTATAGTTTGCACAAGAGGTAGCTTTGATGGGCTATCAATTTTTGATACCTTGCCTTTAGTGTCAAGAATTTCATATATTACAGTTGGTGCTGTCGTTATTAAATCTAAGTCATACTCACGCTCAAGACGTTCCTGAACAATCTCCATATGAAGAAGCCCTAAAAAACCAATCCTAAAGCCAAATCCAAGTGCATCGGAGTTTTCAGGTTCATACTGTAAAGCAGCATCATTTAAGCGAAGCTTGGCTAGTGCATCTCTAAATTTCTCATAGTCTTCACCGGAAGTAGGAAAAAGACCTGCAAAAACTCTTGGCTGTACAGGCTTAAAACCCTCTAAAGGATGTTCCACAGGGTTTTTATTACTAGTTATTGTGTCGCCAACTGGAGCTCCATCAATATTTTTGATACTCGCAATTAAGTAGCCAACCTCCCCAGCCTTTAAACTATCAGTTTTAGTTCTTTTGGGTGTAAAAATACCGACTTCATCAACTAAGTGTTCATTTTTATTGGAGAATATTTTAATCTTTGTTTTAGCTTTAATTTCTCCATCAATGACCCTGATTAAAGAAACAACACCTAAATAATTATCAAACCATGAATCAATTATGAGCGCTTTAATTGGGGCATCTATTTCGCCTTCTGGAGCAGGAATTTTTTCAACAATCTGCTCAAGAATCTCTTCAATTCCAATGCCAGATTTAGCACTTGCATGGACCGCATCATGAGCCTCTACACCAATCACATCTTCGATCTCATCTACAACTCTTTCTGGCTCTGCAGCTGGTAAATCAATTTTATTAAGAACTGCAACTACTTCGAGGCCTTGATCTAAAGCAGTATAGCAATTAGCTACTGTTTGAGCTTCAACTCCTTGAGAGGCATCAACAATTAACAATGCTCCTTCGCAAGCAGAAAGAGATCTTGAGACTTCATATGAAAAATCAACATGGCCAGGGGTGTCAATTAAATTAAATTGGTATGTTTGACCATCTTTTGCATCATATTGCAAAGAAACGCTTTGTGATTTAATTGTAATCCCTCGCTCTTTCTCAATATCCATTGAGTCAAGAACTTGTGACGACATCTCACGATCACTTAGTCCGCCGCAATGCTGAATAAAACGATCAGCAATTGTTGACTTCCCATGATCTATATGCGCAATGATAGAAAAATTTCGGATGTTTTGCATATCAATGATAAAATGACTGCTTTAAAATTAAAGCCATGAGATTATATCGTATATGAATAAAATAAACCCCACTACATGTGTCGCCACAAGTAATCTAAAAATTGACATTCCTGACAACCAAGGAAGGAATATTGTTCTTTATTTTTATCCAAAAGATGACACCCCAGGATGCACAATTGAAGGTAATGATTTTACCCAGTTAAACGAAGCTTTTACTGAAAATAATACTGTCATATATGGAGTTTCAAGAGACAGCATAGCATCTCATGAAAAATTTAAACAAAAATTTAATTACACTATTGATTTAATTTCTGATGAAGATGAGTCCTTATGTAATCAGTTTGATGTCATTAAGTTAAAAAAACTTTATGGCAAAGAGCATATGGGAATTGTTCGATCAACTTTTGTAATTAGTCCAACTGGAGAAATTCTTAAGCAGTGGGATAAAGTTAAGGTTGCAGAGCATGCTCAAGAAGTTCTAGAATTTGTTAAAGAACTATGAATTCTAACGTTGATAAAGACGAAGTAGAAAAATTTGCAGTACTAGCGGCGCGCTGGTGGGACAAAAACTCAGAATTTAAACCTTTACATGATATTAATCCACTTCGTCTTAACTACATCAAAGAGCAATGTGGAGGCTCCCTCCATGGAAAGCGTATTCTTGATATAGGATGTGGTGGTGGTATTTTAAGTGAATCCTTAGCCCTTGAAGGAGCTACTGTGGTTGGTATTGATCTAGCTGAAGCAGGCCTTGAAGTTGCTAAACTTCATTTGCTAGAGTCTGGCCTTGATATTGACTATAAATTTATATCTGCAGAAGAATTAGTAGAATCTGAACAAGATTCTTTTGATGTTATAGCATGTCTTGAAATGCTAGAGCATGTTCCAGACCCATCATTAGTTATCGAAGCTTGCTCTAAATTAGTTAAGTCAAATGGAAGGGTTTTTTTCTCGACAATAAATAGAAATCCAAAATCATATTTCTTTGCAATTGTTGGTGCAGAATATATTTTAAACCTCCTGCCTAAAGGGACTCATAACTACGAGAAGTTTATACGCCCAAGTGAGATTGATGGTTGGGCTAGAACTTGTGATTTATCAATTAGCTCAATGATTGGAATGACTTACAACCCAATTACTAAAAAATACAAACTAGGTGATGATGTAAGCGTTAATTATATGGCGCATTACAAGAAGGGGTAGAAATAAAATAAACAAATTGATATCTTATTTATTGTAGTTAATTTGAATCACAATTGCCTGAGTTTTGTCTAATCTCATTGTGTTGTTTATATAGTAATTAAATTGCAACAAATGATTAGCCTCAAGACTAATACTTGCCTCTAACCCAAATTGAATATTGACTGGCTTGATACTGTAAACAAGTAATTTATCAGCATTAATATTAAGTAAAGACTCGCTAGTTTCATCAATAGCTGTGACACTTGACTTACAAATCGAGCGTAAAGTCATAACATTAAAATCTTTAATGGGGCCATCATGCAAAGCAGCATCAATCAAATCCTCGCCTTTAAAATT
This sequence comes from uncultured Candidatus Thioglobus sp., assembly GCA_905618925.1. Classification (GTDB taxonomy): domain Bacteria; phylum Pseudomonadota; class Gammaproteobacteria; order PS1; family Pseudothioglobaceae; genus Pseudothioglobus. Next base: position 55,393 of record CAJQTG010000001.1, on the reverse strand, counting down.
GGCATAATCAAGTGATGAATTTAGCACTTTAAAGATTCCATTAGGCTTATTGAGAGTTATCCCGGAGCCTTCGAGTAATATCAAAGTACGATCATAACCACTGAAATCAGAAAAAGGGCCATCGTTGGCAACTGATGCAATACTTAAGCGCCAAGAAAAGGCCTCATTTTTATTTGGGGTTTCAGCCAATAATTCAACAGTTGAGCCTAAACCATTTCTCCAGGGGAGCGTCTGAAAACTCTTAGGTGAATATATTTTAAATGGCTTCATCATGATTTCTTATAAGCAATGAGAGCTCTTACCTCAAAATAAATCACTTCAAGCTAATTTTCACAATAAATCTGATCATATGCTAATGTCTCAGAATTAATTAATATCATTTACAGTTGTGCTAAAATTTTGAATAATTTCGTCATGAATGATATGTATACCATCCTTAACCAGCCATTCACCAGACTTTAGTCGACCATAAATAGCAGAATTATCGAGCGCATAGACAATTGTTGCCAACCTTCCTTCATTTGCCTCTCGGGTCATTAAAGGCGAATGAGAATTAATAATTAACACATCTAGATCATCTCCCACTTGAAAATAATCACTTTTTCTTTCACCTGCAGCCAAATGGCCATTATCAAAAATAGCATCATAAGAAATTGCAGAACTATCACCTGGCTTGCCATTAAGCATAACATTTCGTTTCTGCTTACTCATTCGCTGGCCATAATCTAATAATCTTAAATCTTCAAAAGGATTAATACCAATGTGAGAATCAGAGCCAATACACCAACGACCACCTGCCTCAATAAAATCTGAAATTGGGAAATACCCATCACCTAAGTTACCTTCAGTACTTGGACAAATGACTACATTAGCTTTTGCTTTAATTATGCTTTGCATTTCATTTTCAGTTATATGGGTACTATGGATTAAATTGGTATTTTGGCCAATACCTGCTTCATTCGCTAACCACTCAACTGGACGAGCGCCAAGATGCTTTAAAGAGCCCTCAACTTCCTGAGTTTGCTCTGAAATATGAATATGGCAAGGCATTTCTGAACTATAAGCAAAAATTTCCTTTGTCTCTTCGACGTTGGCTGCTCTTAAAGAATGTTGTCCATAACCAATTTTGACTTCAGAATCATGTTGGTACTTGCTTTTTAAGTCCTCAATCTGAGAAAGATAAGTATCCGTTGAGTCATACTGAAAGCGCCTCTGTGCTTCAGAAGGTCCTTGATTAAAACCTGCTGTACGGTAGTAAACAGGGGTCATTGTAATTTTCATGCCCACTCGTTTTGCAGCGCTAATTAATCGCTCAGCCATTTCATTTGGATTATTATAGGTTTGTCCATTTGAATCTTTATTTAAATAGTGAAATTCCACTACTTGATCGTATCCTAACCTTAACATTTCAGCATAAAGCATTGAAGCAATAACTTCCATTTGTTCAGGGCTAACTTGGTCTGCAACTGCATACATTCGCTCACGCCAAGACCAGAAGTTATCTCCCTGATGTCCTTTTGGAATATTCTCAGTCAGGCCAGCCATCACATACTGAAAGGCATGTGAATGAGCATTAGGAATAGGAGCAATTGCAAAACCATCAACAGATTCATCGACCTCTAAAGAAGATTGAGAGTCAATACTTAAAATTTTACCATTATCATCTGTACTGACATAGGCTGGTGAAATCCACCCCTTTTTAAGATACAATCCTTTAAATTTCCAGTTTTTCATCTAAAAATCCTTTTATTGGTATTACTGTTGATAAATGATATGTCCATTTTTCACAGTCAAACAATTGGCATTAGCTTTAAAATGATACATCCAATGCTCAATTGATGGTGTGTCAATTAACGCAAAATCTGCGCGCTTTCCAACTTCTATAGAACCAATTTTATCAGCCTTATCTAAAGCTTTAGCTGCATAAAGAGTTACTGCCTTTAGCACTTCTTTAGGGCTCATTCGGTTAAGCGTACAACCCAACATCATAGCTAATGGTAAGTGATTACTTGGCGCAGAGCCGGGATTAAAATCTGTTGCCAAAGCAACCTCTACCCCAGCATCGATGAGCATTCTTGCATCAAGAGATTTTTGAAAGGTATAAAGACTAGCTAAAGGAAGGGTAACAGCAATAGTGCCTGATTTTTTTAGTGCTTTGATGCCCTCTTCAGACACATATTCCAAATGATCAGCTGAAAAGGCTCCACAATCTGCAGCAAATTCAGCGCCGCCATCTCCACTAAGTTGGTCAACATGCAGTTTTATTTTTAAACCATGTGCTTTGGCACATTCAACAATTGGTCGTGCTTCAGCCTGAGTAAAGGCATGATCATCAATAAAAATATCACAAAATTCTGCCAATTTCTGATCATAAATTTTAGGAATCATTTCTTCAATTATCATTCGACAATAATCCTCTCTTGGCGTTTCTTTTGGAACTAAATGCGCACCCAAAAATGTCGAAACTAATGTTAAAGGAGTAATTTTTTTTAGATCATCATAAACACTTAAAATCTTAAATTCATCATTAATATTAAGTCCATAGCCACTTTTACATTCAACCGTTGTCACTCCTAAAGCTGCCATTTCAGTTAAAAACCCATTCGCTTTTTCAATCAATTCATCTTTACTGGCTGCTCGTGTTTCGGCAACTGTTGAGGAAATACCACCACCTCGCTTAGTAATTTCAGCATAAGGAGTGCCAGAAACTCGTTCACCAAACTCATCTGCCCGCCAACCACCAAAAGCTAAATGAGTATGGCAATCAATCAATCCTGGAACTAAAAAACCTCCATTTTGAAAGACAACGTTACTATGTTCATATTGCTCTGGCATCTCTTTTGTTTTTCCAACCCAGATAATGGTGTCTTCTTGCCAGACAATTGTGGCATTTTCAAGCAAATGAACATCAGTTTGAACACCTTGATCTAAGCATTGCGCTATTGTAATATTTTCAATCCGATTCATTGAAGTTTGCCTATTTGTTTTTCTACCTCTTTAAGGATATGATTACCTCTAAGCATATCAATACAAGCGTCAATATCATCTCCAAAAAACTCATCTGCATCTTTATGAGATACTCTTTTGCGAATCTCCTGATGCGCTGCTTCAACTCCTCTTCCAGCTTTTAAAGGTTTACGAAAATCGAGTGCTTGAGCTGCAGTAAAAGCTTCAATTGCCAATACTTGCTCAACATTATTTAACACCTCTAATAACTTAATAGCAGAAATACTTCCCATACTCACATGATCTTCTTGTCCCAAACAAGAGGGAATAGAATCAACAGACGCAGGATGACAAAGTACCTTGTTGTGTGAAACTAATGAGGCAGCTGTATATTGCGGAATCATAAACCCAGAATTAATGCCAGAATCATTTACTAATACAGTTGGGAGACCATCAAGACCACGTAATAATAAATAAATCCGACGCTCTGCAATACTAGCAATCTCAGCTATTGCAATAGCCGCAGAATCCATAGCTAGAGCTAATGGTTGTCCATGAAAATTTCCTCCACTAATTATGTCGCCATCACTAAAAACCAAAGGGTTGTCCGTTACTGAGTTAAGTTCTCGCTCAATTACTCCGGATGCGTACTCTAATAAATCACGAGTAGCCCCATGCACTTGAGGAATACAGCGAAGCGAATAAGGATCTTGCACTTTATCACAATTTTTATGGCTTTCCAATATTGCTGAGTCGGTTAAAAGTAGGCGAATATTGGAAGCTACAGCCTTTTGCCCTGGATGAGGCCTTATAGCTTGAATGCGCTCATCAAAAGGGCGAGCACTTCCCATCAATGCTTCTAAAGAAATAGCCGCTAAAATATCGGCATTTTTTAATAAACTGTTAGCTCTCTCTAAAATATGAGCGCCATAAGCTGTCATCATTTGAGTGCCATTAATAAGAGCAAGGCCATCCTTTGCCTTAAGATTAATTGGCTCTAAATTTGCAGTTTTAAGGACAGTTTGTGCCCTAAGTTGTTCGTTGTCTTTAGCGCTCCAAAAGTAGCCCTTTCCCAATAATGGTAAAGCTAAATGCGCCAAAGGAGCTAAATCTCCCGAAGCGCCTAAACTACCTTTGCTAGGTACAACTGGTATCCAGTCATTTTTCAAAAATAGCATGAGGCGTTCTACAACCTCAACTGAAACACCTGAATAACCCAAACTAAGAGCAACAATTTTAAGTTGTAACATTAATCTCGTAATATTTTTTGGTATTGAATCCCCAAGGCCAACAGCGTGACTTAATAACAAGTTATGCTGTAATTTTTCCAGCTGCTCTGCGTCAATTTTTTTATTTGCTAAAAAACCAAATCCAGTATTTATTCCATAATAACTATTACCATCATCAAGAACACGATCAACTATAGCGCGTGATTTTTCTAGTGCACTCTTATCATGGTATAGCGCATCAATCGTTCGCTCAAGGTCTTGGTAAATATTATCTAAAGTAATCAATTTTTCACCCTATCATTGGCAAATCAACGCCTTTGTTTTTCGCAGTTTTAATAGCCACATCATAACCTGCATCTGCATGACGCATCACACCAGTTCCTGGATCCGCTGAAAGAACTCGTGATAATCGTCGGTCAGCCATTGCGGTTCCGTCAGCAACACTTACCATACCTGAATGTATTGAATAACCAATACCTACGCCACCGCCATGGTGAATAGAAACCCAGCTCGCACCGCAAGCAGTATTAAGCATAGCGTTTAGTAGTGGCCAGTCTGCAATAGCATCTGAACCATCTTTCATACCTTCTGTTTCTCGATTTGGAGACGCAACTGATCCACAATCTAAATGATCCCTTCCAATTACAATTGGTGCAGCAACCTTCCCTTTTTTGACTAGCCAATTAAATTTAAGTCCCATTTCTTCTCGCTCTCCATACTTGAGCCAACAAATTCTAGCGGGAAGGCCTTGAAATTGAATTTGATTTTGTGCCTTATGAATCCATTTGGCAAGAGACTCATTTTGTGGAAAAGTCTCTAAAATAGCCTTGTCAGTAACATGAATATCTTTAGGATCACCTGAGAGTGCAGCCCATCTAAAAGGCCCAGAGCCCTCACAAAACAATGGACGAATGTAGAGTGGTACAAAACCTTTAATATCAAAAGCCTCATGCATTCCACGATGATCAGCAACTTGACCGCGTATGTTATTACCATAATCAAAAGTAATAGCACCTTGTTTTTGCATCTCCAGCATCGCGCCTATATGAACTTGCATCGAATCCAATACAGCCTCTTGATAACCTTTTGGATCTTTAGTGCGAAATTCTTCAGACTCTTTAACGCCATATCCCGATGGAAGATAACCCAATAGCAAGTCATGAGCAGATGTTTGATCTGTCAAGACATCTGGAATAATGCCTCGTTTTAACATTTCAGGCAAAACGTCTGCAACATTGGCAACAATTGCTACTGATAAAGGTTGTTTTTGCTCTTTCGCTTTAAGTACTTTTTCTAATGCCTCATCTAGGTTGTAGCATATTTCATCAACATAGCCTTTCTCCAAACGCTTCTGTGCGCGTGACTCATCAACTTCAATTGCTAGGCAAGAAGCACCATTCATGGTTGCAGCCAATGGCTGAGCTCCGCCCATACCGCCAAGACCAGCTGTTACGATTAATCGACCAACCAACTCACCACCAAAATTCTGTTTAGCACACTCAGCAAAGGTTTCGTAAGTGCCTTGTAAAATACCTTGAGAGCCAATATATATCCATGAACCAGCAGTCATCTGTCCATACATAGTTAAGCCAGCTTGTTCATATTCTCGAAACTTATCCCAAGTACCCCATCTAGGTACCAGATGTGAGTTTGCAATAATAACTCGAGGTGACTCTTCGTGCGTTCTAAAAACGCCAACAGGCTTGCCCGACTGAATTAAAAGTGTTTCATCATTTTCTAACCGTTGTAATGTAGATATAATTTTATGATAACAATCCCAATTACGAGCAGCTTTTCCATTGCCTCCATACACAATAAGATCTTCTGGGTGTTCTGCCACATCAGGATCTAAATTATTCATCAACATACGCATAGCAGCCTCTTGATGCCATCCTTTGCAGCTTAATTTATTACCATGTGGTGCTTTAATCATTATTGTGCCTATTATTGAATTATCTATAAACAAAAGTATACTTGTATATACAAGTATAGACAATCAATTTTTTAAGAGTTGCGTATAATAGAAATATGCAAGAAAATATTCCCCATTATCAAGCTTTAAAACGTCATATTATTGAAGGCATAAATAGCCAACAATGGCTTGAGCACAGCCAAGTACCCTCTGAAAACAAACTTTGTGAGCAGTTCGGAGTAAGTCGAATGACAGCCAATAGAGCTTTAAGGGAGCTTACTGAAGAAGGCGTGTTATATCGTATCCAAGGATTAGGCACCTTTGTTAACGAAAACAAGCCCATTAAATCTGCCTTACAAATTAGAGATATTGCTAAAGAGGTTAAGTCACGTGGAAATCGTTTTCACTCTATAGCGCTTCAACAAAAAGAAATTATTGCGCCATTACAGGCCTGTCATCATCTTAGTCTTAAGTCTGAGTCTCACATATTTTATTCACTAGTTCTGCATTTTGAAAATGACCAGCCTATTCAATTAGAAGAGCGCTACATTAATAAAGAGTCTGCTCCTGGCTATTTAGATATTGATCTAAGTAAAGTAACAGCAAATCACTATCTCAAAAAAGTGCTTCCTCTCTCTGGGGCTCAGCATATTGTTGAAGCTATTGCTGCAGATAAAATAACTGCAAAATACTTACAAATTGAACCTCAAATGCCTTGTATCTTAATTTCTAGAGTGACATGGAGTGACAATATACCAGTAACCTATAGCCGATTAACACATCCAGGCAACCGCTATCGCTTAGAAACTTAAATTTTACTACTGATTGTAAGACGCCACTCTTCGTGCCAGAAGGATGGTTAATAGGGTTATTTTTTACAAAACATTCTTAACTGATACTTCTATAGCATGAAGCATAGAGACACCAAAAGATCGCATTGTAAGCAACACATATGAATTTTCCCCATCTCTATAGATAATTGTACCAATGTGTTCCATTATTGTTCTTGATACACTGCCAACAGAAAACACATTTTTACTTAGATCGATTGGGCAAATTCGCTCAAGAACATCTCTACTTCTAGGGCCACTAACTCTAATCATCGCCCATGTATCAGATTGATCAGTATAGTAAGCAGGAGCATTTAATCTATTTGCAATATTTACTTCTGCATCATTCCCTTCATAAGAAAAATATGCTAGAACTTGATTTTTCTGTAAACGCCAAAGCGTTATAGCTGAATCTTTAGATTGAGTTGACTGCTCCATTTCAGGTAACAATAAGCCACAAGACTTTGTCATTGATGACTCAATTTCTTCAAATTTTGACCTTGGCAATGCAACCATAACTAATGACTTGCCAATAACTTCTGAGACAGTTACTCCCTCAAACTCATGCTCAACACCATCAAGTGCGGATTCTACTACTAATTCATAATCAGACACGTAAACGTTCTCCTTCTGGATCTAAAAAGTGAGGGCTACATATCTCAACCTCAATATCATTGCCTCTCACTAAATCAACTGCACGAACAAATTCGCCTTTACGGCTATGTCCACTCTTAATAAAACCAATACCGATATAGTGTCCTAATATTGGCGAATAAATGCAAGATGAAATCCAACCCTGATCTGATTCAGTCGATGGTTTATCTCTTAAATTAAGAAGATGTGACCCTGCTTGAAGAAGATCTTGAGCATTAACTGGCTTAAAACCAACCATCTGCATACGATCGTCACGAAGAAGGTCTTCACGCATTCCAAGTTTATAACCTATAAAGTCTTTCTTGCCAGAAATCATCCCACCCATTCCTAAATCATAGGCGCTAGTTTGGCCATTAAGCTCTGGACCAGCAGCATGGCCTTTTTCAATTCGCATTACGCCTAAAGCTTCAGTCCCATAAGGCACAACATTAAACTCTTTACCAGCTTCCATTAGAGCTCTCATGAGGGAATCACCATAGCGGGTTTGAACGGCAATTTCGTAAGCCAATTCACCTGAAAATGAGATTCTAAAGAGTCTTGCAGGTATTCCACCACAAATTGTAATCTCTCCAGCACCCATATAAGGGAAAACTTCATTTGAGATATCACAATCAGAATCAATAACTTTTTGAAGCAATTTACGCGAGTTTGGACCAGCAACTGCATACTGTGCAAACTGCTCCGTAACTGAGATCATGTGAACATCTAGATCAGGCCATAAGCATTGATGACAAAATTGTAAATGGCGATAAACGTTTACAGCATTGGCAGTAGTAGTAGTCATTACAAAATGATTTTCAGAAAGCCTTGCAGTTGTTCCATCATCCATTACCATCCCGTCTTCACGCAGCATCAAGCCATAACGAGTTTTACCTACTGGTACTTTTGCAAAAGCATTTACATAGACTTTATTAAGGAACTCTGAAACGTCAGCGCCTTTAATATCAATCTTGCCAAGAGTAGTCACATCACAAATGCCAACTGATGCTCTTGTTTGTTTTACCTCACGGTCAACAGATTCACGCCAATGGGTTTCTCCTGGTAATGGGAACCATTGAGAGCGATACCACATTCCAACCTCTACAAAGATAGCATCCTGCTCAACAGACCATTTATGACTTGGAGTATACCGTGTTGGATAAAATTCCATTCCACGCCTTCTTCCAGCAAATGCTCCAATTGCAACTGGAGAATATGGAGGCCTAAATATTGTAGTCCCAGTCTCTTCCATGGTTTGGCCCATATTATCAGCCATAATACCAATTCCAAGAACATTAGCAGTTTTACCTTGGTCTGTAGCCATACCTAAAGTTGTATAACGCTTAACATGTTCAACTGATTTAAATCCCTCTTGGTTTGCAAGCTTAATATCTTTTGCAGTAACGTCGTTTTGAAGGTCAACCCAAGCACGATTTTTTCCACTTGGAACGCCCCAGTTTGCAGTTACGCTATATGAAACTGAAGGAGTTTCAGCTGGATTTATTTTTTTAACATTATAGCTAAGATCTAAAGCGACAGATGAACCCACATTATGGCCTTCGATAATTGCATCAGACAAGACCATTGTTCCTTTAGCTCTTCCTGCAACTGACATACCAGGTGGATTTGACTCATCTGGAATGAAAGATGCAATTTCTTCGTTCCACTTTGGAATCCCGCGGTGATGACAAGTTAAATGTAAGTTTGGATTCCATCCACCTGAAACAGCTAGGCAATCAGTATCTATTGTTTTACCATTGGAGAGCTTTATCGATTTAATTGCTCTTCGACCTGAAGTATCCACAACATCAACACCCATAAAAATTTCAGCACCTGGAACTCTTAATACTGGACTAATTGAACGAGAATCAATTACAGCCACAACCCTTACATTCTTTAAACCTAAGTCTCTTGCAGTATTCCAACCATCATCATTATTTGTGTAAACTGAAACTTTATCGCCTGTAGCAACTGCAAACCTATTTGCATAGGACCTAACTGCGCTTGCAAGCATTATTCCTGGACGGTCATTGTTTCCAAAAGCTATTGATCTTTCAATTGCACCAGCGCAAAGAATCGAACGTTTGGCATAAATTCTCCAATTAACTTGGCGCGGCTTATCTTTATCCTCTCGAGCTTCTGAAGACCTATTTTCAATTGCGCCATAAATGCCATGATCATAAACGCCAAAAATAGTCGTATCTGACATTAATGTAACATTCTCCATAGCACTCAATGCGGCAACTGTATCTTTTGCCCATTTGCTTCCAGAAACACCATTAATTTTTATGGACTCAATGTTTAGCCTTCCACCCATTAAAAAATCTTCATCAGCAAGTATAACTTTTGCTCCAGAACTCGCAACTGTTATGGCAGCAGATAATCCTGTTGCACCAGCACCAATAATTAAAATATCACAATAGCGAAAACCTTTATCGTAAGTATCTGGATCAGGCTCAGTAGAAAGAGTACCTAGTCCAGCAGCATTTCGAATTGCAGGTTCATAAAACTTTTCCCAAAAAGCTTTTGGCCACATAAAAGTTTTGTAATAAAAACCAGCGCCAAGAAGTGGAGATAAAAAATCTGTTATAGCCATAAGATCAAAGCCCAATGGACCTCTATGGTTTTGACTATTTGCCTCTAATCCATTATATAACTCTGTAATAGTTGCCCTAGTATTTGGCTCTTTATAAGGGCCATTTCCAATCTCCATAATTGCGTTTGGCTCCTCAGAGCCAGCAGTAACTATCCCACGTGGACGATGGTACTTAAAAGAGCGTCCAACTAATTTTTTATTATTTGCAAGTAAAGCTGATGCAAGTGTATCACCTTCGTATCCAGTTAATATTTGGCCGTTAAAAGTAAAGCTTATAGATTTTTTTTGGTTTACTAAGCCACCTTTTATTCTATTAATTTGACTCATTTTCCTCTACCTATTTCTCTTGAGACATCTTGAGCTAACTCAACATTAAGAATTTCATGCGATAAAGTATTTCTAGTAACAACTAGCCAAGACTGATCGCCCTGCTCATGGTACCAAAGCTCACGATGATCACCAGCAATATTTTCTCTAATATATTGGTATTGATAAAAGTCTTCAGCGGATGCATCTTCCTCCCAATTATTGGGGCGCTTTATAAGATCAGCTGAACCTAAGTAAACAAATTCTTCAGAATCACGAGGACCAAGTAATGGATGATTTATTATCATATTATGTCTTCCTAATGCAGATTTGGTTGAGCGCCAACACCTTTCTCATCAATCATTGCGCCACGCCTAAATCGATCAAGCTTATATGCTGTTGCTACTTCGTGTGGAGAGTTTGTTGCAAGCAAGTGAGCATAACAATATCCACTAGCAGGCGTTGCCTTAAAGCCGCCATAACACCAACCACCATTAAAAAATAATTCATCAATTTCAGTACTATCTATAAACGGAGAGCCATCCATTGACATGTCCATAACTCCTCCCCACATTCTAAGTAATCTAGCTCGGCCAATCATTGGCATAATAGCCATACCACCTGAGCAAACATCTTCTACAACGGGTAAATTTCCTCGTTGAGCATATGTGTTATAACCATCAATATCACCACCAAATACAAGGCCACCTTTGTCAGATTGAGAACAGTAAAAATGTCCAGCTCCAAAAGTAATTACATTATCCATTACTGGTTTAAGGCCTTCAGTTACAAAAGCTTGAAGAACATGACTTTCAATAGGTAGTTTAATTCCAGCTTTCGCCATAACTCTTCCAGATGAGCCTGCAACGCAAACACCAACTCTTCCAGCTTTAATTTCACCCTTAGTTGTTTGAACACCTAAACATTTACCATTTTCAATATTGAAACCTGTAACTTCACAATTTTGAATAATATCAACTCCAAGATCACTAGCGCCTCTTGCGTATCCCCAAGCTACAGCATCATGACGGACAGTGCCTCCACGAGGCTGCGCTAAGGCTGCTTTAATTGGAAATCTTGGGTTATCCATATCTAAAAATGGATACCTTTCTTTTACTTCTTTTGCTTCTATGAATTCGCAGCCCGCATCAGCGAATAACATACCATTACCTCTTCGAATAAATGCATCACGCTGGGCATCAGAATGAATTAGATTCATAATACCACGCTGAGAAACCATGGCGTTATAGTTTAAATCTTGCTCAAGATTCTCCCAAAGCTTCATTGAAAATTCGTAAAAAGGCTCGTTACCAGGCAGCAAATAATTTGATCTTATAATGGTCGTATTTCTACCCACATTACCACCACCTATCCAGCCTTTTTCAACAACAGCTACATTTGTAATACCATGATTTTTTGCTAAGTAGTAAGCAGTCGCTAGACCATGACCACCACCACCAACAATGACAACATCATAGCCATCAGCTTTTGGCTCAGCATCACGCCAAGTTGGCTCCCAGCCTTTATGACCAGTTAGTGCTTCTTTGAATACCTTAAAACCAGAATAACGTGTTTTACTCACTATTTAGCTCCAAGGATAAGGACTATTAGAAACTGGATGTAACTTGCCCGCTTTAAAGCGGCTAAATCTAAATGGCTCTAAGAGTTCCTGTTTTTCACCTAATAACTCTTCAGCCACTAGACAGCCAACTCCTAACATTTTATATCCATGATTACTATCTGCAATGATTGTTACATTTTCATTATAAGTATCAATAACAGGAAAGCTGTCTGGAGTAAAGCAGCCAATACCGCCCGATGGCTCTTTATGATAATAAGGCATCATCCCTTCAAATCTTTTATGACAATGCGCAAGAGCAGAAACCCACATTTCAGGAAAATCTTTACTCGCTGTAAATTCTTTACTTTCAGGGCCATATGGATCAATAGCAACTTCATTTACAGGTGTATCAACTGTATAAGGTGAAGCGCCGCCTTGGATACCACCAAAGCTCCAATCAGGCTTATAATATATTCCCCATAGTTCATCAGTAATAAGTGAGCCATCGACAGTTGAGTACAAAGGCGCATCAGTATCTATATGAAGAACTGGCGGAATCTTACCATCATTGGTTACTAAAGTTTCAGGATCGATTTCTAAAACACCTTCTTCTAGCTGCCAAAAACGCCACATATCTATATCTTGATGAACCTCGCCTTCAAGATCCTTTAATTCAATTTGAGATGGTAGACCAAGCATATTCCAAAAATCACGCACCCAAGGTCCCGCTCCAATAATTAGGTTGTCACATGCAATCGTTCCTTTATCTGTCTCAACCGCAGTAACTCTTTGACCATTACCTTCAGAAACAAAACCTGTTATCTCAGTTTCAAGAACTACAGTAACGCCTAAATCTAATACTTTTTTAGAAAGGCCTTCCATTGCTTTAACATTATTAGCATAGCCACCAGGCTTTTCATGAAGAACTGATGTAATTCCTTGCGCTTGCCAATCATCAAACATACTTAGCATGTAGTCACGCGACTCTTCTTCACCTTCAATAAATACACTTTCATAGCCAATTGCAGCTTGTTCAGCATGGATTTGCTTAACATCTTCACGCATTTTTTCGCATGAAATTTGCATGTATCCGTTTGGATGATAACTAAAAGCATCTGGATCACTTTCCCAAATACTAACTGAATGAGCCATCAACTTTCTCATAGCAGGTTGAAAATAATTATTGCGAACAACACCACAAGCAATTCCAGTCGCTCCAGCTGCAATTCTGTTTGCTTTATCTATTATGACAATACGACCATTAACACCCTTTCCATCTGCAGTTAGTCGCTCAGCTAATCTCCATGCAGTTGATAATCCATGAATTCCTGCACCAGCAATAACATATTCGGCTTGACTTGGTAAAGACATACTAAAACTCCTTGTATTTTTTTGTTTATAGAAATGAAAGCTTAAATTTAAATAAAATCTAGTTTTTTAGTTATCATTATTATCTTTAAATTGAAAGCACTAAGTGGTTAAAAAATTCGAACTAAAGTGAAAATAATTCTATGGCACTATAAAAAAAAATTATATACTTGATTTAAATTTTTATAATTAAGTCTAGTACTATATTATTTTAAATATATCTGGCTAATTGTGCCATATAAGCTACTAAATAAAGAAAAAATAAATGATATATAAAATAGTCTAAGTTTTATTTAAAAGTGAATATTTGCTCTTATATAGTTAAAAAAGGTCTATTATGGATACTATTTACACAAGAAGTAAGTATACTTGGATTCAACATTTAGGAAGCAATTATGTCTCGTAGATACTATAAATTACCGCCCTTAACCTCTCTTGCAACGTTTGAGACAGCTGCTCGCCATAGAAGCTTTAAGGGAGCTGCTGAAGAACTTGGGGTTACTCCAGGTGCAGTAAGCCATCAAATTAAGTTTTTAGAGACCGAACTTGGACTTTCATTATTTGATAGGAAGCACCATGGTAATAATTTGACCGATCAAGGAGAATCTCTATTTGCTGTTCTTCAAAGTAGCTTTACAGCTATTTCTTCAACACTTGCAAATCTTAGGCGCTCTGCTACAGACAAAGAGGTAATTATTAGTGCTACTACTGCAATCTCTTTTCTTTGGCTTCCACCTCATTTAGCTGAATTCTGGAAACAACATCCAGAAATTCCAGTCAATCAGCATGTAACTGACAATCCGGACTCCCAGGGCATTGCTGTTGATTTAAAAATTTGCTATGGTTTTGTTGAAAATGAATCAAACCAGAAGCACACACTCTTTCAAGATGAACTTGTTCCGGTATGTAGCCCAGCTTTTGCTAAAGAATTTCCTAATGCTTCTATTGAAGATTTAGCGCAGGCCCCTCTTATTCATCTTCGGGCTAAAGATAAAAATTGGTCTAATTGGTTCTCATGGTTTAATGCTCTAGGTTATAAGGGGAAAATCTCACCAGGAACTCACGTCAACAATTATATGATTGCGCTTCAGGCTGCTTCCGATGGAATGGGAATTGTCTTAGGATGGAAACATTTGTGTAAACCTAAAATTGATAGTGGTGAGCTTGTTGTACTTGGCGACACATCAATACCCGCGCCTTCAGCCATATATATTATGAGTGAAAAAGAAGACTTACTCCCTGAAAATGTCAAAATTCTTAGAGATTTTCTAATTTCAAAAGCATAATTCTATGAAAGCTGTCTTTCTGATAGTTATAATTTGTTTTTATTCAATACCTACATTAGTTGGAATTAATGAAATTGGTTCAAGGGAGAGATAACGAATTTTGTACATACAAATTGAGTGAGTACTTTTATTAATTGAAATATATTCAATTTTTTTAAGTAATTTTATTAAGAATAATCACTTTACACTAATAGTATCATAGCTTTTTTTACTCCAACTTTATCTTCATGTCCATTCCTCTAAGTAACTTAGACTCTGTTCTAACATCAACTGATCAAGCAAAAGGTTTGCCTAATGAGCATTATGTGAGTGAGGCTGTTTTTGATGAAGAAAAAAAAGCAATTTTATTTGATAATTGGTCAGCAATTGGCACTGGGAATGACATACCTAATCCAGGCGATGTAAAGCCATTGAACTTTGTTGGAATGCCTTTGATGTTGGTTCGTAACTCGAATGGAGATATCAATGTATTTCAAAATACTTGTCGTCATAGAGGAATGATTTTAATTGATAAGCCAACAAACATAAAAGGCGTTATAAGTTGTCCATATCACAGCTGGTGTTACAGCCTTGATGGCAATTTGTGCGCAACACCAATGGTTGGAGGTACGGATATAAATACTCATGAGTCTATTAAAAATGAAGAACTTAGTCTCTTTAAAATTAGATCTTCAGTTTGGCAAGATGTCGTCTTTGTAAACATTTCTAATACTGCTAAAGAGTTTGCTGATTATGCCTCAAGAGCAATTAAGAGATGGTCTGAGTTTGACAAACCTCTTTATCATGGAGGCGAAAGCTCTTCATTCAAACTTCATCTTAAAACTAACTGGAAGCTAGCAGTTGAAAACTACTGTGAAAGCTACCACTTACCTTGGGTTCACCCTGAGCTTAATATTAACTCAAGTATTGAGGATCATTATCATATTGAAGAAATGGGGCACTTCTCTGGTCAAGGCTCTCATGTCTACAATCAAATGAAAAGTGATGACGGTAAAGTATTTCCAGATTTTGCAGATTTGACAGATGAATGGAACACTAAAAGTGAATACATAGCCTTATATCCAAATGTACTTCTAGGAATCCATAGAGATCATTTTTTTTCAATAATTATAGAGCCAATCTCCACCAATGAAACAATTGAGCACGTTTCACTTTATTACGCAAAAAAACCTTCTGAAATGCCAGGACTAAAGACACTCATAGACTCTAATGCTTCCTTTTGGAAGACTGTATTTAAAGAAGATATTGGAGTTGTAGAAGGAATGCAGCGCGGAAGAAATGGTCTAATGTTTGATGGCGGAAAATTCTCACCAGTTATGGATAGCGCTACGCACTGCTTTCATCAATGGGTAGCTAAACTTTTAAAAAACTTTAGGATAAAGCAGTAAGCTAATTTATAGTCTTGCTTTATAAGCTGTTAATGTATTCTCAAGTAACACTGCAATAGTCATTGGACCAACTCCACCAGGAACAGGAGAGATAGCAGAAACCATCCCTTTTACTGATTCATAATCCACGTCACCAGTTAAAGATCCATCTTCAAGTCTATTAATACCAACATCAATAATAATAGCGCCTTCTTTTATCCAGTCAGCATTAACTAAGTTTGGAACTCCAGCAGCAGCAACAATAACATCTGCTGACTTAGTTTTAAGCTTTATATCTTTTGTCCCCTTGTGGCAAACTTGAACTGTAGCACCAGCATTAAGAAACTCCATCGCCATTGGCCTTCCAACGATATTTGAGGCACCAATGACTACGCAATCCTTACCCCTTAAGTCACACTTGATAGAGGCTAACATTTTCATCACCCCTCTTGGAGTGCAAGGACTAATGAACGGTTTATTTAAACTTAGCTTACCAATATTTTCACTACTAAAACCGTCAACATCTTTTTCGGGAACAATCGACTCAATTATTACATTGGCATCAATATGAGCAGGCAAAGGAAGCTGAACTAAGATGCCATCAATATTATTATTTTCATTCAGCCTTTTAACTTCAGACAATAACTCATCTTGAGTAATGTTTGATGATTTATGAATTTGGTCTGAATAAAATCCAACCTGGACACAAGCTTTAGACTTGTTTCTTACATAAACCTTAGAAGCTTCATCATCACCAACTAAAATGACTGCTAGACCAGGGGGCCTAGAATATTGCTTGACATCATTAGCAATATTTTTTCTAAGATTTTCAGCAAGAACCTTACCATTAATTATTTTCATTTATATTTCCTTTTGAACTCTTTTTATACTACAAATATTATCATAGTAAAAAAAAGTAAATTATTAATTAATTTCACTTAGATTTGAATTTAGAAGGGTTCTATTAGAAATGGATAGAATCTAGTCAATTCCTAGTAACTTTCTTCTCTTAGTTGCCCAGGTCTGGATTAAATGATCCACTGCAAGACCGATAAACGCCACGCATAAACCAAGAATTAGACCACTTCCAATATTGCCTCCAGAAAAAAGTTGTTGCATTATTTCTTGGCCTAAACCTGTAGTACCAATAAACGCACCTATAATAATCATAAACAATGAAAAAACAACGCACTGATTGACGCCCAGCATAATATGTGGGAAAGCTAATGGGAACTCGATTTTAACCAGACGCTGAAGTTTTGTTGCGCCCGACATATCCCCCGCTTCAAGCAAAGATTCCGGTACATTTCTCAGGCCTTCTACGGTGTAGCGAGTAGGCGGAATAACAGCGTAGACAATGACCGCAATTAACACTGAAGTGTCAGTCACACCAAAGAGCATAATCACCGGAATAAGATAAATGAACGACGGAAAAGTTTGAAAAGTGTCACAAACTAAAAGAATGAATTTGGTTGCCCTCTTATTTTGCACACAGATTGCACCAACAATCGTACCAATAACAACAGAAACAATGACTGCAAACGTCAGCATATACATAGTTATCAAGGCTCTTTCCCACCAGGGTGTTAGAGCAATAAACAACATAAACAAACCAATGACAATCGCAGAACGAATGCCACCGATAATGTAACCAACACCCATTGTTAGAACAAAAGTTGCTATTGCTGGCATGGCCAGATAAGACGCTTTCATTGGCATCAACACTTCCACCAGTAACCACTTGTTAAATATTTTAATATCCGCTCTCCAAGTTGAAACCATGAAGTCAACGCCTGCCTGCCAAAATGGCTCAGTGGTAATACCTTTGTTGTGGGGTATCGTGTAAAAATAGTTAATACCTTTTGCAGTATCAGCAAACATCCAGTTACCAAACCAAGCAAACAAAAGAGCGGCAAAGAAAACTGCAACAAACAAAAGAGCTGTTTTATTTCTCTCAACAAAAGAAAGGTCGGCAAAGTAGTCGGTTTGCTTATTGGCCCAAGCTAAAGATAATTTATCTAACACTACAGCAATCAGGACAATACATACTCCTAATTCTAGCGCTTGACCTACCCTTAGTTGGTTTAGAGCGAGTAATAAGTTAAAACCCAGGCCCTTAGCTCCAATAAAAGAAGCAATCACCACCATAGCCAAGCACTGCATAATTACCTGGTTGACGCCAATTAAAATGTCGCGCCTTGCAGTAGGTATCAAAACTTTAAACATCAGTTGATAATTATGGCAACCACTCATCATGCCTGCATCTAAAACCTCTGGAGAGACTCTTTTGAGACCTAGCAAGGTGAGTCGAATCATCGGAGGTGTTGCAAAAATTATTGTTGCAATCGCACCCGCATGGTCACCAATACCAAAGAACACAAGTACTGGTATCAAATACGAGAAATGTGGCATCGTTTGTGCAACGAGGAGCAATGGCGTTATTACTCTCTCAACCGTTCTACTCTTGTAGGCAAGCACACCCCAGATAACACCTAATAAAACAGAGACCGGCGCAGCAACCAACACCAAAGAGAGTGTCTCCATTGCGGGTTCCCATTGGCCGAATACAGCCAAGTAAATACAACTAAAACCAGCCAATATAGAAAGACCCACACCTTTAAGTTTATAACCCAAAATAAAAGCACCGGCAGTTAATACTGTCCAAGGAATAGCAGGGATACTGGAGTACCACTTATCCTTATTTTCACCGAGCCAATCCCAGCCGGATTGATCACTAAAAACATTGGCAAGTGAAACGACTGTCTCAAAACCACCAATCAATAATTCCCGAATTAAAGTAATTAAAAACAATAAAGAGGCGCCAATAGCTCGGGTAAATAATCGAACTCGACCATAGTCTTCATAGTCATCAATTTCTGGGTCGTAAACTGGTGTCAACCAAAATTCAAACATGAGGTACTGAGAAAAATTTTCCAACATTGTTGGTATTTCCCAAAACGTACTGCTTGTCACCTCACCAAAAAACCAGTTATACAAAGTAGGTATAAACAGAAGACCCACAATAATGCCAACAAAGCCCTTGCTAATAATTTGAAACCAATTGACACTTAACCACTGTGATTTATTGACACTCTCTGCAAAGCTTTTGTATAAGAGCCCAGCAGTTACCAATAAAGCTATTAGAACATAGGTGGCGGAAGTGTTAATGACAGGGTGATAAAAAGTCAGCTCAGGAATTCTAACGAGTTGAGGAGGAAGTTGCCAATTCAGAATCATTGACATGGATTCAGCAAAACCAGCCGAAGATTGTATTTCTCCCTTAACAACAGACTTGGCAAATAAATGACGCTCTACTATCAAATCATGGTACTGACCTGTCATTGACATGAGAATAAAAAACACAATGAGGACAATGCCCAATTGCGTCAGTTTAGGGCGTTCAGATAAATAATTGATAAAGCTCATGGTGCTAGCCTTAAGCGTTGCTTTCTAGTGTTGAATTTTCACCAAATAACACATGAATTACTTTAGATGAATGTACAACACCAACAATATCATCATTTGCATTGAGTACGGGAACTGATTTAGGGTCGCCGAGCACAGCTTCGGCAACAGTTTCAATAAGGGCATCTTCGGAGACCCTTAAATCACTAAAGTCTGTTTCATCGCCAACAGGCTCCATCACTGATTTAATTTTAAGAACCTTCTCCCTTGGAACATCCTCTGTAAACTTGCGCACGTATTCGGTGGCAGGGTTAAGGACAATATTGGCTGGTGTATCCAATTGCTCGATAATGCCATCTTTCATAATAGCCACACGATCAGCAAGCCGAATGGCTTCATCAAAATCATGAGTAACAAACAAAATAGTTTTGTTCAATACTGCTTGAAGACGCAAGAATTCATCCTGCATCTCTTTACGAATTAGCGGATCTAGCGCCGAAAAAGGCTCATCCAAGAACCAAATATCGGGTTCAACAGCTAGAGAGCGTGCGATTCCAACTCGTTGCTGCTGACCACCTGAGAGCTCTCTAGGAAAGTAGTTTTCACGGCCTGTAAGACCAACAAGGTCAACCATCTCCATGGCTCTTGAAATACTATCTTTTGTACTACTACCTTTAACCTGTAAAGGAAACGCTATATTCTCTAAAACCGTTTTATGTGGAAGTAATGCGAAACTCTGGAATACCATACCCATTTTGTTTCGTCTAAGCTCGATAAGCTCTTTACTGTTTAAAGCCAATAAGTCCTCGCCCTCAATATAAATATTCCCTGCAGTGGCATCGGTTAGTCTTGAAATACAACGAAGCAAGGTCGACTTGCCCGAGCCTGAAAGACCCATAACCACAAGCATCTCACCCTTATTAACCTCGAAAGAGGCATTATTAACTCCGACTACACAGCCAGCTTTTTGAAATTCTTCAGCAACAACCTTGCCATTTGCATTTTGAAGCATTTTTTCGGCATTTTTGCCAAATATTTTATAAACAGAATCGCATTTAATTACAGGTTGCTGATCAGACATAATATCTTCCTAAATTCTTTGAAACAAATAAAACACTACAAGTATATATAAAAATACCCCTACCCCCCCTTATTATTAATTGAGGGGGCAAGGGTATTTGACAAACATCCTTTATTCTATTTGAATAAAGAGTGCTCTAGATTAAAGGGTTACTTTGTGAAAGCCGCCCAAACATCCGCGTTATCTGCAAGCCACTTAGCTGCAGCATCTTCATGAGACATCTTATCAATATCAACTAGAGCAGCCATCTGACCGATCATTCCAGTCGAGAAGTCCATCTTAGTGTAGGCTGTATACGCACTTGGATGAGTCTTAGGGAACTTATAGTTCGCCGCTTTCTTCAACCAGCCTCTAGGAGAACCACAAGCCCCGTCACCACCTTCTGTTTCACGGCAACCCTTGAAGTATGGAGGAAACTCTATGAAGTAAAAACCATCACTATCCGTAAAGTTAGGTGTCCAGTTAAATATAATTACACCTTCTCCAGCAGCTTCTGCAGAATCAATAGCGGCCCAAAGGGCGTCTGCACTACCAGTTTGTTTATAAGTGTATTCATCATCTAAACCAAGAGCTCCAATACGATCTTCAAATAGATTCTTTCCGGTTGCAGCATCAACGTGCCAAGGACCGTCTAAGAAAACACCTTTACCACCAGAATCGGCAGTGGCAAAAACTGATCCACAACCTTTAAGAGCTTCCCAATTTGGAAGTCCAGGACATAGATTTTTCTCTATTACGAAGTTAGGAACGCCCATATCTTCAATAGTCAAGGCAGAATGGGTACCAGCTTCTATTAGACCGCCCTTCTGCATGGCTGTATAGTAAGCGTTGCCAAAGGCTCCTTCCCAAACTTCGTGAGATATAGTAACGTCTCCAAGACGAACCGATTCATATACACCTGACGAGTCAGCAGGAACGTAAGATACGTTGTTACCCATAGACTCAAAAATACCACCAATAACGTAGGACATAACCACTTGGCTTGACCAGTTGTGAATTGGTATAACGATTGGCTTTGAAGAGTCTGCCGCAAGCGCTTGACCTGAAACAGAAGCTAAAGACATCGCTAAAGCAGCAGCAGCCACCTTACTTGTAAACTTATTCATTTATTTCTCCTTTTATTGTTTAATCAAATATATTTAAGATAATTAAAAAAAATCTCAAAAAATTCAACCTTAAAATGATTTTTTTAACAAATACTGCCTTAAAAACCATACTTACAGCTTTAGACTTAATTACTAATCTAAAACATTCTTTTGCCTGAAAATAACTACATTCTTACTCGAGTCTTTTCAGGATCATAAAACGGAAAGCGAACAATTTTTGCTGAAAGGCGCTTTTGGTGTCCATCTAATTTTCCTACTTCAACATCATTACCAATTTCTGACTCTGATACTGAAATTCTACAAAGTGCAATATTCTTTTTTAATATTGGAGAGCGTGTTGCACTTGTTACTACTCCAACCTGTTGCTTTCCAATATACACCCCATCGCCATGGAGTGCAACCTCATTTGAAGTTAATTCTAACCCAACAAGAACTCTTTGTGGAGAATTCTTACGAAGAATTAATGCTTCTTTTCCGGAAAAATCTTCCTCTTTTGTTTTCAGTGGAACCGTAAACGCAATGCCTGCCTCAAATGGGTCAGTTTGATCACAAAATTCATAGCCTGCAAAAATTAATCCTGCCTCTATTCTTAGCATATCTAGAGCATTTAATCCTAAAGGGCATATGCCAAATTCTTCTCCAGCCTCTGCAATTGAATCCCAAACAGACTCGCAATCTTTTGGGTGGGCAAAAACTTCATACCCAAGCTCTCCCGAGTAACCAGTTCTAGAAACCATAACAGGAATTCCGAACTCACCGCCAATTCGGCCAATAGTAAAACGGAACCATTTGAGATCTTCAAGACTAGTTTGTAGTTTTGGAGTCCAAATAATTTTCTCTAAAGTTTCGCGACTCTTTGGTCCCTGAACAGCCACATTATGAAGCTGATCTGTTGATGATTTAACGCGCACATCAAAACCTTTTTCATCTGCAATTTTTCTAAGTAGTTTTCCACCATCATCTGATCCACCAATCCATCTAAAATTATTTTCATCAAGACGAAAAAGAGTGCCATCATCAACCATACAGCCATTGTCATAGCACATGGCAGAATAGACAACCTGGCCAATAGCAAGCTTTCGAACATCTTTCGTAATAGCGAACTGCATTAATGCTTCAGCATCCTGACCGTAAACTTCAAACTTTCTAAGAGGAGCAAGATCAATCATTGCTACGCCTTCACGGCACTGCCAATACTCTTTAATTGCACCTAAATTAGTGTACTCAAGTGGCAACCAATAACCATTATAGTTATCAAAGTTTTTAGTTAGCTTAGAGGTATTTTTATGAAAACCAGTTTCTTTAGTCATAGTAGGTATTGATTGTGGATCAGGCCTAAAAGCCGTAGCCGATGAGAAATTATTGGATTTATTGTAAATTCTAACGTGAATATCTGTTGGATTCCAGCCATTAGCAGAAGTTGTGTCATCCGGACAAGCTGATGAAACACATACTAGATCATCAATAGCTCTAAATAAGACATAGTCACCAGGCCTAGACCAGGAAACATCTGAGCTTAATGTATGACATTCTTCAATTGCAGTATTAAAAAAGAGGTTAACTGCCGCCCAATTTTGTCTTGGCGTAACTCCATGTTTAGAAAGGGATTTATTAAAATTATCAGTACAACTAATATGCCCAGGAAATCCTCTATCGTCATAATACTTGGAATTACATGCAAGACCAAAGGTGTCATGCCTACATACGGTGTCTTGAATGACCTCAACAAGTGGTGCTGAGTTTTGGTTGTAGAACTTATCATGAGTGCCTGGTGCTGGATAGCTTGCCTGCATTTGTGATCTTGTAACCGTTGGATCGAGGCACAACTCTAAATTATTTTTTAAATCTTCTTCTAAGAAAGCTTGAAAATCAGAACATTGCTGACCTTCAACATCAATAATTTGAATATACTCGCCGGCCTTTACTTTATAGGCAACTGCAGAGCTATTGCTAATTCGAATCTCTTTAGATGTTTTAGCTAGGGGTTCAGGTAGTCTCTCAGAAGGGTTTGATGGATTTAAGCGTGATACATTAATCAAAATTTCAGTGGGAGAATTCTGTTGATTTACTATCATTGGGCCACCTTTTGCATCAAAAACGCATAAGGTATCATTTTTAATATCAAAAGACTGGCGTGAATCTGCCGGATTAGAGGATGAGAAAAGCTCAGTGCCATTTAGTTTTTTGGAGTCTATTTGGTTATGCTCTAGAATTGCCTTGAGCATATCTGAACAATCATCTGTATTTATTTCAGATGTATTGCTTTTAGGTTTTGTATTCCAGTTCAATGCTGACAACACTGATAATTTCTTAGAGTCAAAAGCAAGAACACTGCATTGCTGATCACCCTCTACATCGACTATTTCTACTGAATCACCACTCTTTAAATCAATTGAAATTGCCTCACCTCCAAGTATTTGGTAGGTTTCACAATCACCGTTATATTTAATATTAGAAACTCTCATTTAGTAGACTAAGTTAACAGATATTTTGAGTATACATATAATAATTTATAGGTCAATTTGAAAAATTCATGTGCTGATGAAATAAATTAGAATTTAAGAATAAATAGTTTATTCGGCATTCCAGGGGGTGGAATGCCGACAAACTAAGGAGTAAAGATGTAGAGTTTTTACTCTAATCCAACACCTTTTTAAATCACTTACAGTAGTTAGAATTTACGGTAAGCATTATTAAGATCGACCATTGGATGGTTTTCTGACATTTGAAACTTAACTAATAATTCACGAGCAATCATATCTCGCTCTTGTTGATTATCAGGAAGTTTTATATTATCTGGAATAGTGACCCAGCCATTAATATTCCTATCAAAAACAGCAGCTTGATCGCCCTCATAACCCATATGAATATCTTCTAACCAGTTAAGATCTTTCCAACCCATTTTTTCAATATATTTTTGTAAAAAAGGCGTTATGAACTTAAGATCAGGAACAAGGTTTACATCATATCTATAACCAATATGTTGTCCAATCATTTGCTCACGATCAGTATCTAAGCCATCAGCGCCAACTACAAATGTTTCATCATTTTTACTCATAATAAACTCCTTATCTTAAAAACGTGTCATATCAGGACGACCAACCGTGTGCTGTGAACCTGCAATAGGAACTTGTGCACAAGCTGAAGCTTCCATAGTAAGAGCAGCTAGATCTTCTGGCTCTAATGAGTGTATATTTGTCTTACCACATGCACGAGCCATCATTTGAGTTTCGATTGCTAGCGTATGTAAGAAGTTGTATACACGCTCTGATGCTTCATCAGGATCAAGACGCTTTCTAAGCTCAGGATCTTGAGTTGCAACACCAACCGGACAACGTCCAGTATGACAGTGATAACATTCACCGGCTTTAACGCCCATTTCTGCTTCATAATCAGCCTCAGGAATGTCTCTATTACAGTTAAGCGCCATAAGAGATGAGTGACCAATCGCAACTGCATCAGCACCAAGTGCAACAGCTTTAGCAACGTCACCACCATTTCTAATACCACCCGCATAAACTAAAGAAATTCTTCCGCTCATACCAACATCATCAATTGCTCTGCGAGCTTGACGAATTGCCGCAATTCCTGGAACTCCAGTTTCTTCTGTTGCAATATGTGGTCCAGCAGCAGTCCCACCTTCCATACCATCAATATAAATACTATCACAACCAGTTTTAGCAGCCATACGAACGTCATCGTATACACGTGCAGCACCAAGTTTCAGTTGAATAGGAATCTGACCATCTGTCGCTTCACGAATTTCTTCAATTTTAAGTGCCAAGTCATCTGGCCCAAGCCAGTCTGGATGTCTCGCAGGAGAGCGCTGATCAATACCAGCAGGCAAAGAACGCATTTCAGCAACCTGGTCTGTAACTTTTTGACCCATTAGGTGTCCACCTAAACCAACCTTACAACCTTGACCAATAAAAAACTCAACACTATCAGCTAAACGTAAATGTTGAGGATTAAAGCCATAACGAGACTGGATGCACTGATAAAACCACTTACTTGAATAACGCCTCTCATCTGGAATCATTCCGCCTTCACCAGAACAAGTAGCAGTTCCAGCCATCGTAGCGCCGCGAGCTAAAGCCGTTTTAGCCTCATAACTCAATGCACCAAAACTCATTCCAGTAATATAAATTGGAATATCTAGCTCTAATGGTCTAGGAGCCTCTGGCCCAATAATTGTTTTAGTTAAACATTTTTCTCTGTAACCTTCAATGACAAAACGAGTTAACGTTCCTGGCATAAAAGTTAAATCATCCCATGTTGGAATTTTTTTAAATAAAGAGAACCCTCTCATTCTGTATCTACCCAAATCAGACTTAATATGGATATCATCCATCACTGTTTTAGGGAAGATAAAACTTTTACCTAGTCTATGGTTTTCTGAATCACTCATAATATTTCCTTTTTATTAATTTGTTAAAAGCACTATTAAAGAATTAGTTTTTTCTCATTAGGCTCTAAGTTAGCGTAGTTCCATAACATTTTTCCAGAAATATGCTTTTGCATTTTCTCAACGCCTCTAGGAGTCTTCATACCATAAAGGGCTAATTTCTCTGTTAAGTAACGAACATCAAGTTCTGTCATATCAGCTTGCACGCAGTCAACACCTAGTTCTTCAACTTCACCACCGACATAGATAGTACCGTCATACATTGAGTCACCTAAATTCATTCCAGCATCACCCAAAACAATCATGCGTCCACGCTGCATCATGAATCCAGAAAATGCGCCTGTCTTGCCGCCAACAATAATTGTGCCACCCTTCTGATCAATACCAGTTCGTGCACCAACACTGCCTTTACAGACAAGATCACCACCACGAATAGCAGCGCCAAAAGTAGACCCAGCATTTTTATCAATAACAACAGTTCCAGCCATCATATTTTCTGCACATGACCAACCGACACGACCTTTAATATGAACATTAGGTCCATCAATTAAGCCACAACCAAAATAACCCAAGCTATCCGAGAAAGTTAAGTTAAGTCTATTTAAGATACCAACACCAACACCATGCCTAGACATAGGATTATCAACAGTAATATCACCAATACCTTTTTCCATTAACTCTCTGATTTCACGATTAATTTCTCTTGGCGTCATGTCAAGCGCATCAATCGTTGCACTCTTACTAGTGTCAACATCAAATGAGTGGAAATATGTTAAATTTTCACTTTCGTCAATAGAGAAGAATTTTTTCTGAGTTCTTCCTTTTAACGTTTCTTCGTGAAGTCCCATCTCTTGGGACGTTTCCTTCCTTAGTTCTGCCATACTTTTACCTCTCCGTGATATGGGTCAAATGTTTCAATACGATGATCAAATAAAGTTCTAATTGCTACCTCTTCAGAAGCTAGCGCAATCATATCTTCGCCTTCGTATACAACCATTGGTTTAGCAGCCATAACATCCTTGGCCATACCAAGTTGATCTTTTGTTGCAACCAAATACGTGAAAACACCATCAAGGTAGTCTATTGAACCCTTCATAGCAGTTTCTAAATCGTCACCTTGACTCATTCTATCAGCAAGATAAACAGCAATTAGTTCTGAGTCACAGTTAGATGAAAAACGATGGCCAGAGCGCTCAAGTGAGCGTCTATTTGTCCAGTAGTTTGTCAACTGTCCGTTATGAACAACTGCAACGTCACTAAAAGGATAAGCCCAGTAAGGATGGGCAGAGCGAATATCAACGTCAGACTCTGTTGCCATTCTGGTATGTCCAATTCCGTGAGTACCATTAAAGTCATTTAAGCCATATTGATCAGAAACAACTGATGCGTCTCCCAAATCTTTAACTAACTCTAGTGAGTTACCAATAGATAAAATCTCAACACCTTCAACATCTTCAACAAAGTCGGCAACTTTTTTCATATCACCTGAAAATTGAACTTCATAACGATGGGCGTATTCAGTTGGGCTTTCTTTCTTTACAACCTTAACACCTAACTCAGTAAGTCTTGAATTCACTGTTTCCATACGATCTTTGATAGTAGCATGAATATCATAACTACCTTCTAGGTCAGCGGCTTCAGCAACTTTAAATCTTAATATTTGATTTCCATTGTCTTTACCATACATTGCATATCCAGTTGAGTCTGGACCTCTATGCTTTAAAGCCTGAAGCATTGATGTCATTTGCTGACCAATGTTTACGCCTTTTCCAGCTTTTTTATGAATAATTCCTGCTATTCCGCACATAAGTATAATCTCCCTTTCCCGAAAAATTGCCCACCGTTAAGTGGGCACTCTAAAACAAACCTAAAGAAAACTTAGCCCTACGGCAAGCAATCTATATAAGTCTCTAAATCCCAATCTGTAACTGTGGCATTAAATTTTTCCCATTCATCTGTCTTATAATGATGAAAAACTTTATACATTTCATTTGGCATCGATGATTTAATTACTTCATCATTCTCAAGCTCATTCAATGCATCACCTAGAGACATAGGAAGCTTCTTAACCTGCTTTCCTGCCTCCATCGCTGCATAGATATTGCGCTCTTCAGGCTCACCTGCATCAAGATTATTATCAATACCATCACCCATTGCCTTTAATAGTGCTGATCCCATTAAGTAAGGATTAACCATTGAGTCAACTGAACGATATTCAAAACGACCTGGCGCAGAAACACGAAGCGCACAAGTACGGTTTTGATAACCCCAATCTGCAAAGATTGGTGCCCAAAAACCAGTATCCCAAAGACGGCGATAAGAGTTAACTGTAGAAGAACCAATTGAAGTTAATGCTGGTAAATGCTTAATAACACCACCGATTGACTGAAGGCCAATTGGACCAGGCATCTTTTCATCGATTGAAGGGTCAGGCATAAATGTATTTTCACCACCCTCTTTATACATAAAGTTACCAGGCATACCAGGAAGCTCTCCTTCGCCAGCAATTTCTGGATGGAATACATCTTTACCGCCTTTCCATAAAGACATATTATGGTGACAACCTGATGCAGATACTCCCATAAAAGGTTTACTCATGAAGCAAGCAATTAATCCAAACTCACGAGCAACTTGGGCACAAATTTGACGATAAGTCGTCAAGCGGTCAGCATTTCTTAATACGTCATCAAATTGTGTATTAAGTTCTAATTGACCCGGCGCATCTTCGTGGTCACCTTGAATAATATCAAGACCCATTTGCTCTGAATATTCAATAACTTTCATAAACACAGGACGTAACTCTTCAAACTGATCAATGTGGTAACAGTTAGGCTTTGTTACTCCACCATTTGGCTTACCATCTTCACCACGCTTAAGCCACATCATCTCTGGCTCTGTGCCACAGCGCATATCTAATCCATACTGATCTTGAAATTCTTTGTGTTGTCTATATAAGTTACCACGACAATCTGACGTAAGGGCTTCACCTGGATTTTCACGCTCTTCACGGTTTCTATAAAGTCTACAGAAAACGCGCGCTACTCTCTTGTCCCATGGAAGCTGACAAAAAGTGTCAGGATCTGGAAGACCTACAAGCTCTGAAGCTTCAGGGCCATAACCAATATAATCACCATGACGGTCTACGAATAAGTTGGCTGTTGAGCCATATACTAGTTGAAATCCTTTTTCAGCTAACCTTTCCCAATGGCGCGCAGGAATACCTTTTCCTACAATGCGGCCAGTAACTGAAACAAATTGATAATATACATATGTAACGCCCAATGCTTCGATCTTAGCCTTAACTTCTTTTACAAGTTTGTCGCGACCGGGCTCGTTAACGTGCTGTTCTAGATCTGTCATTTAATCTCTCCGAAAAAATAAAAAAAATCTCTATTAAAGATTTACCCCCTTAGCATGCTTTTATTTTGATTCGTAAGATATAAACCAAAACAGAAGCACTATTGAATTTGCTGCTGTCTTAGTTATAGAAGCCAAATAAATTACTATATAAATGACTTTTTTTGACTCCAAAAAACGGAGTTACAGCAAATTAATGTTCGAGTATACGCCTAATGATATTCCATTGTCAAGAAATTTTATTGATTTTAAAGAAATATAATAAAGCATTAATTTTCTTCTAATTAATTGCATTGAAACAAGAAAAAAAACTTGAATTTAGGAAGCGTTTAAGGAAGGATTATTTTGGAAAAGGAGTCTAAATTATTAGGACTTATAATCAATCTAATCAGAATTATTTGAACAGATAACGGTTAGAAACTGACACTCATCACTAATTATTTTTTTAGGTCCGTGAGGTTTATCTGAATCAAAGTATATAGAGTCGCCCTTCTGAAAGTGATAGATCTCAGTTCCATAGTAATAATCCATTTCACCTTTAAGCATATAAATAAACTCTACCCCTTTATGCTGAAAGTCAGGAAAATCATAATCTCTTGAAGTTACCGTAATAAGGCAAGGCTCTACCTTAAGAGACCCACTTACGTTATGGCCAAGTAATTGATAATGCCTACTTTCATCCGATCCCGCTCTCTCGATAGTCAAACCATTGCCTGATTTAATAAAGGTTGGCTCTACGTCTTTATCGTGTTGCTTGAATAATGACGTAATTGAAATATTAAGTGCGTGGCAGATTAGTTGAATTGTTTTTAAGGAGGCACTAATTTGACCATTCTCAATTTTTGAAAGCATACTTGCAGATAATAGCGACTGCTTTGAGAGTTGTTGCAAAGTAACGCCAGCACTTTTTCTAGAGATTCTAACCTGCTTTCCAATCGACGCTTCTAGCTGTTTATCAGTGCCAAAACTGGGGAGATTTTTATTTACTATGGATACGCTTTGCTCTTTTTGCGTACTATTTTTAATTGAAGCCATGAATTAATAATTTACTTAGAATAAATAAAATTACACTATAAAGAAAATTATCTTATCACAAAAATAACTAATCAATCGAATGAATTAGTGCTTTTACGGCCTTGAGCGTCTATTTCTACGCTCTTTAGTAGGTTTTGAATCATCACCTTTAAAGATAGCTTTAGAGCCATCTGACATAACTCCAACCCTCTTCTCAATTTCAGCTAAAGTTGGTGGCGAAGTTACTTGATGTTCATCCATTGCTTTACGCATTGCTCTTACATGCTCAAAACTTGTTCCGCAGCAACCACCAATAATTTTTGCGCCAGAGTTCATTGCAATTTGAACGTACTCAGCCATTAATTTTTCTGTTCCAGAATAAAGAATTTCCCCATTATGAAATTCAGGAATGCCGCAGTTTGCTTTTGAAATTACAACCGTGTCTGATTCAACGTTTCGAGATATATCATTAATTGTTGCCAAAAGATCAGGCGCTCCAACACCACAATTAGCACCAAACCCTGAAAGGTTAAACTCTTTTGCTCTAAGCGCAAGATTTGCAGGCGTAATACCCATCATAGTTTTACCTGCAGTATCAAAACTCATAGTCGCGCAAACCGGTAAACCAAAATCTTTAACAGCATCAAGAGCAGCCTCTAACTCTTCCATTGAGTACATAGTTTCTAGCCATAAAACATCTACGCCGCCCTCCACAAGGCCTTCTGCTTGAGCCTTAAAAGCCTCAGTTGCTTCAGCTGGGGTCATTAGCCCATGAGGCTCTATCATTTCACCCGTTGGACCCATTGATCCTGCAACAATAACTAACCGGTCTGCACTATCTGCAACTTCTCGTGCAACAGTTCCGGCAGCTTTATTTAATTCAAATACTCTGCTTTCAAGATTATGCAATTTCAGTCTATAAGAAGTGCCGCCAAAACTATTAGTTAAAAATAAGTCAGAACCTGCATCAACAAATCCCTGATGAAGAGAGCGAATTCTACTTCTATGCTCTAAGTTCCAAGGCTCAGGCGGATCTCCAGTTTCAAGTCCCATTGCAAATAAGTTCGTACCCGTAGCGCCATCAGCAAGAATATGATCTTTGTCTTGTAGGATTTTTAAAAAATTATTCATTTTAGCTCAATGGTAAATTAAACAATAAACACCTGGAAAGCATTCTAATTATGATTATACAATGCCTTATGTAATTTCGATTTTAATAAATTCAACCTAGATTTATTGTCATTCATATAATAATATTTTAGGAATTGCTTATTTATTAGAAAATTATCTGTTTTTAAAACTAAATTTCATTTTGAATCCTAAAAATTTATTACGATAATAATAATTATTAATTTTAATAATTAATCACTCTCAGGCCCCATTCTCTATATAATTTCAAGTTAAATATTTAAGTCACAAATTGTGAATATTTTGATGTCAAAGCAAGTTCCAAATTGCATGCTATTAATTAGCAACTTAACTGACCTTGCTCAGTCAAAAATAAATTCAACCCTCCTCTTCTTCCCTCCCTTAATTCTTCAGAATAATGAATAAAAATTCGAGCTCACATGACGATGTGATTAATCGCTTTATTGATTATGGTGAAAACAATTTTGAGTCAACTTCGAATACTAAAATTGTAAGTCAAAGTGCTGCTCAGCTTGGAGTTCTTCGTTTAATTTATGCCTTTCGATTCTCGGGTCACTTAAGAGCAAGACTAGACCCTTTGCAAAGACCTAGACACCACTCAACTCCTCCATTCACTATTGAAGAGTTTGGACTAAGTGATGAAGACCTTGATAAGACTTTTGATATGGGCTCTTACCAAGGCCCAAACTGTAACACCTTAAGAGATCTTTTTATCTCCCTTAATAAAACATATTGCAATAGTCTTGGTGCTGAATATATGCACATTCCTAATCTCGAAGAGAGAAAGTGGGTTCAGACTAAAATTGAAACCATGTCTCTTGAAAAAGAAAATTCAGCGGACTATAAAAAGTGGTTACTTCAAAGACTTACTGCGGCCGAAGTGTTCGAAAAATTTCTACATAATAAGTATGTTGGTCAAAAACGCTTTTCTTTAGAAGGAAGTGATACCTTAGTT
This sequence comes from uncultured Candidatus Thioglobus sp., assembly GCA_905618925.1. Lineage (GTDB taxonomy): Bacteria > Pseudomonadota > Gammaproteobacteria > PS1 > Pseudothioglobaceae > Pseudothioglobus. The sequence goes on along the minus strand of CAJQTG010000001.1, from coordinate 22,887 downwards.
CCGTTATTAAACGTTTTAATTGAGCACTCAGGCGAGCACTCAATGAAAAGGATATGTTTAGGCATGGCTCATAGGGGACGCCTTAATGTTCTAATCAATATTATGGGTAAGAGAGCTGAAAGCCTGTTTAAAGAGTTTGCAGGAGAGCTTGGACTTGGAAAGAACCAAACAGGTGACGTTAAATATCACCAAGGTTTTTCATCAGACATTAAAACAGAAAAAAAGGATGTGCATCTTGCGCTTATGTTTAATCCGTCCCATCTTGAATTAGTAAATCCTGTGATCGAGGGTTATGCACGTTATCACCAAGATAAGATTGAGGATGGAGAGCGTCAACAGATTCTCCCAGTCCTTATTCATGGAGACGCAGCTTTTTCTGGCCAAGGAATCGTGATGGAGACATTAAACATGTCTCAATCAAGAGGCTATAGAACTATGGGGACAGTTCATATTATTATTAATAATCAAATTGGCTTTACTACCTCTAAGCAGGATGATGCAAGGTCAACGGATTATTGTACTGACGTTGTTAAGATGATCAATGCGCCTGTATTTCATGTGAATGCTGAAGACCCAGAAATGGTTAGTTTTATCACTAAGCTAGCACTTGATTATCGTATGAGGTATAAAAAAGATGTGGTTATTGACCTTATGTGCTATCGAAGACATGGCCATAATGAAGCTGATGAGCCTGCAGTAACTCAGCCTTTAATGTATGAGGCAATTCGAAAAAAACCAACGACTCGAGCAAACTACGCAACCTCCCTAATGAAGCAAGGCGTTATTGAGCAAAAAGAAGTTGATGCGATGATCAGTGATTACCGGCAAGAGCTAAAAGAAGGTGAGAGGGTTGCTTACAATATTATTCAGCCTAAAGATAAAAACAAAAGAGCCTGGGAAATGCTATGGGAAGATTACTTCGATGCTACTTGGCTTGACCCATATGAGTCCGCTATCAGTAAAAAGCAAATTAAAGATTTAAACAAAAAACTTCAAAAAGCTCCAGATCACTTTGAAATCCATCCACGCGTTAAGAAGATGATGTCAGAAAGACAAAAAATGGCTGATGGAAAAATTAATGCAGATTGGGGTTTTGCTGAGACTCTAGCATACGCAAGTCTTGCAGACTTCGGAACACCTATTAGGCTTACAGGTCAGGACACTGGAAGAGGGACATTTTTTCACCGTAATGCAGTGCTTCATAATCAACTAGCAAACGAAGATTACACGCCGCTTCAAAATATTAGTGAAAAGCAAGGTAGAGTTCAAATATTTGACTCAATATTATCTGAAGAAGCAGCGCTAGGGTTTGAATATGGTTACGCAACTGCGAACCCTGAATCACTCGTTATCTGGGAAGCTCAGTTTGGAGATTTCGTTAATGGCGCGCAAGCAATTATTGATCAATTTATTGCCTCGGCTGAAGCTAAATGGGGACGTCTTTCAAATCTAGTTATGCTTCTTCCTCATGGACTTGAGGGCCAAGGGCCAGAGCACTCTTCTGCTAGAATTGAGCGCTTTCTTCAACTTTGTGCGAGTCACAATATGCAGGTCTGTGTTCCTTCAACTGCATCCCAAATATTTCATTTGATGAGACGTCAAATATTAAGAAAGTTTAGATCACCTCTAATTATCATGTCACCAAAAAGTCTGCTAAGAAATCCTCTAGCAGCCTCACCACTGCATAAATTTACTGAAGGTAAATTTAGAAATGTTTACGAAGAGCAGTATGACAACATCAAACCCAAGAAAGTTGGCCGCGTTATTATTTGTAGTGGCAAGCTATTTTATGAATTATTAACGCGCCGCCAAGACGATCAGATTAATAACGTCGCAATACTAAGACTTGAGCAGCTCTACCCATTTCCAGAAGAGCAGCTTATAAAAGAACTCGTAAAATTTCCAAATGCAAAAGATATAGTTTGGTGCCAAGAAGAGCCAATTAATCAGGGCGCGTGGTACACTTCAAGGCATAATTTTATGGAAAGTATAGTTAAAGGCCAAACTCTTCATGTCGTTGCGCGAGATCTTTACTCAGCGCCTGCTGAAGGAAGCATTAGACAGCACAACATTAACCAGAGCTACATTATTGAAAAAGCGTTAGGTATTCAAACTATGAATACAGCTAGGAGCATTAAAAAATGAAAGAAGTAAAAGTTCCCATCCTTCCAGAATCTATCAACGAAGCGACTGTAGCTTTATGGCATAAAAAGCCTGGAGATTATGTAGAGGTTGATGACGTAATTGTTGAAATTGAAACAGACAAAGTTGTTTTAGAGGTTCCCGCTGAAGAGGCAGGTATCCTAACTGAAATTTTAGCTGAAGAAGGTGAAACGGTAAATGCTCAGCAAGTTCTTGCTCTTTTAGATGATGACGCTGAAAAAGCTTCTGAAAAGACAGAGGCGCCTAAAGAAACTATTAAAGAAGTTCCAAAAGGGATAGCAATAGAATCTCCAAGTGAAGTGACTCAAGAGCCTCCTGAAATAAACCTTCAAGAGAATGTTCAAGAGGAGCCTATAAGCTATCCTGAAACTAACTCATCTAAGCCAACGAGTAATCGAATGGAAGAAAGAGTTCCAATGAATCGCATTCGCAAAACAATAGCTAAAAGACTTCACTCTGCGACTCAAAATACAGCCATGCTGACGACATTTAATGAAGTTGATATGACTGAGATACTGGCTATGAGAAAAAGCTATAAAGAGGCTTTTGAGAAAAAGTACTCGGTTAAATTGGGCTTTATGTCATTCTTTGTTAAAGCAGCAGTCGAGTCACTCAAAAAATTTCCAACAGTAAACGCATATCTTGATGGAGATGATATTGTCTATCACGCATACTGCGACGTTTCAGTAGCTGTCTCATCGGATCGTGGCCTAGTTGTTCCTGTTCTTCGTGATGCTCACAAGATGGGCATGCACGACATAGAGAAAGGTATCGTTGACTATGCAGGTAGAGCGCAAGACGGAACCCTAGGAATTGAGGAGATGAGTGGTGGCACGTTCACTATATCCAATGGCGGCGTGTTTGGCTCTCTTTTATCAACGCCAATCCTCAACTCACCTCAAAGCGCTATTTTGGGTATGCACAAAACTCAAGAGCGCGCTGTTGTAGTTAACGGCGAAATAGTAATAAGACCTATGATGTATCTTGCCTTATCTTATGACCATAGAATTATTGATGGCAAAGAAGCTGTTCAATTTTTAATTTCAATCAAAGACGCTTTAGAGGATCCTGCTAGACTATTACTAAAAGTTTAAAAATCAACTATTTCAGATAAAAAAAGGGCGGTATTTTCATACCGCCCTTTTTAGTTTATTACTTTTACAGGTTACTATTTGTAGTGATCTTGTTCGTCATTGTTTCCTTTGACTAAAATCGCTACTAACATAACCGAGGCTATGACCGTATACCATCCAGGCATTGAACTGCCCGCACCAATATACATACCCATATCAATCCAACCTTCGGCATTATAGAGCTCTGAAAAAGATTCAGCAAAATATCCCATATTATTCCTCCTTATTTAGAATCAGATTCGTCACTAACCATTGACTCAGGATAAGCCTGAGCAGGAACCTTGACTACGTCAAGTCCTCTGATTTGGACAGCTTCTGGGATACGTAACATTCCAGCTTTGTGAACCAACCAAGATACAATATATCCAGGTACGAATCCAAGCAAGAACATAACGACAGCACCGACAATCTGGCCATATAGGCTTATTGCAACTGTGCCTTCTGGAGCGAATGCACCAAGTCCTGGAATACCAGAACCGAACACACCAAGAACAACAACGCCAAATAGGCCAATTGTTCCATGAACCGTAACAGCGCCAACAGCATCATCAATACCCAAGCTCTCTACCCAGTCTGCACATGGTTTTAAAATCATACCCGCAACAAGCGAAATAATAATTACGTGTGAACCGAAGTAAACATCAAGGCCAGAAGCGACTGAAATAATACCTGCTAGACAGCCAGACATCATCCAGAAAGGGTCTTTAGTAAATACCCATGCACCGATAATACCGCCTGATGCAGCTAGACATACATTAAAGGCTAAAGCCGAAAGCGTCATTGGAGTTCCATAAATAGTAGTTCCTTGATCAGCGTACCAACTCCAACCTTCACCAGGCAGAATGATACATGCCATTAAAAAGCCAAAGAAACCAACAATAATTAGCATTAAGCCAGTTACTGTAAGTGGTAAGTTGTGACCAGAAATTTTATTTGCAGAACCGTCAGCATTGAATTTCCCAACACGAGGACCTAGATTAACTAGAATACCTAGAGCGAAGAAACCAGCAACCGCGTGAACAAGCCCAGCAGCACCAAAGTCATGAAAACCGAACTCTGTTACTAACCAGCCATCCGCATGCCAACCCCAAGCAGCAGCTACAACCCAGGCAAAAGAGCCAAGGACAATCGCACAGATTACAAAACCTACAGTTTGTATTCTCTCGATTAGTGCGCCAGAAGCAATAGACGCAGTAGTTGCAGCAAATAAAGCAAAAGCACCCCAGAATACACCTGACGCGTGGTCAGCCATATTTGGACCCATATACTGAGCTGAATCGCCCCATGGTAATGCTATAGCACTTGCATACGCTAAACCTGAAATTTCCATGTAACCCGCAGCAGCTGTGAGTGACGTAACTGGAAACGTTGGTAAGGCCCAATAGAACCACCAACCAAACAGATAAAACGTGATAATTGTAAACGCAAACGCGAGTAAGTTTTTGATTCCTGATGAAAGTACGTTTTTCACACGAGTTTGACCCATCTCATAGAGAAGGAAGCCAGCATGAATAATAACCATCAAAGGAATTGTTAAGTAATAGTACGCTTCAGCAAACATGGTGTTTGTGACCTGAGCCGCACTTTTGACAGCAGCTAACTCTGCTGTTAAAGCTAAGATTTGATCTTCCAAAACAATTTCTCCTTTTTTTTGTTAAAGTAAACTCTCTCCTTTTTACTTATAAGAACTTTTTGTTCCTACGAAATTTAGTATAAACAATTCAAAACGACAAATCTACCAAATTTATCTCTAAATTAAGGCAATTACAGAAGGTTTTTGAAGTAAGTTATTAAATAACAAATACTTACGGAAGATAATTAATTTAATAAGTTTAGTAAATTTAATTTAGTTTAAGGTCATAGTGATCTATGGCTTAACTTAACTGCCGTAATTCTTAACAATACTGATCACCTGCTGCTTAAATTCTTCTTCGTTATTCACTGCAAACTCATCAATAGTTGTCAGTGAGCTGGCATCATTCATTCGATCGGTAAAAACAAGTCCATCGAGATGATCAAGCTCATGCTGGAAGGTTCCAGCGCTTATTCCTTTTGCAATAAAATTAAGACTTTTACCGACTCTATCAAAGCCCTCAATTAAAACTTCAGGGCACCTATCAACCCTTCCTCTTAAGTTTGGAACGGACAAGCAGCCCTCATAAACATTAATTCTTTCCTCTGTTAAAAAGGTTACTTTAGGGTTAATCAAAACCGTTAAGGGAATATCTGGCTTGTATGGATAACGAGGATTTTTATTAACTTCTATAACGCATATTCGATAAGGAACAGCAATTTGCGTAGCCGCTAAGCCAGCGCCATTAGCATCCCTCATTGTTTCAATAAGATCATCAATAAGACTTTGAATTTCATTTGAAGTAATTTCGCTCTCTTTAACTCTACTAGCAATTTCACGTAAAGCTGGGTTTCCAATTTGTACTATTTGTCTAATCATTTGTTTAAATAAAATCCACAACAAGAATTAATAAAAGCAATATGCTTGCGCCCCAAAATAATTGATAGGCCTTATTCATAACCCCGCGAATATCTCTAAGCTCTTTTAGTATTTTTTCTACTTGGTCATCATTCAATTTCATACTCCTTATAAGTAAAGGTTTAAAAAGTGTATTAGTATAAAGTCCAAATCTGCTTAATTTTTATTTAAATCTCTCGTCGTATTTTGATTGAATTTCACTTGGCCATAAACTATAAATATAATCTATTAGGGCTTGCTTTTCTTCTTCATTAAGGCGCCCTTCAAATCCAGGCATCTGACCGCCCATATCTACCCCACCCTTATTAATTGTATAAAGCAACTGAGAAGGTGAATGATGCCAAGTATGCGCTGTGCCATTTAGCGGCGGCGCTGGGAAGTTACCATTCTCATCTTTGACCTTCCAATTTTCTGCAAGGCCACGTCCTTTTGAGCCGTGACAACTGACGCAGTTTTGATTAAAAACGTTTTCTCCTAGAGCTATATTTGATTCTGAACTCTTCTCTTTGTCTCCAGAACTACAACTGGTTAAAAGCGCAATTATTGTAATAGTTAATATTTTCATCTTAGTGAGTCTACTCTATAGAAATTAAAATTAGATGGAGTTTAAAGGTATTTATCAGACTTGTAAATTAGTTTGCTTTGTTAAGGTCAACTAACGTCTTCAGGCCAATCTGGATTGTGTTTCCAATAGCGGCATCATAGTCAACTACATCGTCGCTTGATGTTGAGGCGCTAATTACTGTACAAATTGTCCCAGCTCGATACCCCATTTGACTGCATAAGTGAAAAAATAAACTAGACTCCATTTCCATATTGAGCACCCGAAGACCATCAACTTCAAGCTTTGAAAGGCTGCCCTTAATATCAGGAAACGTGTTCTTCAGCCCCTCAATGAAGCGTGAAGATGGTCCATAAAAACCTGGGGAAGAAACTGTTATTCCAACTTCAAATGCAACATTATGCTTTGCTGCTTGTTTTGCCAGCGCGTCAGTAATTTCAGTAGATGCTTTTGATGCATAGGGAATAATTTTCCCCTTAAATCTTGATGGACTGAGCGCTGCACCAGTCAAAATTTGTTTTGCTTTAATCTCAATTCTTTCAACTATTTCATCATCTGGACTCTGATCATAGTAAAGCCCAGTATTATCAAGGCCAAGCGCATATGATGAGATTGCAAGTGTTTCAGGAGCTATATCTGGGTGAACACCGCCAGACGTTCCAAGCCTTATGAATGTCATCGGCGGGCAGTCACTTTTACGTGTGTTATCTTCAAGATCAAACTCATGGGCAATGTAGGCTTCAACCAACGCAATTTCGACGTTGTCTGTGCCAATACCTGTTCCAATTACAGAAACTGGAATACCCTTATATGTTCCTGTAAACGTTAAAAATTCTCTATTTGAAATCTCCCGCTCAATCGTGTCAAATTCTTTAGAAACGCGAATAGCGCGCGCTGGATCTCCAACAATAAAGACGTTATCCGCAAGGTCACCTTTTTTTATTCCTAAGTGGTAGAGCCGCTCATTAACAATAACGATCTCAGATTTATCTCTCATATTTTTTAGAATTGGTTTTTATCATGCCACTATTATATTAATAAGGCACTGAAGATGCAATGGAAAATACTGTAAGATAATTACCATTAAAAGGAGAAAACATGGCTAAGGGAAAAGATTCTAGAAAAGAAACAAAAAAACCAAAAAAAGACAAACCAATAAAGTAAATATTATTGGGTATACCTCGCAAGATTCTTTTAAATCCGCCTTACTCTAGGCTTGATAAGATTTCATCTACGATTGCCTCTGTTGTTCCTGGGTTTACAAAAGCAAACCGCAAAACTGGGCTGCCTCTAACGGAAGATGGAACAACAAAACAGATTTGTTTTTTAAGTTGCTTTTTTGACCAACTCTTATAATCTGACCAGTCCCAACCTACACGCTCAAAAGCAACGATTGAAAGCGTAGGCTCAATCAACAATGATAAATGTGATGATTTCTTAATTACGCCCGACGTGTAGCTCGCAATATTAAGTGAACTCTCTACAGCATTTCGATATGCCTCTACTCCATATACAGATAAAGAAAACCATAGCGGCAAACCTCTAGCTCTCCTTGATAAATGAAAGGCATAATCTGAAGGGTTATCACCCTCCTCATCGTCATGAAGAATATCCAAATAACTCGCCTTTTGAGCGTGCACTTCTGCTGCTAAACTTTTATCTCTATAAATAACCGCAGCGCAGTCTAGTGGAGCAAAAAGCCACTTATGGGGATCAACGATAAATGAGTCCGCATTTTCGACTCCATTGAAAAAATCTTTGACGTTATCTGAAAGCAAGCCTGCACCTCCATAAGCGCCATCGACATGAAGCCATATTTTGTTCTTTTTTGCAAAATCAGATATACCATTGATGTCGTCTATTACCCCTAAATTCGTCGTACCTGCTGTCGCAACAACTGCAAATATATCAAGACTCTCATACTTTTTTGAATGCTCTTTAAGTTCATTTTCGATAAGCTCACGCGTTAATTGATATGTATCAGTTGTAGCAATAACTATTACCTCGCAGTCCATAACAAGAGCTGTACTTTTAACTGAAGAGTGGGTTTGATCAGAGCACAAAATAGCCAAGCGTTTTAACTTACCTGGATTCTTTTTACGAAACTCCTCTCTTGCAACGACCAACGAAGATAAGTTTCCGTTAGTCCCTCCAGCAACAAAGCAGCCTCCAGCATTCTCAGGCAATCCAACAAGATCAGCGATCCATCTTATGACTTGGTTTTCTGCCCAAACCGCCCCGCTAGCTTCTTGCCAAGAAACTCCGCAAAGGGATCCAGCAGAAACTACTAAATCAAAAATCATAGATGCTTTGGTAGGCGCGGCAGGTATAAAGGCCAAGTTCCTTGGTGAGTCAACTGAAATAATGCTTTGCTCTATTGTGTTTTTATATTGATCAAAAACAGTGTCAATAGAGTTTCCCATTTCTGAGATAAGGCTTTTGGCATTTTTTTCAAAAAAATTAACCGACTTTGGATAATCTAAAGTTGGCGGATCCATACTTAAGCGCTCAATGGTATGAGAAAGGACGTTTAATAATATCTTAGAGGCTTTATCATCAAATTTATGCATAGTTTAAGTTTTTAATAAGGGCAGTTCTTACAGCCATTTTTACAGCAGTTTCCCTGCTTAATTAGATACCATTTACTAAATACATACAATTCGTCTTCAATAGTGAAGTCCACATTATTAATTAGCTTAGGTTGAGCGCGATATGGCTCAGCAAGTTTTTGAAAACTCTCCATACCGCTCTCCATGACAAGGGCATCAATTTTATTATTAATAGCGCTGCCAAGACAAGACGGACAAAAACAGTCTTGCTCAAGTTTGGGAGACATAATAGGCGGAAAACTCATACACCAACAATTACCTGTCCCAGCGCCGCAGCCAAATGATTGATTACACTCAGAGCAATATTTAGCAGTCATAGTTTTAGAAAATTTAATTGATTCTAGATTTTGACATTGATTCTATTGCAATGCAACAACAATATTCTTATCGCATTAAATAATAAGCTGTCTTAGTCAAATACTAAATCACACCAATTCTTAAACAGCGTAAATGAAGCCTTATTGTTAACCTCTAAATTATCTGTAATACTGCTCGTTAAATCTTTAAGACCATTAACGCTTAACTTTTCAAAAAAATCAGGAACGCCAGGAATTTTCATCCATCCATCTAAAGTGTGACTACATACCTCTGGATGAAACTGACAAGAATAAGCATTCTCTCCTAGCTGCATAATATGATTTTTACAATTATCCGAGGTTGCTAGCACTACAGCATTTTTAGGCGCCTTTATAACCTCAACTAAGTGAGCATTAACCCATTTTTCAGAGTCTTTAAGGTTATTTAGAAGTGGATGATTTAAACCTTCTTTAGTGGGCTTAATTTCAAATAATCCTACCTCATATTGCCCAGTATTAGAAGCCTTTCCTCCCATTGCCTCTGCAAGCAGCTGGTGCCCAAGACAGATCCCTAGAAATGGCATATTTAGATCTTTAACCGCATGACGAATTGTTTGTTTTTCTTCAACTAGCCAAGAAAATTCTTCTTCTTCCCAAACATTCATTGATCCTCCCATTACCCAGAGACCATCAAACTTTTCTAAATTTGGAATCTTGTCACCGGCATGAAGATCAATCTCATGAAAACTAATGTTTTGAGAATCAGCAAAATCACGAAAAATCCCAGGATTTTGAGATGTCATATGTTTAAAGACAAGAATATTTTTTTTCAAAATAAATTATTATTAACCTAAAGCTTATATTCTAATTTATGAACTTTGAAGTTATCAGTTATTATTTTAATGATTAGATTTATTAAAATTCAATTAGGTCTTCATAATCTCAGAGCTCTTCTGTCAGATAAAAAATAGTGTTTTAATAAATAAACAGAGTGATTAATAGAATACAACTATAATTTTACCTTTTAAGAACATAGCTAACATAATGGCATTTAGAACAATAGAGGCGGTAATATCTCCAGGTAACCTTCATTTTGTAGGGGATGGTTTTAGGGTTCATGGAATTCTTGGAAGAGAGGAGCCTCTGACTATGAAACGTATGAGTCCATTTCTATTGATGGACTATGGCCCAACTCATTACTTCCCGCCAAACAATGGAGCTCCAAGGGGTGTGGATTCCCATCCTCATAGAGGAATTGAAACAGTCACGATTGCTTACAAAGGCAAGGTTGAGCATCATGATAGTAGTGGCGGAGGCGGAATTATTGGTGAAGGTGATGTTCAGTGGATGACTTCAGGCTCTGGGATTCTTCATAAAGAATATCATGAGAAAAACTTTGGTAAAAAAGGCGGCGAAATGCAGATGGTTCAGCTATGGGTTAACCTACCTGCTAAAGATAAAATGACAACTCCTAAATATCAAAATCTTAATAAGAATGATCTCACCAAAGTTGAGCTAGAAAATAACATAGGGTCAATTGACATTATTGCTGGAACATTTGAAAAAAATAAAGGACCTGCCTCTACATTTAGCCCCTTAACTCTTTTTAATGTTCATCTCAATAAAGGCAAGGGAACAAGTTTCAGTTTTGATAAAAATCATAATACTGGTCTCTTAGTTATCAAAGGTAGCATCACCGTTAATAACATTGAAAAGGCTCCTACGAACCACTTTGTACTTTTTGAAAATGATGGCAAAGAATTCACAGTTAGAGCAGATGAGGATACAACCATTCTTGTTCTAAGTGGTAAACCTTTAGATGAGCCTATTGCTTCATATGGACCATTCGTTATGAATACCAATGAAGAGATAAAACAAACAATTGATGACTTTAATAGTGGTAAGTTTGGATACTTAGACTAACTGTATATTATTTTAAATCTGCAGATGCCTCTAGGGCTGGATATTTAAATCCCAATGTAACTCCCCTAGCTATTGAAAATATAATCAACGAAGCCCAAAGCCCATGATTGCCATAACTAGGAAGAAGAAGCGCTAATGCAATCAAATATATACAAAAAGAAATAAACATCATATTGCGCATATCAGCCGTTCGAGTAGCACCGATAAAGATACCATCTAACATCCATGCAGCAACGCCAGCTAGAGGCGCTGCAACCATCCAAGGTAAATATTCATAACTAACAGCCCTGACATCCTCTGCTGTTGTCATGACATTAATGATGCTATTGCCAAAAACAAAAAATGCTAGCGCCATTAGAATTACTGAGCCAAGACCCCATTGACTTGTCAATACAACTGCTCTTCGAAAAAGAGGCCTATTTTTAGCGCCAAGAGCCTGGCCTACCAAAGCCTCTGCTGCAAATGCAAATCCATCAAGAGCATAAGCAGTAATGTTTAAAAATTGAATCAACACTTGGTTGGCAGCTAATGTTGCATCATCAAAACTTGAGCCTAGAAACAAGAAACTGACAAAACCAATTTCTAGCAAAATTGAGCGGATCATTATGTCACCATTTACTTTAGCCATTTGAAGTAGACGGACTCTATCAAATATCTGAACCCAGTTTTTCCAGTAACCATTATTAAAACCCTCTCTTGCAAGCCAGAATCCAAATATAAGGCCTGACCATTCGGCTATCAGAGTTGCAATAGCGACCCCTTCAACGCCCCATCCAAGTTTCAAAACAAACACTAAATCCAATATAATGTTGATTCCATTGAGCGCCAACTGAAGCAGCAAAACTTCTCGTGTTTTTTCTTTAGCGATAAGCCAGCCAGTAATACCAAAAAGAGCTATCGCAGCGGGAGCACTATAAACTCTAATCTGTAAATATTTTTGTGCTAAGCTTTCTACCTCCATAGAGGCTGGAGATAACTGGAGAGCTCCTAGAAATACAGGTATCTGGGCAGTAATTAATATCAAGCCAGCTACGAGACCAATAATGATTCCTCTTACCAGTAAAGCAGAAGTTTCAGGTTTATCGCCAGACCCGATTGCCTGTGCGGTTAGACCTGTTGTGCCCATTCGTAAAAAACCAAACAGCCAATAAATTGCAGTGATGATGATTGCGCCGATTCCAACAGCGCCAATTGGAACAGCCAGACCCAATTGCCCTACAACTGCAGTATCTACTGCGCCTAAAATTGGGATCGTAGCGTTAGCCAATACTATTGGAATAGCAACACCTAAGACTCTCTTGTGTGAAAGGCTTGTAGAATTAGTTTGCATTTTTATGGCTTAATTGATGCCCTTAAAGAGCGTTTCTTTTAAATTTTTGATTAAAGAACTTAAATCGCCAGTAAAGTATAAATGCAAGGAAAGCATAGACTAGCTTAGCAATACTAAAGACTCCTGGAGTGCTTACAAATTTTGCGAGCCAGTTATAGCCTTTGGTATTACTCCACACATAGATAAAAGCTTCAACGCCTTTTATTTCAGAGCCATCTGGAAATTCAACATAAAGAGCTTTCAAGTACTTATCACCCTTCTGACTGCAGTTTTCATATTCCAGCTCTGAGCGTTTTTTGTAGTGTTTAATTTCAAAGTTACAGATACCGCATTCTTCATTAAACAAAACCTTTCCCTCTGACTCAGTTTTCATAATTCTATTAATTAGTTATTACGCTGCTGTTAGTAATTACTTACTAAACTTTCCATAAAGATAACCAGCGATTGCTGCAAAAATAGCAAATGGAGCTGACATCATTAGCCAGTAAATTATATTATTGATACTCTGGTCAACAACAAAAGGACGGACATAAAACGAAGTCGAAGCAAAAAGACTCCAAGCAAGAAAAGTTCGTGCGTAATAAATAGATTTAGATCCAGATTGCACCTTAGGTCTTGCAATCTTAAAGAAAAGATACCCAAAGCCAACTGACACAAGAATACTTATAAAATTAATCATTTTTTAACCCTCCGAAAATATAAATTTAGATCTAACTAGCGTTACATATTGGGCACTTTAAATCTTTACCAATTTTAACCTTTCTAAAACTTAAATCCAGTCCGTCAACCAATAGAAGTGTTCCGCATAGCTCATCCCCTAAGCTCAATATAACCTTGATAGCTTGGAGAGCCTGAATAGTTCCAATGAGTCCAGCTACTGGCGCTAAAACGCCATTTTGAACACAACTCTCATTGTCATCTCCTTCTTCAGAATAGAGGCACTGGTAGCATGGCTGATCTTTCTCATAACCCTTAAAAACAGAGACCTGGCCTTCAAAGCGAATTACCGCAGCTGAAACAAGAGGTTTTTCAAATTCAACACATGCCTTATTAATTTCAAAGCGACTTTCAAAGTTATCAGTACCGTCCAAAACCAGATCAACATCTTTGACTAATGAAGAAAGATTGCCCGTATGAACTAGCTCATTTGCAATCGTTACTTTAATTTCTGGGTTAAGCTCAATCAATTTATTTTTAGCAGAGTTTACCTTGTCTTCACCGATGTCTTTAGTTTGGTGAATGATTTGACGTTGGAGATTTGAAAGCTCTACCTGATCAAAATCAGCAATTATTATATGACCTACTCCCGCAGCTGCTAAATAAAGAGCTGTAGGAGATCCAAGACCGCCCATACCAATAATTAGTATTGTAGAGTCCATAATTTTCTGTTGCCCCTCAATATCAATCTGAGGCAACATAATTTGTTTAGAGTATCTTAATAGTTCTTGATCTTTCATTGATTTATTACTTAAAGTACTTATTAATTTTTGGCAAAATAACCATTTGGCAGTATGGCTGATTAGCATTGTTATTGAAGTAATCTTGGTGATAAGCTTCTGCAGGATAGAATACATCAAGCTCTGTAATTTCAGTTACTGCGCCCTTTATGTCTCCAATAACTGAAGTTGCAATTTGCTTCTGTGAATCATTGGTATAAAAGATAGCTGATCGGTACTGCGTTCCTTTGTCTGCACCCTGCTGATTTAGGCTCATTGGATTATGAGTCTCAACAAAAACCTCTAGTAAAGATACATAGCTAACTACGCTCTCATCGTACTCAATTTTTAAGACTTCTGCGTGTCCAGTTTGGCCCGTACATATTGCTTCATAAGTTGGGCTTTGCGTAGAGCCATTACAATAGCCATTTTTTAATTCTTTAACGCCGTTAACTCGCTGAAAGATTGCTTCTACGCACCAAAAGCAACCGCCTGCTAGATAAGCTGTCTGCATATATAACTGCCATTTATCAAAAGAATATAGTATATCTTATGATGGCAAAAGAAGTAATAAATGAGCTTAAAATCTTAGCAATCTTCTAATTGTGATGACTAATGTCAAGTCTTTTCAAATTAAATCTCCGCACAAATTCCTAGAACTACTTTAAGATATGCAATTGAGTCTCTATAATTCTCAACTAGTTATACAACCTTAAGGAGAAGTTTTGGAAGGAAGCATCAATAAAAGTCATGGGAACGGCCTGGTATTAATTCTTTTAGCCCTCTCTATTCTTGCCTTAGTTTGGTTATTTACTCCCTTTATTGCCTACCTTTTCTTGTCCCTATTGATTTGCATATCAACTTACAGCAGCTTTCTTAATTTATCTCAGAGATACTCAAAAAATCGTGCTGCAATAATAATGACGCTTCTTGTAACTACCCTTCTAATACTGCCCCTTGGATACATCTTACTGGTTAGCGGTATTGAATTTACGACCCTTATTAATAAGTTACAAAGTGACTTCAAGATGGGTGAAATTAGTAGAATAACAGACGAAATAATTATGGGATTGCCTTTATCTGATTCGATTCGTGAGTTTCTTGATAGCTCTCTTCGTAACAATCTTGAATCGATTGCTATAGCGGTCAAAGATTTCTCGATCGTAATTTTAAAAAGCATTACAACGCTGTCTAGTCAGTTTATCTTTTTTGTTATTATCACAATCTTTTCTCTTTACTACTTTTATGTTGATGGACCATCATTCATTGAGAAAATTAAAAAAGCATCCCCTCTTGATAAAAAAATTGACAACTTACTTCTTAATCAATTCTCAGGATTATCTTTAACGCTTGTAGGTAGCGTCTTTTTAGTTTCGTTAACGCAAGGAGTTGCTTTTGCAATAGGAGTAATGATTGTCGGCCTTCCAGCTTTATTTTTTGGCGTCGCAATGGCTCTTGCAAGCTTTATTCCAGTACTTGGCGGAATACTGGTATGGCTTCCGTTATCAATCTATTTATTTGCAACAGGCGAGACAGTTAATGCATTAATCATCGTCTTTTTTGGGGCAATTTTAGCGGGCACACTCATTGATAATTTTCTAAGACCTATTATTATTAAGAAGTTATCAAGTTCTATGAATCATCAAAGTGCTTTAAACCATACTCTGATTACCGTCCTTTCAACTTTTGCTGGAATTATCAAGTTTGGTATTTTGGGCCTCTTTATTGGCCCAATCATTGCTGCAATGTCGATTACTATATTTGAGATTTATCAAATTCAATTTGGTAGCTTCGATAAAGCCTCTTAATAAATATCTCTAAAATATGAATGTAAATGGATTAATAGAAATGGCTTGGAGCGATGAGGCAACCTTTTCAGATATTGAAAGAGAATTTGACATCAAAGAGCCTGAAGTCAAACGCATCATGCAAAGTAATCTAAAGCCAGGATCTTATAAACTATGGCGTAAACGAGTGCGCTGGATAAAAGAAAAGCAAAAGAAATACCTTAAAGTTTAATATCAATAACCCTATCTAAAGGTTGGATATTTTTTAAAACAGCCAACTAAAATTTTACTATAACAGTAAAATAATCGCATGGGATTAAATACAGACATTAGTGAAGTTATCACGCAGATAGATAAGATAATTGCATCAAAAGATGGCAGATGGCTGGAAGTATCTGACTACAATCTCAAGAGCAAAGATCGTAAAAATATGAAATCAGTATATGGCCTTATTCATGACATTCTTCATCATATTGATAATGACCAAAGAATTATTGATCGAACCCATAAAGACAACCTAGAATATCTTTACAAGAAAACTGTAGAGCACGTTAAAAGCCTAAGTTAGAAGAAGTACCACGCGCTTCTGGCTTTTTGACATCATGAAGTCTCAAGATTCTTTAATTTACCTATAGCAATAACAACGTCCTCATCATTCTTTAGAGATTCATGAATGTAGTCAAAATAATTAAATTCTTGATCTTGAAATTCTATACTTGTCAAAGGGTAATACCATCTTTCACTCATTACACTTAGAACAAAGTCTTTATCACGCCATAAAAACTTACGAACATTATTAAAAATTAATTCAATATCATGCTCTGCTTTTAAACATGCAAATACAAGAGATTCATCCTTCCAAAATTCAATTGAAAAAGCGCCATACTGCTCTTCATTTAATGAGTCATTAACGATCCCCTCTTTAACCTCCTCTAGAGTCTTACCAGCCCACTCTTCATAACGCTTTAATTTCTTTTCTTCTTGTGCTGAATATCCATCTTGATAAAAGTATTTTTGATCTGCCATTTTTTTGTTCTTCTATAATTAATCTAACGAGTAGGATACAGTATGACAAAAATATACTTAGGGGAATAATTAGAAAGTATCTAATTTAAATTAGTTAAAAATCAGTCAATTAATATACTATTGACTAACCTTTGTAGTTGTTTTTCGATAAAATTCCTACTAACTTTTCTCATTTACTACTTTATGCTTAAAGAGTTAATTCAATATATAAAAGTATACGAGGGTGATAATGATCTTGGTGATTATCTTGATACCAGATATGTAAGACTAACCGAGCAACACTATGACCAGATAGCTGGGGCTATGTCTCAAGGCGAATTAGAGCTTAAAAAATCTTCAAGCTGTCCTGCGGAAAGATTTTTTCTGCACTTCAATGAAACTATTCTTTTTGTTAATAAGTTAGCTGAAGAGCCAAATTCAATTTATGACGTTGAGATGATTCAAAATGAGGGTGACTCAGAGGAAGATAAGGAGCTATTATTTATATCCTTTTCTCTAGATGATGACTATGTTCCCTCACTTAAGAAAAGAGTTGCAAGCGGCAAAACAGCTGATGAGAATCTTCAGCAACTTGTAATGCTTAGTGTCATACCAATATTAAAAGGATTTATGGTCGCGATAAGCGACTAGACTTACTTTTTACCTAATTGCGTTGCTAACTTTAGCTTCGGACCAGCCTTAAAGGTTACTACTTTTCTAGCGCTAATCATAACCTCTTCACCGGTTTTTGGATTTCTTCCAGGTCGAGACGTTTTCTCTCTAACTACAAAATTACCAAAGCTTGATAATTTAATCTCTTCACCAGTCTTAAGAGTCTCAATTATTTGGTCAAAAAACTGATTCGTTAATGCCAATGCTTGAGTTTGTGTAAGCTCAGTTTTCTTAACGAGCGTGTTTGCAATATCTTGTTTTGTAAGAGACATATATTTATCTTAGTTTAGCGGAAAATTTTAATTCTAAATGAGCCACTATTTTACTAACTTTTTCGGCTAATTGTTCATCAGTTAATGTAACTTCTATTGATTGATAAGTTAGATTCAAAGCGATGCTCTTACTGCCCTCATCAATATGCTCACCTTCATAAACATCAAACAAGTTAATATCAACAAGATCGTCTTGTTTTAGAGACCGAATTGAATTGATGAGCTGATCTGCAGTAATCTGTTTTGATACCACTATTGCAATATCCCTTTGGGATGCTTGAAAAGATGAAAAAGGTTCGTAGCATGAAATTTCACCCTGCTCAATCTCCTTCTGATTTATCTCAAAAAGAAAAGAGTTTGGCATTGATAAAGTTTTTTGAAGTTTTGGAGATAATGCTCCAACCCATCCAATAACTTTATTGCCTTTAATGATTTTGGCTGTCTGTCCCATTTGAAGTGCAGGATGCTCTGCTGCCTCAAAGGTATACTCATTCTTACTGAGAAATAATAATGCCTCTACGTCAGATTTTGCATCAAAAAAATCTACCTCCCTCTCACTTCCGCTCCACTGAGAGTCATGACGGTTACCACAAACAATTCCAGCAATTTTTTGAACTTGGTCTTCAACCAAAGTCCCTGTAAAGCACTGCCCTAATTCAAAGAATCTAGCGTTATTGTGCCCTCTTCTAATATTTGATTTGGCAGATTGAATTAATCCAGACCATAAGCTTGAGCGCATAACTGCCATATCGTCAGAGATTGGATTCTTTAATAATATTTTTGTTGAGTTTGGATCAACCAGTTCATGCATCTCATTAGAGATAAAGCTGTAAGTAATAACTTCTTTATAGCCTCTATTAACTAGAGAACTTGAAAGGTCATTTGAACTTATTTTTGCCTGAGATGACTTTGATATATTGGCATTAATGGAGAGTCTTTGTACAGGAATTTTGTCATAACCATAAAGCCTCGCTAGCTCTTCAATTATGTCCGCTGGAATTCGAATATCAAAACGAAAACTTGGCGGTTTAATTGTCCATGAATTAGTGCTATTAATTGTGAATTCAAATTCAAGAAATTTAAACTTGGATTCAATCCAAGATGGCTCTAAATCAAAACCCAAAACTCTTGAAATTTTATCATTAGAAATTTCAATTGGCTCAAGCGCTGGCAGTGACTGCGGGTCAATACATTCATTAATTACTGAAGCATTGCCACCACAAATCTCAAGAACTAACTCAGTTGCTCTTTCCATAGCCTGGCGAGTTATATTAAAGTCAACTCCTCTTTCAAAGCGAAGAGAGGCTTCAGTGTGAAGCCCATATGACCTTGCTATACCCGCGATAGATATTTGGTCAAAAAAGGCACTCTCAAGTAAAATTTCTGATGAATTTTCTAGAGTTGCAGTCTTCATTCCACCCATAACTCCAGCAATTGCAATTGCTGACTTTTTATCAGCTATTACTAGCGTTTTTTCAGTTAATGAAACCGTTTGTCCATTTAAGAGCTCAAGTGTTTCACCTTTAAGCGCAGATCTAACTTCAATACCGCCGTTAATTGTTTTTAAATCAAAGGCATGCATCGGCTGCCCAAGCTCTAATAAAACATAATTTGTAATATCTACTATTGGCGAGTGCAACTGCTGGGAAGCCCTTAATAGTTTTTGAGCCATCCATTTTGGAGTTTCCACGCTATTATCAACACCCTCAATAACTCTTGTTAGATATTTTGCACACTCACTAGGATTTGTGACTTTTGAACTAAATAATCTAGTACCTTTTTGCTCTGCCTTATAGTTTATTGATGGCATTGAAAGGTTATAGTTGACACAAACCTCTCTTGCAACACCAAGCACACTGAAACAGTCACCCCTATTAGGAGTGATATCCAGCTCAATGATATGATCATCAAGATCAAGAACAGATCGAATATTCTGACCCAGAGTAGAAGCCATATCAAGCTCTATAATCCCTTCATGGCTCTCTGAAAGGCCAATCTCTGATTCTGAGCAAAGCATACCATTGGATTCAACGCCTCTAAGCTTTGCGCGTTTAATTTTAAGTTTACTTGGGAGTACTGAGCCAACCGTTGCAACAACTACCTTTAAGTCTTTTCTTACATTAGGCGCACCGCAAATTATTTGGAGATTACTGTCAGCACCAATATCAATTTCACATAGGCTAAGCTTATCTGCATTTGGATGTTTATCACAGTTAACAACATGGCCAACAACTAGGCCTTCAAATGGAGGCGCAACTGGGGCAATTCTGTCTACTTCGAGACCTGCCATAGTTAGCTTTTCAGAAAGATCGCTATCGCTAACGTCTGGGTTAACCCACTCTCTTATCCATCTAGTTGAAATATTCATGCTTTATTCCTTTGCACTAGAATTGATTTAAAAAACGAACATCATTTTCAAAGAATAGTCTTAAGTCGTTTACGCTATATCTTAACATTGCCAATCTTTCAACGCCCATACCAAAAGCCAGTCCAGAGAATTCATTAGGGTCTATATTAACTGCAGTCAAAACATTTGGATGGACAACGCCGCAACCAAGAACCTCAAGCCATCCTGACTTCTTGCAAACACGACACCCTTCTCCACCACAAATTACGCACTCAATATCTGCCTCAGCTGAGGGCTCTGTAAATGGAAAGTATGAAGGACGAAAACGAACTTTAAGATCATCTTTTTCAAAGTAAGCCCTTAGAAAGTCAATCAACAAACCTTTGAGCTGAGAAAAAGAAGCCTCTTTGTCAACAATAAGCCCCTCTACTTGGTGAAACATTGGTGTGTGAGTTACATCAGAGTCGTTACGATACACTTTGCCCGGCACAATAACTCTAACAGGAGGCTTCTGCCTCTCTAGAGTTCTAATTTGAACGGGTGATGTGTGAGTTCTTAAAACGGTATTTGAATCAAAATAAAACGTGTCATGCATAGCCCTTGCAGGATGATGCTCTGGAATATTTAGTGCACTAAAGTTATGAAAATCGTCTTCAATTTCAGGGCCAATTTCTATTTCAAAGCCGGCCTTTGTGAAAATATCTTGTATATGGTTTAGTGTTTGAGTAATCGGATGTAGACTTCCTTTTTCAAAATTTCTTCCTGGAAGCGTGACATCAATTTTTTCATCAAGAAGTCGTTTTGTTAGAGCTATATCTTCAAGCTCACTCTTACGACCGTCTAAAAGTTTTTGAATTTGGACTTTGGCTTCATTGATCGCCTCACCCATGACTGGACGCTCTTCTTTAGAGAGTTTTCCCAATCCTTTTAATAGGTCAGTTAGTTCACCTTTTTTACCCAGATAAAGTACTCTTGAATCGTCAAGAGCCTTTAAATCCATAGCATCAGCTATAGCTTTCTTGGCGTCGGTGATAATCTTCTTAATCAAAATGCCTGCTTTATTATTCTGTTTAAAAGACTGTAACCTAAGTTACAGTCTTTTAGTAAGATTTTACTACTCAGTTAAACCAGTTTTTGCCTGATCCGCAATTTTTGCAAAGGCATCTTTATCAAAGATGGCAATATCAGAAAGAACTTTACGATCAATCTCAACACCAGCTTTGTTAAGGCCATTGATAAATTGTGAGTAGCTTAAGCCATTATTCCTTGCCTCAGCGTTGATACGTACGATCCATAATCTACGGAACTGACGACGACGTTGACGACGATCACGATAAGCATACTGTCCAGCTTTAATTACCGCCTGCTTAGCAACACGATAAACTTTTGAACGAGCGCCATAGTAACCTTTGGCTTTCTTTAATATTTTTTTATGTTTAGCGTGCGCCTGCACACCTCTTGAAACTCTTGCCATAGTAATACTCCTAGTTTAGCTGTACGGTAACATTCTTTTGACCATTGGAACATCAGCCTTCTCAATAAAGTCTGGTGAACGCAATGAGCGTTTTCTAGAAGTACTCTTCTTGGTCAGAATATGCCTCAAGTGCGAGTGTTTACTTTTGTACTGACCGCTAGCGGTCTTTTTGAAGCGCTTTGCAGCACCTCTATTTGTCTTTAACTTCGGCATCATTTACTCCTTCACCCTTTTCGGGTTCAATTTTTCGGGCGACAGGCGCCTTACTTTTCTTCGATATGGGTGCTAGCATCATGCCAAGCTGGCGACCCTCCATTTTTGCACGTTGCTCAACAACGGCAAATTCTTCAGTATCCTTTTCAATTCTATCTAACATAAGCGCACCAATCTCTCTATGCTGCACTTCTCGTCCACGAAACCAAATAACTACCTTAACTTTGTCTCCGTTTTCTAAAAATTTTGTCAAGTTTCTAAACTTGATCTGATAATCTCCTTCCTCAGTTCCTGGACGATACTTAATCATCTTCACTTGAGTTTTTTTCTGTTTCTTCTTAGCGTCGTTCTTTTGCTTCTTTAACTCATATTGAAACTTTCCAAAGTCCATAACACGACAAACTGGTGGATCTGCACTTGGTGAAACTTCAACTAAGTCTAAACCTACGCTTACTGCTAATTCAAGAGCTTCAACGTTACTAAGGACTCCCATTTGTTCACCTCTATCATTGATGACTCTGAGTGTTGGTGAAATAATTTTTTCATTAATCCTTGTTGTTACCTTATTTGGTCTTTTAATAATTACTCCTGATTTATTAATTCAATCAACGCCTCTAAAGACATTGAACCAAGATCCTCTCCGCCCCTTCGGCGAACAGACACCTGGTTATTTTCTACTTCTCGATCACCAACAACTAAAATATAAGGATAGCGTTGCATTGAGTGCTCGCGTATTTTAAAGCCTATCTTCTCATTACGCAAGTCAGAAATGACTCTAAGTCCTTGTTTTTTTAGATTACTCTCTACATTTTTACTAAATTCTTCTTGTTTTTGAGAAATATTAAGAATAACCGCTTGAATTGGAGCAAGCCAAGATGGAAATGCGCCTTCGTAATGTTCAATCAGCATTCCTGTAAATCGCTCAATTGAGCCAACGATTACTCTATGAAGCATAACAGGGACTTGTTTAGACCCATCTTCAGCAATAAACTGCGCATCAAGCCTACCTGGCATAGAAAAATCAGCCTGAATTGTGCCGCACTGCCATTCACGATCCAAACAGTCTTTCAACACAAATTCTACTTTGGGCCCATAAAAAGCCCCTTCACCCTCTTGAAGCTCCCAGTTAATTCCTTTTGCATCTAATGCTTCAGATAAAGAAGCTTCTGCCTTA